>CAZFPL010000187.1:0-1501 GCA_964521085.1 uncultured Anaerolineales bacterium | reverse complement strand
GTGATACCGCGCGGCTTGCCGCGCGGTCGTTCATTTCGCATCCCGGGATTCATACGGAGAAAAAACAGCGGAGGTCCGGATCAATATCCGTCCGGTTTACTCGGATCGGTCTGCAACGGGAAACGACAAAATCACCACACTCCCCTTCCCCAATTCACTTTCCAATCTAATTTTTCCGCCCTGTCCTTCGACCAGGGATTTTGCAATCGAAAGCCCGAGCCCGACGCCGGGGCCGCTCGAGGCGCCTCCTCCGCGGTAGAACCGGTCGAAAACATGCTCCACTTGTTCGGGAGGCATACCCTCGCCGCAATCCTGCACGCGGATCTCCGCTTCGCTCCCGGCCTTCCGGCCTTCCACAGACACATCGCCCGCACAATGCTTGAATGCGTTATCCAGGACAATCAAGAGGATCTGTTTCAAAGCATCGCGGTCGGCCACGACGGTCGTGTCCTCCGCCTTCAATGCTATTTTGCGGGACTTATCGAGGAAACGCGCCTGGCGGCAGGTTTCCTCAAGCAGCGGTCGAAGGTCGATGGATTCCTGCTTCAGGTTCCGGCGGACGTCGGCGCGGGCCAGAAGCAGCAGCTCGTTGACAAGCCGGATCAAACGGTCGCTTTCATCGACCATATCGGTAAGAACATCGGCTCTTTCGGCGTCGGGGATGGGCGGATCCAGACGCAGGAGATCGAGATTACCGCGCAGCGTCGTCAGGGGAGTGCGCAATTCGTGGGACACGTCGACCACAAACCGGCGCTGCATTTCCAGTGAACCGGCCACCCGCTGGTAGGCGTCCTGCAGCCGCGCCAGCATCGCGTTAAAGGTGGTCGCCAGCCGCCCGACCTCGTCCTGCGGGCCGGCATACTCCACCCGCCGGGTGAAATCGCGCTCCCGGCCGATGGTTTCCGCGGTTCGCGTCATGCGGCGGATGGGGCGGAAAGCAAATCCGGAAAACAGCCAGCCGATGCCGAAGGCGGTGACGAGCGTGGCCAGGCTGGCCGCCAGCAGGGTGACGGCGAGATTGCTTAGCGAGCGTTCGCGTTCGGCCAGCGGGCGGGCGATCTGCAGGATGGATACCACCTCTCCGCCCGAGACGACCGGGCGCGAGTAAATCAGCAATTTTTTTTCGTCGACGGTGACGATCTCGAACCACTCGCTTTGATTCTGCACCGCGTGAAATCCCTCCGAGCTGAGCGGCAGGGCGTCTTCGAGACGGCCGTAGGGACTGGCCAGCAGACGGCCGCCCGGATCCAGAACCCGGATGATTTCGAATTCCGGGAGCTCGTTGAAAAACATTTCCTTGGAAAAGATGACGAAGGACTTCGGCTGCTGGGGGGCGGTGGTGACCTTCATGAACGGATCCTGCTGGAAGACGACGACCAAGACGAACGCCTCCAGGCCTTTGCCGGTGATGACCAGATCGCGCTTGAGCGTCTCCATCGTCGTTTGACTCTGGATGGAATACAGCGAAAGGCTGAACAGGGTCAGCATCAGCGCCAGGATA
>CAZFPL010000186.1:0-1509 GCA_964521085.1 uncultured Anaerolineales bacterium | reverse complement strand
CGGCCTGGGATTATCCATCGCCCGCCACATCATCGAAGGGCACGGCGGCCGGATCTGGGCGGAAAGCACCGAGGGCAAGGGGAGCACGTTTTTCTTCACGCTCCCGGTTGCTAAATCCTCCTGACAAAATATTCTCCATCTTCCCCTTGCGTCTTCGCGTTTTAGTGTCCCCCGGCCCGACCACCGGGGCGGGCTTTGCGTTTCGTTTTCCCCCACGAATATGTTGCCGCAACTATGAAGTCTCATAACTTTACCGCAACGGCGCAGAGGCGTAAACAAGAACAAGGGTGGGGATTTCTTTGCGCCTTGGCGCCTTCGCGTTAATGGTTTTTATCTCGAAAAAACCATATTAGAACCTTAACAAGCTGTTAACAATGCCATGTCGAGCCGTTAACCTCCCTCCTTTAGGATTAAAGAAAAATCAAGAAGGATTTCAAGGAGGAATAGAATGAGCAAGAAAATGATTTTCGCTATTGCGTTTTTATCGGCCGCCGGTCTGCTTCTCACGGCCTGCGGCAGCGCCGCCCCGGCCACGGTGGAAGTGACCCGTGAAGTGAACCAGACCGTGATCGTGGCTCCCACGTCCGGACCGGCGACCGAAACTCCGCTGGCTCCCGGCTCGGTCCAGATCAACGGCGCCGGCGCCACCTTCCCGCTCCCGGTTTATTCCGCCTGGACGTACGCCTACAAGTACGTCGATCCGTCGGTCGTGATCAACTACCAGGGCATCGGCTCCGGCGGCGGTAAGAAGGCCATCGTCGACGGGACGGTCGACTTTGCGGGATCCGACTCGCTTCTCAAGGACGAGGAATACACCGCCGGCAAAGACCTGCAGATGTACCCGATGCTGGCCGGCGCGGTGGTGCCGATCTACAACATCAAATGGGCGAAGGATTTTCCGTCCGGCGCCAAAGTTCCCGCCGTGGTCCTTGACCGCCAAACCCTGGTCGACATCTACAACGCCAAAGTGACCAAGTGGAACGACCCGAAGATCCTCGCCACCAATCCAGACTTGAAGGATTACCTTCCGGACTCGGCCATCACCGCCGTGCATCGCTCCGACGGCTCCGGAACCACGGAAATCTTCACCAAGTCGCTGGCTTCCTTCAGTGCCGATTGGACGGCCGGGGGCGCGAGCTCCGTGGAATGGCCGGTGGATAAAGCCGGCAACGGCATCGGCGGCAAGGGCAACCAGGGCGTGGCCGCCGCGGTTATCAACACTCCGAACTCGATCGGCTACGTGGAGCTCTCCTACGCCATCTCCAACAACATGGCCTTCGCCTCGATGATCAACAAGGCGGGGAAAACCGTGGTCGCAAATGCAGTCAGCTTGGAATCCGCGATGAGCGATTTCGCCAATGCGTTTTCCGACAAGCTGACCGCCACGATCGTGGATGCTCCGGGAGCGGGCTCCTGGCCGATCGCCGGTTACACCTACCTGATCCTGCACACGCAGAATATGCCCGACTGCGTCAAGGCTCAGAAACTGCTCGAGTTCATCCGCTGGGC
>CAZFPL010000185.1:0-1529 GCA_964521085.1 uncultured Anaerolineales bacterium | reverse complement strand
TTCTTGGGGGTTGCGCTCTGTGATACCGCGCGGCTTGCCGCGCGGTCGTTCATTGATGGAAAATAATTGGCGATGCACCAATTTTTTTAATATCGGACCTCAAGAGGTGCCGGGGAAAAGGGGTACGGACGGGGAAAGGGGAGGGAAGCAGTTCCGCGCTATCCGGTGACTTCGTTGGCCAGCTTTTCCGCCAGCCCGTAATACTTATCATGCAGACCAGTCTCGAGGTATCCGCTTTCTATCCGTTCGAATTCGGCGTCGAGCTCGGCCTGGTCCCCGGCCGGGATCAGCCGTTCGGCCGATGGGAACAGCTCGTCTTCTTCCTTCCGAAAGTGGTGCGTGAGAAGCGAAACGTATCCCTGCGCGCAGCGGGCAAGGTCCTCCCGGGAGTTGGTTCCACCGCCGATCACAATGCGGGCGTTCTTCTCGATCTCGCGCGTGAATTCCTGCGCCTGCGCATGATCCGCCAGCAGATTGGTGACCGGTCCGCTGTCTTTGGCCAATCCAGCGTCGATCAGCGCCACCAGGAGGGTATCCTCCTCTTTCCGTTGGTGGCATTCGTCGACAAACTGGCGGAGGAACACAACCGCATCAAGGAAGAATTCCACCCGGACGGCCGAACCGGATTGGAGCCGCGCCGCCTGAATTTCCATCGCGGCCAGCAGATACTCGATGGCACGGTGCTCTTTGGTTAAAATGCCGGTCGCCTTCATATAGTCCTCCTTGTCCAATATGGATACGCCGGGCGGGAAGACCAAATCGCAGATACGCTGTTCGATTGTCAAGTATACGCCAAGATCCCCATACCCATGATTTTCGAAGTCGGTTTTTTCAATCGCAGGTTCTTTGTCCGGGGAGGAATATGCGGCGACACATGTCAACGGACCCCGTTGAAAGCTGCGGGTGATTGCTTCGATGAATAAAGAACGCGGGTCACAGGAGGAACGCGACAGGCGCCGGGAGGGTTTCGGGGCTTATCCTTTTTCCGCGACAATCCAGGCGATGTTTTTTTCTGCTGACACCTGGACTCGGGCATCGGGATGCCGGAACAAATCCGCGATGAGCAGCGGAGACAGAAAATGGCTTCGCATCAAGGCCATTTTTTCACCGGCGGCGATCAACTTTACCGCGAAGATCCGCACATCGGGCTCCTCGATCACCAGACGGCCGCCCGGTTGAAGCACCCGCCAGAGTTCCGCAGCGGTCCGACGCTGGTCGCAGACGTGATGGAAGGCATCCACCATGATGACCCGCGCGAAGAAACCGTCGGGGAAGGGCAGCCGTTCCGTGTGGGAACACACCGGGTTCAAGCCGGCTTTCCTGCGCGCTTCGACGAGCATTTTATAAGAGAGATCGGCGACCACGATCGGCGCGGCCATTCCGCGGAGAAATTGCGCCACGCGGCCCGTCCCGCCGCCGGCATCCAGCAGCGCGCCGGAGACGGGCAAACCGATGCGATCGCATATCTCCTGCGGATCTCCGGGGCGGATGATCGTTTCATAAAGCGGAGCCAGCAAGTCGAAATGGTC
>CAZFPL010000184.1:0-1581 GCA_964521085.1 uncultured Anaerolineales bacterium | reverse complement strand
GATTCCTTATTTGACCGCCGGATTAACCGAACCGGCCGGTGACGTAATCCTCGGTTTGTTTATTCTCCGGACGGGTGAAGATCCGGTTGGTCGGGCCGAATTCGATCAGGCAGCCGGCCCTTTTATCGTCGATCATCAGGAAGGCGGTGAAATCCGAAACCCGCGCCGCCTGCTGCATATTGTGGGTTACGATCACAATCGTGTATTCGGCTTTTAATTGCCCCATGAGGTCTTCGATTTTAAGGGTGGCGATCGGATCCAGCGCAGAGGCGGGTTCATCCATCAGAATCACCGAAGGCTCCACGGCCAGCGCGCGGGCGATGCACAGCCGCTGCTGCTGGCCGCCGGAGAGCGCCATCCCCGACTGGTGGAGTTTGTCCTTTACTTCATCCCACAACGCCGAGCGCTGCAGGCTGCGCTCGACGATCCCGTCCAATTCAGCCCGGCCCCGGATGCCGTACAACCTCGGTCCGTAGGCGACGTTGTCGTATATGCTCTTGGGGAACGGATTGGGCCGCTGGAACACCATCCCGACCCGTTGGCGGATCTGCACCACGTCGATACCGGGTGCGAGGATATTCTCGCCGTCGAGCAGGATCTCCCCTTCGGCGTGCGATCCGGGCGTGAGGTCGGTCATGCGGTTGATCGCCCGCAACAGGGTGGATTTGCCGCAGCCGGACGGGCCGATGATGGCTGTCACCTGATGGGCGGGAATGGCCAGGGTAATCCCGTTAATGGCGCGGAATTTTCCATAGAAAACGGAAAGGTCCCGGATGGTCAGCTTAACCGGCCGGGCTTCGCCTTTTGCTTCGGTCTCCATCGCGGCGTCCGCCGATTGGGGTGATGCCCGCGGAAGGGCGAAGGGTTGGGAAAGGGTGCGGAGAGTCTCCATGGTATTCATCCTTGCATCCGTCGTGAGCGGATGACGATCCATAACCTGGCCACGATGTTGGTCGTGAGTACGAGTCCCATCAACACCAGGGCCGCGGCCCAGGCTTGCTGGATCCGTTCCGGATACGGCTGTTGCGCATACTTCCACAGGGTGAGCGGAAGTGAATCCACCGGTTGTTCGAGAATATTCGCCAGGATGGTGAACGGATTCCGGCCCGATGCCAAGCCGGAGCGGACCTGGGCGGCGATGTCGAAATACTCGTTGCCGAGGGCGGTGAACAGGAGCGGGGCCGTTTCGCCGGAGGCGCGGGCCAACCCGAGCAGGAAGCCGGTGATCAGACCGTTGGCGGCGGCGGGAAGCACCACGTTCAATGAAGTCTTCCACTCCGGCGCCCCGAGCGCGAGCGAAGCTTCCCGCAGGGCGGGCGGAACAAGCTTGAGCATCTCCTCGGTGGTGCGGATGATCGTGGGCAGCATCAGAATTGCCAGCGCGATCCCTCCCGCCAGCCCTGAGAAATGCCCCTGCACCTTGACGACGACCGCATAAAGGAAGAGGCCGATGATGATGGAGGGCACTCCGGATAACACGTCGGTGCTGAACCGGACGGCGATCCCGAGCGGTGTATTCGGGAAATAGGCGGCGTAAAATGCCGCGAGCACGCCCGGCGGGATCGCGAACAGGCTGGCGAG
>CAZFPL010000183.1:0-1592 GCA_964521085.1 uncultured Anaerolineales bacterium | reverse complement strand
AGAATATGCCCGACTGCGTCAAGGCTCAGAAACTGCTCGAGTTCATCCGCTGGGCGCTGACCGATCCGTCCGCGGGCACGCAGGCATCGAACCTGGGCTACTCCGTCCTGCCGACGGCCGTCCGGGATACCGTTCTGGCCAAGCTTGGTGCGGTCACCTGCAAGGGAAACGTGGTCCTGCACTGATCCTTGGCGCAAAGTGAATAAAATAGACACTGAAGAGCCTCGCAAACCGGGGCTCTCCAGAGTCTTATCGAGGAAATGATGATCAATAAATCGCGGGCGGTTTTATCGAATATCGGTAAATTCCGCATGCGGGCAGGAAAAGCCCTCCACCACGGCGACCGGATTTGGCAAATGCTGACGGTCGGCATGGGGATCGGCGTTTTGCTGTTGATCCTAAGCATCGGATGGATCCTCTGGCAGGATTCGGCGGAAGCCCGTTCGACATACGGTCTCTCCTTTCTGCTTCCCACATCCGACGCTTCCTGGAACCCCGTGCTGGATAAATTCCAGGCATGGCCCTTCATCTATGGAACCCTGATTACTTCCGCGGCGGCCATCCTTCTGGCGCTTCCGATCAGCCTGGGGATCGGCATTTTTCTTGCCGAACTTTGCCCCGCCTGGCTGCGGCTGCCGCTGGGTTGGATGCTGGAACTCCTGGCCGCCATTCCCAGCGTGGTGTTCGGCCTGTGGGGCATATTCGTTTTCCTGCCCAAAGTCGTGGAACCGATCGGTTCGGCGCTGGGGAGCACGTTGGGCTCGGTCCCGTTTCTCGGCGCGTTCTTCACCGGCCCGATCCCGGTAAGCGGCGCCAGCCGCCTGGCCGCGGCGCTGATCCTGACGATCATGATCGTCCCGACCATTTCGGCGGTCACCCGCGACGTATTCCTCGCCATCCCGCGCTCCCAGCGCGAAGCCGCCTTCGCGCTCGGAGCCACCGAATGGGAAACGATTTCGCAGGTCCTCGTCCCCTACGGCCTTTCCGGGATCCTCGGCGCGGTGATCCTCGGGTTGGGGCGGGCGCTCGGCGAGACGATGGCGGTGACGATGGTGATCGGCAACAGCATCGAAGGAACGCTTTCGCTGCTCCGGCCCGGCTATACCATGTCGAGCATCATCGCCAACGAATTCGCCGAAGCCGTCAGCAAACTGCACAGCCAGGCATTGATCGAGATCGGTTTTTTGCTCTTCGTCATTACGTTGCTGCTTAATCTGTTGGCCCGATTCCTCGTCTGGCGCGTGGCTCGCCGCTCGCCTCAGCAGGAGGTGCGCTGATGAACCTCGAATCGACGCACGGTCACATCCAGGCCCGCCGCGGATACTCCCGCCGGAAAATCTTCAGCCGGGTGATGCTGGTCCTGACCGGTTTGACGACCGCGCTTGCGCTCGTCCCCCTGTTCTGGATTATCGGCTACGTCGTCCTGCAGGGCGGGAAATACATCAATTGGTCGTTTTTCACCCAGCTCCCGCGTCCTCCGGGTATGGCCGGCGGAGGAGTTTTGAACGCCATCGAAGGCACGCTCCTGTTGGTCGCACTCGCCAGCCTGTTCGCGATCCCGCCGGGCGTGCTCGCGGCATTTTACGCCGCCT
>CAZFPL010000182.1:0-1675 GCA_964521085.1 uncultured Anaerolineales bacterium | reverse complement strand
CCGCGCGCCGCCAGCAGCCACACGAACGGCATCCCTTCCGAATAATACCTTCCCCCGTAATACTCCCCGGCGCGCGCCCAATAGGCGAGGTGGGCAATGATCAACAGAAGGGGCGGGAGCAGCAGGAAACCGTCTTGCCGATTGCGGGGGACCAGCAGCAATCCGAAGCTCAGCGGCAAAACCACCAGCGGGAATCCAAGCGGCGCCGGCCAGCCGGTAACCGCGGTTTGAAATGCCGATAGATCCAGCCAGGCGTTGAGAAGGCCCAATTTAAGCGTGTGGCCTCCCAAGCGCCCCACGCCGGATCCGAAACCGATCGTGTCGTACGGCCACCAGAGGGTGTAGGTGTTGATGAAGGGGGATCCGGTGACGGCGTAGTTGTAGAGCGGAAGCAGCGCGCTGACCGCAATGCAGACGATTCCTATGAGGAGGTGGATCCGGATGGTGCGCCGGAAATTACGAACGAGATCGGCGAGTGCAATCCACATAAAGGGGAGTGCGACTGCGAACGCGGTCCACGGCCGGGAGAGGACGGCCAGGCCGAGCGCGGCGCCCGCCAGCAGGGAGAACCAACCGGTGCGGGCTTCTCCGGGACGCCGGGCGCGCACGAACGCCCAGGCGAAGAAAACAAGCGCCGCCATCGTGACCGGATGGGGAAGCAGACTCCCGGAAAGGATGACAAACGCCGGCGAGACCGCGCCGAGCGCGGCGGCGAGCAGGCCGGCATTTGCATCGAAGAGATCCCGGCCGAGGAGGAATACCCCGGCCAGGGCCAGCGCGGAAGCAAGCGCGCCCACGATCCACGGCGCGCCGAGTAGAACACCGAGGGCGAGGACGAGCGGGTAGCCGGGCGTGTATTTGCCGAACCAGATCCCATTCCGAACGACCGTGAAGGGGATGAAGAAACCATCCTTGGAAGGGGGAGCCGGGACGGCGATTTCCCCGCCGGCGAAGATCTGCGCCTGGAAGAAATTGGCCTGCTCATCTTCCAGGTGGGGCATCCCTTCGAAAACGTTGATCGCCACGGCGGCGGCCATGCCGAAGACGGCCAGGCAAAGGAGGGCCGCCTGGAACGAGCGGCGGTGCAGCAGGCGCGCGAATCCGGCGCGGAAATCGGGGGATTTTCGGGCGGCGGGAGCGGGGGATGCGGACATGGGTGCGGGAATAATAACATCGGGCGGGGAAAAACGCAGGAGGGTCTTATACATATAAAAAGTCATCCCGTTAGGTGAAGCCCTTTGGGATGACGATAGGAAGGTAGAGATCAAGTCGCGGCAGGAAAGATTCGAGAGGGATTTCTACGTCGGAATGGGAGGAACAATCCAGAATAAAACCATTCCTTTCTGGTAGGCGATGGCGAGTATTTGTCCATCCGGCGACCATGCCAGCGAACGAATGTTTATCATTAATTCCAATCCAAGGTTATCCGAGGAAAACAAATACCATGGTTCGCCTGTGACCGGATTCCATTAATGAGGAGCTCGGTTTCATGATACGTCAATTTTGGCCGAAATAATGTGTTGGAAGAGACACTCCATAATTTAAATATATATGTACCCAATTCCACATGATCATCGCTGCCGACGGTAATTGTGTACGTTCCACCATGATCGAGCAATATTTCCCCCGGATTACCGCAACCAATGCATTTACTAAACAATTTAGCGCCTCTTTC
>CAZFPL010000181.1:0-1733 GCA_964521085.1 uncultured Anaerolineales bacterium | reverse complement strand
TTTTCCCGGAGAAAATCGGTGTAATTACCGTCGTACTCCGTGATCCGGCCGTCTTCCAACTCGAAGATCCGGTTGACGACGTTATCCATGAAGTAGCGGTCGTGGGAGACCACCAGCAGGGTGCCGTCGAACTCATCGAGCGCTTCCTCGAGCTGTTCGGCGGATTGGATATCCAGGTGATTGGTGGGCTCGTCGAGGAGGAGAAAATTGGCGCCCTGCAGCATCAGGCGGGCCATCTGGACGCGCGCTTTTTCGCCGCCGGAAAGGCTGCGGACCTTTTTCCCGGCGTCGTCCGAGGTGAAGAGGAAGCGGCCCAGCAACCCGAAGAGCTCGCGGTTGGAAAGCGCCGCGTGGCGGGTGACTTCTTCGGCCAGGGTGTTTTCGAGATCGAGGGTTTGGTGTTCCTGGTCGTAATAGCCAAGCGTGTTCGAGGGCCCGAGCACGATTTCCCCTTCCGTTAATTTCTCTTCACCCAGGATGCAGCGCAGCAATACGGTCTTCCCGGAACCGTTGGCGCCTATGATCCCGACCCGTTCGCCGTTCCAAATCGTAAAATCGATCCCGCGCAGGACCTTATTTCCGTCGAAAGATTTCTGCGCACGGCGGATTTCCAGCGTGCGGTTGGACCCGCGCCGGGAAGCCGCCAAACGTAAACCGATGGCCTTCCGTTCGCCGATGGGTTTCTCGATTCGCTCGATTTTATCGAGGCGTTTCTGCATCGAGCGTCCGCGCTTGACGAGTTTTTCATTCTGACCGGCGCCCCATCCCAGAAGACGGCGGATCGCGAATTCCATCCGGCGGATTTCACGTTGTTGAAGGCCGTATTGCTGCTGTTGCGCGAGGAATTTCCGGCGCTTTTCAAAAGCATACTCGGAATAATTTCCAGTGTAGTGGGTCAACCGGGCGTCCGCGAGTTCGACAATCTCCTCGGCGACGATATCGAGCAGGTAGCGGTCGTGCGAAACAATCAGGACCGCGCCGGGATAATCCGAAATCAACTTCTCCAGGAACAGCTTGCCTTGCAAGTCCAGGTGGTTATCCGGCTCGTCCAGGAGCAGCAAGTCCGGCTGTTCCAGAAGCAGCTTGGCCAAACCGACAAGCTTCTTTTGGCCGCCGGAGAGCGCCCGAAGCGGGAGTGGAAAATCCTCTTCTCGGAATCCCAACCCGCGGAGCGTGGAACGGACCCGGCTTTCAAAATTCAAACCGCCTTTTTCCCCGAATTCGTCCAGCAGCGTTTCGTGACGCGTGGTCAGCCGCTCAAGCTTTTTCGGATCACCGTAGTAAGCGGGATCGCCCATCTGGCTGGATACGCGTTCCATCTCCTGTTCCAGAGCCGCCAGGGTGGGAGAGGAATCACGGGCCTCCTCGATGACCGACCGGTCGAGGTCGAACGTTACTTCCTGGGGGAGGAATCCGACACGGATTCCGCGTGCGACATGGACCGCGCCGGAGTCGGGTTCGAGCTCGCGGGCGAACATGCGCAGCAGGGTGGATTTCCCGGCGGCGTTCGGGCCGATCAGGCCGATCCGTGCGTCGTGATAAACCTCCCAGCTGATGGTGTCGACGATGTTCTGCGCGCCGTAGAAATGGGACACCTTGTCCAGGCGCGCGATGGTTCCGATCATGGTGAATGAACTCCAGGTGGTAGTTTGGCTGGGGGAATCTATCATGGAGAGGGGAAACCGAGAAGGGGGGAAGGGCATGAACGCAAAGGCGCAGAGTCGCAAAGACGC
>CAZFPL010000180.1:0-1850 GCA_964521085.1 uncultured Anaerolineales bacterium | reverse complement strand
AAAATCGAAATCAATCCGATGGACCTTGTCTTGCATCCTTTCCGCCGATGGGATAAGGGATGGTTCGCGCTGACGGCGGGAGATTTTTCCGCGCGCAAGTTCAATGTGATGACGGTAAGTTGGGGCAGTCTGGGGATCATGTGGAACCGGCCGTTCGCCCAGATCGTCGTCCGCCCGACCCGGTTCACCCATCGCTTCACCGAGGAGTTCGACAACTTCACCCTGTGCGCGTTCTCCGAGAAGAACCGCCAGGCATTGAATATCCTGGGCAGCAAATCCGGCCGCGACGGAGATAAAATCTCCCTATCCGGGCTGACGCCGATGGCGTCGCAGCTCGTTTCTTCCCCCGCGTATGCGGAAGCCGAGCTTGTCCTGGAATGCAGGAAGATCTACGTCGCCAACATCGATCCGGCCGGATTCCTGGATCCTGCCATCGACGGCAACTACACTGACGGCGATTATCACCGCGTGTATTTCGGTCAGGTGGTGCGGATTTTCGGCGAGGAGAAATATCTCTCCGGATAAAATCTTTACCACGGATTGCACAGATAAGAACCGGAGTGCACAGACTATTTTAAATATTTCTAAGCGTCCTTTGCGTCTTTGCGGTGAGATTTTTTCCCGTCGCAGGATCAAACACCTGCTCATCATGCTATAATCCCATTTAACCTCTGTAAACAGGAAAAGCTCATGCGCCTAGGCATCATCGGCCTTCCCCAATCCGGTAAAACCACGGTCTTCAACGCGCTCACCCGCGGCCGCGCTCCCACCGGGGCAATGCTCGGCGGCGGGCGGTTCGAGGTGCACACCGCGGTGGTGACCGTTCCGGATCCGCGGATCGACGCCCTCTCGGCCATGTTCCACCCGCGCAAGACGATCTACGCCCAGGTTACGTATGCCGACGTCGCCGGGATCGAAAGCAACCCGAGCGCGCGCGGCGAACTAAAAGGACCGCTGCTGGCCGAGCTGCGCCAGATGGACGGGTTGCTCAACGTGGTGCGCGTTTTCGAGGATCCGGCGGTGCCGCACCCGATGGGCAGCGTCGACCCGGCCCGCGACGTCACGGCGATGGATTCCGAACTTCTGATCAACGACCTGATCACCGTCGAGCGCAAACTCGAGCGGCTGGAGGACGAACTGCGCAAGGGCGGTGTGAAGGATAAGGCGCTGGCCCAGAAGGAAGCCGAGCTCTTCCGCAAATTACACGCCCATCTGCAGGAGGACAAAGCGCTGCGCGAGCTGGAACTGACACCGGAGGAAGAGCGCGCGCTTTCCGGGATGGGATTGCTCACCCAGAAGCCGATGCTGATCCTGTGGAACCTCGGCGAAGGGCAAAAGGAACCGGGCTCATCCGCTTCCCGCCGCCATTACGGGTTGGCCGGGATCCAGGGCAAGCTGGAGATGGAAATCGCACAGATGGCCCCGGAGGAGATGGCCGCATTCCTCAAGGAATATGGGATCGAGGAGCCGGGCCTGAACCGCGTGATCCGCCTGTCGTACGATCTGCTCGGTCTGCAATCCTTCTTCACGGTCGGCGAGGATGAGGTGCGCGCCTGGACCGTCCGGCGCGGCGCGCTGGCACCCGAGGCCGCCGGCGTCGTCCACACCGACATGCAGAAGGGATTCATCCGCGCCGAGGTGGTGCATTACGACGACCTGACCGTTTTGGGCGGGTTGGCCGAGGCGCGCACCAAAGGCAAACTCCGCCTGGAAGGCAAGGAGTATCCGGTCAAGGACGGAGACATTCTCAATATCCGGTTCGCCAACTGATCCGCGAGTTACCCCTCCGGACAATCCCGTAAATCCTGTCCATAGATTCTTGCAGGCGCTGCGAGGTGGATCATGGCAAA
>CAZFPL010000179.1:0-1912 GCA_964521085.1 uncultured Anaerolineales bacterium | reverse complement strand
GAAGCGGAGGAAGCGGGGGGAGCCGGGGCGGGATGAACCGCCAGCCGTTGGGCAGATTCCATCGAGTCGCTATATTCCGGCCGCTGTGCGGCATTGTTTTCCACGCAATTTATACGCAGCACGCAATTATAGATACGCGGCTGTATGGAGGTGAGGAACCGATGGATCAGCAAGAATTCATGATAACAATGGAGGAAAGAGAGAACTACCTTCACGTACACACAAGCGGCATACGCTCACGAGATACCGTAAAAACAATAGCGATGAAGGTCTTTAATGCCGCTCTCGAAAAACACTTGTCGAAGGTTCTTATCGATGTACGGGATTTGAATGGGATATTCGGGTTTATGGATATCTACTATCTTGTGACACAAGTATTAGAAGACCTCCGCGGTAAGGGAGTCGATCAAGTCGCCGTTATTGAAATTCGGAAATCTCTGGGACAAGGTTGGTTTCTTGAACCCGTCACCCAAAGCCACGGATTCAACTTCAGGGTTTTTACTGAGGAAGAATCGGCAATAAAATGGCTTGGTGCATGATAGTTCCTTTTTATTTTCTGCTTTCATAATCTGCCCAACATCTATGAAAGGGCTGCCTGTCAATAGGAAAAAAAAGAGCAAAAAGAAACATAGACCTCACTCAAAACGGAAAATAGCAACAAGAACATACCTCCGCAGTAGAACGGTGGGCGGAGTGGGCAAATTCGATTTGCGAGTTGTCCACTCCGCCCACCGGTTGTTAATCCAGATGGAGAAGTGGACAGATCGGTTAGGGAACCGTTATCTCCGGATACATCTATCCGTCGTCAAAGCGGCAAGAGGATAATTCCCCGAAGCGTCGCAATCACGCGACGGTGCTCGAAGGCACCCTGTTGGGCGCGCGCTCGCTTCGGATGGGAGACGGTTCCCGATAAGCCTCCATCTTCTTGAGGATCCAGAAGGCGGATTCGGAAAGATGACGTGCGACGGCGCCGGCGGCGACGGAGGAACAGCGCCTGGCGCGAATGCGGTTGTAGAGACGAACGGCGTGCCGATTTTGCCAGGTTTTCGAACGCTGGTGAGCGACGATGACGTTGGCGGCCTCCCTGGCCTGTCCGGCCAGGACAGGCGATGAATGCGAATTGCAGGTATTGGTTGGATTCTTTGGGAAGGTGTCCATAGTGGATCTTCCCGCCAGAACCGGAGACCTTTGGGGTGGTGCCGCAATAGGCGGCGAAGGAATCGGAGTGGGAGAAACGGGAGATATCGCCCACCTCGCGATCAATGACGATCGAAAGGATGTCCCCGATGCCCGGGAGGGTCTTGAGCAGTTGGATCCTGGGGGTAACTTTGATGGATTGGCGGATCCGGTCCTCGAGGGAGGAGATTTCCCCTTGGATAAAATCGAGCAGGATGAGCTGCTGCTGGGTACAGTGCTGGGTCTCCGGGGGCAGCAGAAGGATCGTTTGATCCAGCCAACGACGGCCGGCTTTGCAGAAAAGTTCTTTGCCATCCTCGATGGAGAACGCGTACTTGGCGAGAGTGGCGTGAATGCGGTTTTTGACGGCGGTACGGAGCTTGGCGAAAGCCATCCGAGTGCGTGGCAGTTCGCGTTCGTCGCGGACCTGGTGCGGGGGGATCCATACGGCGGGGAGGGTGCCATTGTGCTGCAGGATAGCCAATCCGTGGGCGTCGATCTTGTCGGTCTTGTTGACGTTGCCCATCATGACTTTGGCTTTGACGGCGTGTGCCAGACGGGGTAGGCAACCGGCCTCTTCTATTTCATCGGCGATCCAGTACCAGTTACCGACGGTTTCCAAGGCGACGGGGGTTCCCGGAGGGAACTGGGAACAGAAATCCCGGATCGCGCCGCGAACATGCTGAACGCGACCTTTCGCGATTGGTTTGGCCAGAGAATCGAGGACTTCGAATTG
>CAZFPL010000178.1:0-1941 GCA_964521085.1 uncultured Anaerolineales bacterium | reverse complement strand
TTTCCGGTGATGGGAACCAGGGGATGCTCCGACAGGAGGGAGTTTTATTTATCCCGCTTTCGCGGGATTAGAATACCCCGCAGCTTGCTGCGCAGTTCTTGGGGGTTGCGCTCTGTGATACCGCGCGACTTGCCGCGCGGTCGTTCATTGAAATACGTATGATTGCAGGGCTCATTATCCAGGATGAGTGTTTTCGTCCTGGAAAATCCGATTTTCGGATTAAATGCAGGCGTGGTGTAAAAATCCGTGGAACAAGCCAGATGATACAACCATTGCCGGAGTCCCGTCTTCTTGGCGAGTTCGTAAATCGGGCATTTCGTCACGCAAAACGCAACGGTGTTGTTTTTGCGGGTCGTTGTGAATTCGAATTCGCCGCTCTCCTTGAGCGGCTGCCAAAGAACGCGGATAAAATCCTCGATCTCCGTCCCCGGGTGCGATTCCTTTTCTCCGATGATCTTCCAATCCCGGGTGATGGTCAGTTCCAGGAACCTCTCCACCGCTGCACCCGCCGCGTCTCCGTGTTTCGCCGTGAGATCCTTCAGCAGCGCAGCGGTGTCGCGCTTTCCCCAGCCGGTTTTTAAATCGGCGAGGATGGCGTATTCCACAGTATCTTCCGGAAAGAACTCCCGCAGGGGTCGGTCAAGAACATCCGCAATCCATCCGAAATGATCTAGAAGTTCATCCTGCATCGAGCATCTCCTATGGAATCGCGTGTTTCTGCCTCGCGCCTCCCCGGTGGAGAAGCGAATCGGCCAAGGGAAAATTTCCTCCGGCCGATTGTATCAGCGATCCGCGGAAGCCGATTATAGGAATGAGTGCTCGATTAGGTGGAAAGGAGCATTCCGATGACGATCAACGCCGCAGACACTCCGAAAATAACCGGGCACAGCCGAAACGGAAGAAAGGCGATTCTAAACCCGGTGAACAGCGACACGACGGCAAGCACGATAAGCGACGCAATCGCGACAAGATAAACTCCCGCCGACACGGCGGAAGCGGGATCGATCGCGGTCGCGGCCGCGACGAATGCGGCGATCGCGAGGAGGGCCGCTCCCTCGACGATCCACTCCATCGTGATGATGCGCTGGTTGTCGAGCGAGATTTCGCCGAAACCGCGAACCACTCCGCGGGTGGCCATCCAGTGGGCAATTCCCCAAAGCGCGGTGATCCCGGAAGCGGTGAACAGGATGGCGGATTCCAACATAGGATTTTCCTCCTGAAGTATGCGCGGACCGGATGACATCTCATCCGGTCGCCGTTTGCGATGTTTGATCGACAATCCTATTCATTAATACGCATTCCGGACCTGAAAGTCCACTTCCGGATAATCCGTTTCCGGCCCATTTAAGAGGGGAGAATCGATGCCCATTAGATGTTTGTTGAAAAATGCCAAAAGATACCTATTTAGGATTTCCTCCATGCGGTAAGGGTCCAGAGAGCCGGCGGCTCCAACATACTTGAAAAGCGGTGAGATCAGCGGAAAATCGCAATAGTCGGTGTGGACGGTGTTTCTGACGACCACCCGATATTGCAGATTATGACTCCGGGCAAAGACCAAATCGTTCTGACCCGCATTGATGGCGCTGTACATCATCATGAAGGGCTGTTCGAGGGAACCGTCGATCAGGCTGCCCAACTGGATACCGTCCAGGTTGACGCCCGCCTTGCAGCGCCGGTCGAGCATGCACACTTCGCCGGCAACGACCCCGCCCATCGAATGCCCGAGGAGCCCGATTCGCCCGAGATCGAGATGCCCGGACAGCGGACTGCCGGTCTCACCGCTGTTAAGCCACTTGATCTCGTTCATCACAAAGCGCGTATCCTCCGTCCAGATCCTCACGCTTCCCTGCGCGGCGGGATTGGCCTCGAGATATTTCCGGAATAAGCGCTCTTTTTCCACCGGATCCGTCGCAGCCATGGATTGTTTTAAAATCGGGATCG
>CAZFPL010000177.1:0-1957 GCA_964521085.1 uncultured Anaerolineales bacterium | reverse complement strand
ACGCCCCGTTTCCGGGGCGTTTTTCAGAGCGGGCGAGGGGATTCGGACCCCCGATCTTCTCCTTGGCAAGGAGACGTTCTACCACTGAACCACGCCCGCGATTGTCCGCTTCCGCGGAGGTGCCGAGACCCAGGATCGAACTGGGGACACCGCGATTTTCAGTCGCGTGCTCTACCAACTGAGCTATCTCGGCGGGATGTAAATGGAAGGCTGAACAAGCTCCAAAGCGGGAGAATTCTACCTGCCGGTACAGGGAATGTCAAGCAAAAAGGGTTGATGTGCGCATGGAACAAGTGCGAAATGACCGGTAATCCGGATAAATTCGGCGCTTACTCCGACAGATTCTTGCTCGCGAAATTCGGTTCGCTCGTCAGGTTGACCCCCAGCCGCCGCAGCCCGGCCTCGTCGCCCGAAGTCGGCAGATGAGTCAGGTGCATCTCGCAGCAGCGCAGCTCCTTCAACATCGACACCGCCTCCTGCGCCACCGGGTTGGTCGTGGCACTGATCGCCAGCGCCGTAAGCGCCTCGTCGAGCGAAAGGCTGATGTTCTTGGCGGCGAACGTTTCCTTCTTGAAGGTTCCCACCGCATCGATCACGTTCGGCGCCAGAAGGTGCATCCGATCCGGGATGCCCGCCAGCGCCTTAATGGCGTTCAACACGGTGCTGGAGGCGGCGTGCATCAGGACCGAATTCTTTCCTGTGACGATGCTCCCGTCGGGGAGCTCGAGCGCCGCTCCGACGTAGATGCCCTCGTTTCCCTTGCCCGTCTTAACCGCCTCCTGCGCCGCGGCACGCGCCGGCAGGACCGTGGTGCGGTCCTCCAGATGGATCCCCAATTCCTCGAGCAGCAGTTCCTCGCGCCGGACTGTTTTCTGGTCACCCAACCCCATCGCGTACTCGCAGGCGCTGCGGAAGTAGCGCCGGATGACCTCCTGCTTCGCCGCCGCTTGAACCACCTCGTCGTCGACGATCCCGAATCCGGCCTTGTTCACGCCCATGTCGGTCGGCGATTGGTAGACCGACTTCGCGCCGGTGATCTTCTCCAGAATCCGCTTGACCACCGGGAACAGCTCCACGTCGCGGTTGTAGTTGACGGCGATCTTGCCGTACGCCTCGAGGTGGTGCGGATCGATCAGGTTGAAATCCTGGATGTCGGCGGTGGCCGCCTCGTAGGCGACGTTCACCGGATGCTTGAGCGGCAGGTTCCAGATCGGGAAGGTCTCGAACTTGGAGTAGCCGGCTTTCACCCCGCGGCGGTATTCGTGATAGAGCTGCGAAAGGCAGGTGGAGAGTTTGCCGCTGTTGGGACCCGGCCCGGTCACCACCACCAGCGGTTTGGCGGATTCGATGTAGGCGTTTTGGCCATACCCCTCGTCGCTGACGATGTGCTCCACGTCGGTGGGGTAGCCGCGGATGAATTTGTGGGTGAAGACGCGGATGCCGCGCCGCTCGAGCTTGTTCTTGAAGATGCTTGCGGCGGGCTGGTCCTCAAAGCGGGTGATGACCACCGCCGTGACGGCGACGTCGCGATCCTTGAGGTCGTCGATCAGCTTGATTGCGTCAGCATCGTAGGTAATCCCGAAATCCGCGCGCACCTTCTTGCGTTCGATGTCGCCCGCGAAAATGCACAGGATGATGTCGGCCTTGTCCTTCAGGTTGTGCAGCAGACGCATCTTTACGCACGGATCGAACCCGGGCAGGACGCGCGAGGCGTGCATGTCGAAGAGCAGCTTGCCGCCGAATTCCAGGTAGAGCTTGTTGCCGGAGGCTTTCACCCGCTCGAGGATCGCGGTGGTCTGCTCGGCCAGATATTTTTCGTTGTCGAATCCGATTTTTCGGGGGGTGGTGGGCATTTCTAATTATAGCGCGGCGGGAGAGAACGGGCGGACGGTTCGAGGTTGTCTGTCATCCCCGCGTGTTCGTGGCGGGGATCCAGGGCAAACGATACAGGACGCCC
>CAZFPL010000176.1:0-1994 GCA_964521085.1 uncultured Anaerolineales bacterium | reverse complement strand
TCGCTGATCAGCCGCACCCCCAGCGCCGCCAGTACGAGGATCCCCGCCAGCGTCCCGCCCGGGAAGAAGATCATCGCGATCAATCCGGCCGCCGCCGTCGACCACCAGCCCCAGTGGTTGCGCACCGCGAACGCGCACAGCGCCGCGATCAGGAACGTCCCTTCCAGCACCAGCATCCAGCCGATCCGCCCGGCGCTTATTCCCGCCGCCTCGAAGAACTTCAAACCGAACCACGCCGCCGGCCCGTCCGGCGGAAGCGCATTCTGCAGCCGCACCGCCAGCCCCAGGCCGGCCATCGCGCAGCCGGTCGCGAAGCCAAGGACTAGAACCAGGATCCAGGGTAAAAGAACAAGATAGTCTTTAATTGTGCGTTTCATATCGGATCTGATCATCCTGAAGATTCGATTGGATAGACTAAGGTTCGTCATCCCTGCGCCTGCCCTCGCGGAGCATCTCAGCTTCCATGCGTTCCGGAAGCTGAGATGGTTGTGAAGCGAGGGTGCTCGTGGCGGGCATCCAGCAGCAGTTTGAGTGATTCCCGGATCGCATGGACTGGATTCCCGCTTAACCCACGCGGGAATGACGTCAGTCTTTGCAATCGTTGTTCCTGCAGTGGTAGTTTTCTATTGCACGCACAGTGGCTGGATTTCCACGCAGCCGGCCCCGACCAGGTGCAGGATCTGCCGCTCGAGCTCCGCGGTCCAGCAGGTGGTGTTGGTCGGGAACTCCAGCCGGTAGGTCCGCTGGGCTTCGGAAATGTGAAACGCAAAATGATCGGTCCCGGGGTAGGAGGTCAGCAGCCCGTGCAGGATGCGCAGCCTGCGCGTGTCGCGGGCGCGGTCCCCCGACTCGCGGATGTAGAGAAGGATCAGCCGCGGGCCTTCTATCTTGGCCGGGGCCGCCTGCACCGTCACCGGCACGACCGGTGCGATGGGCGGCATCGCGGCCGTCACAATGGATGCGGTCGGGATCGCCGATCCCGGCTCTAATGCCGGCGATGCCTTTTCCCCAATCATAGGCGGTCCCACCGGCGGGATCGTTGTTTCCCCCTGTTCCGCCGCCGCGATCGGTGTATTTGCAGCCGCGATCGTTGATCGCGGTCCGATCGTTATATCTGTAGCCGCGATCGGTTCTGAATTTGTAGCCGCGGCCGGCGATCGCGGCTCCATGAGGGAAATATCCTCCATCGGATCCTCCGGAGGAGGATACCAATCTTCCTCCGCGGACTGCGGGGGAACATCCGCCGCCGGGACGCGCGGCGGGATCGGTTTCGCCGCGGCGGCTTTCTGGATGTCCGCCGTGACCGAATCCGCCAGCACGCGCGGGGTCCCGCTGCCGCCCTCCGCTTTGCCCTCCACGATCAGCACCGCTTCTTCCTTGACAATCCCCTTGGCTTTGTTCCAAACCGAGGGGAACAGGATCAGTTCGATCGATCCCTGCAGGTCTTCGATCGTCGCAAAGGCCATGGCTTTCCCGTTCCGCGATTGCATCGGCCGGATGTGGGTGACCATCCCGGCCACCCGCACCTTGGTTTGGTTGGGAAGCTCGGCCAGTCCGGCGCTCCAGTGGGAGACGACCTTCTCCAGGTCCTCGCGGTACGCGGAAAGCGGATGGTCGCTGACGTACAAACCGAGGAGTTCTTTTTCCCAGGCCAGCATCGTCCGCCGCGCGACGGGTTTGGGGGCGGCCAGGCTGATCGTTTCCATCGGCCCGGCCGGGGAGGCCGAGAACAGGCTGATCTGCCCGGCTTCCTTGGCCCGCGAGTGGGCGGCCGATACCGAAAGGATGCAGTCGAGCGTATCGAGAATCGCCACCCGGTCGCCCAGGCTGTCCAGCGCTCCCACCTTGACCAGGCTCTCCAGCGCGCGCTTGCCCACCCGGCGCAGGTCCACCCTGCCGGCCAGGTCGTCGATCGAGGTGAACATCCCGCCCCGCTCGCGCTGGACGAGGATTTCGTTCACCGCGCCCTCGCCCACGTTCTTCACCGCGCCCAG
>CAZFPL010000175.1:0-2044 GCA_964521085.1 uncultured Anaerolineales bacterium | reverse complement strand
ACGCGCTGTTTGGTGTTGCAGAAGATCAGCGCCGAGGGCGGGTTCTCGGTCTCGATGATCCGAACGAGGCTTCGGTCCTTATCCATCCCATCCACGACATAATAGACGTGCTCGACCTCGGTCACGTGGATGTGGTCGCTGCTCAGGTTCATGAAGCCCGGCTTATAGAGGAATTGATCCGCCAGGCGGATCACCTGGGGCGGGAAGGTGGCCGAGAACATGAAGGTGCTGACGCGTTCCGGGGGAAGGTAGGATTGCACCCGACGCATATCCGGGTAGAAGCCCATCGAGAGCATGCGGTCGGCTTCGTCGAAAATCAGATAGTCCAGGTCTTCCAGTTGGAGAGACCGCCGCAGGAGGTGATCCAGGATGCGCCCCGGTGTGCCGACCACCAGGTGCGCGCCGGCCTTCATCGCGGCCAGCTGCGGGCCGTACCCCACCCCGCCGTAGACGGCGGCGGTGCGCACGCCGGTATCCCGCCCGAGCGCCTCGGCCTCGTCGGCCACCTGCTGGGCCAGCTCGCGCGTGGGGACAAGCACCAGCGCCTGGGTGAGCGGCCGCGCCGGATCCACCTTGGCGAGAATCGGGAGGAGGTAGGCGCCGGTTTTCCCGCTGCCGGTCCGGGATTGGATCATCATATCGCGCCGGGCGAGAAGGTAGGGCATCGCCCGGGCCTGCACCGGCATCAGTTCCGACCAGCCGGCGCGCGCCGCGCCCGCGCGCAATCCTTCGGGCAGGTCGGTGATGGATGCTTGCGGAAGTTCATCCGCGGGTTTTTCGGGTTCGTTGGTCATGTCGGTCTCCACATATTCTGCGAGGGAAGGGCGACCCGATGGGTCGCCCGTACAAGGATTATGGCACGACTCACGGGCTATGGCCAGCCCGTTCCCGGGAGAAAGCGCGGCGTAACGGATTCTGTGGAATAATGACAGTCGTGTGTAGGGGTGCATCAGGAGCCGCGTATAGATCGTAGGGGCGACCCAACGGGTCGCCCGCACTCGCGATATAAATCGTAAGGGCGCACGGCCGTGCGCCCCAACATGGAGAAGAACATATGAAGCCAAACGATAAACCCAAACCCGAACCCTCCCCCGACTGGCCGCGGCCGGACCGCACGAAACTCGAAGCGGATCAGGAGAAGCAGCGCAAACTGCGCCAGGAGGAACAGCGGAAGCTCGAGCAGGAGCAGGAGAAGCAGCGCAAAGTGCGGCAAGAGGAACTGCGTCAATTCGAGCAAAAGCAGGAACAAGAGCGAAGGCTGAAACTGACGCAAGGCGGGCAGAAAAAGCTCGAACAGGGACAGGATGAGCAGCGCAAACTACGCCAGGAGGAACTTCAGAAGTTCGAGCAGCAACGGGAACAGCACCGAAGACAGGAACAGCTCCAAGGCGGGCAGAAAAAGCTCGAGCAGGAGCAGGATAAGCTGCGCCTCCAGCGGCAGGAGGAGCTGGAGAAATTCGAAAAGGAGCGGGAAGAGAAACGAAGAAAAGAGCAGTCGTAGGGGCGATCCGTTGGATCGCCCGGTAAGGGCACGGCGCCGCCATGCCCCAACGATACGGCGAAGATGAATCCTCACCCTCCCGCCCTTCCGGAGGGTACACAACCTTGGAAAGGGAGGCATATCATGGAAAAAAAGCGGAAACAGGTTGTCAAATGGTACGCTGGCGTGGAAAAAAAGAAATCGGATTATTTAAAAGGGGTCCCCGCTCCCTTGCCGCCCAGCCCTCATAACGGTGAATATTCCATTGAGTTCAACAAATACATAGTGATCTACAGCAATAATTTTCAGGGAAACCTCTCCTCTCCGTGGCGCGCAGGAGGGACGAGCATCGATTGTTACAAGGACGGCAATTTTGTCGGGGTTATTTCCTTTAATAACACCGCCCAAAACATGGGCGGGGGATATGTCGATGGAAACGGCATCGCCGTCGTTGAATATCCGATCGATAAATTCGAGGATATCATGCGCGTCCTGCGGACTTTCAACAACCTCTACCTTCTGATCGTCGAAAGGGATTTGAACGGCACGCCGCTGGCGCATCGG
>CAZFPL010000174.1:0-2082 GCA_964521085.1 uncultured Anaerolineales bacterium | reverse complement strand
TTGCCGTCGCGCTCGGAAACAAAGGCAATGTGGCCGGACGGCAGGCCCGGATTGCAGGCTGTCGTAATCAAGATAACGGTCATCAAGGCTGCCAGGGAAATCGTTTGGGATTTCATAATTCTCCTTGTGTTTCTGTGTCTGCCAACCGTGGCGGCGGCAACAACCTGGGACTCGTCGGATGGAGAATATCAGGCTGCATGCCTCCTGCCAGTTCAACCATATTAATTAATGACGCTTTTCTTACGGATTGGTTCCCAATTGATTTTAGTGATTGTTTGCGCCCGCCGCCAGTAAATGATTCGAAAAGCACCCTGGCCAAAATCCGCCCTTACTGCAATTTCTTCCCTCCCGGTTTCCCCGGTACGATCGGCTGCAATAAATGCGTCAACTTCATATCGGAATACATCTTCCAAAGACCGCCAATCCCGAGCTACCCCCGGATTTGCGCCATATACTTCGCCCCGCACCGGTGACAGACCGCAAGCGGCTGCTTCCGCCGGTAATTCCGGAAGGCATCGGCCCGCGGGCTGTTCCAGATCTCTTCGATCGTCGATTCGCGCACATTCCCGATCGAATAATCCGGGAAATCCACGCAGAAGTTCGCGTTGCCGGAGGGCTGGATGTCGATCAGTTTTTCCACGTTCGCGCAGGCCGTGGATCCGACCGGCGTCACCGCGTCGGTGAACCACGTGCGGTACTCTTCCTCCGACATGGGGAAATACGGGTAATCCGTGATCCCGCCCAGTGCGGCGCGATAGGTCCGCAGTTCGGTCAGGAACGCATCCACATCCACGCCGCTTTGTTCGTGATGGAATCCGCGCCAGGAATACCCTTCGGAATCAAACCGGCGCCGCAACTCCTCTTCATATTTTTCTCCGACCGCCCGTGGAAAATAATAATACGCAACGATGCAAATTGTGGAAATGTCCAGGCTGCGCGCCACTTCCGGCATTTCTCCCAATCCCCGGTAGGAGAACGGGCTGATGGTGAAGGTGATGGATTTGGAAAGCGGGTTTCCGCTTTTCTGTTCCGCCTCCGCAAGCCGGGCGAGCCCCTCGCGGACTTTCCGGAAGGTTCCCTTCACCCCGCGCACCGCATCATGGATCTCCTCCGGGCCGTCCACCGAAACGGTGAGGTGCATGTTCCCGATTCGGACGAGATCCGCCGCAAAGCGTTCGAGTTGCGTTCCGTTCGTGTCGATCGATGCGAAGATATCTTTGGAGCGGATGTATTCCAGCAGCGGCAGGATGGAAGGGTACAGAAACAATTCTCCGCCACGCAGCATCACGTTTTTTATGCGGTGGTCGGCCAATTCGTCGATCAGCCGTTTCCAATCCGCCAGCTTCAGCTCTTTCGGAAGCTGACTCCGCCGGGGGCGCATGTAGCCTTCCGCACTCCATTGGCCGCACATTTGGCAGGCCAGGTTGCACCGGTTGGTGATCGTGAGCGAGACGCTTTGCGGGAATTCCATCAGATCATCTTTCCCCGTCTGAGAAGGACCAGCAACAGCACTGCCTCGAAGGAATAGGCGGATGTGTTGGCTATCGCCACACCGAGGTATCCGTAAACGGGCGTCAGCAGAAAGCAGAGGAAGATGAAAAGCACGGCGGTGGCAAGCGCCGCCGCCAAGGGAGTTTTCGCATCCTGGCGCGCGTAAAACGCGCGCACAGCCGTTTCGATCAGGGCGTGGGCGGGCAATCCGACCAGGAAGATCCGCGCGGTGGCGGCCACCATCGCCGAAGCTTCCGCCGTAAACGCACGGCCTTCGAATACCAGCCGGACCGCCGTCTCCATCAGCGGAATGCCGAGGGCAAGAATCGGAAGCGTCATGCCCAGAGTCGCCGCGAACGCGCGTTGGATCGTCCTCTTAAACTCCGCGCCTTTTCCGCGGTCAGCCATCTCCGAAAGCGTCGGCAGCAGGACCGTGCCGAGCGCGGATCCAAGGACCGTCTCCGGCACCTGCAGGATCAACCATCCATAAGCCAGCGCGGTAATCGCTCCGACGCCCAGTCCCGAGGCGAAGTTATCGGTGGTGACGAAGATCGTCTGGATCGCGGCCACGGTCAGGATCCGCGGCCCCAT
>CAZFPL010000173.1:0-2087 GCA_964521085.1 uncultured Anaerolineales bacterium | reverse complement strand
ATCCAGAAACCGATTGAGTATTTCCCGCAGCGCATGTACTGGATCCCCGATAAGAACACTCGGGGATGACGAGCCAAAACCAAAACCCCTGGATCCCCGATAGGAATACTCGGGGTTGACGAGCCAAAACTAAAACCCCTGACAGGCTTGACCGGTTCACAAGAAAAATTTAAGATAAAGTGACTTTCTTCTCGTATTTTTCGTCTTGTGCATGTGCTATAATGACAATCGTTACCTCTGATCGTTCATCTCGACTCTACAACCCGGCACCCAGCGATCATGTCTTTCGTCCACCTCCACGTACATTCCGAATACTCCCTACTCGACGGGTTAGGAAAAATCCCCCTCCTCATTAAGCGGGCCAAGGAACTGGGCATGCCCGCGCTGGCCCTGACCGACCACGGGACGCTGTTCGGCGTGGTGGAGTTCTATAACGCCGCCAAGGACGCGGGAATCCATCCGATCGTCGGAGTGGAGGCGTACCTTTCCCCGCGCGGGATGAAAGACAAGGAAGGCCGCGCCGACCGCGATCCGCCGCACCTGCTGCTGCTGGCGCAATCGGATGCCGGCTACCGGAATCTCCTGCAGATCGCAACCGCCGCGCAGCTCGAAGGCTACTATTACAAACCGCGCATCGACCACGAGTATCTGGCGGCGCACTCCGAAGGATTGATCTGCACCAGCGGATGCCTGGCGGCGGAAATTCCGCGGGCGCTGGCCGAAGGGCGCGCGGACGATGCCGAGCGGAAGATCGCGTGGTACCGCGACCTGTTCGGCGACCGCTTCTACCTCGAACTCCAATCCCACGACATCCCCGAGCTGGTGGAAGTCAACCGCCGCCTGATATCCCTGGCGCCGCGGTTCGGCGTGGAGCTGGTGGCGACCAACGACGTCCACTACGTGATGCCGGAAGACGCCGCCGCGCACGACATCCTGCTGTGCATCCAGACCGGGACGGTGGTCAGCGACGCGAAGCGGATGCGCATGTCGGGCAACACCTTCTACCTGCGCACGCCGCAGGAAATGCTGGCTTTGTTTGCGGAAACCCCTTCCGCAATCTCCAACACGCTGGCCGTGGCGGAACGCTGTTCGGTGGATCTGGGCTTCAAGGGCTATCACCTTCCCATGTTCCCCGTCCCGGACGGAAAAACTCCGGAAGGATACCTGCGCGAGTTGTGCGCGGAAGGCCTGCAAGCCCGGTTCGGACCGCAGGCCTCGGACCCTGAAATCCAGGCGCGGCTTGAAAAAGAACTCGACATCATCCACCGGATGGGATTCGACAACTACTTCCTCATCGTATGGGACCTGTGCCGGCACGCCCGGGAAGATAAAATCTGGTACAACGCGCGCGGATCGGCGGCGGGTTCCCTCGCGGCGTACGCGCTGCAGATCACGCTGGTGGATCCGATCGCGCAAGGGCTGATCTTCGAGCGGTTCCTCAACCCGGCGCGGGTGAGCATGCCCGACATCGACCTGGACTTCCAGGACGACCTGCGCGGGCGGATGCTCGAATACGTGGCGCGGCGGTACGGGTCCGACAAAGTGGCGCAGATCATCACCTTCGGGACGATGGCCGCGCGCGCCGCGGTGCGGGACGTCGGCCGCGTGCTGGACATCCCGCTGCCGGAAGTGGACCGCCTGGCGAAGCTGATCCCCGCCGCGCAGGGCAAGGCGGTGACGCTGCCCGAAGCGCTCCAGGAAGTGCCGCCCCTGCGCGAAGCCTACGAGAGCACGGATTACATCCGGACCCTGATCGACACCGCGATCAAGCTCGAGGGCGTGATCCGCAACGCCGGGACCCACGCGGCGGGGGTGGTGATCTCCGACCGCCCGCTGGTGGAATATCTTCCGCTGCACCGCCTGACGCGCGGCAGCCTGGAAGAAAGCGCGATGGGCGCGATCACCCAATTCGAGATGCAGGTGCTCGACAAACTCGGCCTGCTCAAGGTGGATTTCCTCGGCCTGGCGACCCTGACCGTGATGCAGCGGGCCTGCGAACTGATCCGCGAGCGGCACGGGAAGACGCTGGACCTGGATACGATCCCGACCGACGATCCGGCGATTTTCGATCTCCTGGGCCGCGGCGA
>CAZFPL010000172.1:0-2211 GCA_964521085.1 uncultured Anaerolineales bacterium | reverse complement strand
GAGATGTCGAATCCGGCCGGACGGTCGTGCCCGGTTTCCTCCTCCCCGAGCCCGATCCGGATCCGGCGCAGCATCCGGTCGTTGGTATCCAGCACGCGGTTGACCGCGATCCGGTCCGGATCGAGGTTGAGCCGGAATAACCGGCGCCGGTCGTCCCGGGACAGCTCGGCGACATTCCGGGCGCGTATCCCCAGCGCCTCCAGACGCGCCCGCTGCGACCGGTTGAACTCCCCGTCGGGAGCGAGCCGGAGCGCCAGTTTTTCATCATCGAACGTATCCAATTCGTGAAGCAACCGGGCGTCGATCGCCGCCGCGAGCAGGTTGTTCGCCGCGGTGACCGCATGGGTATCGCCGGTCAAATGCAGGTTGACATCCTCCATCGGAATAATCTGGCTATACCCGCCGCCGGCCGCCCCGCCCTTGACCCCGAACGTCGGCCCCAGCGAGGGCTGGCGGATGCAGGCAAAGGCGCGTTTACCAAGGTGCGCGCCGATGGCCTGCGCCAGTCCGATCGTCATGGTCGTCTTGCCTTCTCCAAGCGGGGTCGGGGTGATCGCGGTGACATCGATGTACTTTCCGAGCGGACGGTCCCGAAGCCGGTCCAGGATTTCCAACCGCACCTTGGCCTTGAATTCTCCGTAGAGTGACAATTCTTCCGGCCGGATTCCCGCCTCGCGCGCAATGCGCAGGATCGGTTCGAGCTTCGCAGATTGCGCAATCGCCAGGTCGCTTGGGACGGGATCCATCAGTTTCAGGGGGGAATGCGGAGGAAGAGCGTGGGATTTGGCGCGCCGGGGTTTCTCTGGCGCGCGGGCGCCGCGCGGCCGCAGGATTTTCTTCTTCTCAGGCGGCATAACGGTCCATCCCTTCTATCCCGATCCGCGGACGAACACCCCCCAATTATGACACATCGTATAATCGAAGGCGATGGCTACGCTGCAGGAAACCCTGGATTCTTTTTCCGCGGAAGCCGAACTGGTGCAGCCGCTGGAACAAGGCGCGGTTCGCTGCCTTGCGTGCGGCCACCGCTGCCTGGTGCGGCCGGGCCGGCGCGGCGTCTGCCGCGTGCGGTTCAACCGCGGCGGAAAGCTGCGCATGCCGTGGGGATATGTGTCCGGGTTGCAGGCCGATCCGGTGGAGAAAAAACCCTTCTACCACCTGCTCCCAGGAGCCACCGCGCTCACCTTCGGGATGCTTGGCTGCGATTTCCACTGCCCCTTCTGCCAGAACTGGGTCTCCTCGCAGGCGCTGCGCGATCCGCTCTCGGAGGGGATGGGGCTTTCGATCCAGCGCGCCACGCCGGAGGGGATCGCCGACGCGGCGCAGCGCTCGCATGCGGAGGTGGTGGTTTCCTCATATAACGAGCCGCTGATCACGGCGGAATGGGCGGCGGCGATCTTCCGGCCGGCGCGCGAGCGCGGCTGCAAGACCGCGATCGTTTCCAACGGCAACGCCACCCCCGAAGCGCTGGCCTACCTGCGCCCGCATCTCGACGGGATGAAGATCGATCTTAAAGCGATGCGCGACGCCACCTATCGGATGCTCGGCGGCGTGCTGAAAAACACGCTCGATACCATTCAGGCCGCCCGCCAGGCCGGATTGTGGGTGGAAGTGGTCACGCTGCTGATCCCCGGCCTGAACGACGATCCGTCGGAGTTGTGGGAGGCGGCGCGTTTTCTGGCCGGCGTTTCCGCCGACATTCCCTGGCATGTTACCGCTTACCACCCCGATTATAAGTATGAAAACGCGCGCCCGACCACTGCCGCTGACCTGACCAAGGCGGCCGAGATCGGCCAGGAGGCCGGATTGCGCTACGTCTACGCGGGAAATCTTCCGGGGATGGTGAAAGAGCTCGAAGATACGCTCTGCCCCCAATGCCGGCATACGCTTGTCCGTCGCAGAGGATATTCGATTTTGGAGTATCGAATCCAGAATGGCGGCAAATGTCCGGATTGTGGCGAAATCCTTGCGGGAATCTGGCGTCATCCGGAAGGATCGCTCGGAAAAAGCCGTACACCAAAAAGGGTGTTTGGATGATTCTTGCACTCGGCGGGAGCCGGCAGAATATGACAAAAGTCACTATGTAAGCGACTTATAAGAGGAGTAATATCACAATTGGAGTGCGAAATGCGCTCCGAAATTCTCTCCTCCCTCCCTCTCCCTCCAAGGTGGTTGTAGTTGGGCCCGCGCTAGCGGGCCCAACTACTTAAT
>CAZFPL010000171.1:0-2258 GCA_964521085.1 uncultured Anaerolineales bacterium | reverse complement strand
CGGATTTCCAATTCCCGCTCTTCAAACACTTTGACGATCAACAGCCAAACCGGTATGACCAGAAGGAGCATCCAGAGCAGGAAGAGCGCCGATTGAATCCACAACCCGACCGAAAGAAAGAATAAAAAGCTGGCCAACACCATTGGATTGCGCGTGTAGGCGTACAGCCAATCCGTGGTCAGCCTTCGGCTGAGGGCAACCGCAAACGGCGCGCCGAGCCCTTTCAGGGCGAGGTTGGCCACCGTCAGAAACAGGATCGCCCCGGAGAGAACGACAAGTACAAGACCGATCTCCGAGGGGATAGGGAGTCTCCAATCGGGCCAGGATCGGTACGTGCCGATCGCGCGGAAGATGGCCGCGCCGAGGATAAAGAGCAGAACGTAATGGACGATCGTCGTCGTCCGTTTGGCGTTTTTCAGGGTCGGGTCCCGGTTCAGCATTTTTCTTCCCAGCCAGACCAACGGGAGTAACAACAAGGGCGCTCCCACCATGATGACGAGATCCGCCGCCGGCGAATAAGGCTGCCGGATAAGCCAACGCCAAAAGACCAGCATGAGGGCAAAGACGGCGATCCGCAAGAGTGATTCCAAAATCGGTTTCATCTTTTTTCTCTCCGGCCGTGTCCGTCTTCCCGAAAAAAACCTCTTCACCTTGCGATCCGGCTTCAAGCCCCAGGTTTAATTAAACGGGCGAAGCGGGCGATGAAGAGAACAGCCGGACAACGGGACCTAAGGAACGGCAGGGAGCCGGATCAGAGCCCCTGGTACTTCGAATCGTCCAATTCCTTCTTTAACTTTTCTTCCTCGGACTCTTCGGGGATATGCTCTATGGCCGCTTCCACCTCGGCCTGTTCGGCGGCCCGCAATTCCTGCTCCGAAACATGCCGGACGGCACTCCATCGGCCGCAGTAGGGGCAGCGGTCGAATTTGTGGGTGATCAGATTTAATCCGAGGAAGTGGAACGCAAACGGCCGTTTGCACTTGGGGCAGATTCCTCCGCCGAAGGTATATTGCCGCCGCGCTCCCGGATCCAACCGGACGGTCTTGCGCCCCGTGAGCAGGGGAATGACTCCGGCCAGCGCCATCGAACCGAAGATCAACACCAGCAACGGGATGATGAATTTAATCGCTGCTCCCCCCCCTTCCGAGGGCGAGACGAAGGTCGGATGCGCCGATTGCGAGCGGAGGGTTTTCCCGTCGTCGGTGTATCCGAGTGCGTACAGCTCGTGCGATCCGAGCGCGTAATTGTCCGTCACAAACTGCAGATCGAACGGAGCCGCCGTATCTTCGCCGATCTTCAACGCATCGATATAAAATTCCACGCGGATTAAATTCGTAGGGCCGCGCACGTGGAAGGAAAACGTACCCTGGATATCTCCGCCGAATCCCCCGTATCCCCAATCCCGCGAAAGGCTCATGGTCAAGGTTTCTTCCTGCGCCTGGGCAGCCGGGGCGAGGAGGAGCGCGGCAAGAAGCGCCAACCCGAAGGCAGTTCGGATCTTATTCATGGTTTCACCTCCACCGGGTAAGGATCGATTCGCGCTGGAAAACCTGCGTCGCCAGGTAGAACATCACGCCATCCAGGACCAGCATGACCAGCGCGGTGACGAGAATGATTTCCTTGTTCAGGATGAACAATCCGGAGAGCTGTCCGAAGAAGCCGACCATGACCGGAACGATGATGACCATCGAAACTTGTTCGGCGACTCGCGGGTCGTTGACGCGGGAGGAAACCATCAGCGCGAAGGTTACGGCGAGGAACGCCAGCAACGGGCCGACCGCGAAGACCGCCAGCAGCCAGCGGAGATCGAGCAGCACCGAGATGAGGGCCGGATTGGCCAGGATGACCGCCGCGCCGACCGCGAACACTCCGAACGCGCCGAAGGTCGCCAGGACCGCGGGGATGACCGCCGCCAGACACTTCCCGGTCAGGAGTTCGAGGGTGGTGATGGGCGTCGCCAGGAGCGGCTCGAGCGAGCGGGTGGTTTTTTCCCCGACGACCGAATATCCGGCGATCGCCCCGGGAACGGCGACCGGGATGATCATGAACAGGATCATGAACTCGTTGACCATGAACACCTTCATGCAATCGCCTGCCGAAAGAGTCTCCGGGCAGAGCGCGGTCATCTCCTTGGGAAGCTGTTCGGAAGCCGCGTCCACCGTGGAAGCCGGCGTGGATTCCTTCATGCCGAACAGGACGCCCAGCGGGATCGCAGCCATCATCAGCGGGAGGAAAATCACCGTGAAGATGACGAGCCG
>CAZFPL010000170.1:0-2504 GCA_964521085.1 uncultured Anaerolineales bacterium | reverse complement strand
CGCAACCGCATTCGTTCCGCGGCGGCGGAAGCAGCATCATGAGATTGTTTTCTCGGGAAGAAAAATCGATGGAAGGAAGGTCATCATGCTGACGATAAAAGTTTTAGGTTCCGGGTGCGCGAACTGCAAGAAGGCGGAAGCCATCGCCCGGCAGGCCGCCGATATGAAGGGTTTGCAGGCCGAATTCATCAAAGTCACGGACTACGACAAAATCATGGAATACAACATTATGTCCACGCCTGGGTTGGTCATAAACGAAAAGCTGGTCTGTTCCGGACGCATTCCCTCCCCGGCCGAGGTGGCCGGATGGCTGGCGGAGGCGGTGCAATCCGCCTCATGAAGCGCAAGGTGCTTTTCCTCTGCACCGGTAATTCGTGCCGCTCGCAGATGGCGGAGGCGATCGTTAATGCACGCCTGGGTGAGACATGGGAAGCATACAGCGCGGGAGTCAGGCCGGCGAATTCCATCCACCCCAAAACGTTCACGGTTCTGGCTGAAATTGGCATCCGGCACACAGGGAGCCCCAAAAATGTGGGTGCATTCCGCGGCATGGATTTCGATCTGGTTGTAACATTATGCGATTCGGCCGCTGAGGAATGTCCGGTCTGGCTCGGACGTGGGAATCGAATCCACCGCGATTTTCCCGATCCCGCCAAAGCCAAAGGCACGGAAAGTGAAGTGGTGGAGGTTTTCCGAAAAGTACGCGACGGGATTTTCGATGAAATTCCGCCGCTGCTAGAAACCTATTTTTAACCAGAGGTGTCAATGATACAGCCAACCGGCGTTACGAAACGGCTCTCTCTTCTAGACCGGTACCTTACTTTATGGATTTTCCTGGCGATGGCGGTGGGGATCGGAACAGGATTCCTTTTCCCGCCTTTCACAGACTGGATTGCCGGCATGCAAATCGGCTCCACCTCCATTCCCATCGCCATCGGGTTAATCCTGATGATGTACCCACCCTTGGCGAAAGTTAAGTATGAGGAGATGGGGCGGGTTTTCCGCACCCCGAAGCTGCTGGCGCTCTCACTGATTTTAAATTGGATCGTCGGCCCGCTGCTGATGTTCGGCTTGGCGATCGTCTTTCTCCACAACTATCCCGAATATATGATCGGCGTGATCCTGGTTGGTTTGGCGCGCTGCATCGCGATGGTGATTGTGTGGAACGAACTGGCCGGCGGCGACCGCGAACTGGCTGTCGGATTGGTGGCTTTCAATGCCGTCTTTCAAGTGTTGTTCTACGCTGTGTATATCTGGTTCTTTATTCCATTTCTGCTGACCCGCCTTGGATTCGTCGGAGGGACAGACGTGCGAATCTCGATCATCGAGGCAGCCAGGACAGTGCTCTTTTATCTCGGCGTGCCGTTTCTGGCGGGCATGGTCACCCGCTTCAGTCTCATCCGCCTGAAGGGCAGGGATTGGTACGAACGGGTTTTTACCCCTCGCATTAGCCCGCTGACACTGCTGGCCCTGCTGTTCACCATCGTTGTGATGTTTTCTCTCAAGGGGGAAATCATCGTGCAATTACCGCTGGACGTGGTCCGTATTGCCATTCCTTTACTGTTGTATTTCTTGATCATGTGGTTCGCCACGTTCTTTATATCTAAAAGGATGGGTACTTCCTACGAAAAGACAGTGGCCGTATCGTTTACCGCCGCCAGCAACGACTTTGAACTGGCGATCGCCGTGGCAGTGGCAATCTTTGGGATTAATTCCGGACAGGCATTTGCAACCGTCATCGGGCCTTTGTTGGAGGTACCCGTGCTTATTTTGCTGGTTAATGTCGCGCGTTGGTTTCGGAGTAAGTTTTATCCTTCCGGATAAAACCGGCCTTGGCCGGATCACCTTCTACTTCGGTTTGTTCCTTGCCGCGCTGGGAAGCGGATTATGACGGGTAAACCGGCGTAACGTAAAGCGTGCTTCATTAGTTATAGTTGCATGATGGTTCCATAATTAACAAGGCTGTTTTCGTTTTCTTTTGCGATTTCGTCATCGATGGGAAGCTTGGCATTCTTTGACGCCCCTCATCCCGTCGGAAGTTCACCGACACTCTTCTCCCAGTAAAAGCCGGAGAACCTGTCCCGGAGCGCAGCGACGGGAGGGATTGGGATGAGGGAAACTCAAGGCTGAATTCAAATAGACAACGGAGGTTTTCATGCTCACAATCAAAGTGCTCGGTTCCGGGTGCGCGAACTGCAAGAAGGTGGAAGCCATCGCCCGGCAGGCCGCCGATATGAAGGGTTTGCAGGCCGAATTCATCAAAGTCACGGACTACGACAAAATCATGGAATACAACATTATGTCCACGCCTGGGTTGGTCATAAACGAAAAGCTGGTCTGTTCCGGACGCATTCCCTCCCCGGCCGAGGTGGCGGAGTGGCTTGTGGCCGCCGAAAATACTTCCGCTTGATGCCCGACAGGATTCTTTTACATTCCCGTGCCCCTACTCGACCATTTCGACTTGCTGGCTCCGCTTTATGAAACGATCATCCGCCCCGGAGATC
>CAZFPL010000169.1:0-2612 GCA_964521085.1 uncultured Anaerolineales bacterium | reverse complement strand
CGGCTGAGCACGGTGGCCGGCTCCTTCGTCACCTCGCCGCCTTCCGATCCGCCCAGGCGCACAACGATTGTCTTCCCCTCGACGGTAAAGGCAGTTTCCAAATACGCCTGGCCGAGCAGGAAGCGCTCGCTGTCGATCGCGCAGGAGGTGACTTTGCCGATCGCGACGTCCTGTTCGTCCGTTACCACGTCCCCCGGATGCGCCATGCGCACGCCCTTGCGGTTGAATCGGAAGCGCGTGACTTCGCTTTTGCGCGACCGTTCCTGCTCGAGAAACGCCGCGCGCCCGATGAACCACGGCTTGTGCGGTTTGACGTAGGATTCGAATCCGCCGTCGCCCACGCCCAGGCCCAGCGGGCCGGCGAATTCATGCCCGTAAAGCGGCAAGCCGGCTTCGGTGCGCAGGCTGTCGCGGGCGCCGAGGCCCGCCGCCTTCAGGCCGAGCGGTTCGCCCGCCTTCGAAAGCGCCTTCCACAAATCCGCCGCGCGGTCCGGATGGACAAACAACTCGTAGGCGATCGATTCGCCGGTGTAGCCGGTACGCGCCACGATGAGAGTAAAACCGCCGAGAGCCGCATCGCATAACTCGGTCCGCGCCAGGCGGGTGATCCTTGTCTTCGTTTCCTCATCGCCGCCGAGGGCCAGCAGGATCTCGCGCGATTTCGGCCCCTGCAGCGCGATATCCACGCGCATGTCCGCGCCGATTTTAGGATCCCGCAAATTGCGCAGGACGACGCTGTTCCGGCCGGGAGCCTTCGCACCCGGGCGGTCGCGGTCGATGCGGACCTTTCCCTCGCGGACGGCGTTTACCCAAGCCCAATCTTTATCGTCATTCGAGGCGTTGACCACGATCAGGTAGGTTTCAGCGCTGCGGCGGTAGATCATCAGGTCGTCGATAACCTTGCCGTCGGGATCCAGCAGGTGGGTGTAGAGCGACTGTCCCGGAGTGAGTGCGGCGATTTCGTTGGCGCAGACCGCGTCGAGGAAGGCGCAGGCGCCCTTTCCGCTCACATCCCACACGCCCATGTGGGCGACGTCGAAAAGACCGGCCGCTTTGCGAACCGCCAGATGCTCCTCGACCACGCTGCTGTACCAGACCGGCATTTCCCATCCGGCGAACGGCACCATCTTCGCGCCAAGCGCCTTGTGAAGATCGTGCAACGGGGTGAACCGCAGGGGCGGGTCGGCAGGTTCCTTCCAGGAAAATTCGGGAAGCGGCGCCGCAGCATCCGCATGGAACGGCGCAACAAAAAAGGGACGGGTTTCATCGGCCGAAGGGCCGGCGGCTGCCGGCATCAGCGCCGTGCCGCCGATCAATTCGATTTCCACCGGCCCCGGCATCTTGCGCGCCAGGTCGTCGTCGAAGCGGACGTAGCCGTCGGAGAGCGCGCGCAGCCATGCCAGCGCGAGATTGGCGCGGGTGGAGGGTACGGTGAGTATGAATTCCCCCCCGTCGGCGCGTTCCAACACGGCTTCCGTCACTCCCCCATGGAGTGGCAGTTGGGTGGCCTGGAGTTTTCCGGATTTAAGGGAATATACATCGTTGGTTGTCGCCCAATACAGGAGGGATTCCGCAAGGCTTCCCCGCATTGCGATCTTGGCGAATTTTTTCTTCGGCGCGGGATCGTCGAGATAATAAAAATGAGGGTAGCCGTGATTGTCGGGCTTGAAATCGATCCCGGCTTTTTCGGCCAAAGACCGAACCCGGATGCGCGCGTCTTCCATCGCCGTGAAGTCGATCCGCGCCCGCAGGATGGATCCCTTTTTCCCGCTATAGGAGAATGGATGGCATGCTTGCAGTACCTGGGCGATGGCTTCCGCCAGCGCGTCCATTTCCGGTTCGCGCAATCCACGCTGTGTCATCCACGGTGTTCCCATGCGGATCCCGGTTGCTTTGCCGACGGTCAGGTCTCCGGGGATGGTATTGCGGTTCAGCACGATCCCGGCCAGGTCGAGGACGCGCGCGGCGATATCGCCGGAGAGGGGAGTGCCGTCCGGCGCGCGGACGCTTTTGCAATCCACATTCAGCAGGTGAGTGTCGGTTCCCCCGTAGGCGATCTTCAGGCCGCGGGCCGCAAGCGAATCCGAAAGCCGCTTGGCGTTGCGGACTATTTGCTCCTGCAACTGGCGGAATTTCTCGGTGCGCGCGATCTTGAACGTCACCGCGAGCGCGGCGAAGACGTTGACGTGCGGCCCGCCCTGTTCGCCGGGGAAGACTCCGCGGTCGACCTTGCGCGAGAGGACCGGGTCGGTGGTGAGGATGCACGCGCCCCGCGGTCCGCACAGGGTCTTGTGTGTGGTGAAGGTGATCACGTGGGCGTGCCCGAGCGGCGAAGGGTACTGCCCGGCGACGACAAGCCCGGCGACGTGGGCGATGTCGGCCATCAGGTAGGCGCCGACCGAATCGGCGATCTGCCGGAAGCGTTTCCAATCCACCACCCAGGGGTACGAGGTGTAGCCGGCGATGATCATCTTGGGCTTGTGTTCGCGGGCCAGCGCTTCCACCGCGTCGTAATCGATTTTTTCGGTTGCGGGATCGATCGTGTACGCGACGATCTTGTACCAGCGGCCGGACCGGTTGGCGGGGTTTCCGTGGGTCAGGTGGCCGCCGTG
>CAZFPL010000168.1:0-2761 GCA_964521085.1 uncultured Anaerolineales bacterium | reverse complement strand
GCCGCCGGTAGACACGCCGGCTGCCGCCCCATCGGAAACGCTTTCCGCGGCTCCGACCGAAACGGCAACCGTGGACGTCACCGGCGTATATTCGGTCGTGCTCGTCGCGGAGGGCGGAACGCTCTCCGCGCGGACGGACCCCGGAGACGATTATCCGGTCGCGGGCTCATTGGCCTGGGACGCGTCCAACCTGCATTCGACCGGAAGGGAAGTTGTCGCCGGGACCGATCTGTGGGTGGAACTCTTGCTGCCCGGCGGGGGAACGGGCTGGGTCAACCGGATATATTTGACGGAGTACGTGACGTCGGCGGATTTCTGCACGGACGGCCGGGTGGTGAGCCTGTTCGAGTCGCTTTATGAAGCAGCCCGTTCCAACGACGGCCGGATCCTGACTCCGATTGTCAGCCCGATTCACGGATTGACCGTCACCTACATCCATAACGGGAATCCAAAGGTGTACGATCCCGAACAGGCCGGGATGGTGTTCGGCAGCACGGAAGTCGTGGATTGGGGATTGGGCCCCGGAAGCGGCCTTCCGGTGCAGGGAACCTTTGCGGATCTGGTGCGGCCGGATCTGCTTGCCGTTTTCGGCTCCGCGGAAACCCACTGCAACTCGATCCAGCTCGGCGGGGCGTCATATACCGTCACCTGGCCTTCCCTCTGGAAGAATTTTAATTTTTATTCGGTTTATAAGCCCGGGTCGCCCGATATGGAATTGGATTGGATGACGTGGGTGACCGGTGTGGAATATGTGGACGGAGTCCCGTATCTGTTTTCTCTGTCCAGATACAACTGGGAACCATAGACCATCCTAACCTCCTACCCCCAACCCCTCCCTCCTTCCCGTATCGCGGGAAGGAGGGAGGGGAGAAGCGGAGGGAGGATGGGATGGCATCTCCGATGAAAACCACAATCCCCTCTCGCGTTTCCCACTCCAAACGACAAGCGGCGAATTATTACAGCTCTATCAGCCGGTTCTACGATCTGCTCTCGGGAGGAGCGGAGGAGCGGCTGCGAAACGATGCCATCCGTCGCCTCGATATCCGGCGCGGGGAGAAAATCCTGGAAATAGGAATCGGCACCGGGCGGGGATTGCGAAGGATCGCGGAAGCCGCCGGCGAGTCGGGGACCGCAGCCGGGATCGATATTGCTCCGGGCATGCTCGCGGCGGCCCAAAAAGGGCTGCTCACCTCACGGTTTTCGAATCGCAGCGCTTTGGTTTGCGCGGACGGAGCCGGCCTGCCTTTCCGCTCCGGGATGTTTGATGCGGTCTTCATGAGTTTTACGTTGGAGTTGTTTGATACGCCGGAAATTCCGTGCGTGCTGGCGCAGTCCCGGCGTGTATTAAAAGAAGGAGGGCGCCTGGGCGTTGTCTGTATGGGGCTTGCGCCGGACCCGAATTGGATGTCGAAACTCTACGGCGCGATGCACGCCGCCTTCCCGGTTTGGGTGGATTGCCGCCCGATCGATTCCCGATCGGAGGTGGAAGCCGCCGGATTTACCGTGGTTGATTCTTTCCGCGAGTCAATGTTCTCGCTTCCGGTGGATATCATTATCGCCGGAAGATAACTGCCTTTACACGGATTGCACGGATTGCACGGATGACGCGGATTCTCGTTCCCAATAAAATTTTTAAAAGGTTTTCTTTTTATTCCATGGAATTTCTGCGTAATCCGGTGTTTTTCCGTGTAATCCGTGTACAATGCTTTATATCTCCAATTGAAGTCAGACAATCCGAAAAGGGAAATATCAGCCCATGAAACAACTAGAAGGATCGGTCGCGCTCGTCACGGGCGCTTCGTCGGGAATCGGGGAAGCCGCCGCGCGCTCGCTTGCCAGGCGGAAGATGCACGTTATCCTGACCGCCCGGCGCGAGGATCGGTTGAACGCGCTGGCGGAAGAGATCCGTGCGTTGAAAAACGGGGCCGAGGCATTCGTCATCCGCGGCGATTTAACCGCGCCGGGTGAGGTGGATCGGATCGCCAGGGAATCCCTTGCCTGGAAGGGCAGGGTGGATGTCCTGGTCAACAACGCCGGCGCCGGGCGGATGCGCTTTTTGGAATCGCTCGGTCCGCAGGAGGATATTCTCCCCGTACTCAACCTCGATTTTGTCGCTCCGATCCTGCTTGTCCGGGCTCTGCTTCCGTCGATGATCGAGCGCCGCAGGGGGTCCATCATCAACATCGGTTCGACCTCCGGGCTGATGGCCCTGCCGACCTCTTCCATCTATTGCGCGGCCAAGTTCGGGCTGCGCGGATTTAACGACGCATTGCGCCGTGAGGTCCGCGGTATGGGAATCGAAGTTTGTCTCGTATGCCCGGGCCCGGTCCGGACGGAATTCGGCGAGAACAGCGGCCGGATTCCCGGTATGCAGGAACCCTCGTCAATGCGGATCGCGCTTCCCGCATCTGATCTTGGGGAATGCATCGCGAACCTTGTCCGGCGGCCGAAGCGCTGCGTCGTGATCCCATGGTATTTCGCACCCGGCGTGTGGATGATCGACCTTTTTCCCGCGCTGGCCGATTGGATGATCGAGCACGGCTACACCAGCCGGCTTCGCCGGCGGGCTTCCGGTTAAAAACGTCTTCAGACCGCCCACCTTCCCGAACCATCCCGCGCCGGGTATAATCTCGCCCGACCCCGGATTTCAACGGGCAATCCGCCACGGTAGCTCAATCGGCAGAGCAATCGCTTCGTAAGTGATAGGTTGAGGGTTCAATTCCCTCCCGTGGCTCAAGAGCCCCAGCCGGGGCTTTTTTAT
>CAZFPL010000167.1:0-2790 GCA_964521085.1 uncultured Anaerolineales bacterium | reverse complement strand
TGAAAAGTGACATTCGTCAGGATTCTGGATACTCAGCCAGAGGAAAAGAGGTATTAAATGCAGGAAAGTAAAAGGCAGACCGATGGTTCGGGCGCCCACAATGGGCGCCCGAACGAATAATGAGATTTACGCTCTCAACTTACCCTAGCCATCAGTTTTCCCCACACCCAGCGCACCAAAAAGCCAACACCCAGACCGACTGCTAATGCAGATATCAAACCGGCAATTATTCCGCCCCCCAAACCCATTCCAGGTTTTATGGATTCAAAGGTATTGGCGGCGGTCGGCACGACCCGGGCGGCGACGATGCCTGCCAGCCATATCGCAGAACCGATGGCCAGCAGGATCCCCAGAATATCCAGGCCGGCGTTGCGCACCAGTTTTCCGCGGCTATGATGCTCCTGGAGGTATTTACGATAATGCCGGTTGACGGCAAGAACGACCGCCACCCCGATTCCGGCAATGATAACGATCCATATCAGAGGCTGGGCGATTGCCGGCCAGAGGAACAGGGAGGCAAGCGTGGCGAAAACCATACCAATCGAGATTGGAAGCCAGTATTTTTCCAGCGTTTTAATCATTATCCCTCGAGCGTTGTTCTCTTATTTGAATAACATCTCAAAAATCCGTATATTGGCTTTCCAGAATACAAAGATTGTCATAATAATCCAAGCACAGATGATTGCATATCTCATCACTACGCATAAGAGGCCACAAGGTGCCTTATTGATGTCTCCTGGAACCTTTCGTGTTTCCCTACCTAGTATGAAATTGATGACAGCGGTATTTAACTTGGGTACTAAAAATAAAATTCTACGCAGAGTCTCTATTAAGAAAAACCATCCAAGACCTGCAAAAAAAGCGATAATCACTCCAACAAACCAGAAGGCAATCAGGCTGACTATCAACTTGAGGGTTTCGATTTTTGAATATTTGTTCATTTAGGCTCCTATTCCTTCCCGCTAAGTATATTCTATCGAATTGCCTTGATTATACGCAACCGCTGTCTATGACAAGATATATACCCAGAATCGTCACTGGCAGGACGACTAACAATTCAATAGCTTCTCCTGCCAATGCTGCAGGAGTAACACCAGCTCCACTGATGACTAACCATACCGCGGGAAGCCCTACGAATAAATCCACTAAAATAGTTAAACCGGCTCCAGCAAGAACCTGTGTTTGATTGCATTCTTTTGTTCCTGATTGTTGCTTTTTCTTTTCCTCGGCCGCTTTTGCTTCAGCTTCTAGACGTGCCTTTTCTTCAGCTTCTTTCTTTGCCTTCTCAGCAGCCTCGCGGGCTTCCTTTTCCTTCATTTCTTCTTGGAATTTCTTGGTTTCCTCGGCATCATGTTTTGCATTGGTTATAAATGCCTCAAGCGCTGCAATCGCAGCGGCGTAACCGCTGCTTTTTGCCATCTCGATATAGTTGTTAATATCTCTTGGAGACAGACCTGCTCCTTGGGCCTCGCTCAGTTTGGCTTGAAACTCCTGGTTTAACACCTCCTGGGCTGCCTCCTGAGCTGCTACCTCCGCCTCCTCCTTTTGTTTCTTGTCCCATGCTCGTTGGGCCGCCACGCGCCGTATCTGTTCCTCCAATTGGATTTGAGTGGAGTTGAAACGAGCAGCTTCCTTAGCCTCTCTCGCTTCTTCTTCCTTGCGTCTTTGGCGTTCGGCTACGACTAATGCCATCGCCGCGCCAATAGCCGCTGCCGCTTCCACACCGAAAAGCACACCAGAGGGTGTACTCGCGTTGGGAGAATTGGATGGCGTACTCTGAATCCGAGTTCCTTGTGTAGGCTGAGAAAACGCGATTACGGCGTTTGTCTTTGTTGGGGTTGATTGCCGTCCGCCCATCCCCGTCGCCGTAGATGCGGATGACGATCCACCCGCACCGGAACCGGCCGAAGTGGAGGTTGGCGCGGGGCTGGTGCGTGTTGCGGTCGCGCGCCGGGCGGCGGGCGGCGAACTCGGCTCGTCTGCCGAGGGTGGAACCGTCAACGTCACTGAGATCTCGGTTTGCGTGAGGTTTCCCGCCAGGTCGCGGGCAACCAGGGTGATCATGTGCGCGCCCGCGGGAAGCCCGCTGCCGTCCCAATCGTACGTTCCGCTTTCCGCGGCGCCGCCGCCGGTAAGCGTGTTTCCGTTGACCATCAGGGTCCATACCGTCACGCCGCTGGCGCCGTCGCCGACGGAATAATCGATCGCCATCGTCCCGCCGCACGCCGGGCAATAGGTTGCGCTACCGGAGAGGGAGAGATCCGGCGCCTGCGTATCCACGTTCACCGTGCTCGATCCGCTCATGCTGTTCCCGGCCTGGTCGGTCGCGGTGAACACGACCGTGTGCGTCCCATCGCCGAGCGTCACCGGCCCGCTGTAGGGGGCTTGTCCACCGCCGTCGACAGAGTATTCGAATGACGCAAGGCCGGATCCGCCATCGGCTGCCGAGGCGCTGACCGTCGCACTCGAAAGGAACCAGCCGCCGGCGCCGGGTGTTCCGCTTGCCGGATCGATCGCGAGGAACGGCTGGCTCAGGTCGATATTGACGCCGACGGTTTGGCTGGAGCTGTTGCCCGCGTTGTCCGTCGCGGTGAAAACGATCGAATGCGTCCCGTCCCCGACACTGAACGGCCCCGAGTAGCCGGTTTGCGCTCCGCCATCGAGCGAATAAACGATCGACGCGATGCCCGAGGTGGAATCATCGGCCGATGCCGAGACCTCGACCGTTGAGACGAACCAGCCGCCGTTGCCGGCGACCCCGGAGAGTGAACCATTGATGAAGGGCGGCTG
>CAZFPL010000166.1:0-2816 GCA_964521085.1 uncultured Anaerolineales bacterium | reverse complement strand
AAGAACTGCGCAGCAAGCTGCGGGGTATTCTAATCCCGCGAAAGCGGGATAAACCCAATCGCCTTTTCCGACCTCTGATAAAATAATCACCATGCATCAGGAACAGTGGAAGGATGTCGTGATCCGGTTTTGCTTGCCGTTCAAGATATCGGTTCTTCTCATAACATTCACCGCTCTTTTTGTTTTCATCCCCCCGGCGGTACAAGCCATTCCGGCGGAAGCCTTGGGGCCGATGATCTTCTTTCTCGCCATTCCAGCCGTTCTGGTTTATGCATCCTTCTTTGTATTCACCTACCAATTACGGATAACCACCGATCGCATTGCCGCGGAAGCCATCCCCAATCCCTTCCTGCACTCCTTTCAATGCATGTATGCGGATATCTCCGCGATCGAAAAAGACACGTGGTGGTCCTCTTTGTGCATTTACCGGTTCAAGGAATACGAACCCTTCCGTATCTCTTTTCTGGAACTCTTGGATGGCAGCCCCGCCGATTTGCTGGATGAAGTCAAGGCGCGCATCCCCAGGGATGTATTCATCGAACGGCCGTCGGATCTCATGCGCCGGATATGGAAATGGCACCGGCTTCTGACGAATGTCATGGTACTCCTGGCTGTGGGTTGGTTCTCGGTTCAGTTGCTGGAGGCCGGCGGAGTGCTTGCCATCGCGCCGATGGATCGCGCGACCGTGCCGGCCGTCCTCCTGGTTGCTTGCCTTATCCTGGGGTTCGCGGATTGGTTAATTTTCAGGTCCATAAACCGCGACTCGTAATATCAATGCGGATCGGATTTTCAGGCTTCAAGGATTTATCCATGCTTCGGCAAGCGGTACGGACAGGAAGAAATCGGGAAAAATGAAACACCGCATTCTCGTCCGCTTCGGGATTTTCCTGGCGATCATCATCACCTCCGTCTTAACCCTTTTTCTGTTTCTCTTGGCCGCCTATACAAGAGACGTCTACTCCCCGCCCGCCGGTGAAATTTCCGGCCGGATTGTTTCGGGCGGGGAGGAACGCACCTACGTATTGCACGTGCCCGAAACCTACGATCGATCGTCTCCCGTCCCGCTCGTCATCAGCCTTCACGGGTTTGCGGAGTGGCCCGGCCACCAGATGGAAATCAGCCGCTGGAACGACCTGGCGGACCGATACGGCTTTCTTGTCGTATACCCCGCGGGTACCGGTTTTCCCCTGCGCTGGCGAATCCGCTCCAGCGAAGCCGAATCGGCTCCTTCGATGATCGATGTGGAATACATCTCCAGCCTGATCGATGCTTTGGCGGAGGAGTACAACATCGATCCGGCGCGGGTATACGCCAACGGCCTTTCGAACGGCGGCGGGATGGCGGATATGCTGGCGTGCACGCTTTCGGATCGGATCGCCGCCATCGGCGGGGTGTCGGGCGCCTACCTGTTTCCGCGGGATCGGTGCAATCCACAGCGTCCGGTGCCGGTGCTCGCCTTCCATGGAACGGCCGATCCGATTGTGCCGTATACCGGCGGAGAGTCGCCTTCCTTCCACGATCCCTTCCCGCCGGTGACGGATTGGGCGGCGGATTGGGCTGCGCGCGACGGCTGCGCGGATGCGCCCGTGGATTTGCCCCCCGCCGGCGAGGTAACCGGGATCCGCTACGGAGACTGCCGGGGCGGCGCCGAGGTGATCCTGTACGCAATTCATGGCGGCGGGCATGCCTGGCCGGGAGGCCAACCCCTGCCGGAGTGGCTGGTGGGCCGCACCACGCAGGATATCGACGCCACGGCCGTGATGTGGGAATTTTTCATGCGCCATCCCCTGCCGTTGGAATAAACCGGCTCTCTGAATCCGCAAGAATTCATCGCCTGGGGGGTTGACATGCGGGTTACAATGGAATCACAGAGCGGGCAGTCAGCACTCACCCCACAGCCCATATCGTGGGCTTGGTTATTCGGCGCCGTGCCGGGATTTTTATCCCGCCTTTCCGATCAATGGAAACGCCGGCCATTTTGTGCGTCTGCCCGCTCCCCCTTTTTAACCATAAAAGATACGGTGGTTAAAACCGACCCGTGACGAGTTCGATGCCGATTTATTTCCTGCAGGAAATAGGTCACTGTGTCACACAGCCTGGGTGTTATCAGCAGTGATCTCCACAGGGAAAATGCGCAAAGCCATTGGCCAGGGCTATTTTATACTTATTCGACAGGATCACCGCACAAAATTCCTTTTTCCAGGGAGGATGAAATGGCTGACAAGAAGTGTCCCAAATGCGGTCTGTGGAATTCGGAAGCCGCGGAAGTCTGCGATTGCGGCTACAATTTTAAAACGGAAAAAGTCCAATACTCCATATCGAAAAGGGCGGAATACGAGAAGTTATTTCGAAACAGCGGCTTGAATGAGGAAGGTGTCCGCAAACTCAACCGGGTCGTTCTTCTGAAGATTTTCCTGAGTCTGACGGCCGCCTTCGCCCTCATCTTCACCCCTTCTCTTGGTGTGACTTGGATTTCCATTGCGTCCCTCCTGCTGCTGGGCGTCATCATCGTAATAAATTTATACGACCGGAACAAATACGTTCTCGCCATCGGTTTGAGGATCTGGAAATATCCGATGCTTGGAATACTTGTCGGATATTTGGTCGGTTTCCTTCTTCAAGTGGTAGCTTTCAGTCTGTTGATAACCTTCGGTTTGGTTGAAAAAACCAAGGCCGTCCTCCCAGACAACGTCGTGATCGCGATCAAATTGGGCTTGATGTACGGATCAGGCTTGATCGGCCTGTGGATTGGGAAGCAGAAAATAATGAACGACCGCGCGGCAAGCCGCGCGGTATCACAGAGCGCAACCCCCAAG
>CAZFPL010000165.1:0-2902 GCA_964521085.1 uncultured Anaerolineales bacterium | reverse complement strand
GCGGGGCTTGCTGCGCAGTTCTTGGGGGTTGCGCTCTGTGATACCACACGGCTTGCCGCGCGGTCGTTCATTTTCGCTGGTCCAACACCAAATCCCCCTTGGCTTTCTCAATTCCCAAACGGGTTGGCTGAGAATTCCGTGAGAATATTCCCATATTCCCGGAAAATGAAGCATTCTGACTAAAATAGCAGGCAGAAATCGCCGGTTACTGAGTGCGGGGATATTTACTCGAGGGAGGGAATGGCTGTGCAAAAGTTTTCTTTGATCCCGGGATTGTTCCTGCGCGGGGTGATCCTCCTCTTCCTGACGGCATCCGTTTCCGGCTGCCAACTGCCTGCATTCCTTACCCGCGGCGGATCTTCCGCCACCAGAACGCCCACCGATGCTGTGCCGTCGGGGCAGGTGAACATCTTCCTCCAGGATTACGAATTTCATCCGGACCGGTTGACCGTCAAGGCGGGAACGACGATTAATTGGATCAACCGGGATCCGGTATTCCACACCGTCACATCGGACACCGGTGTATTCCAAAGCGGCTTACTCGCCGTCGGCCAAATGTATTCCTACACGTTCGATAAACCGGGAACCTATCCCTATTATTGCGAGAAAAGCGGCGGGCCAGGAGGGGAAGGAATGTCGGGGGTAATCATTGTAGTTGCGTAATATTTTTCACCGCCTTTCTTCCCCCGGGATCGAAGAGCTAGATCCACGAAGAACACGAAGGGCACGAAGGAAAAACCTCCGTACTTCGCTGCCTGAAGTCAGCGACCTTTTCCGATAACCAGCCCATCCATTCACCGCCGGCCTCACCTGCATGCCGTCGGCAAAACCAGCGGGGATGTGGTTTAATCCACGCATCCTTTCCCTGCGCCCCCGGGCCGCATGACGTTTCCTGATCCGTTAACGGTGTTTGCCAGCACACTTGCCACCCTCGGGATCATCCTGCCGGGTGCGGCCGTGCTTGCCTGGCAATCCGGCCGGCGCAGGGGATGGGCGGAAAATCTTGCGATTGCTTTCGGCTTGGGATTGGCGATCCTCGCGCTGGCCGCGCTTCTTGGCCGGATTACGGGGATTCGTTTTTCCCCGCCGATCCTGATCATCGCGGAAATCGTTTCCGCGACGCTGGTACTCCTGGGCCTGGCGCGGCGAAAGGTTCGCTTCCGATTCTCATCCTTTGCCGGTTGGGAGATTCCGGCATTTCTTATCCTGCTTGGACTGCGGTTTTTCCAGGCGCGCGATTTGGCGCTTCCCGCCTGGGTGGATTCGGTCCATCACACATTCCTGGTAAGGCTTTTCCTCGAGCACGGGGGAATCCCGGTGGATCTGCAGCCGTGGATTCCGGGACCCTTCTATTATCATTACGGGTTTCACGCATCGGCGGCGGTGTTCTCCGCGTTCTCGGGATTTTCGCCCGACCGGGCGGTCCTTATCTTCGGGCAGCTTCTGAATGCGGCCGCGGCGCTGTCGGCGTACCGGCTCTCGATGGCTTTTCGCCTGGATCGCCGGCGCGCGCTTCTGGTCATGGCACTGGTCGGGTTCTTCGCGCAGATGCCGGCGTTTTATCTGACCTGGGGGCGCTACACACTTCTGGCCGGGATGGTTCTGCTGCCGCTGGCGATGGCCGAAGCGGTCGAGTACGCAACGCGCGCGCCGCGGCCGGCCAGCGCCGTAAGGCTGGCGATATTGACCGCGGGTTTGCTACTAACCCACTACCTTGCGGGGATCCTCCTGGCGGTCTTCCTCGTCCTGATCGGATTCCACGTTCTGGCGAAGAAGAACCTGCGGCGGCGTTTTGCGGGATTGGCGCTTTCCATCGGATCGGGAACGCTGCTGGCGCTGCCGTGGCTGATCCCCATGCTTCGTTATTCCTCGGTCGACGTCGGGGTCGATATTGTCGCCTCGCAGGCGGCGGCGGATGCCATGTACTTCGCGAATTACGCGTCGTATATATGGACGCTGATGGGCCCGCTTCGGAATTACCTTCTCCTGGGAGCGGGGCTGCTCGCCGCCCTGGCGGCGCTTTTCCGGCGCGGACCGCTGCGGATTCTTGCGCTATGGGGATTGATCCTCGGAGTGCAAACCCTGCCGTGGGGTTTGCGGTTCGAGCCCTTCCGGCCGGAACATCTCGCGATTGTGCTGTTCCTGCCGGCGGCGATACTGGCCGCCGACGGATTCGTCGCGCTCTCGGATGGGATCAACCGCCGCCGGCCGGCTTTGCGCCCGCGATTCTTTTTTGCGGGCGTCGCGCTGGCCGCCTGCCTGATCGGCTTATGGCAGACGCGCAACATCATCAACCCGAGGACAGTGCTGGCCGATGCCGACGACCGCCGGGCCGTCTTATGGGCGGCGGCGAACACGCCGCCGGATGCGGTTTTCCTGATCAATACGGTGTACTGGCAAGGCGGGCTTTTCCGCGGGGTGGACGGCGGATGGTGGCTGCTTCCGCTGGCGAACCGGCGGACGCTGCTTCCACCCATGCTTTACAGCTTCGCCGACCCGGCCTACATCGATCAGACCAACCGGTTGGCGGAGGAAGTCAGCACGCTGCGGGGCTGCACGGAAGATTTTTGGTCGCTGGTGCGGGAGCAGGGGGTGACTTACATCTATATAAAGGAAGGAAGCGGCTCGCTGCAGCCGGCGGAGCTCGATTCCTGCCACGGGGTGGTGGAGATATTCCGCACCGGGAAGGTGCGAATATATCGGGTTGATTCCTCCGCTTGATCGGGTATACTACTCCCAACCACCTGGAAAATCACCAAGAAAAAACAACCTAATTTGAAGAGGGAAAAATCATCATGAAGCGCGATCTTCGGAAGGATTTCTTTTTTGGAAAGAAGGTCATCGTCACGGGGGGGTCGAGCGGGATAGGATTGGCGCTTGCCCGGCAGCTGGTCGCCCGGGG
>CAZFPL010000164.1:0-2936 GCA_964521085.1 uncultured Anaerolineales bacterium | reverse complement strand
AGTCAGTACCTTCTGGATGCGATCGGGGCCGTCCTCCCGGTCCGCGCGGTGGAAAATGCCATTCCCTCGATGAGTTTCCGTTCCCGCACCGATTTCACCGTCTACGCTCCGGGGCTGCTGGTGTTCAGCATCCTCCTGCTAGTCCCCCAGACGGCGCTGCTCCTGGGGCGGGAGATGCGCACGCGCACGATCCGTCGGCTGCGGCTCAGCGGGGTTTCTTCGGTCGAATTCCTCGGCGGAATAGGAATATCGCAACTGGTGATGGCGGCCGTGCAGATCGTCCTTTTTCTCGGCGGGTTGATCCTCTTCGGGCTGGATTACACCCGAGCGACGGGTCCCATACTTCTGGCTTCCTTTCTGACCGCGGTCTCCGCCGTCGGCGGCGGATTGATCGTCGGCTGTTTCGTCCAGAACGACAGCCAGGCGGTCAACCTCGGATCGACCGTGACGATGTTGCAAGTATTCGTCTCCGGATCCTTTTTCCCGATGCCGGCTCCGCCGCTCTTCCATTTGTTGGGCCATGAGATCGCCTGGAACGACGCCTTCCCCGCCACCCATGCGATGACCGCGCTGCAGCAGGCGGTGTTGTACGGAGCGGATCTCGGGCAGATCGGTTTCCGCCTGGCCGCGGCAGCAGTGCTCTCAGTGGTATTTTTCCTTTTCGGCGCGTTGCTTTTTCAATGGAAGGTGATGCGGTATTCAGCGGCCGCTTGATTCGCGACGTCACTCCTGCGCGGCAAGATCCGGATTTCCAGCCAACCCGGCCATGGGACAACCGCGACTATGGAATTGGAACCGGCAACCTGAGCGTTTAGTTGATTTTATGCGGACAATTGTGTTACAGAATAGACACCTCGCAGTAACTACCCGACAATCTCCATTGCGTATAATCCATTAAAGCATTCCTTTTTTGGAGGGAGCGGCACATGAAATTGACACACCGGATTTTCCATCTCGGGGCGGGATTCTGCCTATTTGCGGCGGTGCTTATGGCGGGCTGCAGCACGCCGCCGATCGCTGGATCCTCCGTCATATCGACACCGGGTGGAAAAACGACTGCCGTTTCCTCCGTGTTAAAGACCGGCTCCCGGCAATCGACGAAGGACCTGTCGGCAACGTCGACACTGCTCTCGACCAAGATCGTCATCCCGACCTCCACCCGCCCCTCCCCGACCCTCTCCGCAAACGAGAGAAGCCAGTTCGAAGTCATGTTCTATTTCGGGTCGGAGGATAACTGGGCGCGACTCTACCCGGTCTATACCCAGCTGGAATCGGCCGGATATCCCGTGCGCCGGATGCATGACAGCCGCGGGGAAACCAAGATCGGTTATGGAGATCCTTCCTGCCTGGATGCGATCGAGGACATCCAAAACCGCGTGCGTGACCTTGTGGATTTACGCGGAATTAAAAGGGTTCGATTCGGTCCGGATGATTTCGCATACGAGGAGAAACATATAACCATCCAAATCACGGACGAATCACTTTTCCTCCAGCCCGTTCCCACCCAGGAATTTCCGTATTCTCCATACCTGGCTCCACTCCTGCCGGAGTTCGCCGTAGCCCGGCTGGGCAAAGGCGCGCTCAGCGACGCGGCTGTTTCGCCCAGCGGCGAGGAACTCGCGGTGGCCACGCCCATCGGCGTGTACATGTACCGCATGGAGGAGACCGGCGGCCTGCGGGAGATGTGGTTTGTCCCGACAACGATTCCCATGACCCGTGCCGCTTTCTCCCCGGACGGAAAAACGCTCGCCTGCGGCTCGGACAACGACCTATGAGGTCGGAGGAACCGGAACCGAGATATACCGTGTTGCTGCTTCTGGATTCAGCGACCGGATCTCCGTTGCGGATTTATCCCCTCGGTGAACGGGGGACTCAAATCACTGCTCTGGCTTTTTCCCCGGCCGGGACAATGGTGGCCGCCGGGTTTAAATTGTCTATGGGCGAATCCGGGACCATGGATTATGGAGTGATCTTCCTGAATTTAAACAGTGGAGAGACCACGATCTTCAGCTACATGGATATTCCCGATGTATCTGGATACATGATGGGGAATCCAAACCATCTGGCATTTTCACCGGACGGAGCCTTGCTGGCTGTCAGCTCGGACAGGTTCGAATCCGTGTTTATACTGGATACCGCCGGGGGAGAATTGACCCACACGCTCGTCGGACACATCGATGAAGTGCGCAGCGTCGCATTTTCTCCGGATGGAAAAACGCTTGCCTCCGTGGATGCGCTCGGCGGAATAATCCTGTGGGATACGGGCCGGTGGGAGAAAACCCGCACATTCACCATCTCCGATTTAAAGGAAACCAAAGCGAATTCCTATTACTGTCTGCTCAGTGAAAGCGCCCGGCTTGCATTCTCTCCCGACGGTGCGAAGCTGGCCGCCGGAATGAGCGACGGCCGAATCCGCTTGTGGAATGTCAAAGCAGGAACGAAAATCCAAATGGCCGGTACTCATACCTCCGGCATTCTGGCCCTCTCCTTTTCCAAGGATGGCGCCGGCCTTACGTCAATCTCTTTCGACCGGAGTGTCATCCAACATGAAGCGAGCAGCGGAAAAACCTCCCGCAGTTATTCCCTGGAAGGTCATTATCGATTTTCCAGCGTCCAATTCTCGCCGGACAATAAACTGGCTGCCGCCGGGCAATCATGCGGCGGCGTGATCGTGTTGGATATCGCCCTTCGGAAATCCATCCGCACGTTTCCCCGTGGGCCCGTTACTTTTTCCCCGGACGGAAAGACTCTCGCCACCGGCGGTGAAGAAAACTCCATCATCCTGTGGGATACGTCCACCTGGAAACAGAAAATGATCCTCCGCGGGCACACCGATACAGTGTATTCATTCGCCTTTTCGCCGGACAGGAAGACGCTGGTTTCGGGCGGCGCCGACCAATCCCTGATCCTGTGGGATGCGGCCGCAGGGACGAAGC
>CAZFPL010000163.1:0-2943 GCA_964521085.1 uncultured Anaerolineales bacterium | reverse complement strand
CTTGGGGGTTGCGCTCTGTGATACCGCGCGGCTTGCCGCGCGGTCGTTCATTATTGTGGACCCCGCGCCCGGCCTCTCGTGCAGAAAGCCGTCCAAATTGCGAACCTGACCGCGCCGATCCATGACTGTGATGCTTCTCCGGCGGGATAAATGCGGTCTCGCCCGTGGTATCATGGCATCCCATGATCGCCGCGCTGTTCGACATCGAAGGCACGCTTTTCACCAATCCCATGGGTAAGGGAATGACGGACTACGCCTTCTCGAACGGGCGCAGGCTGCAGGCCGCCGCCTACTTCGCGTCTCTCATGCCGCTGTATCAGGTCTCCAAGCTGGGGCTCTTTCCCCGGGAGAGGTTCAACACGACGGCGATCGCGCGCATGGCTTGGCTCATCCGGGATTACGACCTGCGGGAGGCGGATGCCGCGTTCGATTGGGTTGCGAACGACTTCATCCTCCCTTCGGGCCGGAGGGAAATCCTCGAGTGCTGGGAAGGGCATCGCCGGTCGGGTCACTTGCTGTTGATCGCATCGGGCGGATTGACGCCGATCGTTGAGCGCATCGGTGCCCGTTTGCAGGCCGCGGGCACGGTCGGCACGGATGCGGAGGTGCGGAAAGGCCGTTACTCCGGCCGGATCGCGTCCCCGGTCGTCATCGGCCGGGAGAAGGCAACCCGCACTCTGCAATTGGTCTCGCAACTCGGCGTGGAAGTGGATTGGCCGGGAAGCTTCGCCTATGCGGATTCGTTCCACGATCTGCCGTTCCTGGAACTCACCGGCCACCCGGTCGCCGTCCATCCCGACCCGAAGCTGCAGCGCGTCGCACGGGAACGGGGCTGGCAGATTGTGGACGGCGGTTAAGGACCCCATATGGCGCGGGTGACAGGGCTATCCGAAAAACAATACCTTGCGGTTCAATACCGCGATGCTTCCAATTTGAATGCGCGAATGTCGATTCATTGCCGCTTCAGCACGAATCCTTGTGGATTGCTGCGATGGATCTTCGACCGGTTTACCCTTCCGCCGGTATGCAGGATATTGGAATTGGGATGCGGATCCGGCAATTTGTGGGTGGATAATGCAGGCCGTCTCCCGGACGGGTGGGATATCTGCTTGACCGATGCCTCCGTTGGGATGCTGGGGCAGGCGCGGAAGAACCTCGAACAAAACCGGCGGCCGTTCCGCTTCGGGGCGGCCGATGCGCAATCCATTCCGTTTGCCGGCGGAACGTTCGACGCGGTGATTGCCGATCACATGCTCTACCATGTCCCGGATAGAAGGAAGGCGCTTGGAGAAATTCACCGCGTCCTGCGGCGGGGCGGGCGGTTCTACGCTTCCACGGTCGGCCGCGGGCACATGCGCGAGTTGGCGGAACTCGTGGCCGGGTTCGATCCTGCGCTGGACACATGGGGGTCCGGCGGTTTAGCCGCGGATACGTTCGTGCTGGAGAACGGCGCGGCCCAGATATCCGCGCTGTTCCAGGATGTTTCGCTCCATCGCTACGAGGATGCGCTGGCCGTCACCGAGCCAACGCCGCTGGTCGAATATATTCTTTCGGGTAGGATCACGCTGGACGATGAAAAACGAGTATCGCTGGCGAAGTACGTGGAGGGGGAGATGAAGCGCGCGGGAGGGATTATCCGGATTACAAAAGAGACAGGTATCTTCGAGGCCTGTAAAGCTTGAAAGCGTGTGGGACAGCCCCAGGGGATCGACCGGAATCGAAAGACGATTGAAAATCACCACACCGGATCAGTGGCGGGCTTGGCTCGAGAAAAACCACGCCGTTAAAGAGGAAGCCTGGCTGACCATTTACAGTAAGCACTCCGCCGCGGCGGGATTGCGCCTTGAGGCGGCCGTCGAAGAAGCGCTGTGTTTTGGATGGATCGACGGTTTGTTGCGGCGTCTGGATGGGGAAAAATACGCCCTGCGCTTTTCGCCGCGTAAACCCGGCGGCGTGTGGGCCGAAACGAAAAAGCGGCGGGTGAAGCGCCTGATCGCGGAAGGACGGATGACGGCGGCCGGCCTGGACGCGATCCGGCGGGCCAAGAAAAACCGGGAGTGGCGTGACGCATCGCTGCGGGCAGATACCACCCGCCTTCCGGCGGATTTGAAGAAGGCGCTGGCAGCGAACCCGAAAGCGCGCAGGAATTTTGCGGGTCTGGCTCCGTCGCACAGGAAGCAATTCCTTTGGTGGATCACCAGCGCCAAGAAGCCTGAAACACGAAGCAGACGGATCCGGGAAACGGTCCGCTTGGCGGCCGCGAATAAGAAACCTGCTTAGGCCGGGCCGGGTGCCGGGAATACTGACCTTGGAGGACGCAGCGTGAAAGATTGGCAGAAGGCGGTACTTGCATTCGTCGTCATCGTGGCTCTGATTGTCTTGATTGACCATATCAGCAAACTGCTCGCAGCCGATTTTCTGGCTGATGGTCTGCGGCGATCCTACCTCGCCGATGCCATCCGGTTGGAAGCGGTTTTCAACACCGGCGCCATCCTCGGCCTCGGATCGCAGCTTCCGGAAGGGATCCGAACGTGGGTGATGCCTTTCGTCACGGCCGCGGTCCTGATCTGGGTGAGCGTGCTCTTGATCCGGGAGCGGGAATTCGGCCTGGCAACCGTCGGGTTGAGCCTGGTGTGGGCCGGAGGCTTCTCGAATCTCGTGGATCGGATGGCATATGGGCAGGTTTTCGACTTTATGAATATCGGGGTCGGCGTAATCCGCACCGGCATCTTCAACCTGGCGGATATGGCGATCATGGCCGGCATCCCGGTCATCACAATCGGGTGGCTGCGTTCGAAACAGGTAAAAGGGGAAGCGGGTATCGAAGACAAATCGGGATCATCGCATATTTTTTAAAGGTCCCGCGTACCGTTGTTTCCAGGCAAAGTGACCGGAGAAATAATTCTCTAGGAAATAAATAGCGCCCGCGCGGGCGCTTTTTAT
>CAZFPL010000162.1:0-2951 GCA_964521085.1 uncultured Anaerolineales bacterium | reverse complement strand
ATTTCAACCTGCCGGACGGGCACGGGCTGGACCTGCTGCGCAAGCTTTCGGCGACGAAGCCGCGCCCGCAGGTGGTGGTGGTCACCGGGACGGCAAGCATTCCCACCGCGGTTGAAGCCTTGCAGCTTGGAGCTGTCGACCTTCTGGAAAAACCGGTCGATATGGCGCGGCTTAAGGGCGTGGTTCAGCGCGCCACCGAGGTCGTGCGGCTGCAGCGCGAGCTTGATTATTACCAACAGAGCGCGCGGGCCGAGGCGATGGATTGGGTGATGGGAGAGACGCCCGCGATGCAGCAGGTGCTGCGCGAGGCGCGGCGGGCGGCGGCGACCTCCACTCCCGTGCTGATCACAGGTCAAACCGGAACCGGCAAAGACGTTCTCGCGCGCGCGATCCATATGATGGGTCCGCGCGCTTCCAAACCGTACATTCCGATCAACTGCGCCGCACTTCCGGCGGATGTGATCGAATCCGAACTGTTCGGCCACGAAGCGGGCGCCTTCACCGACGCTTCCAAAAGAAAGCCCGGCGTGGTCGAAGCCGCCGACGGCGGCGTGCTTTTCCTCGACGAGATCGGGACCCTCCGCCTGGACCTGCAGGCGAAGCTGCTGCGGTTCCTCGACGATCACACCTTCCGCCGCGTGGGAGGCCTGAGCGAACTGACCACCGACGTTCAGGTCGTCGCCGCGACCAACCGCGATCTGCCGGCGCTTGTCGAAGCCGGCCAGTTCCGCGAAGATTTGTTTTACCGGCTCAAGGTGGCGGATATCCGCATGCCACTCCTCGCCGAACGGAAAGAGGATATTCCCGCGCTGGTGGGGCTCTTCGTCCGCAAATATAACCAGCGCACGGGGACCAATCTCAACGGCGTCACACCGCGCGCGCTGCAGGCGCTCGTGGCGCACCCCTGGCCGGGGAACATCCGCGAACTTCGCTATGTGGTCGAACGCGCGGCCATGATGTGCGAAGGCGAGGAGATCGATCTGGCGGACCTGCCGGCGGAGTTTTCCGCCCCGGCTGCGGAAGGCGAAAGCGCAAAACCGGCGGCGAAGAAGAAGAAATAATTGTCGAGACGGCAGAAGAATAGGCGGGATTTTAAAGTCAATCCTGTAAAAAACATTTCCGGTATTACCGGTTGATTACGGTTGCGGAACTGCTTGCGAGGGGCCTGAAAAGGGCTTCAGGCGGAGCAATTTATTTCCGACGGGTTGGTTCGATTAAGGTATCGAAGGAATATGGTTGCGTGGCCGGTCCACTCTTTCCGGTTCCTTCCGGTTCAATAAACCGGCCGGTCCATCGTCGGAGGAAGGGAATTTCAACAGAAGGCCGATCGTCAGCAAAAGGGGAGTCAACAGGGATACATTCAGAAACGGGATGATAAAGAGGGACAGGATCGCAATGCCTACGGGCAGCCAGTTGCGCCAAGCCAGATCCTTGATCAGAACACAACCGGGCAGAATGAATAATACATAATCATATCTTCGGCTGTAGGGGAATATTAGAAAACCTACCGTTATCGCCAGCGCCATCGTGATGCTGCTCAACCCATCGTGCTTCCAGCGATACCACAAATATCCGACATATGGTATGAAAATCCAAAACGGAACCCCGTAATCGCTTAATCCCTTATATCCCGAGGCCGCCAAACCGGGTTGACCGCCCAAATAATCCCCCGCGCGCCACGAAAGGACCATATCCGAGATCCAATGTTGGTTCGTTATGAATGAGAAAATTACAACGATAATCATGCCTGCTGTTATGGCGAGGAGTATTTTCCATTTCCGATTCCGGATTATCTCCAACAAACACAAACCCATGGGGATAAACGCGAGGTGCGGTTTGAATGTGACGATTATTGCTAACAGCGCGAATATCCACGGCGGTCCCGTTCGTTCAGTCAGAGTCCAGGCGAATAGGACAAGGGCGCATCCCACCCAGGGCGAAATCTGTCCGGTGATGTAGCAGAAAAGGGAGGCCGGCATGAGGGAGAGGAATGCGGGGATAAGTATTTTTGATGAGATCCTCTGAATGGGGTTCGTCCAACGAAAGGAAATAACCGCCGTGAGAAAAACGGAACAATAATTTAATAACAGCCAGAGGACGGAAGCGGCATGAATCGGGAGGAGAAGAAACGGCCCTATCAGAATTGCCATCCAGGGGGGAGCGAAGTACTCCACCCTCCCGTACGGATTATCGGAATTCCATATCATCCGGGAACCGGTCAGGTAATGCTCGAAATCCACCAGCCGCAGGGGTATTCCTGGTGATACCGACGCCCACACCAAGAGGGAGACCAGGAGGAACGCGAAGAGGAATATGACTATGAAGAAACGAACCGGTTTGCCCGTGGAATTATTCATCTTGTATCAGGGAAATTATACAACGGGCTATTAATCGGCGCAGAATCCGCGACGAAGAAAAAGGGGTGATCTTTTTGGCAATAGAAATCATAAAAGAATTACAGGATGAACAGGATTTGGGGGACGCAATCCTGAACATCCTGCCGTTGCTTCATCCCCGCTCTCAACCAATCATATGGTATACTCTTATCGCCGCTTGGATCGGGCAACGACCGAGACGGCAGGAAAAAGCGAGTTCGAGTTATGGAACGCCCTTCCGCCCTCTCGGTCTGCCCGTGAGGGCGTTTAATTTTCCTTGCCTCACCCCTGCCCCCTCTCCCACCATAGGGTGAGAGAGAAAGCCGGTCGAGTAGGCCGCGTGCTTTTTACGGCCGGATCGAGACCCCGGCCTTTGCGCAAAGTCAGTTGTCTCGCCCACATCGGAGAGACCATCGGGCGCTCCGGGGTTCATGATTAGTCGGTGGTCTCGATACGGGCTCCGCCCTACTCGACCACCTGCGAGGTTTGAAAGAGGATCGAATGTCGTCTTACAACAACGAGAACAATGAACGACCGCGCGGCAAGCCGCGCGGTATCACAGAGCGCAACCCCCAA
>CAZFPL010000161.1:0-3162 GCA_964521085.1 uncultured Anaerolineales bacterium | reverse complement strand
GAAGGCCGGCGCCGCGATCTGGGTGGCGCCGGCCCGGGCCTGCAGCCTCTTCGCGCAGGCCCTATGCGCTCACTTCGGTTGTTCTATCCCTTCGCGCCTCCTTTCTTCCCCTCCCTGAAGGGTCCCGCCAGCGGCGGCTAATTCGGTCACTGATCCCCCCGCGAAATGCCCTGTAGCGCTCAGGCGGTACCGCCCACGAACGTTCCAGGGATAATCGTATTGGAGATCGATTTGACCTCTTCGCTCTTCTTGTGGGCCGGGTAACGCTCCATGAGCTGAAAAATCGCATCCCTGGCAAGAGCAGCCGGATCTCGCCATCGCTTCTTTGCCTTCACGTATTGCTCGATTTCTGCCCGTTCAGATTCCGTTACCATGAAGGATATTCGCCTCATGCCCATCCCCTAAGCCAACGCCGCAGCCGGGCCAGCCAACCGCGACGGGGTTGACGGCAGTGGAATATCAGCAAGCGCCACAGAGAGGAATTAACCTCGTGCATTCTGCAACTCCTCCATGAGGGCCAAGAAGTCGTCCCACTTCATATAAACCATGGAAATGTCTCGGCTTCGGCGGGTGACAACAAGCGGTATCTTGTCCGGGCCGGCTCCGCGAAGCGCTTGTCCGTAAGCTTCTTCTAGATTCACCCGTTCCTGGCGCTTGGCTTCGATGTGAAAGCGGGTCATGATGTTTCCCTTGGCTTCCACGTCCGCCTTGGCGTACCACATCGCCCCAGAGCTCGGGGAACGGTAGGCCCGGCCACCTAGGCGCTCCTCGATGTCCTTGGCGATTTCCCGTTCAAAATCCTTCCCCTTGGCTACGGCGGATTCACGCTTCACTGGTAGCCTCCTCGACCAATCGCACCGCCAAATCCGCCGCAATTCGATGCGTTATCTCGATGGCCTCGGAGCAGATTTCGACGTTGATATCCGCTTCGCTTGCGTATACTGTTCGACGTTTCCCGCGGAACTCCTTGAAGTCCACCGGCCAATTCGGGCATTCCTCTTTGATGGCCTGCATCATTTCCTGCATGGTGAATCCGGTGTAACCGCACAACTGGCGAACGTGACCTCTAAGATGATGGTTCTGACTCTTCCATCCGGTCGTGCGGGGCCGGTGCGGCAAATCCAGGCGCAGACTTACATATCCCCCGCATTTCGCCTCGGCCTTCTCCAGCAGCACCGCGAGCGGCGTCATGTCCTTGGGTTTGGCGAAGGAGATGTCAGAACCGGAATGCCAAGAAAGAGCGCCAAGAGAGCGGACCTTCGTGGTGAACTGGATCACACCGGTCTCCCTTGCCGAAGTCCATGACGCCACAACCCAACCTCCCGGTCATCCTGCGTATGCCGCATCTGCTCCCGTTCCTGCTCCTGTTGATCCTCGATGGACCAAGATTTCACCGGCGGCGGACAACGCCAACAATAACGCCGTGCGGGACGGTCAACGCAGGATTCGTAATACTCTCGGCCGCAGGATTCACAAATCATTAGTACAAATCCTGTTCCTTCGCCTCGCCTGCCGGCATCTTCCCGGATTGTTGCGCCGTTTCCTTGAGTCGAGCGACGGCGACCTCGGCAGGATTCGGGGCAGGCGTCGTATTTGCGGCCAGTACCGCCTCCTGCATTTTCTTTCCGGGCATCGGGATAGCCCAGGAAGGAAGCGCCGGAGGGTTCCATTTCAGCCATTCCGCGCGACCAGCGTCTTTGTCCTCTATCTTGTCCTTGTATTTCCCATGCTCATCGAAGATGGCGAATCCTGCTTCTAAGTTGTAAAGATAGCGCCCAATACCCCATTGGACCGCCGCCCGTTTCATGGAGCTAGAAAGTCCGCCCTTGATCGCCTCGAATTGTGTATTTTCTGCACCGTCCCACTTCGTGACCCAATGAGTTTCAGCAATTCGAATGCTAATTCCGCATAATACCCCATCCCCCGCAGGCGAAGGACGGAACTCATTCTGCCAATTTTCCGGCCCGCAAACCTCGTCCAATCGGTCCATAATGGCGCGATTGGTAATGTAGGCGAGGACCATCGCATAGGGTTTGCCAGTATTCTTACCGAATCCCGAACGCTGGATACGCCATTCAATATCCTCCGCTGGGAAAGGTTCTTTCAACTTTGCAAAGTTCATCGCCTCCTCCTTCACAACTTCTTGATCAATTCGTCTAGGGCCGCATTCGCCTCGCCGACAAATGAAAAACCCTTCTCTTTCGGCGGCGGCAACCGTGTCCCGCTGGCCTCCAAGTAGTCTGTGAGTACGTCGATGATTGCCGCCAATCGCTCGCGCTCGCGCAAGGTTTCCTTGTATCTTTCAGCAGTCATGGATTCGCCGTAACGGTTTGAAAGCAGACCACGGTAATAGATCGCGGTTTTCTGCAATCTCTCGATACCGTCGATCATCCGTCGCCAAGCGGACTCAAGGATAAAGTTGTCCATTAACTGCACTCCTTATTCCCGCGCCGTTGCCGCTCGTCATCGCGTGCGAGTCCCATGTCCTGGCCGTACTTGTCGTGCATGTACTCATCAACGGTATAACCGCGAAAAGTGTTGTCCAGAACGGAGTAGGGCGTGACGCGCCGGGTCAGCTTTTTCTCTGCCGCGATACATTTCGGGCAGCGACCAGCGACGAGTAGGGCAGGGTCGTCCACGATGGTGCTGCATTCATTACAAAGCCGGTTAATGCGGTCTTCCCCCTGGAGGCATTCCAGGCATAACCCGGCCTCCAGTTCGACAACAGTTCCCAGGATCACCCCGCAAACACAATATTCTTCATGATGTTTCGACACATATTCCTCCTTGATTTTCTTGGCGCAATCTTCGCAGATGCCATGAGTCACACCCGGATGTTCGGGGTTTTTCTCGCCGAGATCCTTCTTGCACCAGGCGCAGGATCGCGTCATCTTTTCCTTCTCAGTTCTTCTTCGAGTTGATCTACGCGCGCATCATTTCGGAGAATGTATTCCCAAAACATTAGGGCCATGCCGTTGATACTCTTTTTGATTTCGATGGAAAACCGCTCTAGTTCCGGCCGGTTATACCGCTGCGGCTTCCGTAAAGAAATAGGAAGTAAGGGATTGTTCATACCTTTAAAGGTAGAACACGCCGAGCCTTTCTCCACTTCGTATAATAAATAGTTCGGTCTACTTAAATGAGGCGCACCCATAAAGCCCT
>CAZFPL010000160.1:0-3199 GCA_964521085.1 uncultured Anaerolineales bacterium | reverse complement strand
CCCGCCAGGCTGATCGATACATTGAAGGTTCCGGGGGTGCCCATGCCCGCGGAATCCACGAGGAAGGATCCCGCGGCTAATTCATTTCCGGAAACATCTAAAATTTTGAATGCGAGGGTGTTTTCGAATGGGGAGATGGTCACCGCGCCGGTGAGTTGCGCCGATCCGCTTACCGACGTTCCATCGGACGGGCCGGTGATGTTGATCGCCCGTTCATCCCCGCCCGAGACTCCGGAGGTGAAGCGCGTCAGGATCAACTTGTCGCCCTGCAGCCGCATTGTTTCCACCACCGGAAAGTTCGGGCAGCACATGGGGTCGTCGCGACCGTGGATCACGGCGTCGACGGCGATCCGGCCGTTCATGATGACCAGGCCGTTGAGCTGCGCCCGGTCGTCGAGGAACCGCGAGGCGGATTGGACCGGCGCCCCGCCCTGATTGAGAATAATCACGACGGACATGAAGAAACCGGTCCCGCCCATGTTTTCGGAGAGCACGATCGCCGCGTCCTCGGCGCCGTCGCCGTCAAGGTCTCCGAAGGCGATCGGATCCATCAGGGTTACGTGGAGGATATTCTCCATGGAATCCGCGCGATCGAATTTACCGTCCACAAGCGTCACCGTTTCCTTGGATTCCGGGAGCACATAGGTCCCATTCCGCAGCATCTCCGCCGTGAGGGGCTGGACAGTGGGAAGGGACGCCGGCGTCTCGGCCTGCACGGTGGGCAGGCCGGCGGACTCTGTCTTCTGGGGAGGTTTGCCGGGCGTCGCAGTGCCGCCGCCCACTGGAAAGTTGCATGCGAGTGCGGCCAGGAAGAGGACAATCATCAGGGATGGGACGCGTGAGGGTTTCAAAGGCCTCCTTTAAATTGTTCCGAGGGATGGGGAAAAAGAAGGATTGCCGCCCTCTCCAAGGGATCAGACGCTCTACGGGGTGGCTGTGGCGGTTGGAATCGGCGGCGAAGTGGAACCGGCCGGAACCGGAGTGGCATCGATGAAGACCACATCCTCCAAACCAAGTGAAAGCAGGAACCGCTGCAGGTACGCTTTGCCGTTGACCAGCGCCGTGGTGAGGATGCCATCTTCCAGCGCCGCCTTCAGGATCTCCTCCTGCGCAGCCTGGCGCGCCGCGGTTTCGAGGTCCTTCACTCCCGACGCCAGAAGCCCGGTCTCCCGGTGGTAGACGTAGGTCTTGTCTTCATCCAACGTCGCAATGAAAACCTCGGCGGCCGGGATAACCATGTACACCACGCCTTCGGCATCGATCCGGACGTCGCCCGGTTCGAGCCTACCCAGGTCGACGCCGGCGACGACCGTGCCGTGCGCCACCAGAAGCAGCTTGTCTCCGAAGAGAAATCCGAACGGTCCCTGGTTGGTCTCAGCGGTGATCACCTTCTCAATGGTGTATTGAACCGTCTCCAGCCGGGAAAGGGAGTGGATCTCGCGCACCACGGTGACCGGGTCCGGGTAAATGGTCGGGGTCGGGTGGGTGATCCCCCCGATTCTCTTGGAGATCTGGTCCTGCAGGTTTGTGAAATTATTGATCGGCATGGTGACGGCATACACCACCACCCCGACACCGACGGCCAGGATGAGAAGAATCCCGATGATGAGGACCCAGACTTGTGTCTTTGTCATGCCGTCATTATACTTCCACAGGGAACAGCATGCCAGAAAAGATCCTGATCGTGGAAGACGAAACCGCCCTGCGTGAAACCCTCGCGTATACGCTGGAACGCGAGGGATTTGAGGTACGGGCCGTGGAGGACGGTGTAAAAGCACTGACGGCAGCCGCCGAACAGATCCCCGATATCATCCTCCTCGACATCATGCTGCCCGGGATCGACGGTTTCGAAGTCTGCCGCAGGTTGCGCGCCAAAATGAACGTCCCGATTCTGATGCTTACGGCGCGTGAGAGTGAAATCGACCGGGTCGTGGGTTTGGAGATGGGCGCGGACGACTATATCACCAAGCCGTTTCACATGCGGGAGCTCGTCGCGCGCATAAAAGCACAATTGCGGAGGGTCCGGCTTATCCGGGAAGAAAAAAGTCCGTCCCCATCGGAGGAGGCGGCCCCGGAAGAGCCAATCATCTGTGGCGACCTTTCCATTAATATCGCCCGGGGCGAAGCGCTCCGCAACGGGGATCCCCTGCCGCTCAAGCCGAAAGAATATGAATTGTTGCTTTATTTTGCCCGGCACCGCGGGCAGGCGCTTTCCCGCGAGCAAATCCTCGAACGGGTATGGGGGTGGGAATACACCGGCGACAGCCGGACGGTGGATGTCCACGTCCGCTGGCTGCGGGAGAAAATCGAAGTCGATCCTGCGCGCCCTATGCGCCTGGTCACCGTGCGCGGAGCCGGATACCGTTTTGAGGGATAAATGAGACTCCCGGACCTGCAGAGCATCCGTTGGAAAATCGCGATCCCGCAGCTCGGGCTTTTCCTCGTCGTCCTGTTGGGATTGCTGCTTTTCCTCTCCGGTTTCCTGCGCGACGCATACCTTGATACGCTTAAAAGCCGGCTCAAGGCGGAATGCGAGTTGCTCGCCGCCGAAACGTATTCGCTCCGGCAAAACGGCGCCTCGCCTTCGGCCATGGAAGATTTCGCGCAGGCGGCGGCAAGCAGCCTGGGGCTCCGGTTCACGATCATCGGTTCCGACGGCACGGTCCTGGCGGATTCGGAAGTCGATCCGGCGACGATGGAAAACCATCTCGCGCGGCCCGAGGTGCAGCAGGCTCTGGCCCAAGGGACCGGTTCCAACGTCCGGCTCAGCGCCACGACCGGAATCAAAACGCTGTACGTCGCCGTGCCCATCCGGACGGAGATGAAACCGTCGGGTGTCGCCCGGCTGGCGATACCGCTCTCCGCGGTGGACGCTGCTGTCTTCCGCCTGCAGACGTCCCTTCTGGCGGCGATGGGGATCGCCGCGTTCCTCTCGCTCGCACTCTCTTTTCTGGCGGCGCGACGCACCACCCAGCCGCTGGAAGAACTCACCGACGCCGCCCGCCGGGTTGCGGCCGGACGATTGCAAACCACCCTTCTCCCGGCCAGCCGGGACGAGATCGGACGGCTCACGGACGCGTTCAATACCATGACCGAACGGCTGCGTTCGCAATTCGAATCGCTGCAAATCGAACGCGGAAAGCTGGCCGCCGTGCTCACCCAAATGACGGACGGAGTCTCCATTCTGGATGCGCAGGGG
>CAZFPL010000159.1:0-3250 GCA_964521085.1 uncultured Anaerolineales bacterium | reverse complement strand
ATCATGATTCCTGGATGCCCGCTAAAAGCACGCGGGCATGACGAACAACTGTCATTCCCGCGCGTACTTGGCGGGAATCCAGGGGATCCGAAATGGGAAATGCTCATCAAGATTCCTGGATGTCTGCCTGAAACGCGCGGGCATGACGATCAGACATGATTCCTTTCACGGGAGGGATATAATACGGCCCGCTGTTCCGTCTCGCGGCGGCACCTCCGAGGCGGAAGAACCCCCGACCCATTCCAGGAGCTGTTCTCATGCGCTACGGAAAGTTTGACGATAAACGCAAGGAATACGTCGTCCACCGCCCGGATACGCCGTTGCCGTGGATCAACTACCTCGGCTGTGAAGCCTACTTCGGCATCATCTCCAACACCGCCGGCGGCTATTCCTTCTATAAGGACGCGCGCCTGCGGCGGATCACCCGCTACCGCTACAACAACGCGCCGTTCGACATGGGCGGCCGCTACATCTACCTGCGCGATGCCGACAGCGGCGCCTTCTGGTCCCCCTCCTGGATGCCCACCCGGCATAAGGCGCAAAAATACTCCTGCCGGCACGGGATGGGGTACACCGCCATCGGCTCCACCTTTAATGGAATCGAAGCCGGCACCCGTTATTTCGTGCCGCTCGGCGAGAACCTGGAGATCTGGCAGCTTACGGTCACCAACCACCGGAAGAAGAGTGCGCGGCTTTCGGTGTTTTCTTCGGTGGAATTCTGCCTGTGGGACGCCTGGGACGACCAGACCAATTTCCAGCGCAATTTCTCGACCGGGCAGGTCGAAATCGACGACGAGGTGATCTACCACAAAACGGAATACCGCGAGCGGCGCGACCACTTCGCGTACTTCGCCTGCTCGGAAAAGCTCGCCGGGTTCGACACCCAGCGCGAGTCTTTCCTCGGCGCCTACCGCGGTTGGGATGCTCCTGCGGTCGTGGAACGCGGTAAATCGGAAGATTCCATCGCCCACGGGTGGGCTCCGATCGGGTCGCACCACGTCAGGGTCAAACTCCGCGCGGGGGAAACCAAGCAGATCATCTTCCTGCTCGGCTATCAGGAGAATCCAAGGGACCAGAAATTCCTGCCGCCGGATTCGCAGACGATCAACAAGCAGGCGGCAAAACCGGTGATCGCGAAATACCGCAACGCGCAGAACGTCGAAGCGGCGTTCCGCTCCCTGCAGCAGTACTGGAGCGAAATCCTGTCCATCGTCCAGGTCGATACGCCGGACCTGCACACCAACCGCATGGTGAACATCTGGAACGCCTACCAGTGCATGGCCACCTTCAACATGTCGCGTTCGGCTTCGTTCTATGAATCCGGCGTCGGGCGCGGGCTGGGATTCCGGGATTCGAATCAGGACCTGCTCGGATTCGTACAGATGGTTCCGGCGCGGGCGCGGGAGCGGATCCTCGACCTGGCCGCCACGCAACTGAAAAGCGGCGGCGCGTTCCACCAGTATCAGCCGCTGACCAAGCGCGGCAACAACGACGTCGGCACCAACTTCAACGACGACCCGCTCTGGCTGATCCTGGGCGTCACCACCTATATAAAGGAAACGGGCGATACATCAATCCTCGACGAGAAAGTGCAATACGAAAACGAACCCGGCAGCGAGAAGCCGCTCTACGATCATCTGCAGCGCTCCGCCCGATACACACTCGACCGGCTTGGCCCGCACCGTCTGCCGCTCATCGGCCGCGCGGATTGGAACGACTGCCTGAACCTGAATTGCTTCTCGGATACGCCGGGCCAATCCTTCCAGACGACGACCAGCAAGGATGGCAAGACGGCCGAGTCGGTTTTCATCGGCGGGCTGTTCGTCCTGGCGGCGAACGAGATGGCGGATCTGGCGGAAATGCTCGACCGCCGCGGCGATGCCAAGCGCTACCGCTGGGAAGCGGACCGGATGAAGGAAACCGTCCGCCGGCACGGCTGGGACGGCGAGTGGTTCGTCCGCGCCTACGACGATTTCGGCCGCAAGGTGGGATCCAAGGATTGCAAGGAAGGCCAGATCTTCATCGAAAGCCAGGGCATATGCGTGATGGCCGGGATCGGACTTACGGACGGGATGGCGCAGAAGGCGATGGCTTCGGTGAACACCCGCCTTGCGACCAAGCACGGCATCGTCCTTAACCAACCGGCGTTTTCCCGCTACTACATCGAATACGGCGAGATATCCTCGTACCCGCCCGGGTACAAGGAAAACGCGGGAATCTTCTGCCACAACAATCCGTGGATCATGATCGCGGAAACCCTGATCGGGAACGGCGACCGGGCTCACGATTATTACACCCGGATCAACCCCTCGGCGCGCGAGGAAATCGGCGATGTCCACCGCTGCGAGCCGTACGTCTACCCGCAGATGATCGCCGGGCGCGACGCGCCGACCCACGGCGAGGCGAAGAACTCCTGGCTGACCGGGACCGCGGCGTGGAATTTTTACGCGATCACGCAGTTCATCCTCGGGATCCGCCCGACGCTGAAGGGCCTGCAGATCGCCCCCGTCATCCCCTCGCGGTGGCCGGGCTTCCAGGCGGTCCGCAAGTACCGGGGAGTTACGTACCGGATCTCCGTCAAACGCAGCGGGAAGGGAAATTCAATCTCGCTTGCGGTGGATGGAAAATCCGTTCCGGGGGATGTCATTCCGTTACCATCGCCGGACGTCGACGAGGTGAAGGTGGAGGCGACGATCTTTTAAGGGACACGGGATGCGGAAAGACGGTCAGGTCCGTCTCTGCCCTCGCAAAGCGGGGGCCGGCGGATTGGACTTGGAATTCCTCTTTTCCACGCTGCTCGACAATCCAACAGCCCGTCGTCCGGTTCATCGCCGGGCGATTTTTTTGGACTCCCCAACAGCTTTCTCCACCCCATCCCAAGCCGGGGTTCGCCTTCCGTCAGCGGCAAATGCCTTCCCGATCCGTCGGTTTTATCATTTATTAATTCGCGCGCCCATTTCTCACCCGAAAAGGTCGAATCACAAAGGCGTTCGGGATTGACAGTGCCCATCGGCGCGACTAAAATTATCGGGTTGTTTGGAGCCCACACGGCGGGCGGGATCCGCCGCCGCCGATTAACACCTTCACCGATCCCAAAGCCAACGGCAAACTGCGTGAAAGGAGAGCGCATCCAGCCCTCCCAAAGCTTTTTGCCGCAGGCACACCGCAAGGAGAATGCTATGGCACAAGGAACACAAGGAAAATCCATCAGTTCCCTGATGACCGAGAACCGGAAGTTCCCCGCTCCCGA
>CAZFPL010000158.1:0-3260 GCA_964521085.1 uncultured Anaerolineales bacterium | reverse complement strand
GCTCAATTTGGCAGAGCACCGCTCTCCAAAAGCGGGGGTTGTGGGTTCAATTCCTACCTGGCCTGCCTGAATATTCTTCCGGTCGCGGGCGGGTACAAGGCCCGCCGAGACGGATCGAGGTGTATCGTGCCGAAAACACAAACTGCCCGACAGCCGAACTTCATCGTCCGGTTCATCAAGGAAACCGTGGGGGAATTGCGCAAAGTCAGCTGGCCGACCCGGGATGAAGCGATTCGCCTGACCGCGATCGTGATGGTGGTATTGATTGCCAGCGCCCTGTTCCTTGGCACGATCGACGCGATTCTCACCGAGGCTTTCCGCCTGCTGCTTTCATAAGCGTGTGGGAGAAGGTGGCCATGAGCGAAGATCTGGAACGCGAGGAAGAAGAAACCCGACCGGAGGAGGAGCAAACGGACCGCTCCGCCGATACCCGGTCCGGTTCGGATTCCCCCGTTTCGGGCGTTCCCATCGGCGGCCTTGCGATTCCCGCTTCCATGGAAACTCCGGCGCCGGAATTCCCGCTCGATCACACCGAGCCCGGAGACGGCCGCGTATGGTATGTGGTGCATTGCTATTCCGGCCAGGAAAACAAAGTCCGCCACAACCTGGAGCAGCGCATCGAAACGATGGGCATGAAGGATAAGATCTTCGACATCATCATCCCCACCGTCGAGGAGATCGAGGTTAAGGAAGGCAAACGCCGCACCGTCGAGAAGCGGGTTTACCCCGGCTACCTCATGGTGCAGATGATTCTGACCGAGGAATCCTGGTTTGTGGTGCGCAACACCCCGGGCGTGACGGGATTTGTGGGCATGGGCAACACCCCGACCGCGCTGCGCTCGGAGGAAGTCGCGCAAATTCTGCACCGGATGGAAACCACCACCCCCACCGTGCGCCCGACCTACAAGGCCGGTCAGAAAGTGCGCATCGTCGACGGACCCTTCAACGAGTTCGTCGGAACGGTGGAGAGCATCGACATGGACCGTGGTAAGGTCCGAGTGCTCGTATCCTTTTTCGGCCGCGAAACACCCGTGGAATTGGATTTTCTGCAGGTGGAAAAAACCTGACGCGGACCCCATTTTTTTCGTGGGAGGGCCGCCGAGCGGCCCGCTAATACCACAAGGAGACTCCTTTGGCAAAGAAACTGAAAGTCGTCGTTCGTCTGCAAATCGAAGCCGGAAAGGCCAATCCGGCTCCGCCCATCGGTCCGGCGCTCGCCGGGCATGGGATCAACCTGATGGCCTTCTGCAAGGAATACAACGCGCGCACCGCTTCCCGCGCGGGGGATATCATTCCGGCGGAGATCAGCATCTTCACCGACGGATCGTTCACCTTCATCCTGAAGACCCCGCCCACACCGGTCCTGCTGCGCAAGGCGGCCGGGCTGGAAAAGGGATCCGGCGAGCCGAACCGGACCAAAGTCGGCAAGGTCACCCGCCAACAGGTGCGCGAGATCGCTGAAGTCAAGATAAAGGACATGAACGCTACGAGTCTCGAAGGCGCCATGCGCATGGTGGAAGGCACCGCGCGCAACATGGGAATAACCGTCGAAGAATGAACGACCGCGCGGGAAGCCGCGTGGTATCACGGAGTGCAAACCCCTAAGGAATACGCATCCATCTACGGGGTATTCATAATCCCGCGAAAGCGGGATACGTGGGAGGGCCGCTCGGAAGGCCCGCTAACACCACAAGGAGAAGAAAATGTCGGAACACGGAAAAAAGTACCTGGCGGCAGCCAAACAGGTGGATCCGGAAAAACTCTACACCCCGGAGGAAGCCGTTAAGCTGACCAAAGCCACATCGATCACCAAGTTCGATGCCACGGTGGAAGTGCATATGCGGCTGGGGGTGGACCCCAAGCAGGCCGACCAGCAGGTGCGCGACGTCGTCGGCCTCCCGCACGGGCTGGGCAAGAACATCCGCGTGCTGGTCTTCACCGCGGGTGAATCCGCCAAGGCGGCCAAGGAAGCCGGGGCGGAACACATCGCCGACAGCGACGAGATGGTCAAAAAGATCCAGGACGGCTGGGCCGATTTCGACGTCGCGATCGCGACACCGGAAATGATGGCCAAGGTGGGGAAGCTCGGGCGCGTGCTCGGGCCGCGCGGGCTGATGCCCAACCCCAAGGCCGGCACCGTCGTCCCGCCCGAGGATATCGGCAAGGCGGTCAAGGCCGCCAAGGCCGGGCGTGTGGAGTTCCGGCTGGATAAGACCGCCAATCTGCACGTGATCATCGGCAAGGCGTCCTTTTCGGAAAAGATGCTCTACGAGAATTTCGCCGCCCTGATGGAAGCCATCAAGCGCGCACGGCCGGCTTCGGTCAAGGGCGTGTACCTGCGCAAGATCGTGATGACCACGACCATGGGCCCCGGCGTGCACGTGGACCCGGTCGGGGCGCAATCGCTGGAAGTCTGAGGGTTGACCGCGTCCGGTGGTAAAATACCGGCGCTTGGCAATACGCTTCGCCGCAGACAGCAGGCAGCCCGCACTCCGGTGCGCGGCATAAGCACCCTGCCGAGGTGAGGATTTCCTTTCCAGCCCGAAAAGGGCAAACGGAAGTCTTTGCTTCCCCGATGAGCGAAGCAAAGACTTTTTTTTTGGAAAGGAGGTGATGCTCTTGGCGCTGACAAAGGACCAGAAGAAGGAACGGGTGGCGGAATACGTCGACCTGCTGAAGAAAAGCCAGGGCGTCGTCCTGGCGGAATATGGCGGGCTGGCCATGCCGGGGATGAACGCAATGCGCGACAAAATTCGCGAGGCGCAGGGAGAAGTGCACGTTGTGAAGAACACCCTGGCCGCGATCGCCCTGCGCGAAGCGGGCTTGGTTATTCCCCCGGAGCAGATCGCCGGCAGCACGCTGATTGCATTCGGCGTTACGGATGTCGTCGGCATTGCGAAAGCGGTTGTGGATGCCGCGAAGGGTTCCGAATTCGTGCGCATCAAAGGCGGATTTCTCAGCGGAAAGCTGCTCTCCCCCGCAGAGGTAAAAACTCTTGCGGCGCTGCCGCCGCTCCCGGCCATCCGCGCGCGGTTGGCGGGCGTGCTCAAAGCCCCAGCCGGTAAAATCGCGGGCGTTCTTTCCGCCCCGGCGCGCAATATGGTGGGCGTGTGCAAGGCCTACTCCCAAAAACAGGCTGCCGCCTGACGGCCGCTTCGAACGGCCGGTATCACTCGTACAGAAGATTTTTCTAAAGGAGAATTTTTGCAATGGCTGACATACAAAAACTCGTGGACGAGCTGAGCAAGCTCTCCGTGATC
>CAZFPL010000157.1:0-3326 GCA_964521085.1 uncultured Anaerolineales bacterium | reverse complement strand
AGGAAGCCGTCCGCAACAAGGGATTCATCGGGGTGAAGGTCTACAACACCCTCGGGTACCGCCCGCTCGGGAATGCCGACGTGGATCCGCACCGGCGGAGCATCTTCGAACGGAACGGCCTGAAACGGTACATGCAGTTCACGGGCGAGCAATTCGACGAAGTACTTTCGGAACTGTATCGATTTTGCCAGCGGGAGCAGGTTCCCATCACGGCTCACTGCGTCTACGGCGGAATCGAGGCCTACCCCGGGGCCAGCTTCGATTTCGGCGCCCCAAGGTATTGGCGCGCGGTGCTGGATCGGTTCCCCGGCCTTCATGTCAACCTGGCGCACTTCGGCTGGAGCCGGCCGGAGGAATATAGCTCCGCCCCGAGCAGTGTTTTCTTGGAACGCGGGTGGCACGCGATCCAGCGCCGGATGGCGGGGGTTCCCGGTCCGGCACCGGATTCATCCGCCGGCGGAGACGCGGAAGTACATTGGGTTCGGGAGATCGCCGGAATGCTCGCGGAATATCCGAATCTATACACGGATGTGTCGCACCACGGGGTGACCGAGGAAAAGAACATACCTAAATTCCGTGCAGCCTACGCGGCGATGTGCCGGGATTTCCCCGGGGTGATTCAGAAGAAACTGCTGTTCGGAATCGATTGGCATGTCATCGCGCGGGTAGATAATTACGAAGCGTTCCTGCAACGCTATCGGCAGGTCCTGGAAGAAGGAAAGGTTTTCAATCCGAAAGAAATGCGGGATTTCTTGGGAGGAAATGCGCTTCGCTTCATGGGGTTGCTGCCGCCCTCGCGAAAGGATAAAGGCCGCTGGTCGAAAAATTGGAAACGGTTGAAATCCTTTTACCGGAAGAACCGGATCCGCCCCCCGAAGTGGTTCCGGGACGCTTCTCTCTACAAGGAAGAATAATTCCCCGCGGGAGGACCGGATTCGCGCTTGACCGTTTTGTCCCGGCGTGGTAAATTCAGCGCATTCCAACAGAAAGGCGCAATCGATGGAAAAAGTGCTTTATACGGTTGTGAAGATGGAGGCATATGGCGGTATCGCCAAGATGCCTTCTCGAATTGCGCCTGTAGACCGGTAGATTTTTCTTACGTCATCGACCCACGGGCGCAGCAAAGAGCCCGTGGTTTTTTTTTAACCACGGTATCGGGAAAAACCGTGGTTTTTCTTTTCATAATTATGAGGACGAAATGGCTGAAAAACACGAAGAAAAGACCGGTTCCGTAGCCGAAAGGCTGAGTATCCTTTGGAGATACTCTTCGGGCTTCCGTGGCTTATACCTTGCTGCGATGTTCGCACAGGTGGGGGCTAGCGCCGCAAAGACGGGCACCTTCTACGTCCTGGGCTTTCTGGTGGACAAGGTTATCGGCCAGACTGCCTTCGGCTACCTGCTGCCGGTTCTGGCGGGCGGGATTGTCGCGCTTGCGCTTGGTGAAGGTCTCTTCTCCTTTCTCAGCGGCCGATCGACGGCCGGAGCCTCGGAAGGAGTCGCCCGGCGGCTGCGCGACAACCTCTACGATCACATCCAGCACCTGCCGTTCTCCTACCACGACCGGATGCCCACCGGCGAACTGATCCAGCGCAGCACTTCCGACGTGGATGCGGTGCGCAGGTTTTTCGCCGATCAGGCGATCGGCGTGGCGCGGATCGGGATGCTCTTCCTGGTTAACCTGATCGCGGTCCTGCTTCTGAATCCGAAGCTGGCTCTTGCATCGATCGTCGTGGTGCCTTTCATCGTCGCCGTATCGATCTTCTTTTTCCGCAAGGTGGCGAAGGTGTACGACGAATATCAGGACCAGGATGCGGTGCTCTCGACCATGTTGCAGGAGAACCTGGCCGGCGTGCGCGTGGTCCGGGCGTTCGCCCAGCAGGATTTTGAATCGGCGAAATTCGAAAAGGAGAACACCGAGAAGTTCCGGCGCGGAAGGGCTTTGCTCCTGATGCACGCGCTTTTCTGGCCTTCCACCGATATCCTCTGTGCCACGCAGATTCTGGCGGGTTACGCGCTCGGCGCGGTGATGGCGATCCAGGGGGAGATCACCGTCGGTCAATACATTGCCTATACGGGCATGGTGATTTATCTGATCTGGCCGATGCGCGACCTCGGCCGGCTGGTGGTGCACGCCTCTAACGGGCTGGTCTCGGCCTACCGGACGTTTGAAATCCTCCGCCAGCCGACGGAAGACCTGGATGCTGGGGCCGTTTCCCCCTCGGAAGCCCTGCGCGGGGAGGTGGAATTCCGCGGAGTGTCCTTCGAGTACCGCGGAGAATCCAGCATCCTGCGGGATATCAGCTTCCGCTGTGCACCCGGCCGGGCGGTGGCTCTCCTGGGGCCGACCGGATCCGGGAAGACCTCGCTGGTCAACCTGCTGCCGCGGTTTCATGAATACACATCCGGAAGCATCCACCTGGATGGGATCGAATTGCGCGAGTATCCCAAGCGTTACCTGCGAAAGCAGATCGGCATCGTCGAGCAGGAACCGTTCCTGTTCTCGCGCACGATCCGGGAGAATATCGTCTATGGCGTGGAACGCGACGTTCCGGATTCGGAAGTGGAGGAGGCGGCGCAGGCGGCCGCCATCCATGATGTAATCCTCGGGCTGCCGGACGGTTACCGGACCCTGGTCGGGGAAAAGGGCGTCACGCTTTCGGGCGGGCAACGGCAACGGATCGCGATCGCCCGCGCCCTGCTCAAGGACCCGCGCCTGCTGATCCTGGATGATTCCACTTCCTCGGTGGATTCCGAAACGGAAGCCGAGATCCGCCAGGCGCTCGAGCACTTGATGCAGGGCCGGACGACTTTCATCATCGCCCACCGCGTGCAAAGCGTGATGCGCGCCGATCTGATCCTGGTCCTGGACAAGGGCCGGATCATCCAATCCGGGACACATTCGGAACTCATGGAACAAGAAGGTTTCTACCGGCAGATTTTCCGCCTTCAATCCAAGATCGAGGAAGAGGTGGATGGCGAGCTCGAAGCCCAGGCTGGCGGAATGGGTGCCGCAATGGCTTCGTAAGAGAATGTTTGTCATGCCCGCGCCTGCCCTCGCGCCCGCCCCCGCGAAGTATCACCACTCGATTCTGCTCTTTGAGTGGTGATGTCGTCGAAGCGGGGGGAGCATTCCCACTCGAATTTGGTTCTTGAGTGGGAATGGCAGCGAAGAGAGGGTGTACTTGGCGGGCATCCAGGAATGGACGAAGTGCTTCCAGTGACGCTTGGCCTGGATTCCCGCTGGGAACACGCGGGAATCCAGAGAATTTGTGATCGTCATGCCCGCATGCTTGAAGCGGGCATCCAGAAACCATCGGAGTGTTTCC
>CAZFPL010000156.1:0-3333 GCA_964521085.1 uncultured Anaerolineales bacterium | reverse complement strand
GCCGGTATTTTTCTTCGCTTTCGAGCAAATCTCTTTCCATGCGCTTGCGCTCGGTGATTTCTCTGTTCACCTCGTCCCGCGATGCGGTGACTGCCCGCAGGTCTTCCGTCATCTTATTAAACGTACGGGTAAGTTGGCCGATCTCATCCCGGGATGCCACCCCGATCCGATATTCCAGGTTGCCCCGGCCGATTTCCTCGGCGCCCTTCACCAGTTGGCGGACCGGGCCGGTGATGGTGCGGGCGAAGAGCAGGCCTAACAACGCGACACCCAGAGCCAAGCCCAGGCCGATCCCAAAGATGGCGTTGCGCAATGCGACGATGGGGGTGAAAGCCTCGGCTTGATCCACCTCGGTCAGGATGCACAATTCCCTCTCCGAAATCCAGCGGTAAGCTCCGATGACTTGCTCGCCCCGGTAATCCCGGTAAAAGCCAACACCCTCACGGTGCTCCAGGCAAGCTTGAACGCCTTCGGTGTATGCGGCTTTCTTCAAAGCGTAGCCATCGCCGAACAGAGGTTCGGTGACAAAGAAATTGAATTTGTTGACCAGGTAGGTGTCCTCGGTGCGGCTGAGGCCGCTGCGGTTCTCCATGATTTTCGATATCTCGGCCAGGTCCGCATGGCCGGCCAACACGGCGATCAGGTTGCCCCCGCCGTCCCGGATCGGGGTGCTGAAATGCATAACCAGACCCCCATCGGTTAGTGAATAGTTGACGTTCTCGACAAAGGTACGGTTTCTCCCCTCCAGGAAGAACTGCTCGCTCTCCCTGTACTTGCCCTCAAGACCTTTTTCCGTGGATATGAGGATTACCCCGTCTTGCCCTCGTAAGATAGATAGGACAAGGAAACCCGCTTCCTCTTCAAGGGCGGGATTCAATTGTTCCTCGAGGATGCGACGATAGGCTGCCTGGTACTCTTCATCCGACGGATTCCGCACAGCCAGTACGTCGGTGTCTTCCCTAAGAAGAGGTCGTCTGGCCAGGTCCCGGAGTATGGCTTCGTTTTTCTTGATCCAACGGTTGAATTCATCCCCCTTCAAAATGTTGGTGGAGATCAAATGGTTGAACACGTTCTGTTCAATAGCCCGTCGGCCGTTGTCAAAAGATATGTAGCCCACAATGACCAGGGGGATGATCGCCAGAAGCAGGAAGAGGCTGGTCAGCTTGGTGGCAAATCTCATGGTTCGACCCCATATATTTCTTGTAGAAACCGCATCGTGTAGACCTTGTCCAAGTCGACCGCGTGCGTCAGGATATCCTGCTCCAACAGCATCTCCTGCATCCCTGCCCACATCTCCTCTTGCATCCAGCCGATCTGGTCTTCGCCGGTGTTGACCAGGGGAACGCTGGCTTCCAGCACGGCCGTTTGATAGTCCGGATCCAGCGCCGGATCATAGAACAACACGTGCGGCCCGGCCTCGGCGGGATTCTCGATCGCCCAGCGCCAGCCCCGCAGGGTGGCCCGCAGGAATCGCAGCACCAAATCCGGTTTTCCCGCAATCAGACGTTCCGAAGTAAAAAGGGTGTACCCGTACAAATGGACGCCGTAATCCTCAGGAAAAATCAGGTTCACATCATGACCCTGTTCGCGGGCGGTGAGCAGGTCGAAATTAACGAATCCGGGCAGGATGTCCACTTCGCCGCTAAAGAAGGGAGCCAGGTCAAACCCGATGTCGACTTGCTCGACGCTGCCGGGATCGAGCCCCAACCGGGTCATCATGGCTTGGAAAGCGACGGCGCTGCTTCCGGGAGTAAGGGTGCGGATGGTATGTCCGGGGAAATCCTGCGGGCGGGTTATGCCGCTCTCGGCCAGGGTTAAAAAAACGAGCGGGTGCCGGCGGTAAATGGTGGCGATCGCGGTGATCGGCTGATCCGCCGCCCGCGATAGCAAAATACCGGCGCCGTAATCCAGGCCGAAGTCGACCGTTCCACCCACCACAGGCGTAATGATGTCGGCCGCGGGGTCCGCCAGGGGCAGGAACGTCACTTTCAATCCTTCTTCGGCATAGAAACCCATTTGATCGGCGGTATAGAAACCTGCGAACAAAGCCTGATGAGTCCAGGCCAATTGGACCGTAATTTTTTCAAGCTCCTTCTCGATTGCCTGCGGCCGACAGGCGGTGATATTTATACCCAGGAGAAGCATCGCACATGTGATTTTATAAGCAGCTCTCATATCGCCCCCCTTCTGGAATACGTGCTAAAACGGTAAGCGCATAATGACCGGGATGCGTCTCTGCAGTTCTCTTTAAAGGAATTGGAGGGGATGAAATTACCGTATGGCAGGGGGAGGCTGTTTTCATCGGAGGGGATGGGAGGGTTTTCCGCGGCGGGGAAGTCTCGCCAATTCCCAGCCTGGAAGCCGTTCCGCCGCGACGGACTTGGTTGGACAATTTGCGCAGCAAGGGGGTGGGGATTGGAAACGGGATTACAGCAGCATTTCCTGCCGCCAGAGAGGCCGACGCGCTATTGGCGACGCGCGATTCGTGGGACCATGGAGCGGACCGTTCCATTATTATTCCCCTCTCAGACTATCCTTTCGCCATACCGCAAGTTAATGAGATGTGGCAAAAAGCTCTACCCTCCCTTTCGGCGGCAGGCTGAGCGGAACCAAACGGGACTGCCCATGTACAATTTCCATTATATAACCATTTTCTGGCGATGGTTTGGATGGGCAGCCGGTGTCGCGTTTTCCGGCTTTTCAAGGAGAATTGCGGCGACGCGGATTCCAGTGAGGGACCGGGGTGGTCGGCGCCCTTCATACTTAATAATTGGAGGGTCCTTAAAACCCTCTACGTGATTAGGGCCTAACTGCAATCATACCCGGTCCCCAATATTAAAAACCGCCATGATCACGCAATATACGCGGGTGTTTTTATATCCTCCCCAACCCATTCGTCCAGCCCGTTGCGGTTCCGCCGCCCGGTCTGCAGACTCCCGGCCGCGAGGCCCCACGGACCGCGGTCGCGAGTCCGGACTCGCGTTGCGCAACCGGAGCATATTGGCGGGATCGGGGAACACCCCTCGATTTCCCGATCATCGCATGTATCGTTTAATTATTTTCCGTTTCGGTCGATTATTTTCGGAGGCCGCCGTGAGCGTTTTGTAGAATACTCGCTGCCCACGCGCACGCCCAGCCGCGGCAGAATGATCCGGTGGACGAGCAGCACCAGCAGGACCGCCAGCAGCGCGATGCCGAAAATGATCAGCGAGGTCGCCAGGTCGTTCATCAGACTTGGGTTGATCAGCATCACCACCGCCAGCGTCAGCATCAGCATGCCGCCGATCAGTTTGAGGATCCGGCCGTGCTTTTCCTCCAGCCGGCTGGCCTTCA
>CAZFPL010000155.1:0-3682 GCA_964521085.1 uncultured Anaerolineales bacterium | reverse complement strand
TCGGCGCACAATTACATCACCCGCAAGAACCCACGCCTCTTCCAGTGCGTCCCGCTGCAGTACCGCGCGTGGGGCGCCGCGCAATGGAACCCGACCTCCTGGCACGTGGAGCTCGAGAACCTGGGTTGCTTTTATGACAACGAGCAACGGCCGACCGCATGGTACGACAAGAAGACACATCGGTTTTGCCGCTGGTTCTGGCCGGGAATCGTCCGTTCGGCTCCGATCGAGGAGTTCGTGTTGTTGCGACATCCGAAGGAATATGGTTTCCGGTGGTGGCACACCTACCCGGAGGATCAGATCGCCCTCCTGGTGGAATTGTTGCGGGCTTGGAAGGCATACAACCCAGCTCTCCGGTTCGACGGCCACGACATGTACGAGCCATCGCGGCTGGATCCCGGGCCTGCCTTTCCGTGGCCGCAGGTGCGCGCCGCTCTGGCCTGATAAGGAGGTCCATGACCAGTTGCATTGCCTGGGAAACAGTTCACCCATCTATCGCCATGACCCCAATGCAATTCCTTCGGGATAACATTACCATGCTGGACCGCGAGATCGCCGACCGGTTGGAGGCGCACGGGATCCCGGCTTCGGTCAACCAAGTGCAGATGGCCCGGCGGCGGATCGGTCTGTTGAAGACGGGCGGTCCCGGTTCGCATCCCATCGTCTCCGATTCCCATTTCGAAACCTATAACCAGCCCCTGCGGGTCGAGGCCGATCGCATTTGCGTGATCGGGGACATGGAAGCCCCTTTTCATCATGCCGACTTTCTCAACCGCGTCCTGGATATTTGTGATGCGCTGCGGATTAAAACCCTGGTCCTGGCCGGTGATTTCCTCCATAATGACAACTTATCCTCCTTCGAGCCAAACTGGCAGAACGATCCAGAGGAGGGCCTTCCCCCGGAGGCGCGTGACGAATTGATCTGGATCGCCCAGCATTCGCAGGGCAAGGTGAAAGCGAAAGCCGAATCCATGATCGATAAATACGACGATCACAAGGAGAAGGGGCGCCAGGGCTTGAGCGTCGAATGGGAGCATGCCCGGAAGACCCTGCGGGAGATGCGCTCCGTCTTCGAGGTCTTCTACGCCGCCCTGGGCAACCACGAGGGGCGCCTGCTACGCCAACTGAACTCCCCGATCACCCCGTCCGAGATCCGCCAGTTGCTGGCCAACGGCGAGGATTGGTTCAAGATCGCCCCGTACTATTTCTGCAACGTCGTGTCGGGGGGGGTGGCGTACCGCGTGACCCACCCGAAGAATACCAGCGTCATCCCCGGCCAGATCGCCCGCCAGCTCTGCGAGAAGTTTAAGACAAACGTCATCCAGGCGCATAACCATCTTTGGAACCGCGGGCAATCCCCCTCCGGGGATTACCTGGCGATCGAGACGGGCTGCTGCGTGGACGGGGAACGCCTGGCGTACTATGCCCAACGGGATACCACTCGCCCGAAATGGCAACTCGGCGCGACGATCCTCGTCGATGGCCATGCCGAATTACTGCATCCGACCTGGACTGATTGGGAGGCGTTGAAAACGGCCTATCGGACGGCGCCGGCGAAACCGGCGAAGCCGGTGGCGGATCCCATCGCCCGAGTGGCGAGGATAGCACGCCGGCGCCGGGCGCAGGAAAGGAGATCCTCATGAAGCCGAAGATCTACATTGCCGGCCCGTATACCAATGGCGACGTGGCGATCAATGTGCATGTGGCATACCACGCCGCTGAAGATCTCGCCCGGCGGGGATACGTCCCCTTCCTTCCGCATGCCTCCCATTTCTGGCATCTGTTCTATCCGCACGAAAAGGGATTCTGGATGAAGCAGGACCGGGAATGGCTTGTGGTCTGCGACGCCGTGCTGCGGCTGCCGGGGTATTCCGAGGGCGCTGACGAGGAGGTGACGCTGGCCCGGTCCCAGGGAATCCAGGTATTCGAGACGGTTGTGGATCTGATCGCAGGGTTGCGGCACCCCGATCTATGAACTTCCGGCTGAGGCGTTTTTACACTAGGTGGAATAGCGGTATAATCGGCTTGGTCCTAGGGGAAACCCGAAAACCACTGCGCCGCCCGACCCCCTTGGGTGGCGCTTTCATTTCCGTGGAAATATGCGGGGAAGGATCCAATCCACCGATAAACTACGCTCTGCAAGTGCCCCCACCGGGGAAGAGAAATACCGGTAGAAAACAGAAGCGCCGCCTTCATCGGCGGCGCTGTCCTCTATCGGGAATGTGTAGTATATCACGGCCCTTTTCTTTTCGGCCACGATCCGGGTGATGTAGAGCCGCAGGGCGGCCCGGGCCTCCGGCGTAGGCTTGCAGAGATTGGACTTCAGGCGGTCGGCCAGCACCTGCAGGGCTTCGTCCGTGAATTCCGGCAGCTTCCGCTGGCCGGTTTTGGCCGTCTTCAATTCCGCGATTTGCCCCCGGATCTCGTTCGCACGCCGCTCCTGCTCCTCGAGCGCCTTCCCCAACGCGTCCGACAAGGGCGCCTGGGTGCCCGATTCCACGAGATTGCGCACAGCCTTCTCCGCGCTCTGCAACTCACGCTGGAGAAGCCCAATCGTCTCGTTCGCCTCGATAAGATCCCCATCGATCTGCCGACGGAGCGCCTCCGCCAGGTTCCGCAACCGATCGACGGTCAGGATCTGCGGCAACGCCTTCTCCATCACCTCGCGTTCGAAGGGCGCCGCGCGGATCATCGGAGCCGTGCAGGTTCCCTTCTCCCGGCCGGTGCAGCCGTAATACTGGTAGATGACCTTCCCGCCTTTCCGATAATCGAACCCGCGCAACCGGGCGCCGCACTGGGCGCAATAGGCCAGGCCGGCAAACAGCCGCTTGGAATCGATCCGCGCCGGCGCGCATTTGCGAAGGGCATCGTGTTTCAGCCCGACCTTCGCCCAGATGGAGTCGTCCACCATCCGGGTAACGAAGTCTTTCAGTACCTGGCCGCCGTAATGGAATTCTCCCTTGTAGATCGGATTTCGGAAGAAGGTGGTATAGCAGCCGGTCCGGGAAAACAGATGCAGCTTCCGGTCGATCTCGGAGATCGACCAGCCGCCGGCGCGCAGCTCCCAGGCCTCGCGGCATTTGTTCCACCACCTGGGATCGGGGATCCAGCGTTGATTGATGCGGGGCGATCCATCGCGCTTGCGCCCCGTCTGAACCGGTTCGCCTTTGAAACCGCGGGGCGGTATCCCCGGAGCGAATCCTTCGAAGGCCCCGTCCGGCCGGCGGGTGCTGACCAGATCAGAGAGGCCTCTCTTTGAATTGCGGCTGATCGCCTTGAGATCTTCGGACGCCTTCCATTCGATGAGGGATTCGAACACCGGCGAAAGATCGCCGATGTCGGGGATGTCGTTGCTGATAAACACGAGGGTGAAGCCGCGCAGGCGCAGGTCCGATTTCAGGAACTGACTCTCGAGCTGGTTGCGGGAGAGGCGGTCCATCGACCAGAAGAGGATCCCCGCCGCCGGCCGAGGCTGCCGGCGGGCTTCGGCCAGCAACTGCTCCAGGCCGGCGCGGCCGACCATGCTCGAGCCCGGGCGCGCGCGATCGTGGAAGTGCCGGACGACGATCAGGCCGTGCTGTTCGGCGTAGGCGTCGTACAGACGGATCTGCTCGTCGACGCTGCGCTCCTGGGTATCACCGCCGGAGTCGCGCGCGTAGGTGAAGACTTTACTGCCCGCGGG
>CAZFPL010000154.1:0-3710 GCA_964521085.1 uncultured Anaerolineales bacterium | reverse complement strand
ATCGCTACCCTGCAAAAAACGTAGGGCAGGCGCAACCAAAACTGCTCATGAAGCAGAATCGAGCAGTTTTGCTTCCCTCGCTTCGCAACCATCCCTGCTTATAAATCAAACTCAAGCAGGGATGCTGCTCGAGGGCGGGCGCGAGGGTTCCGCGAGGGCAGGTGTCCGCCGTTTTCAACCATTCCATGCGGACGATTTCGTCGCATTCATTCAACTATCGGCTGGCGGAAGAACGACAAGACCCTTAGGGTCTTATAGACTCTAAGGGTCTCGCATCAGATCACACAATCCCTCCGGGGATCGATCTTTCTTCCCCGGCGCCCCCAATCCTCACGCGGGGCGGATCAGCCGGGAGTGGTAGCGGCCTTGTGGGCCGCCTGCTTCATCCGCCGCGTGTGCGTGCGCTTGCTTTTGGATAATCGCTTGTCGCCCTTCTTGCTTTTCTTGATAGCCATCTCTGTCCGCTCCTTATGCTATCCATGACGAACCGGATTTCACAGGGGCGATCCGCCGGATTGCCCCTGCATCTGATGTTGCCCTCATTCTACCCTTTTATGTGAACCGTCCCCGTTTGGGTTTCTTTCATCTCTATTCCCCAAGCCCGCATCAGATTCGCGCGTGCTCCCTGACCCTGGCTGCGATCTGGCGATCGGTCATCTTATCCACGGTCTCTACGGCGACGATGCAATTCTTCAGTCCGGCGCGCTCCAGCCGATTTTTCAGCTCGACTTTGGCTTCGCCCGGACCGAAGATGTGGATCGCCTGCGCATCCCGGATGACCGCAATCACTTCGTCGTAGTAGCTGTTCAGACGGTTTCCAAATTGCCGGTCCCGCACGTCTTCGCTCGAGCCGTCTTCGGATCCCCGCCCTTCCGTAAACCGTACATGTTTCTCCATATCGGATGTTATTTTCTTAATTTCTTCCTCTTTCTCCGAAATGATCACAATGACAGCTTTCCGGTGATCGATCCACAGACCTATCTGCTTTCCCATCTGACCTCTCCTTTTCCATTCAGCGGGCGGAACAAGGGGCTTTCGAATCAACGCCCGGTTGAATTCACTTTCTGAAAATCGATAAATCCGCGTTGCACGTCGACAGACGTCAACTGCACGCGGATCCGGTTACCGACGTCCACGCCCACGAACCCTCGGACCAGTCTGCCCTCCACCGGCAGGGCAAGAAGCCGGATCCAGGTGCCTTTATCGGCGGCGCCGGTGACGATCGAATCGAATTGCTCGCCGATTCTCGATTCCAGAAGAAGCGCGGCGGCCGATTTGGCGACCTGCCGTTCCACTTTATTGACCACATCCTCTTCTTCGGTGCAATGATTGGCCAGGACCGTAAGTTCGTCATAGCTGTAGGGCGATGGCTTGCCATCCAGCGCGGCCTTCAATAACCGCTGGGTGAGGATGTCCGTATACCGCCGATTGGGCGCCGTGGAGTGGGTATAGTCTTTGACGGCGAGCCCGAAGTGGCCCGGGGCATTCCCCCCCGGACCTTCGGCGACATATTCGCCGGAGCCCAAAAGTTTGATCACCGCCAGCGACAGGTCGGGAAACCGAACCGGATCGGACGCCTGTTCCTTAACCAGGAAGTTCTCCAGGGCTTTTGAATCCGGCTCGGCCGGAAGAGGAAATTGGTGTTCCTGCGCGATCTCGACGATCCGGTCCCAGCGTTTCGGCGTGCGCACCACCCGCCGGATGGAGGGGAAACTCTTCGCCGAAAGATACCGGGCGGTCACGCCGTTGGCGGCGATCATGAAATCCTCGATGATCTCTTTGGCGCGGTTCTTCTGTTCGGGTTCCAGGGCGCGGATTTCGTCGCCGTCGAATACCGGTTTCGCTTCGATCGTCTCCAGGCTGAGCGCCCCTTGAACGTGCCGGGATGTTTTCAACCTTTGGGCGGTTTTATCCTGCAGGCGCAGATTTTCCTCCAACCCCTTGACCGCGGCGAGCGCCTCGGGCGCGGGGCCGTTCCCATCCAGCCAGGCGGCCACGGCGTTGTATGCAAGCTTGGCATGATTGGTCACCCGCGCCCGGTAGATATCCGATTCCTTCAGGGTCCCTTCCGCGTCGATCACCATCTCGATGACGACCGCCAGTCGGTCCTCGCCGGAATTCAGCGAGGTGAGATCAGTGGAGAGCCTTTCCGGAAGCATCGGGAAGATGCGCGCGGCGGTATAGACCGAGGTGGTGTTGTGGCGCGCGTGGCTGTCGATGGCCGATCCGTTTTTCACAAGCCAGTCCACGTCCGCCACGGCGACGAGGATTTTCACATCGTCACCGGGCAACTGCTCGGCGACGGTCAGCTGATCCAGATCGCGGGAATCGTCGTTATCGATCGAAGCCCAAAGCGGATCCCTCAGGTCCCGGATCGGGCCGTCCGCGGGCGCCGTCGACTTCTGAATCTGCTCCAGTTCCGCGCGAACCTCGGCGGGAAATTCGGGGAGCAATCCCCGCTCCAACATCACTCGTTGCGCGATGTTTTGCAGGATCGACCGGTGTTGTTTGGCATGTGCATCCACGGGGCAGGTCTCCTCTTTGATGGACAGAGGGAACGCGTGAGGATCACGAGGGCACCCTTATTCTACTCTTATAATTGAATCGACACGCGCACTACCCCGCCTTCTTGTGTTTAATAAACGTCCCCCGCTCGTATTCGTCGAATGCGGTTTCCAATTCCGCCTGGGTGTTCATCACGATCGGGCCGTACCATGCGACCGGCTCGCCGATCGGCTTCCCGGAAATGAGCAGGAACCGGACCGGATCCACATCCGTGGAAACCGTCAGCTGCTCACCGTCGGTGAATAGAACCAAGCTTCCGTTTCCCAGGAACGGATCCCGCTTGAACTCGAAATAACTCACGGTTTCGGTTTCGTAGTTGAATGGATTCTTTTCCGAGCAGAAGGCTGCCCTGCCCTCGATGACGTAGGCAAAGACGGTGCGCCCCAACTTGGTCGGATGCAGGAATTCCGTCCCCGGTGCAAGCGTCACATCCAGGTATTCCGGATCGGTTACGACATCCCGGATCGGGCCTTCCGCCTGCCCGATTTTCCCGCACAGGATCCGGACCGTCGCGCCCTTTCCGGCATCGACCTTGGGAATCTGCCGGCGGATGATGCCCCGATAGCGCGGGTCCATCATCTTATGCGAGGCCGGGAGGTTGGCCCACAATTGGAATCCGCCCATCCTGCCGTCCTTATCCCCCTTTGGCATCTCCTGGTGGATGATCCCGCTCCCGGCGGTCATCCACTGCACGTCCCCGGGTCCGATCACGCCTTCGTTCCCCATACTGTCTCCGTGTTCGACTTTCCCATCCAGCATGTAGGTGATCGTTTCGATCCCGCGGTGCGGATGCCAGGGGAAGCCCGGAAGGTACTCGCGCGGATCGCGGGAACGGAAATCATCCAGCAGGAGGAACGGATCGAATATCGGCACCTCGCGGAACGCGAAGGCCCGTTTCAGATGAACCCCGGCCCCCTCGAGGGTGGGTCGGCTTGTGAAGACCTTGCGGATCTTCCGGTTTGCTTCCATCGTTCACCTCCTTTTTCTGTTGCGAATCCCGGTGATTATTTCGACTTCATTTGCCGCCGTCGGTTTCTATCCTTTCTTTACTGGATACGCGATTTACCGGCGAGACTATTATATTCTTTCCAAACAACATTCGAGACGATCGCGTGGGGGCGAACGGCCGTGCGCCCCCACAACCG
>CAZFPL010000153.1:0-3735 GCA_964521085.1 uncultured Anaerolineales bacterium | reverse complement strand
ACCGCTGGCTGTACGACGCCAAGGAGACCGGCCGCAACCGCACCCGGGTTCCCGAGCCGATGCCCTGGCCGTATTCCGAGCCGGCCGAGACGCCGCAGGAGGAAAAGGAACCGAAGAAGGAGAAAGAGAAATCGGAATCTCCCGCGAACAAAAAATTATCGCCTTCCGAAACATAAAAATTGCCGCGATCACCGATTGCGGCCATTTTTTGAAAACGTTGAATATCCCGCTTTTACCGAGGGCTGAAGCCCCCTGCTGAAAAAACAAAGCCCGGCTCCGCCGGGCTGTATTCGAACAGAAATAGATTTATCCTCTTAATTAATCGAAAGAGTTTTTTTATCCCGCTTTCGCGGGATGTTGAATACCCCGCAGCTTGCCCCGCTTTCTCCATAGAAGGCAAATGAGGAAAGCGGGGCTTGCTGCGTTGTTCTTGGGGGTTGCAATCCTTGATACCGCGCGGCTTGCCGCGCGGTAGTTAATTTTAAAAATCCTATTTATCCTGTAAATCCTGTCTATTCTTCCCGCGATCTCGGCGACTGGTAGTTCGGCGCTTCCTTCGTGATCATGACGTCGTGCGGATGACTCTCGATCAAACCGGCGTTCGAGATCTTCACCAGCCGGGTCTTGTCCTGCAGGTCCGCGATCGAGGCCGCTCCGGCGTACCCCATCCCCGAACGCAGCCCGCCGACAAGCTGGTAGATGTAATCCGACAGTTTCCCCTTGTAGGCGACCATGCCCTCGATGCCTTCGGGGACGAGTTTCCCGGTGGTGGTGCCTTCCCCCTGGGCGGTGGCGTACCGGTCGCGGCCCAATCCCTGCATCGCGCCGAGCGAACCCATGCCGCGGTGCTCCTTGAAGCGCCGCCCTTCGTAGAGGACCACCTCGCCGGGGGATTCTTCGAGCCCCGCCAGCAGCGCGCCGAGCATGACCACGTTCGCCCCGGCGACGAGCGCCTTGACGATGTCGCCGCTGTACTTGATGCCGCCGTCGGCGATGACCGGGATCTGGCGCGGGCGGGCGGCGCGCGCGCATTGGAAGATGGCGGTCATCTGCGGCATGCCCGCGCCTGCGATGATGCGGGTGGTGCAGATGGATCCGGCGCCCACGCCGACTTTGACCGCATCCGCGCCGGCATCGATCAGGGCTTCCGTCCCGTCGGCGGTGACCACATTCCCCGCCGTCACCGGAATCTTCGGCCACTTCTTCTTGATCCGGCCGATCGCCTGGAGAACGCCCTCGGAATGGCCGTGCGCGGTGTCAATCGCGACCAGGTCCGCCCCGGCGTCGACCAACGCGGCGATGCGGGTCTCCAAATCCGCCCCCACGCCCACGGCCGCCCCCACCCGCAAACGGCCCTGCGAATCGATCGCGGCATTGGGGAAATCCATTTTCTTCTGGATGTCCTTGACGGTGATCAATCCCTTCAGCCGGCCGTTCGAATCGACCAGGGGGAGTTTTTCGATGCGGTGCTTCTGCAGGATGGCCTTGGCCTGCTCGAGGGTCGTCCCGACCGGGGCCGTGACCAACCCCTCGCGGGTCATGAACTCGCTCACCGGTTTGCGGAAATCCCCCGGTTCGAGGAAGCGGATGTCCCGGTTGGTGAGAATCCCGATCAGTTTTCCCCCGCTTCCTTTTTCGGTGATGGGAATGCCGCTGATGTGGAATTTGGCCATCAGGTCTTCCGCCTCCTGGAGGGTGGCGGAAGGATCCAGGGTAAGCGGATCCGTGATCATGCCGGATTCGGAGCGTTTAACCTGCTCGACGAACGCCGCCTGGGCTTCGACCGAAAGGTTGCGGTGGATGATCCCCAATCCGCCCTCGCGTGCCAGGGCGATCGCCATCCGGGCTTCGGTCACCGTATCCATGGCGGCCGAGATGATGGGGATGTTCAGCGGGATATCGCGCGTCAACCGGGCGCGGACGTCCGTTTGATCCGGAAGCACCGAAGTGTATCCGGGGACGATCAACAGGTCGTCGAACGTCAGCGCTTCATGGGATTGGAAGAGTTCTTCGTTCATAAGCCTCCTGGTTTTATCAGCCGGTCGAGTAGACCCGCAAAGCGAAGCTTGGCGGGGCGTATCGAGACCCCTGGAATAAATCCAACTCATCGGAACAGTGGTCTCGATACGGGCGCCAAATGACGGCGACCTACTCGACCACCTGTCTTAATGCCTGAAATGACGGACGCCGGTGACGACCATCGCCATGCCGGCCGCGTCGGCCGCGGAGATGGCTTCGGAATCGCGCACCGATCCTCCGGGATGGACCGCGGCGGTGATGCCGGCTTCCGCGGCGACCTGAACCGAATCCGGAAACGGGAAGAACGCGTCGGAGGCCATCACCGCGCCCTGCGCCTTCTCGCCCGCGCGTTGGGCGGCGATGCGGACGCAGTCCACGCGGTTGGGCTGCCCGCCGCCGATGCCCACCGTGGCTTCGCCGAGGGCGAATACGATCGCGTTGGATTTTACGAACTGGCAGGCTTTCCACGCGAAGCGCAGATCCTTTAATTCCTCCGCGGTCGGAGCGCGCTTGCTGACCACTTTCCATTCCGGTGTCCCGGCGGGATCGCCGAAATCGGATTCCTGCATCAACACCCCGCGCGTGACCGAACGGAATTCGAATTTGGGTTCGATGACCGTATCCGGCATTTCCAGCAGCCGGCAGTTCTTGCGTTTGGCCAGCAGTTCACGCGCCTCGGGAGAGAAGCCGGGCGCGATGATGCATTCGATGAACAAATTCCCCATCGCCTTGACGGTCGCCTCGTCTATGGGACGGTTGGCCGCGACCACTCCCCCGTAGGCCGAAACCGGATCGGAGGCAAGCGCGCCGCGGAACGCGTCGGGGAGATTATCGGAGCTCGCGATTCCGCACGGCGAAACGTGCTTGGCGATCACTACGCTCGGGCGTTCGAAGTTCGTGACAGCCCGCCAGGCGCTGTCCATGTCGAGCAGGTTCGTGTAGGAGAGTTCTTTCCCCTGCAGCACCTTGCCGCCCAAGGGTCCGGCGCCGGGTTTGTAGGTATAGATGGTCGCCGTCTGGTGGGGGTTCTCTCCGTAGCGGAGTTTTTGCTGCGGGTGGGCGAGGATTCGAAACGGCGCTTCGTCGCCGGCCAGGTACGTGTCGATCGCCGAATCGTATTCGGCCGTCAGAGCGAAGCCTTTCACCGCCAGCCGGCGGCGGGTCGCCTCGCTCACCGGACCGGCGCGCAGCTCCGTAAGAACGGCCGGATAATCGGCCGGGTCGCAGCACAGCGTCACCCGCTGGTGGTTCTTGGCCGCCGCGCGGATCAGGGTCACGCCGCCGATGTCGATGTTCTCGATCGCTTCCTCCCAGGTGACGCCCGGTTTGGCGACCGTTTGCTGGAACGGGTACAGGTTGCACGCCACCAGGTCGATGTAATCCCAGCCGAGTTTTTTAAGTTCGGCCAAATCCGATTCGGCGGCGCGGGCGAGCAGGCCGCCGTGGACCGCCGGGTGCAGCGTCTTCACCCGGCCGCCGAGAATTTCCGGCGAGCCGGTATAGTCGGCGACCTCGGTGACGGGGATCTGGTTGTCGCGCAGGAGCTTCGCGGTTCCGCCGGAGGCGATCAGCGTCCATTGCAGCGCCTGCAGACCGCGCGCAAATTCCACCAAACCGGATTTATCGTGAACGGAGAGAATCGCTTTCGGCATGATCGACCTTCCTTTTTATCGGTGTACTGTAAGGATCACTAAAAAAGCCTGTCATGCTGAACGT
>CAZFPL010000152.1:0-3993 GCA_964521085.1 uncultured Anaerolineales bacterium | reverse complement strand
GTAGAAAGCGGGGCAAGCTGCGGGGTATTCTAATCCCGCGAAAGCGGGATAAAAAGAGAGGCGCCTGACTCGACGCCTCTCTTTTTTTCTTGGACTGTTGCGGATTAATCCGCCAGGTCCTTCACGGCGCCGGCATCTTCCGCGCTCCCCTCGCCGAAATCGGCGAGGGTTTTATGGATGGGAAGGGGGCGGACGAATTTTTCCACCACGCTTTGGGTGTCGTTGACCTGCAGTTGGTCGTATAAGAACCCGAACTGCTTTTCCCACGCCTCGTTAAGCGCCTTGCGGTTTGCCGCAGGCATATCCCAGAAGGCTTTCTTGAACGGCCCCACCGCCTTCTTGCGGGATTTATACAGGAACTGCTCCTCGGTATCCTTTTCCTTGCGCTCATCAGCGCAATTTTTCTTCACCCACTCGTTCACTTCACTGTGCAGGGCGGGGGGAATTTTTTCAAAGGAAATGTTCTGGAAATTGGTCGCCAGATGCACTTCGCAGGTTTCATATTCGGGGAACTTGCGGAATGCGCTTTCCGGCAGGGTGGAGGCGCCGTGCTGCACCGCGCCGCCCAATCCGTAATCCTTCCGCGAAATGATCGAGAGTTTTTTCAGCGTGTCAAAATCCACCGCCACCTGGGCGATGGTTCCGTCCGGCAGAACCACTCCGCCATGCGAAGTACCGGTCTGCAGGCTGATCTTGCTCAGCCCGACGGCCTTGGGATCCATGCGTTTCAATTCCACACCGTAAAGTTCCAAGTACGCGCGGAGTTCTTCCTCCGTGCTGTTATGCCCGCCCACTTCGCCGATCTCGCCGCCGACGGAAATCTGAACCCCGGCAGGCTGTTTGGATCGGATAAAGGCCGTGAAATCGGCGCATAATTTGCTGTTCAGCGCCTGCTGTTCCCGGATCGTGGGCTTGCTAAGGTCGACCATGGTGGAAGTGTCGATATCGATATTGTAGAAACCCGCCGCGACCGCCTCCTCGATGAGATCCTGGATGGCTTTGATTTCAGGTTCCGGATTGACGGCGTATTTCTTGGCGGAAACCTGAAAGTGATCGCCCTGGATGAAAACCGGGCCTTTCCAGCCCTCGGCGATTGCCGCGGACAGGATGGAGCAGGTGTACTCGACGGGGCGCTGGTCGGTATAGGTCATTTCCGAGCGGGCGATTTCAAAAATCAAAGCCCCGACCTTGCGGCTCAGCGCGGCCCGTAATGCCGCCCGGGCAGAGTCAAATCCCATTACCCGCAGGTTCATCGCCGGGACGGTGAAGTTCTTGGCCACCGAGCCCTTGCCGCGGGAAAGATAGAGGTCGTTGATCGAAGCCGGGACAATTCCAAGAGCCAGCGCGGTTTCCCAGATCAACCACCGTGCCTGATTGCGTTCTGCCGTCGATCCGAATGCGGATGCGCGGGCGAGGGCTTCGGCCTGCGCGCGTACCTTCGCGGCATCGCGGATGGATACAATCCCATCCGTACCGATGGAGACGGCGTCTCCAAAATACTTCTGCGCGATCTGTTGCGGACTTGCGGACATCTTAACCTCCAGCGAAATGGGGAAATTTTCAAACGACGGGTCATTCGTCGGGGGAGGATTATACCGCAGAGGACTGGTTAATCCTCTTGCAGGCCGTGCGCCGCCAGCAGTTTCCGGTTGGCCAGGATTTTCCGGGTGGAACCGTCGGCAACGATCCGGCCGGAGTCCAAGATCAGCGTGCGGGGGCAGATTTCACGCACCAGCGCCAGGTCGTGCGTCGCCACCAGCATCGTCTGCGGCAATTCGGAAAGCAGCCGTATGAAATTGCGCCGAGACTGGGGATCCAAACCGGAGGTAGGCTCATCCAGGATAAGAATCTCGGGATTCATGGAAAGCACGGTGGCAATGGCAATCCGCTTCTTCTCCCCGACACTCAGGTGATGTGAAATCCGATGAATGTACGTTTCCATATGCACGGCGGCAAGGGCATCCCGGACCCGCAATTGAATTTCTTCCGGCGGGCAGCCCTGGTAGATCGGACCGAAAGCCACATCATCAAACACGGTCGGCGAGAAAAGCTGGTCGTCGGGATTCTGAAACACCAGGCCGACCGCGCGCCGGATGGCGCGCAACGTGGAATCCTCGAGGATCATGCCGCACAAACGGATCTCGCCGGCTTCCGCGCGCAGGATGCCGTTCAGATGCAGCATGAGTGTGGATTTTCCGGCGCCGTTGGGGCCGACTAATGCGACTCTTTCCCCGGCGCTGATGTGCAGCGTGATATCCTCCAGGACGACCGGCCCGTCGGGGTAGCGTGAATGCAAATGCTCAACATCGACAGTGTGATGCACGGCAAACACCCTTAATGAATCAAGAATCCCGTCAGGATAAGCAGCGCCAGCCAGCAGATCCCCACGACAAGGATGATGTAATGCCCGGATGGTATCCGCGGGGCCGGGAGCGCGCGGGTCTCCCCGTCATATCCGCGCGACAGCATGGCCGCATACACCCGGTCCGCGCGGTCAAATCCGCGGATGAATAATGAGCCGGCCATGCCGCCGGTCACCCGCGCCCGCCACAGGAGGCTGCCTCCGGATCGATGGCCGGGCGCGGCACCGCTGCGCGCATCCCGCGCCCGCATCAGGCGGATGGCTTCGTCCGCAAGGACGAACAAATAGCGCCACATCAATCCGATCACCGAAACCAGAAGCTGCGGCACCCGAAAAGCGCGCATCGCCAGCAACAGATCCTGAAAAGGGGTTGCCCCCGATAAAAGCAGTGCCGCCATCACGGATATCCAAGATTTAAATGTGATGGTGAGGAAACGGATGAGTCCTTCCGACGTCGGCGTGAGATTCCAAGCCCCGACCGGAATGGAAACCCAGGGAACACCCGCGGTTGTGAAAATAAGCGGAAGCGCGGCCAATGCGAACGGTAGGGCGATGACGCTCCGGCGGATGATCTTCATCAGCGGAATATCGGAAAGGAGGATGGCCCCCAGAATGGTCGCGAAATATAAAACAAGCGCCGCCCAGGCACCCGCGGGAGCGAGGGCGACACTGAGGATAAACAGAACTACAAGCGCCAGCTTTATGCGCGAATCGAGCGCATGAACCGGGCTTGCGATGGGAAGATACGGATCGAACAGATGGGCGTGCATAGTGGAATAATTCTACCTGCGAACCGGCGGGGAGGCATCACCCGGCCTTCCTGTTCTTCCGTATCCGGGAGATCAGCAAGGCCGCGCCCAGCACGATTACGATTCCCAGAAAACCGGCCATAATGGTGGAGAGAGTTTCGTTGGAAACCCCCGGAACCAAATAGTCCGGAATGATGGAAAAGGATGGCGGCTGAGTTGCGTGGAGGAAACCGGTTTTCTCGGCCACCCATTCCAAGCCGTCCGGATACGCCGATGCCAGCGGAGAGAGAACGGCCAGGAGGAACGCGATCAACAAACCGCCGATCCACACCAGCGCGGATTCGGATTTCGCAAGACCGCTTCCGCTCACCAAACCGGGGCGGACCGCGATCAGGAACCCCAGCGCGCCGAGAGTGATCAATCCTTCGCCCAACCCGATCAGCGCGTGAATGCCGCCCATAGCCGGGACGGCGATATTCGCCGGAGACGTTCCGGAAAGCGCTAATTGAAGCGCGGCCGCCAACGAGGCGGTCTCAATCGAACTCCATGCCGCCAGGAACCCGGCCAGCAACTGACTCCAGCGGGCATCCGGGGTCAAGCGGCGGACAAGGCGGTATACGCCCCAGGCGACAAACACACCGACGACACCCATATTGAAAATGTTTGCGCCAAGGGCGAGTAAACCGCCATCCTGAAAAATCAGCGCCTGAACCGAAACGACGCAAGTCAGTACCAGCACCGCCGCCCATGGACCCAGCAGGATGGCTGCCAACGCGGCGCCAAGCAGATGGCCGGAAGTCCCCCCCGCAACGGAAAAATTAAGCATTTGTCCGGCGAAGATCACCGCCGCGAGCACGCCCATCAGCGGCACCTGACGTTCGT
>CAZFPL010000151.1:0-4033 GCA_964521085.1 uncultured Anaerolineales bacterium | reverse complement strand
TCTCCCTCCAAGGTGGTTGTAGTTGGGCCCGCGCTAGCGGGCCCAACTACTTAATCCGTCATCCATCGAAAAGATTCGCCAACCAATCAACGGCTATATAAGCAGCAACCAGGCGAGATAAAGTAAAAAAAACAGCGACGCCGCCGATCACCATTGCAACCGGCCCTATGGGAAGGAGAATGGGGCTGAGAATCGCGATGAGGATGACCGGCGCAAGAAAATTTACAACCGCGCTTGCATACGCATTGATCCCGGACGTCATGGCGCCGGTCCCGTGCAGCGGGAAATAGTCCCCCTTCAACCTACCGGCGGTTATTTCGCGGATCATCTTCAGGATGTCGTCCGTCCGGTCGATATAGTCATCTCCGGTCATGTAAACCGTCATCAGGCTTCCCGACCAACTTCCGACTGTGTTCGCGCTGGCCTGGGAGTTCAGGAGAAGCAGGTACTTCCCGTTGAGCAGCACATACTCGACCGGATTCGATGTCCGCACCGAAAAGGTTTTTTAAAATCCCGGATGGGCATTAAGGACCTTCGTCAGCGACGGCGAATCATATGGCGCGGCGGTAAAGGAATCCCCCGCCTCCAATTCCATAAGCACATTCGGGATCCCATCCAATTCGCGGGAAAAAAGGAGGACGTTCCCTTCACACAGGAAAAAGAATGCCCGGAAACTCGTCCCCCTTTCCAAATCGTAGAGGGAAAGCCGGACTTACTGAAAAAATTTTCACTTGAATTCGGAACGGGCCGCGAAGTAGCCGTGGGTGAAGTACTGAAATCGTTTTAGATTGGATTGGAGGATTTTCATCATCGCCCCCCTGTTGTCCCCCCATTTCCTAGGAAATGGGGGGACGGTGTTTTCAAGGGAGCGGGGAAAAATTATATCAACAGGAAATATACCCGCTGTCCGGCCTGGCCATATCCGTATTCGAACACGAAGTACATGTGGCCGGAGTCCTTCGGTATTTGCAGCGTCACCTGCCCGGTGAGTTCGTCGCCCGGCTTCAATGTGATAAAGTCCTCGATTTCTTCATCCAAGACCTGGTTGGTCCACCCGATCGTAATGTACCGCCGACCTTCGAGATCACGTGCATATAGATCCCCGGTCCTAAACAGTTCCACTTCGTCCGTTCCTTTGTTGACGAGTGTCAGATCGACAATGATGTACTTCATCCAACTCATCGGCGGACTGACCCGGGGATTGCTGCTGGGATCGAAATATTTTTCCGGGAATGGGCTGACCTTGTTCACCGTGATTTCCACCGAATTGACCATCGCACTCTTCCCCAGCGCCAGGGGATCATTAAGAATTTCCCCTTCGAAATTGCCCGGAGCTTGTACCGATTGTGGTTTGGAACCCAACTCCACGATAAGCTCCCCGTTCTGGTTGTTCTCGAAATTGAAGCATTTGGCCTCCAGCGAGAACTCCTGTTCCTCCTCTAAAGACTCGAATCCCACCTTGGCGCGAACCCGTTCTCCCGGCGCTAATCCTCCATTCAAGGCCGTTCCATGAGCCAGTATTACGGGGAATATCCCATCCGGAACGATCTCATCATAGGCATCCAACAGAGTGAACGTGAACCATGTCGTTTCTATGGGGGTTTTTCCGAGGTTGACGAGTACGACCTCCACCGCGATAAATCGGTTGCCGGCTTTGGGTGTGAAAAATTCGCCGGGCGCGACCGTTTCCCATCCCAGCACCGTCACCGCGGTATCGCAGATCAGGAACGGATCGCCGATGGATACAGGTCCGGTCTGGACCGGAGTTGGTGCAGGCCCGCGATCTTCGGGTAGCTCAACGGTGGCCGCGGAAACCTCCCCTGCGGCGGGTGCCGCCGTCGCGGCGCTGCCGGGGAGGGAACAAGCCAAAGATAGAATCAGGAGGGCTATTGCGAGTATATACAGCGGAAGAATCGATGAAACGTGGTGCAGGTTCTTTTTGTCCATGTCAAGCCCCTTTCCTTATGGAACGATGCACCGGGTGAAGATCGATTTGCCTGACTTCCCCTATCATGGACAGGTGTTCCGCAAGCGCCCCCTATTCTTCCCGCGGACCGCGGGAAGATGCCCGGCCGGGCGAGGCGGATTCCGAATCGGATACCATTCCGTTTCGCGCCAGGCGCGAATGTCCCTTGCGCCGGCTGGACTACATTTTTGATAGTAAACGGGTTTTCTTCTCTTGGAACTCCTGATCGGAGATCACCCCCTTTTGGCGTAAAGCATCCAGCTGCGAAAGAAGCGCTGGAACATCGCTTCCCACCGCTTTGATCCCCTCTCCCGACTCGAGCTGGGCTTTGGCGTTCACCATGGCGATCTTGTAGCGGATCGGATCGGCGATGCGCTGGATCTTATTCACTCCCAGTTCGCTGGCGGTGAGGATCTCAATATCCCCGTAGCCGAGCAACCGTCCGAAAAACGATTGCGCCAGTTTCACGTCATTGACCTTTTCCAGGGAGGAATCGGCGACGTTCTTGCTGATCACGCCGGAAAGCTGGATCACACGGCGCGAGGTGATGACGTATTTGCGGTTCGCCCAGAGCAGAACGTCCTTTGTCACGCTGATCGCCGGCGCGATGAGGATGATCAAGCCCAGCAGCGCCAGCGGCCCGATAAAGACCGACAATACGACAATCAGGACAAGTACCACCAGCGTAAGCAGCAACTCGCTGATAGTCTCGGAAAGCAGGACCAGCCAGTGCTGGCGGGCGACGAGCAGGATGCTTTCCCGTTCCCCGAGCAGACTATTCAGGTATGAATCAGCCATTGCGTCCTCCCGAAAGTGCAGAATTATGGATTATGTGGGTTATGTGGGTTATGTGCCTTCATTTTTCGCCCCCTGAGTATATACGAAAATATACAAGCGGGGTCACGGTCAGATCTCTCATTCAGGCTTTTTCCCCCCTTTCGAGGCACATGCCCGTAACAATCCCGAACCCCGCGCCCCAAAAATACCGGCTGTTTCAATCCCTGATATTACCATGAACCGGAAAAGAGGACGGCCGAAAGCCATTTTTCAAAACGGAAAAAAGATATACAATTACGGCACAATCGGTCCCGCAGTTTTTTCCAGCAACGGACTTTTATGGACATTCGACGGGAAGCAACGGTTTGGATCGGCGGCGAGGCGGGGGAAGGAATCGCCTCGGCCGGCGACGTCTTCATGAAGACCGCCGCCCGCCACGGGCTCGGCGCGTTCGCCCATAATTCCTATCAATCCGTGATCCGCGGCGGCGAGGTGCTGCTGCAAATCCGCGCCGGGCCGCACCCCGTTCTCTCCCAGGGCGGTAATTGGGATTTCCTCCTAGCGCTCAATCAAAGTGTTTTGGATCTTCACCTCCGCTCGGCGCAACCGGAGGCGGCCGCGCTGTTCAACTCCGATATCATCAAACCTCCGGTTACTCCGCCCGGCGCCGTTTTATGCGGAATCCCCGTCGGAGAACTTACCGCGGACCTTCCCCGGAATCCCGTAATGCAAAACACGGTTCTGCTCGGGGCGCTTATGCTCCTGCTGAAAATCCGATGGGAAGTATTCGAGGGATCGATTCGCGCCCAATTCGGGAAGCGCAAGGCCGAACTTTCGGATCTTAATGTAACCGTCGCCCGCCGGGGATGGGAATTCGCGGAGAAGAATTTCCCGCCGCCCTCTCATATCGCCCTTTCGGGGGACGGCAAGCGGCGGATCGTGATCACCGGCAATCAGGCAGTCGGACTGGGCGCGGTGGCCGGCGGATGCAAGTTCTACTCGGCCTACCCGATGACTCCGGCCTCCTCGATCCTGCATTGGCTTGCTCCGCGCGCTTCCCGATACGGAATGCTCATGAAGCAGGCCGAGGATGAACTGGCCGCGATCAACATGGCGATCGGCGCCGGCTACGCCGGGATCCGCGCGATGGTCGGCACCTCCGGCGGGGGGTTCGCGCTGATGACCGAGGCGATCGGCATGGCCGGGATGATCGAAGCGCCGGTCGTGGCGGTGCTTTCGCAGCGCGGCGGCCCATCCACCGGGCTGGCCACCAAAACCGAGCAAGGGGAT
>CAZFPL010000150.1:0-4223 GCA_964521085.1 uncultured Anaerolineales bacterium | reverse complement strand
GAACTGCCGGGCGTGCCGGGCAGGATGACCGCGAACTCCTCGCCGCCGTAGCGCGCCAGGATGTCGACCGCGCGCAGCTCGTCCTTGATCCGGCGCGCGACCATCTGCAGCACCCGGTCCCCGATCGGGTGCCCATAGGTGTCGTTGACCAGCTTGAAATGATCGATGTCGAAGATGAGCAGGGAAACCGGATACCCGATCCGGCGCGCACGGTCGATTTCGAGCTGCAGCTGTTCGTGGAAGTAGCGCCGGTTGTAAATGCCGGTGACGAAATCGGTGATCGACGCCTGCTCCACCTCGCCGAAGGTCAGGGCGTTGAGAAGTGCCAGGGCGGCGTGGCCGGCCAGGCTCTCCAGGCGGCTGGCGTGGTCGGCGGAATAATATCCGCGCTCGGCCTTGTCCATCGAGAGGAATCCAAGCAGCTGTTCGCCCGTCACCAGCGGCGCGCCGACCCACGAACCCACGTGCCACGTCGGGCCGATCGACTGCCAGCCCGGATCGGTCTGAACGTCGGGGATGAAGTACGGGTGGCGCGTTTCCGCCATATGCTGAATGCCCGTCAAGCGCTCGATCGGCAGGTCGAGCCGGGAAATCCACTCCGTAAGCCCGAACCGTTCATACCCGCGGTGCGAAGCCACGCGCACCCGGTCGCCCTGCAACAGCATGACATTGGCGCTGTCGAACGGGACCACCCGGCCGATCTGCTCGAGCAGGGTTTCGAGGATGGTGCCCGCGCGCAGGGAACCGGAAAGGATCAACCCGATATCGCGCAGCGTCTCGGCCAGGATGCGCTGCTGCCGCTCGCTTTCGTAGAGGCGGGCATTGACCAGCGCCAGGGCGGCCTGCTCGGCGGGAACCCGCAGGCGCTGGAGCTCGAGCGCGGAAAACGTCCGGTTGTTCTGGCGGCTGTACAGCCGGAGCAATCCGAGAGCCTTGCCTCCGGCCCACAGCGGAATCATCAGCACCGCGCCGTAGTGCAGGTGCCGCAGAATGGCCGCCTCGCTGGGATGGCATTGCGGATCGTCGATCCGCAGCAGAAGCGGATCGCTCCCCTTCAGCACTTGCGCGCTGACCGGGGAATCGGCAAGCGAATATCCCGCGCCGAATTCCCGGTCGGTCCGTTCCCCGAACGCGGAATACGCCGCGAGTGTACGCACCTGGTTGTGATCCATATCGACCGAGGCGATCACGCAGGCATCCATCCGCGCCGTCCAAACCAGCAGCACCGCAATTTGCTGCAGGAGTTCCTCCAGATCGAGCGTGGACGTGACCACCCGGGCCATATCGACGATCATCCGCAGGTCCGATTCCCGCTGCCGGCTTTCCTCGAGCAGCCGGAGGCGTTCGATCGTCCCGGCCGCCTGGACGGCATACAACGTCAGCCCGTCCATCTCCGCCTGCGAGAAGGTGTGCGGCAGCGAATAACGGACCGACAGTACGCCGATCACCTGGCTGCGGATCTTGAGCGGCAGGCCGACCAGGGTGACGACCCCCTTGGCGCGCAGCAGTTCGCGTTCCGCTGGCGCCGCCAGTTCCTCCGTGTTCAACACCTTCGGGACTCCGCCGGCAAGGATTTCCGAAAGGAGGGATTCGGGGTGCGGCACGGTTTCGTCGAGGATCTCGCGGCCGGCATTGTCGACGCCGTAGCTGAGGGAAATCCTGCTCTCCGGATCGATCAGGTGGACGATCGCCGAATGGGCGGTGGTTGCCATCAGGGCGAATTTTGCGGTGAGCTCGAGCGCCTGGGGAAACGTGGTGGCGGCGATGATCCGGCTGCCGAATTCGTAGAAACGCGTGAGCTGCACATTGGCCGTTTGGGATTGCACGAACAACCGCGACCCGAAGAGCAGCACCGCAATGTGTCCGGCGAGCGATTGCAGCCAGGAGGTCTCCTCCACCGTAAACCGGTGCGGCTGCGAGTCATTCAAATCCAGCACGCCGAGTATCTGCCCGCCCGAAATAAGCGGCAGGCTGACCTGGGTTTTCATGCCCAGCCCGCGGGGCTGCTCCCCCAGAATCGGTTCGTCGGATTCGTTTTCAACGACGATCATCTTCCGGGATTGGTATGCCCGTCCGGTGATGACTTCGCCGATCACCAGCCGCCTGCGCCGCTCCTCCGGCCCGATCAGCTTTCCCGCCTCCGCCATCAGGTGCAGCACTTCCCCGCCGTCGCCGGTGAGATAGACCGCGGCCGAGGGCATCCCGCTGAACATCATTGCGGCGTCGATCAAATCCGGCAGAAGATTCTCGATGCTTCGGACGCTGGCCGATTTTTCCACAAGCTTGCCGAGGGAATCCAGGAGTTCGGGAAGGGTTTTCCCGAACGGAGAGGCCGGAGTGCCGAGAGGTTTGGTCATGCTTGGCCTGCGGAGTTGTTCGCCGCTTCCCGCAGCGCGCGGACGGCTTCCGGGATGGGTACTTGCGCCCGGAAAATGGAAACCCCGGCCACCAGGACGCTGGCACCCGCCTCCGTCAATGCGCCGGCGTTGTCCACCGAAATTCCTCCATCGACTTCCAATTCCGCTTTGGAGTTGGCGGCCGTCAGCCATTCGCGGATCCGCTTCACGCGGGCGATGCTTTCGGGTAGGAACTTCTGTCCGCCGAACCCGGGTTCGACCGACATCACGAGCACCAGATCCGCGTAGGCTATGCCGGCCTGGATCGAAAGCAGCGGGGTTTTCGGGCGCAGGGTCAAGCCGCTGCGCGCTCCATGGATGCGGATCGCCTTCAGGGTCCCCAGCACGTCCTTGGAGGCCTCCACTTGAATGGTAATGATGTCCGCCCCGGCCAGTGCGAATTGGGGGACGTACCGTTCCGGTTCGTCGATCATCAGGTGAACGTCGACGACGCCGCCCGCCTGATGAACCATCGGAGCCAGGGCTTCGACGACGACCGGTCCGACGGAAATGTTCGGGACGAATTTTCCATCCATCACATCCACATGGATGTGTTCGGCGCCGGCGCTCAGCGCCTGCGACACCTGATCTCCCAGGTGCAGGAAATCGGCGGCCAGAATGGAAGGGGCGATTTTAACCGAACGCGTCATGATCCGCCGTTTCCGGATGGAATTTCCCTGTGCATGGGTTAATTCTACTCCCATTGAGAATAACCTAATCTTGGGGGAAAATTGCAACTCGCTTTTTTGCGCCCCGTACACCAAACCCACACGGATAATTCACGAAAAAAGGCTTCCTTCGACCTTTCTACCCCACCCATCCGGTCGATATCATATACTCAAACGGTTTGTCGGGGTAGATGGATGGTTACTGTATGAGGTAGACCGAGGCGGTCATTAAGACCGCCTCGGTCGGATGATTGCTTCTTCTACGAATCCGGTTCTTTACGCTCTACCCCTGGGCGTCGGCGACGACCGCTGCAATGGCCGCGCCGATGCCTGAGCCGTCCTTGATCAGGCGCGTGGTCACAGCGCGGGCTCCCGGCCCCAGGACGGCTTCCAGGCCGGCACGGATGCCCGCGCTGTAACCCGGCATGTGCGCGTAGAGCGAGCCATCGATGGCCACCACATGCTCCCGCTCGAGTCCGGGGTCGAGGTAGCGCAGGATGCCCGCATAGGTGGCGCCCACCAGCCGGGCGGAGCGTCCGGTTACGTTCTCCACCAGCTTCCGGAGTGCTTGAAGCTGCTCATTCGTCAGGCCCGTCAGCGCCAGTTGGGTTTGGGCCATGCTTTTCGTTTTATCGCAATCGGATCCATCCTCGAGCACCTGGGCCAGGTGGACTCCGGTAAGCGTTCCGCGATTCCAGCTTCGGTTTCCGGCGGGGAGCAGCCGCTCCGCGACCATCGTTCGGAGCGCGGCCAGCACCACCTCGCCGAGGTAGGCGCCCGACACCTGCTTTTCGAGGATCATCGCTCCGGGGTGGCTGCTGGATTGATTCACCTCGCGGTCGAAGGGGGTAAGATGGACTCCGTCGAAGTTGCCGGCCTCCATGTTCACGATCATGGGTTTCCCCGTGAGAGGATGGCGGGGCTCCAGATAGCAGGTGTTGTGACCCGTCCCGCAGATGCTGCCGAGATCGACTCCCCGCAGCTTGTAGGCGGCCGCCAGCAGGGTTCCGACCGTGTCGTTGATAACCGCCCGGGGCCGGACGTTGCGCACACCCTGACGCTCCAGCGCCTCCGCCAGCAGGGGCGTGACATCCCGCCCTTCGACGCCGCTCGTCCGGATCTCCTTGGTCCATTGGATCAGCACCGCCCGGTTGATGCC
>CAZFPL010000149.1:0-4304 GCA_964521085.1 uncultured Anaerolineales bacterium | reverse complement strand
TTCTTGGGGGTTGCGCTCTGTGATACCGCGCGGCTTGCCGCGCGGTCGTTCATTTCTTTGAATCCATGGAGTTTGAAAAGGGATCCTGTCACTGAATGATTCTCCTGGCGCGGTGAAGCCCCTTGAATCCCATTTGCCGCACACCTGACCTGCTCATGGAATATAATTGTCCAGGGGGGTTCCGCAAAAAAAATCCACACCGACAGGACACCATGAATCGAATCGCGAGTGTTGCGGTAAATTTCTTCAAGCAGATATTGTCCCTCCTGCGTACGACAAAACCGCTGGAGAACAGGCGGACCGCCGCCCTTGTCTTTTTCCTGCTTGGCGTCTGGCTTTCGGCGGTTATCTTCACCGAATCGCGGCATGAGTTCTGGCGCGACGAGGTGCGCGCGCTATCGCTGGCCCGGGCCGCGGATTCACCGCTCGAGCTCTATCGATCCGTTCAATATGACGGACACCCGTTGGTCTGGTATTTGATCCTCTATGCTGGCATATCGATCGTAAATACCCCCTTGGTGCTGCCGATCGCCGCCGTCGGGATCGGGTTTGCGGCGGTTGCCGTCTTCCTCCTTTTCGCCCCGATGCCCCTTTGGCTGAAAAGTCTTTTCATTTTTTCCGCACTTCCCTTCTACGAATATTCGGTCATGGCGCGGAATTACGGGATTACCATGCTTCTGCTGTTTATCATCGCGCTGGTCTACCGGCAGCGGGAAAAATTGGGTTTGCTGCTGGCCTTTCTCATTGCCCTTCTGGCCAATGCCAATGCGCATTCAGTTATTTTTGCCGGTTTAATCGCGGCGCTATGGGTTTGGGATACGATCGTGGAACATCGGGCGGAGCTTACGCGCAGGAAATGGCTGTCTCTCGGATTTTATATTGCCATCATCTCCGCCGGAACGGGGTTTAGCATCTTCTGCTTCATGCCCCGGGAAAACACCATTTTAACCAGCGTTCGTCAGACCTTAACGTGGCCCAATTTCCTCGAGGCTTTAAAGGAATCCGCGCTGCATCCGGAAATTACCCTGTACCAGATGATGCCGGGATGGGTCCCGCCCATCGCCGTGGCGTTGATCTTCTTTCTGGTGATCCTTGGCCTCCTCCCCCGTCCCACGTTGCTTTTCGCGGCGCTGCTAGCCGAAATCGGGCTGGGGATTCTCTTCCGTCTCGTCTATGTCGGGCATTACCGCCATCAGGGCTTGTTCATCATCTTTGCCGTTTTTCTTTACTGGCTGTTTCTTGAGATGCAAGGGGACGAAAAAATCCCCGGGATTCAAAAGTATCTTTTTCGCATCGGCTATTTTGTCGCCGTTCCACTGGTTATCCTGGCGGGCGTCCTTGAGATGAGGGGCACCGCCTGGCGGGATATCCGCATGGAGCTAAGCTCGAGCAAGGCATTGGGCAATTTCTTGAATAGCGACCCGTCCTACCGGGACGCGATTCTTATTCCCGAACCGGATTACAACATCGAAGCGGTGGCATATTACGCGGAAAACGAGATCTATCTGCCGCGCGAACAACGGTACGGCAAAACGGTTTCCTGGACGAAGGAATCCAGTCCCTCCCTCTCCCTCGGGGAATTAATGGCCGTCGCCCGGGATCTTCAAAACCGCTCTGGAAAGCCGGTACTCATTATCCTGGGACATTTCGGCGCCGATTTTACCCAGCCCGGAGAAAGACGCTATTCATACAATAAAATATTCACATGGGATTCCAGCAGCGCGGCGGATTTTCGAAACAATACCGTGTTTCTCGCCGAATTCAAACATTCACTCGATGAAGATGAGAAGTACCAGGTCTATGCTCTCTTGGATCAACCCGCTGCTCCCATGGATACTACAAGAAAATCCGTCTTCATCCCGTATCGACGAGGATCCATCGTATGGGTGGATTGGTTGGACTTCCTCTCATCGAGTTGGCCGCTCGCCCGTCAGTGGGGTATTCTTTGCTGCCGTCGGCCCGGATAGATTTCGAGATCGATCCTGTTAAAGCCTCTATAAAGTGACAGCCGAAATTTAATAAACAATTCCTCTCGCAGACCACCAATTCACCGAATGGCAATCCGATCGCCGCGCAGAGAGTGAATTGCGATGGATTTCCCCGCCAATCCGCCCATAAACGGATCAAAGAATGGCCGGAGGAGAAACGGGTTACACGGAAATTCATACTAGTTTATGTGATTCTACGATATGAATTTTCCGCGTAATCCGTAATTTTACATCCGAGTTTTCTTGGGTTCACCGTTTCCAAGTGATCCCTACTGCGCCCTCGTTTTTTTGATCGCACGGACGCCGGCGAACAAAATTAAAAATCCCGCTGCGGCCAGAACAGGCATAACGCATAAAAGGAAAAACCAACCGGATGAGCTCACGCCGCCAATGGTCTTTCCCGGAGCCGCGCCTGCTTCCGGGCCGATGACGATGGTAACGGTTGAGGAATCGGAGTGGCCGTCACGGTCGCTTGCCGTAAGGGTGATTTTGTGCCGGCCGTTGGAAAGAGGAATTCCCCACAAGGACCGACCCGTCCCCAGAACGCCGTCCCGGTCGGAAGACCAGCTGTATGCCTGTTCATCCTCGATGGAACCTTCCTCCCGATCGATCGCCACCCCTTCAAGGATCACCTGTTCACCTTTTGGAAAGGACATTCCCTCCTTGGGCGAGGTAATAAACACCTGCGGCCCTTTCTGGGGGACGAAGAAAGGCGTATCCGACGTATCGCATGCGGTATTCGCCCCGTCGCTGACGCAGACGCGGATCAGAGCCTGATTCCCCCCCGGGAAATTGCCGGCTTCCAGTTTGATGCTGGTACCCTTGATCCCCATCCCCGCGACCGACCAGGATTTACCGCCGTCGGGGCTGTATTGCACCAGGGCGGACAAGGCGGTCCCATCGGCATCGCCGGCTTTCCATCGGACGGTCACCGCGCCTTTTTCCGGCCAGGCCATCCCGCCATTTGGCTCCAGCAGGGTGACGGTCGGGGGATTGGCGCTTACCGGCACGGTGCCCAGGATGGTGTTCTGGAACAGGAACACAATCTCCTGCGTTCCCTCCCGGGCGGGGATGACGAGGAAGTACCCGCCTTCGGTCGGATGTGGGTCGTAGTCGGATGCGATCGGATCGAACGCCTGAGAGTAGAGAATTCTTCCTGCGCCGTCGCGGAGCTGGACGGTGTAACGGCCGGCATCCGGCGTCAGCGAGGCATCCTTCGGAAGCGTCGTCTTATAGAAGGCGGGCGTTCCGATTTGGATGCTCCGTTCGTTCACGTACCCGCTGCCAACCAGCACTTCGCCGTTGGTTCGGAGGTTCGGCATCGCCAGCCCGGCGGATCTCTGCGGAAGGTACCCATAGCTGTCGATGGCATCCGTCAGCCGCAGATAGGTGAAGAGGGACATCCACTGATTATCGCAGTAGCTCATGATATCGTTTGAGGTGTCCGGGTTGTACAAGGTGACGGGCACGGTGTACATGTCGACGCCCCATTCGCCGATGGAGACTCGGGGATACGGGGTCGCGCCGTTCCCGGAATAATAATGCGGATAATCGTCGTTGGTGTTGCTTTCTCTGCAGCCGCCGGGAGAGTGCTGAATGCCGTGATTATGGCCGAGCTCGTGGCCGACCCCGTTCCCCGTGCCTCCGCGATCCAGCCACACCGCAGCGGCGGCGTGTGCGCCAAAAAGGTTGTCGTCGTCATCCCACGCCATTCCGGTGATTATATCGAGGGGAACGTCCGGGTCGACCAACGCGAAATACCGCGTGTGGCTGCCCGGATCATCCGTCCAGAAATTGACTTCGTCCAGCCGGATGAGAAGCCCCGCCCATCCAAAGGAGGTTGTAAAGTCGAGTGGGGCATCGATCGGATCCACACTACTCCAGTAGAGCTGGATATCCGAGGTTGGATAGTATCGGAGCCAGATCATGCCGGGCATGATTTCGTCGTGCGCGATGGACTCCCCCAACCGATTTGCCCGCAAGGCGACGACATTCAATTGCCTTCCCTTACGCAACCAGGAATTGCCATAAATGACATTATTCTCCATGCAGCATTCGCCCGCATCCCGCATATCCTTGTTTACCGTGACCTTAGCCGTCCAACTGCCTTCATACTTAAGCCATGCTCTGGGCACGTAGAAATTCAGGGACTTGGAGAGATCTCCACGAGCTCTCCACGCCGGATGATCTCCAGGAGTAGCGGTGATGGTATTCTCGGATGGGATGCAGTAGGAAAACCAGGTTGGGCCGCTATAGTCGGCGGCGACGCAAAGCTCCCCGGAGATGTTGGGAATATCCATAATCATACCGGTGCCG
>CAZFPL010000148.1:0-4319 GCA_964521085.1 uncultured Anaerolineales bacterium | reverse complement strand
GCCGGAAGCTCGGGCGGAACGATCTGCGCCGGGCGGCGGTCGCAGCCGGCGAGGATCAGCGCAAGAGAACATGAAGGCAGGATAAAAGGGATATATCGAGCGGGGATAAGATGATTCCGCTTGTGTTCCATTGTCTGCGGTCTATTATCCATTGTCCACATCACGCAGTACTAGTTTATCGCGTACGACATCATCCGCCATGCTTTCTATCCAGGCGCCGCCGGTACTTACTCCAGGGGACAGGCGAGGAGTTACTGACAACTGGAAGAGGTGGGATCATTAATCTTTGCCAGCGCCTTGGCAGCTTCCGCCTGCACCCAGGGATGGCTTTTTTGCATCGCGCGGGTCAGGGCGGGAATCGCAGCTTTGGCTCCCGCACCGATCTGGGACAAGGCTTTGGCGGCGTTTTCTTGTGCAATTCGATCTCCGGATTCCATCACATCGATCAGCACGGGAACCGCGGCGGCGCCAATCGCGGCCAATGTGTCCACTGCATTTTCCGCGGGCCTTCCCGTGCTGCCCAACTGCCCGGCAAGAATAGCAATCGAGTCTGCCGCGACGGGATCCGACGCCCAATTCGGGTCGATCTTTCCCAACGCTTTGGTCGCCGCCTCGCGGACGGATTCGCTGCCATCCCCGAATAATTGAATGAGGCCGGGAAGGGCACTCCTCGCGGGGGGGCCGATCTGTCCGAGAGCTTGGGATGCCGCCGACCTGATTTCCGGATTTGGATCCGCCATCGCCTTGGAGAGTGCCGGCACGGCTGCCTGGGCGGCGGGGCCGAGTTTTCCCAGTACCTGCAAGGCGGTTATCTGGGCAGCCTCCAGACTCGACCGCTTCTCCATGATGTCATAGGCGGCCCAGGATAGATTCATAAAGATCTTCCTGGGTTCCGCCGCGAGGAGATCGGCCGTTGAGGAAGGATGCCACTGAAAAACATCAACCATCGACTGACTCCACGCTTTCAGCCGTCGCACGTCCCGTGTTTGGACGAGCTCGATCAACGCGGGTACCGCCTTCGGGCCGATTTTCTCCAGTGCGGCCGCTGCAGCGTCGCGAACTCTTTCCTCGCGGTCCGCCAGGAGCGGCAGAAGGGCCGGTACGGCCGGTTCGGCCGCCGCGCCGATGTGGGCCAGGCAGGCCGCCATTGCCTGGCGGCCGTCCGCGAAGGGGTCGGAGAGGCCGGCCGTGAGCGCCGGGACGGCGCTCTCCACCGGAAGGCCGATAGTTGCCAGAGTCTCGGCGGCCGAGATGCGGACCTGCAAGCATTGGCTGCCCAGTGCCCGGATTAATCCGGGAACGGCGATCTCGGCGCTCGGACCAATCCTCGCCAGCGCTTGCATTAAATAAACCTTGTCAATCGTATCTTCGGCATTCGAAAGCGCGTCGGTTAATTCGGGAACAGCGAAAGGGGCGATTAAATTCAAGAGGTGAATAGAAGCCTTGGATATATCCGGAGACCAACTTTTCAAGGCCGCCGCCAAGACAGGAATGGACTTTCGGGTCTCGGCATTCTTTGGCCAGGCAGGATCAATCCCATTCAGCGCGGTCAAGGCGGCTTCCCGCACCGTTGCATCCACATCCATCGCCGATTTTACTAACGCTGATATTGCCGGAGCCGCTGCCGGACCCATCGGACCCAGCTTTTGGGCCGCGGAACAACGGACTTCTTTCCTCTCGACTTGCGCGAGTTGTTGAATAAGACCTTCGACGTTGGAATCACAAAAGGTCTCCGGCTCAGGGGAAACATCCCATCGGATCTCAGCAGTATTTTTCCAGCGCCTTCCGCGCACAAGCACGGTTTCCGGTACTGTGACCGGCCCCGGGTCCGCCTCCGATGGAAGGCGGATTTTTCGAGCGGCGGTTTGAGTCGTCCCATCCCCCGCGGCCGGTGCCGTTTTCTTCTTGGGTTTCTTGGAGCCTCGCAGGAATTGCAGCCAGTTGGGCATTACAGTCTCCATCTTGCGTAATCGCGTTCGGCGCCGCCCAACACTTTATTCGATCTTTTCCAACCTAACCTACCCTGGATGAATGACTGTATTATGCGCTTGTTATTTTGGCCTGTCAAAATGGATTTTCTATTGGTTGCTTATCCATGGATGGATATTTTTGCAAACCGAATCTGCGAGTGTGGATTTCTCCTGCCGTGCGGATAGGAATTGAAAGCGGTGCGTCAAAAAAATACAAAAGTGCATTGAATGATCGTACGAAAAAAGCTCGCCCCAACTCATCCGTCCCGATCGTTTCCTCTCCCGCCTGATGTCAACCGGCAGACATTCCATCCCCAAATCCGCCGGCGCTTCATCCGGGCTTCCCGTCGCGTTCACCCTCGCGCCTGCCCCCGCGAAGCGGGGGGAACATCCCAACTCCTGGAAACTTCGGGAGTAGGAATACTTGCGCAGCTTGCCCTTGAGCGAATGGCTCCGGCTTAATACCGGAGCCGTGGTTTCGCTCGGGGGCGGGGGAGTATCCTCGGCTCTTCCATGCGGGCCGAGGGACTGACTCCATGCGCATTACCAGCCGGCACGGACGAGAGAACCCGCGGGAGCAATATAAATCAACATCAGGGCAAAATGGCTGAAGGCGCCCAGGATTACGAAGATGTGCCAGATCTCGTGAAAGCCGAAAACGCCGGGAAATGGGTTGGGCTTCCTGAGCGTGTAGATGACGGCCCCCCCTGTGAAGAACAGGCCGCCTGCCAGGAGCCAGGCGATTGCACCCGGAGGCATTTTTAAAAGGATTTCGCCGACACCCGCAATGGAAAGCCAGCCCATAACCAGGTAGACGGCTGCCGTAATCCATCGCGGCGCGTTGATGACGAAGAGCTTTACTGTAATGCCGATCAGGCCAAGCGACCATATGATCGCTAGGAATCCACCCCGCCAGAAGCCTGTGAAGTAGTGCAGGCAGATCGGGGTGTATGTCCCCGCAATGAGCAGGTAGATGGCGGAATGGTCGAGTTTCCGTAGAAAGAGGTTTATTCTGGGGCCGGCCTGGGTCAGATGGTAGATCGCGCTGGAGGAAAACATCAGTACAAGCGTCAATCCGTATAGACAAAGGGAAGCAAGCTTAATCGCGTCATTCCTGGCGAGGAAGGCCAGCACCATCACGCCGGCGAATGCGACAACGGCGGCGACAAGATGGGTCAGGCTGTTCACCGGCTCGCGAAATTTTTGCAGCAATTTTCCCTCCGGCCAATTGATTGCTACGGATCGCGCCTATCCCCGCGCAATCCCAATATTCGATCTCTTCAATTATCGCCGCAAGATGCCACAGAACTTCATTTCCGGCAAAAGCCGCAGCCGGATTCCATCGTTAAAAATATGACCGGTTGGGTGGCGGATTTTTTACGCGCCGTCAAGCTAAAGCCCCATGCCGCTAGAGACAAACACAAGGATTGTTATTAGCGCGCCCGCAATTGCTCCAGCCGCCAGTTGAGCAGGCGTGTGTTTGCGGCGGTGCAGGCGCGCCCAAGCCACCAGCGGCAGGCTTAAAAAAGCCGGCAATGCGGGCAATCCAAAGACGAACAGCAGCGCGGTGGAAAAGCCGCCCACGCCGGCCATGTGCAGACTAATCTTCCAGAAACTGGAAATGGTCAGCATGGTGATCGCCAGGCACAAGTATGTCAAGACGATGGTGGTTAAAAGCTGCGGTCCTTGCACGGCTCGAAGCACCAGGAGGGCGAATACGTCGCTGCTAAGACTGACCAAAATAAATCGCGGACGTTCGGAACGCCGGGTCATCTCCATATCGCTTACCCAGCCGCGCTTGCGGCCTATCCACAGATAGGCCAGCGGGATCCCCGTCACGATAAGAAGTGTCAGGGTTGCCCACCCGAAGCCGGAAATCCCGCCCCCAGTCAAACCGAAGGCCAAAAAAACGGGTATGGAAAGCAGGGAACTGTCAAATAGGATGGATATCCACCGCGCCAGAGGGTCTGCCAAAATATATCTCCATAATGCATCCAGGATCGATCGGAAACGAACCGTTCGGTTCTTGTTGTTTTGAGTGGATACCTGTCAGCCGGTGCCTCTCCTGTCCGGACGCCCGAGTAGAATTCCTGTCCATTTCCCCAATGATCCTTCAGACAATAGTCGTCCCCTTCCTGCGGCAGCCTCCATGCTTTTTCCTCCATCGCCTCCCGCGCCTTGTGCCGCATGCCCGTCGCATCCGGCGCAGAGGCATGCGCATGTTTCATCCCGCCGCCTGCGTGATCCATAGTCGATGGTCCATGGTCGATCGTCCATGGCCCATCATCAGCCTTCCCGCATCACCAGCCTCTCTCTCAGAACATCCACCGGCATTTCTTCCACCCCCAG
>CAZFPL010000147.1:0-4423 GCA_964521085.1 uncultured Anaerolineales bacterium | reverse complement strand
GGCCGGTCGCCCCTACGTGCCGGAATGCCACGTGGGCCGGAAAATAAATCGTTATCGTCGTTGATCGCCGGGTACAAATCATCCGTCACCACACATATCAACCGATCTCGCCAAACCCCCGGCACACCAATATGGAAACGCAATTATTATGCCTGTCCCGAGCGACAGCGAGGGAAACATATCATCCGCAATGACGACGATTTATCCAAAAGCCGCGAATACATCCGCAATAACCCCCTACAATGGCAAACGGATTCGGAAAACCGTGCCGCTCCTTCCCGCCACCGCGGTAAATGAATTGTCGGGCACTGCAATCCGGCCCGGACGACCGTTTCGATCGCCGCGCCCGGGCCGCCGGTTTCAATTAATTGAATTCATGCAACGGGAAAACGAACAATCAACCAGATTTCCGGAGTCCCTGCACCAGCCCCCTGATTTTCTCCACCTGCACCTTCCGGCTTTCCGCGTCGCTTGCATACATCTCCAACAGCCCCAGCGTCTGCTCCCTGGTCTTCGTGTAATGGAACTTTAGATACTTTTCGAGATCGAACGGGGTAAGCAGGGGGAGGAGGAAGGTGACAAGATAGAACGCCGCCGACAAAACGGGAACGCCGAGCAGCGCCTTCCGGAAAGCGCCGGCCCCGGGAAGCTGGCCCAGGACCGCCTCGCGCGAGGCGCCGGCGGAGGGTTTGAGCCACGGACTGTTTCGAAATTCCCTCAAGGACCATCCGGAGAGTTCCAATCCCGCCACAAAAGCCGTCATCACGGCGGTCATGCAAGCCTGCGAGCGCGAATCCGGTTTTCCGACCGTAACCCCGAACCCCGCTTTTTTCAGGATCTGCCCCACCTCGCGGCAGGCTTTTTCCGTTCCCACAAGCGGAATGCCAAGCGGGGATCGCCAGAAATTCACTCCCTCCGGCCGTCCGCCGCCGGCCTCCGGGCCGCCCTGCCAGGCCATGAAAGTGGTTCCTCCGAAAACCAGCCGTTCCCCGCCGTCCTTCGGAGAGAATTCGGGACGTCCTCCCTCGGGAATAAAACACACCACTCTTTCCGATGGAACTTTCAGCAGAAATTCCCGGAACCACTCCGAGTAGTAAACCGGCGAGGGTACGGTGAACCAGATCTGGTCCGGCTTGAATCGACGGCTCTCCTCCGCATCCGCTATAACCCGGAAATTTTCCAGCCGGTGGGCGATTGGATCACGCCGGTGCGAATGGGAAACTTGAAAAAGGGGCAGCCCCCCGTGTTCCAGCGCCAGCTTCAATTTATCGACGATCGCGGGCCGGTCGTATAAACCCAGCTCCACCCCGGCCTTTTGCAGGAAGAAACCGTAAACCTGTCCCACGGCACCGCAGCCAACGATTAAAACCTTCATTGGGCTCCTTTCATTTCACTCCCTCTTTAAAGCCACGTAAGGCACATGATACACAAAAAAATTCCGGGTCAGAATTATTGGATTGAATTTTCATACATAAAAATTCTTTGTGCCTTTTGTGGCTGTGAATTTCATGTCTATCTCGAGCACCATCCGCGTCCATCTTTTTTCTAACGGCCCTTCATCCCAGCCTTCTCCCGGCTGATCCCTCGCTACGCTCGGGACAGGCGCCGGGAGAAGGTGGCCGATAGGTCGGATGAGGGGGGAATTTCTACGGCGGATACGTTGGAGTGACTTGCTCGACACTCATATCATAGATGAACTCCATTACTCGAATCGCCCAGGGGAAAGGAAGCAGTTTTCCAATGAGAACCGCCAATTTGTTGGAAACTCCCGGGACGATGACCCGTTTCCCCGCGAGGATGGCGGGATAGGCGATCTCCGCCACTTGTTCCGGTGTATGCATGGCTCTCCGGGCGAACTTTTTGGGTTGTTGACCGGCAAGCGGTTGGAACTCCGTCAGTGTCCCCCCGGGGTATAGGCCGCTGACCCGTATGTTGGTGGCGCGGTACTCGCGTTGGAGCAGATTGGTGAAGACCCGCACGTAATGTTTGCTGCCGCTGTACACGGAGAATTTGGGAAGGGGCGCGTAGCCTCCGACGGAACCCACATTCACCACATGGCTGGGTTCCCCATGCGCGAGCATATGCGGCAGGAACAGGTGACAAAGCTCGGTGAGAGCCCGGATGTTCAAGTCGATGATCTGGCGAAGGTGCTCGTAACTTAATTCACGGAATTCCTGATAAGGGCTCATCCCGGCATCGTTGATAAGCACATGGACCTTCCCAAAAACCCGGATGGCTTCGTCCAAAACGGCTTGGGGAGCTCCTGAAGAGGTGAGATCCAGGGCCAGGCAGGCTACAGGGGCGGCGTGCTCTTCCGCCATCTCCCGGCTAAGCGCGAGGAGGCGTTCCTTCCGCCGCGCGACCGCGAGAACGGCGTGCCCCTTCCGGGCAAAGGTCGCCGCCATGACCCTGCCTATTCCCGAGGATGCTCCTGTAATGACGACGTTCATGATGGATTCTCCGTTTGATCGTTGGGGCAATCTGCCAGGCTGCCCCTTCCAATTCTATCCGAAATGCCATCGCATGGGCATGATCATCGCGTCCGTATGAATGGATGGCGGTAATGGTTTTGTCAGGGTGTGCGGCGGTACGCCCATAGGCGGGTAATGGTTTCGTAGGGGCGCAGCGCCTGCCCTCGCGGAGTGCACAGGTTCCTTGTACTTTAGGAACCTGTGCGACAACGAAGCGGGGGGCCGTGCGCCCTCGCGCAGCGTCGCTGCGCCCTAAATATTCCGTTTATAATCAATGACGAATAAATATATCAATCCAGGGGGATTTTCATGCGATTCAATCCGTCAATCCACCACCGCCGATCCATCCGTTTGCCGGGTTACGATTACACCATCCCCGGTTCGTATTTCATCACCATCGTCACCCACCGGCGGATTTGTTTATTCGGTGAAATTTCGGATGGTGTTATACGGTTGAATGATTTTGGGGAAATCGCACGCGCGGAATGGTTGAAAACGGCCGCCATCCGCCCCGAAATCGCGTTGGATGAATTCGTGATCATGCCGAATCATTTTCATGCCATTATTTCCATCATGGATGGCGATAATGGTTTCGTAGGGGCGACCCGCCGGGTCGCCCCTACACACCGGACGGCAACGCTGGCTGCACGTTCAATCGGCGCCATCATGGCACAATATAAATCCATTACCACCAAACGCATCAACCAAATCCGTGGTACCCATGTTTCCCCTGTTTGGCAGCGTAATTATTAGGCCTGTCCCGAGCGATTGCGAGGGAAACACGTCATCCGCAACGACGACGAATTGGCGCAGATCCGGGAATATATCCACAACAATCCATTCCAATCGGATATGGATGAGGAAAACCTTTCCTCATGGCAACCGATAAACCGCGAATGAATGGACAGGATTTTCAGGATGTGATTTTTAAAATCCTGTTTATCCTGTAAATCCTGTCTATGTATTTCCGAGAGTGTTGGGCGGGATCGCGTTCCAAAATATGATATTATGAGAATAAGCGAGATGAGAAAAAATGATCTATTTCTTTATTGAGCTTCTGTTCTTGGTGGTTCTATTTCTGGTCTTGTGGAACCGGGGCAAGGCCGGTTGGATTACATTAATGATATCGTTTGGAGCCGGGAAACGCCGCTCGGAGGATGTCAGTGAACGGAAATCGCTGATCCCGCCCGAATTGTCGCCCATGGTCGAAACGCTTTCCAGAATCGGCTTCACCCGGTTGGGCGAAGTGCAGGTGAAAATCCCCGGCAGGCAAACCATGGGAAGCCGGATATTAATCTCAACCGATAAAACGGTTTTTGCCGAATTGACGGAAACGCAGATCGTGGTCTTTACCACCGTTTTTGCGGATGATGCGGTCGTGGAAACGGGTTTTCCGGTCGGCGAAAGAATCCAGACCCGCAACTTCCGTTCCCATACGATCACAACCGATCTGGAGGCGGCTTACCGGCACCAGCTTCAGCAGGTCGAGGTCTTCAGCAAAACGCATGGTGTTCCGCGCCGAATCGAAACCATGCAGGATTACCTCGCCTGGGATGCGATGTATCGCAAGCATTATGTGTCGCGAAAAATGAGGCGCCATACATGGCTTGCCCTGTTGCAGGTTTGGACGCTTGTCTGCGGCATCCTCGCGCTGCTGCTGGCGATATTTTATTGGCTGGGTACGGATATGTCCACGATCGAACCGTTGATCGTTATCCCGATTTATTTAATCATCGTTCTCATTCCCGTCACAATCGTGTCTTTCGTGCTTCCCTATATCGGGTATTACGGCGATCGCCGGGGGTCAAAAGCCAATAAACAAGCTTGACGGGATTTATCCCGCTTTCGCGGGATTAGAATACCCCGCAGCTTGCCCCGCTTTCTACACCGGCTTCAGATGAAAAAGCGGGGCTTGCTGCGCAGTTCTTGGGGGTTGCGCTCTGTGATACCGC
>CAZFPL010000146.1:0-4582 GCA_964521085.1 uncultured Anaerolineales bacterium | reverse complement strand
GGGATTCCACCCGCGCGGCGCGGATCGATCTGGGTGGCACGGTCGAGCGCGCGCCCAAAAGCCTTGAACATCGCCTCAGCCTGGTGATGGTCGTCTCCGCGTTCAAGCAGGCGTATGTGAAGGGTCGCCTTGGCGGCCGAAGAAAAGCTGCGGAAGAAGTGCTCCACCAGCGTCACGGGCAGTTCGCCGATCGTCACCAGGGCCCACTCGGCGCGCACCAGGCAATGCGGCCGTCCGGAAAAGTCGACCACCGCGAGTGCAAGCGCCTCATCCATCGGAACCGCCGCGTGCCCCACGCGGGCGATGCCGCGTTTCTCGCCGAGCGCGCGATCCAGCGCTTCGCCGAAAGCGAGGGCGGTATCCTCGACCGTATGGTGCAGGTCCACATGTGTGTCGCCTTTGGCCTGCACTTTTAAATCGAATAACCCGTGCACCGCGATGTGCTCCAGCATGTGATCCAGGAATCCGATGCCGGTAGCAGCCTCGCATACACCTCTTCCGTCCACCGTCAATTCCACGCGGATCTCGGTCTCTTTGGTTTTTCGTTCGATCGTCGCTTTGCGCATGATGACTCCTCCGCGATCCCTCACTTCATTCCTGTTAAGGCTGTCCTAACTTCCTCTCCCCCAGCCCCTCCCCTCCTTCCCATCCAATGGGAAGGAGGGGAGGGGTAAGGGGCAGGGAGGTTAGGATAGTTCCTCCAACGCTTCCATCAGCGCATCCGTATCCCGCGGGCGGCCGACCGAGATGCGCAAACAATCGCGCAACCCGGGGCGGTCGAAATACCGCACCAGGATTCCCCGCTTGGAAAGGTCCGTTTGCACGGCCCGCGGATCGCGGCCCGCCAGACGGCACAGGAAAAAATTCGAACGGCTGGGATACACGGTGATCCACGGGATCTGCTTCAAACGCGCGTACATCCGCTCCCGCTCGGTGATTATTTTATCGAACGTTTTCTTCAGGACATCGTAATCGTCGAGTGAAGCCATCGCCGCCTGATACGCCGCGGCGTTTACGTTGTAGGGCTGTTTCACCGTCATCATCCGGCCGATCAGGCTTTGCGGGAACACGCCGTATCCGACGCGCAGCCCCGCCAGCCCGGCCCACTTGCTGAAGGTGCGCAGGACGGCCAGGTTCTCGTATTCGAGCGTCCAGCTCGTCCGGCTGCCGCCGGAAAACTCGATGTAGGCTTCATCCAGCACCACCAGCACCGGCAACTTCAGCAGGCGGCGAATCGTTTCATCGGGGACAACGGAGCCGTCGGGATTATTCGGTGAGCAGACGAAGAGGATCTTGGCCCGTTTTTCCGCACGAACCGCCGCCTCGATCCCTTCGGCATCGAGCGAGAAATCCGCCTTGCGGTCCACCCGCAAGACGCGCGCGCGGTGCACGCCGGCGGAAAACGAGTACATGCCGAACGTCGGCGGGCAGTTAATCACCGCGTCGCCCTCCGCCAGCACCACGCTCATCACCACGTCGATCGGCTCATCCGCGCCCGCGCCGGTGAAAATCCGTTCCGCCGGAAGATCGAGGAATTCCGACAGCCGCTTGCGGAGCAGCGTATTCTCCGGATCCGGATAGATGCTGAAGTATTTTCCGGCCGCAATCTTCTCCAACGCCCGCTTCGACATCCCGTAGGGATTTTCGTTCGCGTCGAGCTTGACGATCTTGGTTTTGGATTTTCCAAACTGCGCGGCGAAGACCTCGAAGGGGATCACCGGCGTGTACGCTTCCGGCTCTTTGCCCTGCGGAAGAAACCGGTAGTTCTCGCGCGCATCCGATCCGGCCGGGATGCCGGATTCTCCGCGCAGACGGGCCGCCTCGGCGTGTGAATCCAATCCTTCGGCGCGGGCGATCGATTCCGCGTGCGGGCTGATTTGCGCCGCGGTCGATTCATCCAGCGCGATCAGGTTGGTGATGCGCACGAAATCAAGGACGTTCAACGGCGATGCGAAGCGCGCCGTCCCGCCGGTCGGCATCACATGGCTCGGCCCGGCGATGTAATCGCCGAGAACCTCGAACGACCGTTCCCCGAGGAACAAGCCGCCTGCGCTGCGGATCCGCCCTTTCCAGATGACCGGATCCGCAACCGAAAGACACATGTGCTCGGGCGCAAACTCGTCGGCGGCCGCAACCGCGCTCGCGAGATCCGGCGTGAGGACAATCCCGCCCTGGCCCGAGATCGATGCGGCAATGATCTCCGCGCGGCCGCGGTTCTCAATCTGGTTCGCCACTTCCGCCTGAACTTTTTCGGCCAGCGTGCGCGAAGGCGTAAGCAGGATGGCGGTTGCAAGCCGGTCGTGTTCCGCCTGCGCCAAAAGGTCGGCCGCCACCCAGGCCGGGCTGGCGCCGTCGTCCGCGATCACCACGGTTTCGGTCGGGCCGGCGAGTCCGTCCAGGCCGACAATTCCGAACACCTGCTGTTTGGCGAGCGTGACGAAAATATTTCCGGCGCCGACGATTTTATCCACCCGCGGAATGGTTTGGGTTCCGTAGGCCAATGCGGCGATCGCCTGTGCCCCGCCGATTCGGTAGAGAGCGCTGGCTTTGGAAAGGTACGCGCAAGCCAGGACGACGTCCGGAACCGCGCCATCTTCGCTGCCGGGAGGGGTGACCACGATGACATCCTCGACCCCCGCCACCTTGGCCGGAATAACCGACATCAGGAGCGATGAGGGCAGGGGGGCGGTGCCGCCGGGAACATAGACGCCGACTCTTCGGAGAGGTGTGACCTGCTGCCCCAACGTGCCGCCCAGATCATTCGTCGTCCAGGAAGGAATAGGCTGGCGCGAGTGGAAGGCCCGGATGCGCTCGGCGGCGAGTGAAAGCGACTTCCGCAGCTCTTCCGGGATCCGCTCGTAAGCAGCCTGCCACTCGACGGGCGGGACGACGGGATCTTCGATCCGCCTTCCGTCGGCTTTTTCGGTCCAGTTTGACACGGCCGCATCGCCGTTCATTCGAACATCGGCGATGATCCGCCGAACGGCTTCCGCAGGCGATAACGGCTCGCCGAATACGCGCGTAAGACTCTCCCGCAGGGAAGGAGGTGCCTCTTCCCCCTGCGGTTTACGTTTAAGGATTGACTGCTTGGCTTCCGCCAAGTCCATTATTCGAAGCATTGATCCTCCATGCTGACCCATCCCCTCTTCCCCTGCACCCCTTCCCCCCTTCCTCCCCTCACTTTGTTCGGGGACAGGCATTATGGGAAGGGGGGAAGGGGATGGGAGTTAGGGGGCTAGGTCTTCTTCGCCAACTCGTCCCGCAACCGCACGAAACGCGCCGGTTCCTCTTCGAAGAGGTAGGTCACCGGGGATACAACCACGCCGCTGCCGCCGATCGCACGCAGTTCCTGCACGGCCTGCATGATCTTCTCCTTGCGGACGACGATGTTGACGGCGAACCACTCCTGCTTCCCGCCATCGCGGGTGAATACCTCGCACACGGTCGGTCCCTGCAATCCGCCGAGATCGGTCTGGGCGAAGATCTTGCCGGCAATCTCCTGCTGGGATTTGCCGCGCATGTTGGCGAACACGCTGTAGGCTTCCTGCGCCCGCAGGTGCGCCTCAATATATTCCAGCAGCGTATGAGCCGCATCGAGGGCTTCCGGGCGGGTTTTCAAGGCTGCACGATTGGCGATCAGGCAGGCTTGCGAGCGGATGATTTCCCCGTCCGCCAGCGGCAGCAGGTGATTGTCGCGCAGCGTGGTCCCGGTCGAGACCAGGTCGCTGATCATATCTGCGTACCCGATCGCCGGCGCAACCTCGAGCGTGCCTTCCGAGGATATCAACTCAAACGGTTCAACCTTCCGGGCCTGCAGGAACTGCGCCGTGAGGAGAGGGTATTTTGTCGCCACGCGCAGCGGTTTGCCTTCCTTGGGCATTCCCGGCGCCTTGCGCGCCAAGTCGGATGCGCTCCGGACGTCCTCCCACCCTTCGGGTACCGCAAGAACCAGCGAACAGCTTCCGAATCCAAGTGAATCGTGCAGGATGATCACGTCCCCGCCGTCGCCTTTCTTCTCCTCAATGACGTCGGTTCCAGAGATCCCGAAATCCAGGCTGCCCTGGCGGACGCCGACGACGATATCTCCCGGACGCTGGAACAGCACGGTAAGGCCGGGAATGGCTGGAATCCCGGCCTGGTACTGGCGCGGATTGGGTTTGAAAACGTCCAGCCCGCACGCCTTCAGGAATTCCAGTGATTCCTCTTCCAGCCTGCCTTTCGAAGGCAGTGCCAGACGGATATCGGTTCTATTCTTCATGGGACCTCCAAAAAGAAACGCCCTCCGACTGAGGGAGGGCGTTGGAAAAATCATGCCGTAGGAATGCGCGGCCGCTCAACTCAGCAATGCAGGTTGACCTGAAGTATGAGCGTGATCGAAAGAAAATCGTGCTTTCACCATGGGTCAAATATACCAGCCAAATCCGCTTTTGTCCAGCGGACGGGGAAAAAAGCCTTGCCGGCAAGCAGACCACGGCCGGATCGGACGAGAACACGCGGTTTGCCCTGGCGGGCTGCGGTTTTTCCATGTGAGTCGGCTTTATCCCGCTTTCGCGGGATTAGAATACCCCGCAGCTTGCCCCGC
>CAZFPL010000145.1:0-4588 GCA_964521085.1 uncultured Anaerolineales bacterium | reverse complement strand
GTGATCTTGGCGGGGACCGCGTCGGCCTGATCATGGCAGGGTAATCCCATACGGCGTCGGGTCCATGATCTCCGGAATATTATCTCCGTCGACATCCACCCAGCCGAGCATCAAGGCGGGAATGGTTTTATTTCCGCAGCTGTCGGTGGGATCGATTTGCGGCCCGCTGATGCACGGCCAGCTGTGACTGCCCGGATAGCCGAACAGGTGGAACACCTCGTGCGCCAGCATCGTGTCCGCCAAGCGGCCGTAATCGCCGGTAAGTTCCTCCTTGGCGTCGATCGTTATTTGAATGTTCACCATGGTTTGCACCGCAGGACAGCCCGTCATGGCATATCCGAAAGACGTATTCTCGGGTTTTCCGCCGTTGGCAAACCTCGTCGTGCTGGCGGAATCCAGATCCACCTGGGCGATCCATCGGAACGGGGCGGGGTCGATGCCCGCGTATTGCCGGATTTGGGCCGGCGTGATCATCTTGCCGGCGACTTCCGCCGGAACGGGGATGACCACGCCGGTGGTTTGGATTTGCAGGATCGGGTCCGTCCCGGAGCCGGCCGTCGGATAGGCGGCATAGTCGAGGTTTGTGGCTTCCGTCGCCGCCGCCAGATCGGCCAGGACCTCGTCCGCGCCGACGTGAAGATTTCCGAAATCGAGGAAGACGACCAGCATGGAATACCTGCCTGCCGGACGGCACAGCGGATCCTTGAACAGGGAGTTCTTGATATCCACATCGGTGTTGGGGAACAGCGGCGTGGTCCAGGCTTCCACGTGACCGTCGGGAAAGGCCTCCACTTCGTAATACACGTTCCCGATGTACGCCGCGCTTACCCAGGGGTCTTCCACGCCGGTCCGGAATTTCCGGGCGATGACCGGCGAGGTCAGAGTGAGGCCGAAGGTTTGCCGGTAGGTAGCGAGGATTTTAGTTTTAATTTCCGGATAGACCTCCCCGGGCGCGAGGCTGGGCGTGGGAGAGATGGACGGCAGGCCGGTCACCGTCACCGAAATGACCACCGCGGTCGACGCGGATTTGTCCGCGTTCATTGCTTCCAGCCTCAGCCGGTAGGTCGCCGATCCCAGGACCGGAGTCCAGAGAAACTCCGCCTGGAAGGGGTCCGTTCCGCCGGTATTTTCTTTGAAGGCAATGGTCTCACCTTCGTTTACGTTTAGTGAAATCCCGACCACGATCGCTCCGGACGCTTCGGCGGCGAGGTGGATCGGCTCGCCCGGGACGGCGGCGAGGATTTGCCCATCCGCCAGGCCGACGAAACACAGGCGCAGGCCGCCGTCTCCGGGTGAACTGCAAGAAGGGGCGGCGGCATTCGGAGTCGGGCTGACCGCCGCCGGGCTGGCGGCGGCCGCCTCCTGCGTTGCGGGGACGGGGGACCGCGCGGGAGAGGCTATGGTGAGATTGCAGGAAAAAAGAAACAGCGCGGGCAAGAACAGGACAGCGATCGTTCGAATTCGGGGAAGGGGGCTCATTTGGTCCTCTCTGCAGCCGATTCTACGCCCGGTACGAAACGTAAATATCCGCTTCGATCATCTTTTGCAAATCGGCGGAGTAAAAATGGTGGATGAAATAAAGCGTCCGGCCGTCGCCCGTCAGGTTGGGTTCCCCGGCGAAGACGGAGAACATCTCCCGGCATTCCCCCCACGATTCGTCTTTTTGCCGAAGGCAGCGAAAAATGGCGGGTCCGACCTTCCCGTTGCGGCTGCTGGAATCGAACCAGAGTTCCTGCCCGTCCTCCGTGACGAAGGGCCGGTTCTCGTCGCCGGCGGTGTTCACCTGCGGGCCGAGGTTCTGCGGTTCGCCCCAGCCGTCCGCGGTCGAACGGGCGACCCACAAATCGAATCCGCCCAGTCCGCCCGCTTGTTTGGAAGCGAAGTAGATCTCGCGGTATCCGGCGGTGATGTGCATCTCGCCCACTTCGGGGATGCCGTTCATCCACGCCCCGGCGTTCTTCTCGTCCCCCCATGCGCCGTCCTTCCAGGTGGCGTAATACCATTCGATGTCGCGTTTGTTTCCGGCGCGGATCGAGCAGAAATACATCCGGTCCCCGCGGACAAATTCGCAGCCGTCCAGCGCTGTCTGGCCGGGCCCCACGAGCACGACCCTTTCCGGTTCGGTCCATCCGCCGCCCGATCGGTGACTCACCCAAATCCCGGTCACGCCGTCGGAGATGGTTTGCTGGACGGGAATGCTCACATCCGGAGTGAAAAAGAAGTAGAGGGTGTCCCCGTCGGGGGTGACGAACGGGCTGTCCTCGGCGCCGGCGGTGTTGATCGGCCCTTCGAGCGGGACCGGCTTGCTCCAGCCGGAGACGGCTTCCGGCGGCCAGAAATCCATCTCCGGCGAGCCTTTCAGGTTGCCGGTTGGGATCGCTTCAATCCGGCTTTTCATTGCCAAGAAAGTAGCGGTGGACGCGCTGGATGCACACGCCAGGCTTAAGAGAAGGATTGCGAGGAGTGCGATTAATTTGACCTGATGAGTCATTTACAGCTGCGGATTATTCGCCGCTCGGCAGCCGGCTGGGAGGATGTCCGGTCTCGTCGTCGCTGGACCGGATCTCCATCATTTCGCCGGTGGCGAAGAACAGCGTGCGCTCGCAGATGTTGGACACCCGGTCGGCGAATCTTTCCAGGTTGTGCGCAACCCACAGAAGATGTGTGGCGTGGTCGATGGATTCGGGGTTGGCGATCATCTGTTTCACCAGGTCGCGGTAGACCAGGTTGTAGAGTTTGTCCACCTCGTCGTCCCCGGCGGGGATCGCCTTGGCCGCTTTGGCGTCGCCGGCGAGGAACGCGTCCAGTGATTGGCGCAGCATCTTGGTGGATTTGGAAGCCATCGAGTCAAAATGGTCGAGGAGGTCGGGCGGCAGCGGCTCGGGTCCGAGCATGGTGATGATGTGGGCGATGCCTTTCACGTAATCCCCCATCCGCTCGATTTCGGTGATCACTTCGAGGATCGCCGCCAGGATCCGCAGATCGCGCGCCATCGGCTGCTGGGTGGCGATCAGCGTCAGGCAGTCCTCCTCGATCGCGAACCGCTTCTTATTGATCACGTCGTCGTGGGCTTCCAGCCGGCGCGCCGCCGTCAGGTCCCGGCGGCGGAGGGCGACGACGACCTCGAGGAGCGATTTATCAACGGAGGATCCCAATTCCAGGATTTCGTCCTGAAGGCGGTGAAGCTGCTGTTCGAACAGGTTACGCGTCATGGGGATCTCTCCTTGCGTATGAACCATCCCCTGCGGGATGTATCAATTTATTATATGACATGGATGCCTTTTTGACATGCCGATCGGTTGCGCGACCGAATCCCCGGGATTTCCTTCTTCTCGAGATTCAGGCCAATACCGCCGACACGAATGAGTGGGCAATCCACGCGCTGCGATCGCCGGGAAACGGGTTAAAAATCCATTTTTCCCGCCCCATGCCTTTCCAGAAGATACGGGATTTCAGTCAGCATGTCGTCCCGGAGCCTCCGGAAAGCCGCCAACTTTTCCTCCTCCGTTCCTTCCACCAGCGCCGGATCCGGATAGTCGTGATGGACGCGTTCACCGGAGCCAAGCCAGACCGGACATTCCTGATTGGCGGAATCGCACAAGGTGACGACCAGGTCGAACGGGTCATCCTTGAACTCGGCGACGTTTTTTGATCTCCCCTTAAAGCGGATTCCCGCTTCCTCGAGTACGCGCGGGACCAGGGGGTGGACGGAATTCGCCGGCTTTGTTCCGGCGCTGAAGGCCTGCCAGCGCGCGGCCAGGCGGGTGTTGACGATCGCTTCGGCCATCTGCGAGCGGCAGGAATTGCCGGTGCAGAGGAAGAGTACGCGTTGCTTGGACATGGAGATACATCCCTTCGTTTAATCGCCGCCGGAGGACGAAAATTCCATGATTTCCCCCGTAACGGTGAAGATGGTGCGTTCGCAGATGTTGGACACCCGGTCGGCGAACCGCTCCAGATTATGCGCCACCCAGAACAAGCGGGTGTAATGATCCACCGATTCCGGATGGGCGGTCAATCCTTCGACGAGTTGATGGTAGACCTGGCTGTAGAGCCTATCCACCTCGTCGTCTTCGGCGGGGAGGGAGCGGGCGGTTCTTTCATCGCCGGCGGCGAAAGCCGTCAGCGCGCGGCGCAGCATGGAGTTGCCCTGCACCGTCATCGCCTTCAATCGATCCGGCAGATCCAGCGGCAGGGGTTCCGGACTGAGCTGCGGGATGACATGGGCGATGCCTTTAACGTAATCCCCCATGCGTTCGAGTTCGGTGATCACTTCCAGGACCGCCGCGAGAATCCGCAGATCGTGGGCCATCGGCTGCTGGGTGGCGATCAAGGCCAGGCTCTCCCGCTCTATGGCAAACCGGTGAGTGTTGATCAACCGGTCCCGCGCCTCGATCTTTCTCGCCCAGGCGATATCGCGGTGGCGCAGCGCGTCGACCGAATCGACGGCGGATTGCTCCACCATACTCCCCAAGATGAGGACTTCGTCCACCAATTGGCGAAGCCGCTGGTCCAGAAGTTCGCGCGTCATGCGATTCCTTATTTGACCGCCGGATTAACCGAACCGGCCGGTGACGTAATCCTCGGT
>CAZFPL010000144.1:0-4589 GCA_964521085.1 uncultured Anaerolineales bacterium | reverse complement strand
GCTGCGGCCGTCCCAAATCGAATCCGGGCGCGAAAAATAAATATGCTCGAAGGTGCACAGCGCGGAGGGAACGGCCGGCGGAAGGGCCTGCAGGACCGAAAGCGCCGTGTTGCTCAGGCGGATCACCTCGCCCGGCTTGACCTCGCGGATCGCTTCGCAGCCGATCGTCCGCAGCGCGCAGGATTCCGACGCGGCGGCATGCCCGCCGCTTTTCAGCCTGCCCACCGAGAGCGGGCGGAACCCCCACGGGTCGCGCACGGCAAACACGCCTTCGCGGGTGAGAAGGACCAGCGAGTAGGCTCCGCGCCATTTGGGCATCGTGGTGCGGATCCGTTCCTCCCAGGTTGCCCCCTCGGCCCCGGCCAGCATCAGCGTGATCACCTCGCTGTCGCTCGAGGATAGCAGCCCCACGCCCTTTTGCAGCAGTTCGCGGCGCAGTTCGTAGGTGTTGACCAGGTTGCCGTTGTGGGAGATGGCCAGCGGCCCGTAGCGGGTTTCGATCAGGAAGGGCTGCGCGTTGCGCAGGACGGAGGAGCCGGTGGTGGAATAGCGGGTATGGCCGATGGCGTACCGGCCGCGCAGGGAACGCAGGTTGTCCGGCGTGAAGACCTGCGAAACCAGGCCGGTGTCTTTATGGATCCGCGCGCTTTCGCCGTCGCAGACCGCGATCCCGGCGGCTTCCTGGCCGCGATGCTGCAATGCGAAAAGCGCGAAGTAGGCCATGCTGGCCACGTCTTCGCTGGGGGCGAAGATGCCGACGATCCCGCATTCCTCGCCCGGCCGGTCCTCAAATCGGATTGTTTCCGTCATGCCCGATGCTTTCTTCCGTCCGCGGAATTCCCGCCGGAAAAAGGAAGGACACGAAGAACCGCTTCCTCCTTCGTGTCCCGCCAAGAATCGCGAACGGATTTCGCGTATATATTTTACACCTTTGCCCCGCCCCTGTGTCTACGGCTTCCCGCCAAATTCCATGCCCTCGCTACGACGCCGGGGCGGGGCTTGCCGCTCTTCCGAAAAGCGGGCTGTCTCCATCACTGCGCGGTGAGCAATCCCAGACGATACGGGAGTTGGGAATAGACGAGCCCACCGGAGGCGGTGAGGTCCACGCTTTGGTAGAGGAACTGCAAACGGCAAGTGTCAATGGTCATTGTTTCGTCGTACCCGTCCCGGATCAGCTCGCCGTGACTGACATCCAGCATATACGTGTCGGCTGGAAAGGTGACGTTCATCATCCCGGCAAAAGGATTTTTCCACTCGGCAGCTAGCGGCGTCCAGGCGCCGTCGAGGCTGTCGGCCGTCCACGCGCGGTAATATCTTCGCCCCGTCGGGCCGAAGGCTTCGATCAACGTCAGATATTTGTTCGCCCCCTTGATCTTGTAGTGGGCGCCGGCTTCAAAGAGGTTGTCGCGGGTATCGGACAGCACGATGACCGTGTTGCCGAAGCCGTCGGGGAAATCCTCGACGGCGGTTTGGGCGCGATACAGATGGCCGTTATCATCGGTGAAGAAAAGGTAGCAATGGATGTCGTCGCAGATCACGAAGAAATCGAGCCAGCCGCCGGAGCCCTTGTTCTGCACCACGACGGCGGGTTCTTCCTTGAAAAAGTTCTTGGGTTGGGTCCACGATTGCCACCGGCCGGGATCATCCGCGGTCGAATATTGCGGCGGGCCGGCCTGATAAACCAGATACCATTTGTTTTGCGGGCGGAAGTAGAAGAGTTGCGGGGCCGCTTTGTAGCCGCCCAGATCGGGGGCCGGGACGGTATCGAGATAATACTGCAGAGCGGAGGCGGCCTGAGCCCAATCGGTGAAATTGAGATACACGATGTTCCAGTTTCCGGCCGTATCCGCGACGGTCGCGTACACGTGCCAGCGGCCGTTGAAGTACACCACGGTAGGATCCTTGATCGATACCAGGTTGTGTGTCGCGTCGGATTTCGGGCTGATCAACATGCCGCTCGAACTCCAACGGATGCCGGCGGGAACGCCGCAACTCGGACTATCGGTCGAGGTGGAAGACGGCTCCGCCGATGGTATGGCGGGCATGACGGTACCGGCGTTCGCCGGGAGAATACTTCCCGAAACACAACCGGAAAGCAGCAGGGTGATTATGCAAATATCAAATATGGATGTAAAAGCGCGCGCCTTCATAAAAAGATATTCTGTGGGGTTGCGGAGCGATCCCGCGGTTCCTTTATATGCGACTGGAATTATTTCGCCGCGGCACCCGCGCCGCCCAGGGACCGGTCATCGGCGATGGTTTTTCCAGCCTGGTTTTTCTGGAACTCGGCCACCCGCGCCGCGACGGATGGATCCACAAGGCCGAGGATCTTGGCTGCCAGCAGGGCGGCATTGGCCGGCTCAAGCACAACCGCCGGCGCGATGCCGCAGGGCATGCGCAGGGAGGAAAGAATATCGCCGCCGCCGAACGCCTCGCTTGGCGGGGGACAGGCGATCACCGGCGCGCGCACCTGGCCGTCGGCGAACGCCGAGAGCGCGTTGCTCCGGCCGGCGACGGTGATGTAGACCTTCGGCCGCGGGTCGGATTCGAACGCGCGGAGCAGATCGGTGACGTGCTGGGGAGTCTTGTGCGCGGAACCGATCCGCAGCACCGACTCCAACCCGAACGACCGCACCGCCTCGGCGATTGTGCGGCAGTGTTCCTCGTCGGCTTTCGAACCCATCAGGATGACGACCAGACCGGTAGACATACACTCTCCTTGCGCTCCCTCTCCCCCTACCCGGCCTCCCCCCATTTCCTCAGGAAATGGGGGGAGGAGAAGGAGGGGGTTGGGTTATAAAATCCCCGCCCGTTTGAGATTCTCCACGATTCTCGGTTCGGCCGGGTAGGAGGCCGGCTCGAAGGTCCGGCCGGTGAGCATTTCGAAAATGGATATATACCGGTTGCTGGCGGCGACCCATATGTCGTCAGGGAGGGAGGGCGGCACGCCGTCGCCCCGGTAACCGCGCTCGGCATACGCCAGCCGCACGAGTTCCTTATCGAAATTTTCCGGTTCCTCGCCCGTTTCAAAACGCTCTGTGTAGGAATCTGCTTTCCAAAAGCGGGAAGAATCCGGTGTATGGACCTCGTCGATCAGCATCACTTTCCCATCGGGCGAGAGCCCCATTTCGTATTTGGTGTCGACCAGGATCAGACCCGCCCGGGCGGCCACTTCCTGCCCGCGGCGGAAAATCGCAAGCGCGGCGGCGCTGACCTTATCCCACGTGGCGGAATCGAGCAGTCCGCGTTCGACCACCTCGGCGCAGGTGAGCCGCTCGTCGTGCGCACCCTCGTCGCCCTTGGTGGTCGGGGTGAGGATCGGTTCGGGCAGCGTCTGGTTCTTCTTCAATCCGTCGGGGAACGTATAGCCGTAGATGCTGCGTTCCCCCAGGGAATAACGGTACCACAGCGCGGTGGTCGTTACGCCGGTGATGTAGCCGCGGACGACGATCTCCACGGGGAAGCGTTCGACCGCCCGCGCGATAACGACGTTCGGATCCGGGATGGTGACCATTTGATTTTCGATCAGGTCGTGGGTGACGTCAAACCACCAGGCGGAAAGCTGGTTGAGCACCTGGCCCTTATAGGGCACGCGGGCCAGAATCCGGTCGAAGGCCGAGAGCCGGTCGGTGGTAATGAAAAGTTTTAACCCGCCGTCGAGGGAGTACCAATCGCGGACTTTGCCGGTTTTTCGGTCCGGGAGCGGCAGGTGCGTTTCACCGAGGGCGAGGGGAAGCGTACTGCGGATTTGCTCCGAGGGAATCATGGGCGGTCTCCGGTCAGCGCGCGAAATGCGGAGCGTCCGATGCCGGAGGCGAGGGCTGCGGCCGCCGCTTTGAGCGAATCGATCAGGATGAACGGCGCGACGCCGGCGGCAAATCCGCTGGCGAGATTCCCGTGAAGGAAGAACACCGTAAGCCAGGTTGCTCCGACGGCGTAGATCGCGGCCATCCCCGCCGCACCGGCGAGGAGCTCCGCGCCGGGGAGCCGGCCCCGTACGCGCTGGGCGACCCAGCCGGCGGCGAAGGCGCCGGCGGCGAAGCCGATCAAATAACCGGCGGTGGGCGTAGCCCACACGGCGGTGCCGAGGGCGCGCGCGTCGAGCGGCAGACCGGCGGTGATCGCGGCCAGGTAGGCCAGCTGGCTCAACGCGCCGTCGCGCGGGCCGAGGATGAGGCCCGCGAGCAGGGCGACCAGCACCTGCAGTGTAACGGGAATGGGCGTGAAGGGCAGGTTGATGGTGACGCGGGCCGAGATCGCGCTTAACGCGGCGAAGGCGCCGACGGCCGCGATGCGGGCCAGGGAGCGGGAGGAAAGAAACGTTCGAGCTTGGGTTAGAAGCATGCTATCTCCAAACGTCCTATGAAAATGATGAGAACGACCGAATGATGACTGCAGGGGTAATTATAAGGCAGGAGGGAGATTATTTGCGTTTGGGCTTACTCACCCATTCGTCACCGATTCCTCCCCCTCGCCTTCGGCTCGGGCTCGGAATGACATATGCAGTATGTCATCCCGAGGAGCCCGGAAAGGGCGACGAGGGATCGGTGACGCATGAAAATGGATTGGCGGACGCTGTATTGATCCAC
>CAZFPL010000143.1:0-4627 GCA_964521085.1 uncultured Anaerolineales bacterium | reverse complement strand
GCAAGCTGCGGGGTATTCACATCCCGCGAAAGCGGGAGAAAAGGGACGGCTTGGAGCACCCGATCTCCACAGGAACAGATTCCCATTTTCTCCCTATACAGCCTCCGGGGTTCTATTTGCCGCCCCATCCAGCACGGCGAGGTCGCAACGAATTCGAAGGGGAAGTGTTAATGGTCTGAAAGAATTCTGCGGCATTGCGAGGAAGATGATGACTACTCCCAGAATCCAAGCCCTGAAAAATAAATTGGAACGGAATAAAATCCGCGTACTGGCTGCGTTCGTAAACCTGCCAGACGACGGCTGGGACAAAGCGGTGTACGAAAATCCCGCCCCGTGGACAATGCGGGATCTTCTGGCCCATTTTGTTTCAGCGGAACAAATGCTTCTGAAATTGGCCAAGGATATTGCCGCGGGCGGAAATGGGGCTCCGGCGGATTTTAATTACGACGAGTTCAACCGGACGGAGCAGGAGACTTTCCGCTCGCACACCCCGGGGGATTTACTGCAGATGTTCATCCAATCCAGGGATTCAACCTTGGAATGGATGAAACGCCTGAACGAAGAGCAATTGGACCGCAAGGGATTGCACCCCGCGCTGGGGGAAGTGACGCTGGAGGACCTGCTTGCGGCCGTTCACGGCCACATCCTTCTGCATCTACGAGAAATATAACAACATCTCGCTGGAATTTTTGCCGTTTGGAACGGATGCGTTTGGACCGGCTTTTACCCGCAATCAGCTCCGCCATCTTCACCCACGGTAGATTCCTTTCACGCCAATCGCATCGGTTCCGGCAAGGCTACGATTTATTCCAGGGACAATTGCATTCGAAAACGAAGGCGATGCCGGATACACAGGCAGTTGCCTTACAGAATAATTAACCTCCGGCAAGATTGCACTTCCGTAAGAAAATCCATTATTACCAAGCGCCACGATAATTATTTATCGCGATAATATAGATGTTATGCGGTTCGCATGTTTGATCATAACAAATAGCCCCAAACCAAATTTCACCGTGCGTGAAACCGACACCTTGATAATTGAAGTGTAAATCCTCCTCCTTTTGATTTAATACCGCGTCCCCGACTCGTTGGTTGATGATTGGATCGTAATTCGCCACGAACTGATCCGCATTCGATATGGTTACCCGGTTTTCACCAAAATATACACTGATTGGATAATACACCATCCCGGCCAGTTCCTTCCTTTTATTATTGGTGACGCAGTCTATAATGCGATAATAGAAGGTTCTTGCTTCTTCGGGGGTCATTCCGGCGACTTCCGAACAACAATCAAAAACGTCGGTAGGCGTTGTGTTCACTGTGCGGGTAGGCTTGCGCGTACGCGTGACAGTGGGCGTCGCGCTCGATGATACGGTCGGGGATGGCTCCATCGTGGGGGATGGACTTGGCAAGCCGTCAATCGCTGCCCCGGACGAATCCGCCGTCGCAGTGGGGGAGGGCTGGGGTTCGCCGATCAGGCTGCACGACATAATGAACATCAGGCAGAGTATTGCCGAGGGAATAGCAACCCTGTTTCCCTTGATAATCCTGGAATTCTCTTTCAAAATAGAATTTGCTTTTTGGATTTTCATGGATCCCCCCATATATTTTGTGTGGTTTACATGTGTATTCTACAATACATCTTTACGCGATATCAATATCCATTTTCCGGCATCGGATCAGGGATTCATCCGTACATAGCCTTTCAAAACGATTAGAGGTTACTTCTTCCTTTTTTCGGCCGCTTCCCGGCACGCTTCCCCGCCGCCAAATCGGCTTTCTTCGCCCGCGGCAGCGTTTTAATCTCCGCCTCGCGCCGGCGCGCGGCGCTCGCATCCGCCTGGCGCTCGAAAAACACAAGCGTCACCGGGCAGCGCGAGCGCGTATAGCGCCCGCCGTTTCCGGAGCGGTGCTGGCGGAAGCGGCGCGCCAGGTCGTTGGTCCAGCCGGTGTAGAACGACCCGTCGGCGCACTGCAGAATGTAGCAGTAGGGGATTCCTTTCCTTGCGGCGGAAAGACGTTTCATTCGCGGGCGGCGTTTCAGTGGATCCCGAGAAAGAGCAGCTGCATGATGGGGGCGATCAAGTATTGGACGATGAGATTCAAAATGCTTATTCCCACCATGGGAAGCAGAAACAACAGGGCAATCAATATATAAAAACCATACCTCTGCACGGACTCATATTTTACGGCCAACCCCTCGGGAAGCAGCGCACCCAGGATCTGCGCGCCGTCGAGCGGGGCGACCGGGATCAGGTTCCAGAACGCAAGCAGCAGATTCAGGAAGATGAAAATGGTGAAGAAGTAGGCCGGGGCCGGAAGAATGGAATTCCCGGTCGCGTCCGTCGGCATCCAACGGAAGAGGTAGAAAGGCACCACTCCCAGCACGCCGAGCGCCAGGTTGGTGGCCGGCCCGACCAGCGCGACCAATCCCATTTTCATGCGCCGGTTCTCCCCGAAGTACGCCGGATTAACCGGCGTCGAAGCCCATCCGATGCCCGCAAAAATAAAGAGCATGGATCCCCAAAGGTCGAGATGCTTGATCGGGTTAAGCGTCAGGCGGCCGTGCATGCGCGGGGTGGGGTCCCCCATGCGGGTGGCGGCTACGGCGTGCGCAAGCTCGTGGGCGGGGAACACGATCAACAGGATGAGAATGCGGCAGATTACGTCGGCAATCGATGCGGGAGTCATGGCCGGATTATACCCCGCCCTACTCGCGCGGCCGCGAGACTTCCGAATAATAATTCCGGGAACGCAGCGGTGATTCGAGCACGTATTGGATGTAGCGCTGAAGCACGCCCTCCAGCTCCTCCAGCGTGGTTTTTCTCACTTCGAGTTTCAGCCCTTCCTCGATCGGGCAGCGCTGGATGTGGCGCAGCACGCGCAGCGCCGCAAGCGAAATGGGGAGCCGCCCCTCCGCCCGTTCGGCGCAGCGCGGACAGACCGCGCCGCCCCGCTCCGGCGAGAAGAATTGATTCTCCGCCCGGATCTCCTCGCCGCCGACGGTGCACAGCGCCAGCTCGGGCCGGTAGCCGGTGCACTCCAGGAGTTTCATGTCGTAGCAGCGCAGCACCAGCCCCGGTTCCCCCCCGCCGGCGAGTTCTTCGAGCGTGCGGACGAGAAGACGATATGCGGTGTAGTTCTCCGATTCCTCGGGCGAAAGCCGGTCCAAAAGTTCCACGGTGTAGGACGCCGCCGCCGAGCGCACCAGGTCCTCGCGCAGCCGGGCGAAGGCGTCGACCGTCTCGGCCTGGGTGACGATATCGAAATCCCGCCCTTTGGCCAGAAATAAATTGGCGCGGTGAAAGAGCTCCAGGTGGCCGGCCTTCCGCGAACCCGGCTTGCGCACCCCCACCGCGCGCACGCGGACCTTCCCGCGCTGCGGGGTGAACAGCGTGAGGATCCTGTCGGCCTCGCCCCAGTTCCGCCGGCGCAGGATCACGGCTTCGGTCTGATACGTTCGCTCGCGGGCCATGCTGAATAGGATTATACCGGGAGCAGCCGCATGACGAAGGGAGAATGTCATTCCGAGGAGGCTCGGTGGTTGACCGGGGCGGCGAGGAATCGGATACGAGTGGTGACGAATACTCATTCTTGCGGGAGCCCACGCCACTAATCCATTCGCTACCGATCCCTCGCCCTCGCCTCCGGTTCGGGCTCGGGATGACATACTCCCTATGTCATCCCGAGGGCTGAAAGCCCGAAGGATCGGCGATGCGTGGTATCAAACGCCCATTCTTTTACACTCATGGTTTTCCCATCCACTCGCAACCGATTCCTCGGCCGGTTGCGCGGCCTCGAAATGACATGCTCCGGCGGCAGCCCCCGCGGTTGCCATCCTCTCTTCTACCGGCTAGAATGTACCCGCAATCCATTATGCTGACGATCGATATCTTCACCCTGTTCCCGGGAATCTTTGAACCTTCCCTGCGCGAGAGCATCCTCGGGCGGGCGATCGCGCGCAATCTGCTTGCCGTCCGCCTGCACAACATCCGCGATTTCGCCTCCGACAAACACCAGGTGACCGACGATGCACCCTACGGCGGCGGAGGCGGGATGGTGATGAAGCCGGAACCGATCTTCACCGCGGTGGAATCCACCCTCGGCGCGCCGCCCGTCGTCCCGGTCATCCTCCTCACCCCGCAGGGCCGGCCGTTCACGCAGGAGAAAGCCTGGTCGCTGTCGGAAGGATCCGGCTTCGCACTCCTGTGCGGCCGTTATGAAGGAGTCGACGAGCGCGTACGCGAGCATCTGGCAACGGAAGAACTCTCCATTGGGGATTATGTGCTCTCGGGCGGGGAACTCGCGGCGCTCGTGGTTGTGGAAGCCGTCGCCCGGCTGCTGCCCGGCGCGCTCGGCGATGAGGAAGGCGCCCGCGACGACAGCCACGAAGGCTCGTTGCTGGAATATCCGCATTACACCCGTCCGCCCGAATTCCGCGGCTGGACCGTTCCGGACATCCTGCTTTCCGGGAACCACGCCCAGCTGCATCGGTGGCGCCGCGAACAGGCATTATGGCGCACCTTCCAGCGCCGTCCGGATCTCCTCTCCCGCGCATCCCTCACGGACGAGGAGAAGCGGCTTGTCATGCAATGGCAGCAGCAATCGAATAATTCCGGAAAAGAAT
>CAZFPL010000142.1:0-4663 GCA_964521085.1 uncultured Anaerolineales bacterium | reverse complement strand
GAAGATTGGCTTTTGAAATTATCATGGAAAAAAGATCAAAAACAATGTTGGTTGACGGTGGACTTGAAAAAAAGCATTGCCACCATCCAATATTTGGATGATTCCGGAAAAAAAGTAGAGAATTTACCATGCCTGCAACCGAGCGAAAAAATCAGCATGTAATCCGGTGGAATCCACCAAGGGGATGGTGGAACTCTCCGCCGATTATTCCACCAGGCGATTAAATATTTCATATACCCGGGGAGGAAAATTGAGGACCATCGCTTCGAGCGCGCTCCTGCAAGAGGGCCTTTCCGTTATGAAATGAAGCATGGAAAAAGTGGCCAATCCCAGAAGCAGCAGGGCTTTGGAGATAGGGTGGAACTTGGCCAAGAAAATTAGAGGTGAGAACCGATGAATGAATTGGAAAGGAACCCGACCAGGGTATTGAGTTCCTGATCGGGCACACTAAAGAAGGACCAGGCTTACTCTCACAGCGCCTGTTCTTTCCCTTTCTCCTTTTTTGTGTGTTGTCTTGAATGGCCATTCGCCCGCGTGCACCGCGGGCGAATGGTTTACCCAAATGGGAGGGAAAAATGATCAAGTACACAAACATTGCACCATAATTGACTCAGGATGGATTTGGCACAAGCCATCCCATGTCTGTGTAGGAGGAGCGAAATCTCCAAAAGATTATGAATTATTTCGATCGATCCTGTCCGTGGTGTATCGGCCCGGAAATTAGGACCATGTTGGCGTACTGTATGGTATCGCCGGTACGGATCAAACCGATTGCGTTTGGAACACGTTTTTTTAAGTTCACGTGGGTCTCGTAGCAGAGTGGAATTGGCGCAGCGGCATTCGCAAAGGCCTGACGCACGTCGGGAGTGTTGACCTTGAGAAATTCCCGAGCCATATATATCTCACGGATTTCAAAGTTCGAGCGGACAGCCTGGAAAACCTGCAAAACCGTTGGAACGTCATCCACCAATGAAATATCCACTGTTTCGATCGTCGGCCAAAACGGAAAACCGCGATCGGCGATCACCAGCATGTTGGTATGCCGAACACACGAGAGTAAGGAATTGATCTGGGGATTTAAGATCCCATTGACAATCATGGGGCTGGCCTCCCTATTCCGTCGTCATTATTCCTGGATGCCTATGGGCGGGCTTGACTTCACCCATTGCTTCGCGCAAGGGAACGGTTGAATGTTCCAATAAAAGCAGGTTGCCATGTTTTCAGCCAATCGGGAATCAGAGCCATTGGCTATCTCCGCTCCTCTTTAACCGTTCTGTGATCTCGCGCACTTCCTGCTCCCGTTTCTTGGCACAAACAAGCAAGGCGTCCTCCGAATCCACGATTACTATATCTTGAATCCCAATGGTGGCAACCAGCCGCTTCCCACCGAATACAAACGTATTGTGAGTGTCAATCTCATTGTGAGGACCGACGAAAATATTCCCGTCCTGATCCGGGGATAAAAGCTCCGCCAGGCTTGCCCAGTTTCCTATGTCCGTCCAACCAATGTCGACCGGGATGACTACCACATCCGCGGCATGTTCCATCACCCCGTAATCGATCGTCCATTCGGCAAGCCTGTTCCAGGCACGTAATAATTCCGCCCTATAGCCCACACTTCCCAGCGCGGCTTCCACATCCATCAATCGGTCATAAAGGTCGGGCATTTGATTCCGGAACTCTTCCAGGATACGATCCACACTCCAGACAAACATGCCGCTGTTCCATGAGTATCCACCGCTGGTCACCATCTGCCGGGCCGCATCCAAGGCCGGCTTTTCGATGAAACGTTTCACAAGGAAAATCGGAAAATCATTGACTCGGCCCAAGCACTCCCCCTGTTGAATATAGCCAAAACCTGTCGAGGGGGAAGCTGGTTTAATTCCCAAGGTCACCAAGTGCCCGTCTTTGGCCGCCGAACAGGCGGTTTCCAACACCCGATGGAATTGCTCCGTGCCGGTGATATAGTGGTCGGCCGTTAAGACCGCCATCGTGGCTTCCGGATCCTTCTTTCGAAGGTGTATGGCGGCCAGCCCGATGGCAGGCGCCGTGCCACGACCAACCGGCTCACGAATGATGTTGGCTGAGGGGAGCTCCGGCATTTGGGAGGATAGTAGTGCGCTCTGATCTTCCCGAGTGACCACGTAAATTTGTTCCGGCGGAAAGAGCGGCGCGAGTCGATCGACCGCATGCTGGAACATGGTGCGTTCCCCCACCAATTTAAGCGACTGTTTGGAACGGTTGCGGCGGCTTAATGGCCACAATCTGGTGCCGCTGCCTCCGGCGAGGATCACTGCATAATACATCTTACGCTCCTGGTTTGTACCGGCGTCCGATACCTTAGAAGCCCCGCAACTCGACGCTTTGTCTCTTCGGCAGTCCTTCTTTGGGGGTCCGTTTCAGGACCACATATTGAATACCATGCGCTTCACAAAAGTTGCGCTTATCGGGTTTGTCGCCGTCTTCGTTCACGGCATAGAAATCCGGTTTGATCCGGGCGATTTCCGGTTCGCCGTCCATCCAGCCGGTGCCGGAGGATATCAGCGCCTGCCTGACAAATCGGATGGATTGCACAACGTACCTGCGTTCCTCCTGGGGAAACAAGGGATGGCCCACCCCCTTCAAGAGTTGTACATTCCGATCCGATCCAACAATCACGTAGAGATCGCCCAAGGCGGACACTTCCTCGAAAAAACGCACATGACCCGAATGAAACCAGTCGTAGCACCCGGTCACAACCGCCTTCTTGTTGTGAGTCTGGTCTTCCGGAGGGTTGTTTTTGTGCTTCGGAAATTTTTTCAGAATCGCCTTCTTCACAACCAGATATTTCAGCCCGTGGGAATCGCAAAATGAACGCTTTCGTCGGCTGTCGTCGTTTTCCTTCACCACCCATGTACCGGAAGAACGCTCAACTTGCGCGGGAAGACTGTCCCGATCAGCCAATTGGTCGACAAGCTGAATGTGGTTGACGGAACGGACGGCCTGCAGTAAGTACATCCGTTCTTCCAGAGGAAACTTGGGGGAAACCCCGCCCAGATTGCGCACCAGTTCATCGGACCATAGGAACACATGCAATTCACCTTGCTTGGCGGCTTCTTCCAGGAAACGATAATCCGAAGATCTCAGATCGTCAAAACCGCCCGTTACTATCGCCTTCGTCATGTACTTTCCATCCTTCAGCCGTTAATTCTTACTTTTACTTGAAATGCTCCCGGCACCGGTTCTGCCGAGACCACAAATAAGTATCCGCCGCCGCAACCGGAATACATCGCGCCGGCATACCGGTTTTGGTAATAACCCAGGAGAGCCGTCAGGTCCAAGGTGATCGACGGATGCCGGACCGTATGGGGAAGGATTTTTTCCCAGCACGCCATGCAGACGTTCATCGAGGTCCCCAACGCCTTGATGTCGCGGGCGAGGATCGCTTCGTAACAATCCTTGCCGGACCGGCCCAGGCGCGCGATCCATTCCGGATCCAGGTGCTTTTCACCCAGCGGTGAATATCCGGGCGGCCGCTGTGCAACCGGCACCATGTAAATCACTTCTTCCAGCCAGCTTCCGATCCGGGGGTCGTTGCAGGGTTCGACATGGATTGGAAAATACCCGCCCTCATATGCGTTATCGTAATCCAACCGGTTGATCCCGGGATACAGCAAACCCGCCATGTCCTGCGAACCGGATGGCTCCGTTTTTTGCTTGTTCTCTTCCGCGTATAACTCGCGCATCAATTCCGCCGGTTCGCGGTCGGGAAGAACCCCGTTCCATAGTCGCTTCGCCACTTCGCGCGTGCTCGTGGCCATCCCACACCGATCCAGGTAGCGGATGGTGGGTTCGAGCGCCACCACAACCATCGAACCCGGCGGTTCCGGATTGAGCCGCGAAATGAAAGGCTGATCGATCCACCCTCCGGCGAACGCCATGCGGTAGGGGATCTGGCTGATGACGTCTGTAATTTCCATTGCCTGAGATTTAGCCATTGAACCTTCCCAGCCGAGAATTCATTCGATCTTCGTCCGATGTCGAGGGGATTAATAGACCTCTTTGACAGTATGCCGGCCTGCCTTGCGATCCTGGAATTGCGTCTCGATCCAGGCGTACGTTTTACGTAGCCCGTCGCGGAACGGCGTGGTGGGTTCCCAGTTCAGCACCTGCTTGATAAACGTGTTGTCGCTGTTCCGCCCGGCCACGCCGCGCGGCGCGGTCGGGTCGAATTTGCGCTCCAGTTTGACTCCGCCGATCTCCTCCGCCAGGCTCACGAGCTCATTAATGGAGAGCAATTCGCTGGAACCGAGGTTGATCGGGGTCGCGATCAAGCGGTCGCAATGCATGATCCAATCGATTCCCTTCACGCAGTCGTCGATGTACATGAAACTCCGCGTCTGCGTCCCATCCCCCCAGATGACGATCTCATGCTTCCCGGATTCCTTCGCCTCGATCACCTTCCGGCAGATGGCCGCCGGCGCCTTTTCGCGCCCGCCGTCCCATGTGCCCAATGGGCCGTAGACGTTGTGGAAGCGGGCGATGTGCGTTTCCAGATGGCGCTCGGCCGTGTATTCCTGGCAGAACATTTCGGACATCAGCTTTTCCCAGCCGTACCCCCGTTCGGCCATGGCCGGATAGGCGTCCGACTCTTTCAAGGCGCGCACATGCGGGTCTTGCTGCA
>CAZFPL010000141.1:0-4680 GCA_964521085.1 uncultured Anaerolineales bacterium | reverse complement strand
GGATCTCGAAGTGGTGGCGATCAACGACCTGTTCGACGTCGACACCAATGCGCACTTATTCAAGTATGACTCCACCTATGGAAAATTCGACGGCACCGTGGAGATCAAGGAAGGCAACCTCGTTGTAAACGGGCATTCGGTCAAGGTGCTCGCGGAAAAAGATCCGGCGAAACTCCCGTGGAAAGACCTGGGAGTGGATATCGTGATCGAATCCACCGGCCTCTTCACCGACGCGATCGGCGACCCCGCCAAGGGCAAGCCCGGCGCGAATGTCCATATTAACTCCGGTGGAGCCAAGAAAGTTATCATTTCCGCCCCGGCCAAGAATGAAGACATCACCATCGTGCTTGGCGTCAACGATTCCAAGTACGATCCGGCCAAGCACAACATCATCTCCAACGCGTCCTGCACGACCAACGGCCTTGCTCCCGCCGTAAAGGTCGTCCATGAAAATTTCACCGTCCTGAGCGGGACGATGTGCACGGTCCACTCGTACACCAACGACCAGGTGATCCTGGACCAGGGACACAAGAAGGAATTGCGCCGCTCGCGCTCGGCCGGGCTCAACATCATCCCGACCACCACCGGCGCGGCAAAGGCGGTGGCCCTCGTCATCCCCGAACTGAAGGGGAAGTTCGACGGCTATTCGCTGCGCGTCCCGAGCCCGACGGTTTCGGTCGTCGACTTCAGCTGCCTGATCGCCAAGGCGACCACCAAGGAAGAACTCAACGCCAAATTCGTCGAGGCCGCGAACGGCGCGCTCAAGGGCATCCTCGGCGTGACGTACGGCAAGGCGGCCGATCCGCTCGTATCGACCGATTTCCGCGGCGACGACCGCTCGTCGATCGTCGACCTGCAATACAACATCGTCATGGGCGGCACACTGGTCAAGGTGGTGGCCTGGTACGATAACGAGTGGGGATATTCCTGCCGCACGGCCGACCTGGCCGTGATGATCTCCAAGAAACTTTAATCCGGGCTCCCGGTGTGGAGGAAGCATGCTGAATAAGAAGACTGTCCGCGATGTAAGCGTCAATGGCTGGCAGGTGCTGCTGCGGGTGGATTTCAACGTCCCGATCAAGAACGGCAAAGTGGGAGAGGACACGAGAATCCGGGCCGCGCTGCCGACCATACAATATCTGATCGACCAGAAGGCGATGGTGGTGATCTGCTCCCACCTCGGCCGTCCGAAGGGCGGGCCGGATCCGGCTTTTTCCCTGGCACCGGTCGCCGATCACTTGAGCGGACTGTTGAAGAAGAAAATCGGCTTCGCATCCGATTGCATCGGATCGGCGGCAGAAGGGGCCGTGGCCGAACTGAAACCCGGAGAAGTGGTGCTCCTGGAAAACACCCGCTTCCATCCGGAGGAAGAAAAGAACGACATGGCCTTCGCCCAGCGCCTGGCGATGCTGGGGAAGATCTACGTCAACGACGCCTTTGGGTCGGCCCATCGCGCGCACGCCTCGACCGAAGGCGTGGCGCATTACCTTCCGGGCGTGGCCGGGTTCCTGATGGAAAAGGAAATCGAATTCCTGGACAAGGCCGCCAACAATCCGGACCACCCGTACATCGTCATTCTGGGCGGGGCCAAGATCAGCGACAAGATCGGCGTGATCACCAACCTGCTTAAGAAATGCGAGAAGCTGCTGATCGGCGGCGGCATGGCGAACACCTTCCTGAAAGCCAAGGGATTGGCGGTCGGGGATTCACTGGTCGAAGACGGAAGCGTGGAGACGGCGAAGAAGATCATGGCCGACGCAGGCGGCAAGTTGATGCTGCCGGAAGATGTGGTCATCGCGGACAAGTTTGACGCCGCCGCGCAATCCAAGACCGTGGCGGTCAATGCGGTCCCCGCCGGATGGCGCATCCTCGACATCGGACCGGCAACCGTGCGCCGCTATTCGGACGCGCTCAAGGGCGCAAAGCTGGTGGTGTGGAACGGACCGATGGGCGTATTCGAATTCCCCAACTTCGCCAAGGGAACCCGCGGTTTGGCACAGGCCGTCGCCTCGTGCGGCGCGGTCACCGTGGTGGGCGGCGGCGATTCGGTCGCCGCGGTCACCGAAGCCGGGCTGGCGGACAAGATCACACACATATCCACCGGAGGAGGCGCATCCCTGGAATTTCTCGAGGGGAAAGTGCTTCCGGGAATTGCCATCCTGCAGGATAAGTAATATCGATCGGCGGGAAAACCGAATAACTTGTAGAATGGAGGGCGCGAGATCCGGAGACGGGTTTGGCGCCCTCCGTGGATCGGGAAGGCGCAAGATCACCCTGTGAACCGCCAAACCGGTCGATGCTGGAAGGGGGATGGAGAAAGACCGGTTCCCCGGGGAGGTGAAATGACTTTCACCAACGGTCAAAACGTCGGACCCTACCGCATTCTGGAACAGCTCGGTCAGGGAGGGATGGCGACGGTATACAAGGCGTATCATGCCGGGCTCGACCGGTACGTCGCCATTAAAGTTTTGCATGCGGCATTCCGCGAGGATCCTTCCTTCACCGCGCGGTTCTCCCGCGAAGCGCGGGTGGTGGCAAAACTCGAGCATCCCAACATCGTCCCGATCTACGACTATTCCGAATTCGAGGGGCAGCCCTACCTGGTGATGAAATTCATCGAGGGCGAAACCCTCAAGGCCAGGCTGGCGCAGGGGCCGCTGTCCGCCGAGGAAGCCGTCCGCGTGATCCAAGCCGTCGGCGCGGCGCTCTCCTACGCGCATTCCAAAGGAATCCTGCATCGGGATATCAAACCGTCGAACGTCCTGCTTACTCCGGACGGAGGAATCTACCTGGCGGATTTCGGGCTGGCGCGGATCGCCCAATCCGGAGAATCTACCCTCTCTTCCGACATGCTCCTGGGCACGCCGCACTACATCTCCCCGGAGCAGGCGCAGGGAGTAAAAAATCTCGATGCGGGAACCGACATCTACTCGTTCGGCGTGGTGATGTACGAACTCGCGGTCGGCCGGGTGCCGTTCAACGCCGATACGCCCTTTTCCATCATCCACGACCACATCTTCACCCCGCTCCCGTTGCCGCACGCAATCAATCCGAAGGTGCCCGCCGCCGTCGAACGGGTGTTGCTGAAGGCGCTGGCCAAGGACCGCAAGGACCGGTACGCGGATGTGGATTCGCTGGTTAAGGCGTTCCTCGATGCGGTCCGGGAAGTGACCGTGGCGGCTCAGCCCAAGGCGTCGGCTTCGGTCGTGAAGTTGGTGGAACCGGCTCCCGCCGCGGCCGCGAAAGGCAAACCGGAAGCCGGCGGGAAGAAACCGCCGATTTGGAAACGGATACCGAAATGGACGCTGGGGATCATGATCGTCGCGGCATGCGCCTGCACATGTTTAGCCGGATTTCTCACACTGGGCGCCATTTCCGACAGACAGAATCAGAGGGCTACTCAAACGGCGCTGGCGATGCCAGTCATCCCGCAATCGACCCCTTTCGCGACGAAAGAACCGACCAAGCAGAACCAGCCCACCAAGCAGAACCAGCCCACAGACGAGATCGTCATCCCGGAGGATCTGCGCGAAGCCTGGAACCATCTGGAGAAGGGGATCGCGTTGTTGGATGAGGGGAATCAGGATGCGGCCAACAAGGAATTCCAAACCGCGCTGGAGATGATCCCCGCCGATCGAACCGGCGTGATCCTTCTCGCGGTGCAGAAACTCAACTCGCGCGGCCAGTGGGTCATGTCGGCGCAATTCCTCCGGAAAGGATTGGAAAAGAATCCCGAGCACGTCGCCCTGCGCTACGCCTCCGCGGAAGTGTTGTTCCACGTCGCGGAGGTCAAGGAGGCCGAGCCATTGCTGCGCTGGTTCGTGGAGCGCATACCCCGCTGGGCGATTTCACAGGTCAGCATGGGAAAATGGCTTGCGGCGTTTTCCGCGAAACCGCAGGACGGCGAGCCGTTCATCCGGACCGGCTTGGACCTTGCGCGCGGCGAAGAAAAGCCGGTGGCGCGGGCGATCATGGGCGAATATATGTGCATTACCGGCAACACGTCCGAAGGCATTGCAACGCTCAAAGAAGTGATGAACGATTCCAATACACCCCCCTGGTTAAGGGTAGAAGTCGAGAGGATGATCGCAAAATGGCAACCGAAGTGAAACGAATCCCCTGCATGGCGGCAAACTGGAAGATGAACAAGACTTCCGCGGAGGCGGTGGAATTCGTCCGCCAGATCCTTCCGGTTCTGAAGGAGCTGGGCGGCGTGGAGCGGGTGATTTGCCCGCCGGCCACCGCGCTGCCGGCGCTCGCCCCGGTTCTGCAGGGGAGCGGGATCGGATTGGGCGCGCAGAATATGCATTGGGAGGCGAAGGGCGCCTTCACCGGCGAACTCTCGGCCGCGATGGTGAAGGAGTGGTGCGGATACGTCATCCTCGGCCACTCCGAACGGCGCGGCTTGTTCGGCGAGACCGACGAGATGGTGGCGAAAAAAGTGAAAGCCGCGCTGGCCGCCGGACTCACACCGATCATTTGCGTGGGGGAAACACTGACGGAAAACGAAGCGGGGCAAACGGATTCCGTCGTCTGCCGGCAGATGAACATGGCGTTTGGCGGCTTGAACGCCGGGCAGGCCGCGAAGGCGATCGTGGCGTATGAGCCGGTTTGGGCGATCGGCACCGGGCGCGCGGCGCACGGACCGGACGCCAACCGGGTGATCGCCGGATCGATCCG
>CAZFPL010000140.1:0-4834 GCA_964521085.1 uncultured Anaerolineales bacterium | reverse complement strand
TTGCCGATGGCGGGACCAAGGACGGATAGAATAATGATAATCACAATAGCGACGAGCACGAGGATGAGAGCGTATTCCACCAAGCCTTGGCCCTTCTTCTGCAGTTTCCTGAACATGGGATTTGCCTCCTTTCCTGTGAAATGTGATGTCCAAAAGCGAACGGTACCTTTGTCACATCATCCTGCAACCCGCGGATTTTCTCCGTAAAAGACCGATAAATTTGAGTGTATGCGGAAGTTGCGGTGGAATTGTAATCGTCAGGATACTTACGGCGGCTTTTTGGGCGAAGTTTAACTCTCCGATCCCGATAATTCCCCTTTTGAGACGCCACCCCTCCTGTTTTTCCCTTGGAAAACCGTTTTCCTCCAATGTGCATTCTCCCAAGCAGCCGGAATCGCTTTTTTCCCCGGGATTCAAAGGATTTCCCGTTGGGAGAAAACCGGATCACATGGAGAGGAGCAGTGCAATGCCATTCGCCCAATTGTCCGGCCTGAAATGAGTGACGGCCGGGGGAACGCAGCCCGGCCGCCGGACGAAAAGAAATGACACTTACTCCACCCTAAATGGCTGTGATGATCTGGCTGAACACGTTGCCGATGGCGGGACCAAGGACGGATAGAATAATGATAATCACAATAGCGACGAGTACGAGGATCAAAGCATATTCCACCAAGCCTTGGCCTTTCTTCTGCAGTTTCTTGAACATGGTATTTGCCTCCTTTCCTGAAGAACTTGACCGCTTTGCTGCGGTGTGCTTTGATCTTATTTTCTTTCATCTGATGACAATTATCAATAAAACGCCAATTAATTAGTTTTCATGGTTTATCTGCAAGGAGATCATAACCGCAGGATTTTGCGGACCTACCAAGGCATGAAAAATCCCTTAATTTCTGCGGATATCTCGATAACGCCTTCCCTTTCATTGACCGCCTTTCCCGGAGAGTTGTTTTCCTATTTCCCGCCAGAATTATATTCTTTTCACCTTTGTATTCGACCTCATTCACACGCTGAAAAAGGGGTTGATCATTGGGAGTTCCGCGCTTGGAATAAAAAAACGACGGCCGGGGTATTTCTTCCCGGCCGTCAAAGGATTCATGGGAAACCAAATTGCGTGTCTAGATGGCGGTGATGATCTGGCTGAATACGTTACCAATGGCAGGACCAAGGACGGACAGAATAATGATAATCACGATAGCGACCAGAACGAGGATCAAAGCATATTCCACCAAGCCTTGGCCTTTCTTCTGCAGTTTCTTGAACATGGTATTTGCCTCCTTTCCTAAGAAATATGACGATCCAAAAACTCTCTTGATGTACTGTAATCATCCTACAGCAGCCTTTAGTTTACCGTAAAATGGCAATAAATAAAGTGTATACAATAATTGCAGTACGATCGGATTCATAAGAATTAATCCACTCATTCAAAGTAGGGAGACTCAAACTGGTAATTTGGATATTTTCACACGCATTAGAGGAAAGAGCCTTAAAATAAGGGAGTATGGGGGCATTGGTACTTTGGTAATCCCCCCGTCCCATTTTTGGGATACTCCACTTAAAAGAAAACGACCGTTGAAGCCGCCGCCTTTTTATTCTTGTCTGCCCGTCCAAAAGGCAATCAATCCGGCGCCATCACCCGGAACGCCTTGGCATATTTTACCCCGCGCGGCTTCCCCTCCTCCTCGACCCACTTGCGCATCATGCGGTCCAGGCCCTTGCTTTCGCCCGCCGGACTGTGATGCTGACGCAGGGTGCGGGTTTTAATTTCGATCTTCTCGGTAGTGTCGATCAAAATATCATTCTTTTCGGAACCGCACGGATATATCCGTTTGATGGAATGCGGTTCGTACCCTTCCCGAAGCAGTTCGGGGAAGATGAGCCGGGGACCCCGGCGGGAAATTCGGCATCGCAGACGGCATCCGCCGCGAGCGGGATTCAGGATTTGGTTTTACTCCCGGCGTTGGGCGTGAAGGACAATCCCTCTTTTCCGCGATCGATGCGCACGGTTTGGCCGGAGAGAATTTCGCCCTGAAGGATTTTCATCGCCAGCCCGTCCTGCAATTCGCGTTGGATGGCGCGTTTGAGCGGCCGTGCCCCGAACGCCGGATCCCATCCCTGTTCCGCCAGGTAGCGGCGGGCGGCGGGGGTGACATCCAGCCGGATGTTGCGCTCTACCAGAAGAGCCTGCACCCGCTTCAGTTGAATATCCACAATCCGGGCGATCTGCTCCTCGGTCAGGGGATGGAACGTCACGATCTCGTCCACCCGGTTGAGGAACTCCGGCCGGAAGGCGCGCCGCAGCACCGCCATCACCGCCTCGTGCGAGACCGCGCCGCCGCTTTGCCACAGCTCGCCGCCGAGGTTGGAGGTCATGATGACAACGACGTTGCGGAACGAGACCGTCCGCCCCTGGCCGTCGGTCAGCCGTCCGTCATCGAGCAGCTGCAGCAGGACGTTGAATACCTCCGCATGCGCCTTTTCGATCTCATCCAGCAGCACCACGGAATACGGCCGGCGGCGGACGGCTTCGGTAAGCTGCCCGCCTTCCTCGTAACCGACATATCCGGGAGGCGCGCCGATCAGCCGTGAGATGGTGTGTTTTTCCTGGTATTCGCCCATGTCGATGCGGATCATCGCCTGCTCGTCGTCGAACAGGAACTCCGCCAGGGAGCGGGCCAGTTCCGTTTTCCCCACGCCGGTCGGCCCCAGGAAGAGGAACACTCCCAGCGGGCGGTTCGGGTCCTGCAGGCCGGCCCGGGCGCGGCGGACGGCGTTGGCCACCGCCCGCACGGCCTCGTCCTGACCGATCACCCTCTGCCCAAGCCGCTCTTCCATGTGAACGAGCTTCTGCGTTTCGCCTTCCAACAGCCGGTCGACCGGAATGCCGGTCCACTTGGCGACTACGGCGGCGATATCCTCCGCATCCACCTCTTCCTTTAATAGGCGCGGGCCGGAGGATTTCGCGTTCAGCTTGGCTTCGGCTTCGGCACGCTTGGTTTCCAATTCGCGCAGCGTCCCGTACTTGAGCCGGGCGGCGGTTTCCAAATCCGCCTGGCGTTCGGCCTCCTCGATTTTCAGCCGCGTTTGCTCGATTTGCTCCTTCACCGAGCGCAATCCGAGGATGGCTTGTTTTTCGTTCTGCCACTGGGCGCTGAGGCGGCGCGATTCCTCCCGCAGGTCGGCCAGCTCTTTCTCGATTTTCGCCAATCGACCCCGGCTGGCATCGTCGCGTTCCTTCTTGAGCGCTTCCCGTTCGATCTCGAGCTGCATGATCTGCCGGTCCACCGTGTCCAGCGCCTGCGGTTTGGAATCGATTTCCGTGCGCATCCGGGCGGCGGCTTCGTCGATCAGGTCGATGGCTTTATCGGGAAGGCGCCGGTCGGTGATATAGCGGTGGGAAAGCGTGGCGGCGGCGATCACGGCCGGATCGGTGATGCGGACTCCGTGGTGCAGCTCGTACTTCTCCTTCAATCCGCGCAGGATCGAGATGGTATCCGGGACGGACGGTTCCTCCACCAGCACCGGCTGGAAACGGCGCTCGAGGGCGGCATCTTTTTCCACGTGCTTGCGGTATTCATCCAGCGTGGTGGCTCCGATGAGATGCAGCTCTCCGCGCGCAAGCATCGGCTTGAGCATGTTGCCCGCGTCCATCGCGCCTTCGGCCGCCCCTGCCCCAACGACCGTGTGCAGTTCGTCCACGAAGAGGATCACCCGGCCGTCGGACTCCGTGACCTCTTTGAGCACCGCCTTCAACCGCTCCTCGAATTCCCCGCGGTATTTGGCGCCCGCCACGAGCGAGCCCATATCCAGTTGGATCAGGCGTTTGTTCTTCAAGCCCTCGGGAACGTCGCCGCGCACGATCCGCTGGGCGAGCCCTTCGGCGATGGCGGTCTTTCCGACGCCCGGGTCGCCCACCAGCGCCGGATTGTTCTTTGTCCGTCGCGAAAGAATCTGGATCACGCGGCGGATCTCCTCGTCCCGGCCGATCACCGGATCGAGTTTGCCCTGCCGCGCGAGGGCGGTCAGGTCGCGGCCGTATTTTTCGAGCGCGTTATAGGTGCCCTCGGGATTCTGGGAGGTGACCCGTTGGCTGCCGCGGACGGCGGCCAGCGCCTTGAGAAGCTCGTCTTTTCCGAGCTTGTGCTTTTTTAAAACCGGCGAGACTTCGCCCAGGGCAAGCAGAATATGCTCGGTGGAGACATATTCATCCTTCATCGCGGCGGCTTCCCGCTCGGCCGCCGCCAGCACGTCGGAACTCTGCCGGGAGAGGCTCAGCTGCGATGTATCCCCGCCCACTTTCGGCAGGGCGCGCAGCTCCCGTTCCAGCTCGGCCTCCAGAATCCGCGGGTCGCCGCCGGCGTGAACAATGACCTGCGGTGCCACACCCTCATCCTGGCGCAGCAATGCATACAGGATGTGCGCCGGCTCGATGTAGGCCTGCCGAAATTCGGTCGCCGCGCGCTGCGCGTCTTGCAGCGCTTCCTGCGCGCGTTCGGTGAAACGGTCAAGATTCATGGTGCCCCTTGCCTTTCTATATCGGAATGCAAGTAGGATAGCATAAGAATATTAGAAGAATATCAGTTAAAAACATCGCGGTCTGATAATTTGATCGTCATGCCCGCGCCTGCCCTCGCGACGCATCCCGGCTTCCGTGGATTTAGGAAGCTGGGATGTTCGCGAAGCGAGGGTGCTTTAGGCGGGCATCCAGGAACAAGCTGAGTGCTTCCCATCATGGCAGCCCTGGATCCCCGCCGAGAACACGCGGGGATGACAGCAGTCTATTCGGTCGTCTTACCTCGGTATGCGAGAATCACGTCGATTTGTCGGCCTTAATCCA
>CAZFPL010000139.1:0-4990 GCA_964521085.1 uncultured Anaerolineales bacterium | reverse complement strand
GCCTGGATCTTTGGCATGGGATAAAATATCGCCGAATGGAAACCTTCGTGATAATTCCGCTGTCTTAATCATGTCTCAGGAAATAGGAATCCCTATTCCAGCTATTCCGGAGCAGGAGGAGCAAATCATGATCTCCGTATTCCATCCAGGATGTCCATCGGAAAAATCCGCTTTCTTCTGTCACCGAATGCCGATTCACAGCGCGCCAGGCGCCTGGGTGAATTCCCTTTTGCTGCTCGCAATCCTGGCGGGTGCCGCGGGGTGTGGTCCGGTCAAGGAGTCCGCTGGCACCGTCACGCCATCACAGACACCGACCCTGACCGAGACCCCAAGACCGACTTTTACTCCGTCGCAGACTTTGTATAGTGAGGAGGCTACACGGTACTTGGAAGCCGCCGGACAGGATACCGGCCAAGGGCGGCTGATATTCGAGAAGGAAGTTGATGTCATTTTTTGGCTTTTTGATACCGGCGCGTACTCCTTGGAGACAACCCGGGATCTTCCGCTATCCGATCCTGTCGGCGATTTCGCCTTCCACGCACGGGTAAAGGTATGGGCCGGGCTGGGAGCCTCCACTTGCGGATTGGTATTTCGATCTGACAATTCGGACTTCACGAAAGGTAATTATTATTTGGCAGGGTTTACAGGATTTGCCGTCGATGATGAGTACACTTTTTCCTTTTCCTTTTATAAGGAAGGCGTCAAGGATGAAACACTTGTGAAAAATATTTTCAGGGATTCGACTGCCAAACAGCTTGCGGACGAACCGAAAACATTCATAGCCGATGTTTTCATCGTTGCCCGGCAATCGCGGTTTGAGTTCTTTTTTAACGGGACCAAAGTTGCGGATGTGGAAAATGCCGCGCTTTCCCAAGGCCTGTTTCAATATTATATTTCCCACTATCTTCCGCCGAACACCGACGACATCCCACTGACAGGCACCGGCTGCCAATTTAATAATGCCTGGATCTGGTCCTGGGATTAGCAGACCGTGCGCAAGAAAACAGGGCTGTCTTCCTTCCTGAAGCAGCTCTGTTTTCGTCTTATTTCTTACCCCTCGAATCCGGCGAGTATCCTGATAATCCAGTAAATCCTGTCGATTATTGCAACTCCCATGCCAATGGCACGAATATTGCACCTTGCCTTCTTGGCGCAATGCATCTATACTCGATCCCGACTCGGCCGAAATCATAGGATCCCAGCCGGGAGGCGCCAAAAGGAAGGTAGAAATGGCTATTATCCAGCGCGCCCAACCCCGTCTCCGCCAGGTTACCACGGCTCATCTCACCCAGACGATGAGCCTGCTCGAGCTTTCCCGGGCCGAACTTAACGAGTGGCTTAACTCCTCCCTGGCCTCAAATCCGGCGCTCGAAGTGGTGGAGCCGGATACCTGCCCCTCCTGTCACCGCCCGCTTTACCAACCCGGCCCCTGCCCGGTTTGTCATCCGGTCCGGGAGGAGCCGATCGTATTTCTCTCCACGCCCCCGGCCCGCCGGTCATCCGCCGAAGAATTCGACAACCTTCCGGAAGTGGCTCAGCCGGAGACGCTCGCCGACCATTTGATGAGCCAGATCGGCCCGGAACTCACCCACGAAGAGCGGCCGATCGCCCAGTACCTGCTTGCCCGGCTGGACGATGACGGTCTGATGCCCGAACCGCCGTTGGAAAGCGCGCGCTTCCTGCATGTCTCACCCTTTGCCGTTGAAAAAGTCCTGCACGCCATACAGCATTGCGATCCGCCGGGGGTGGGAGCGCTCAGCACGGTGGAAGCCCTGCTGATCCAGATCGACATGCTTTCCGAAAACGGGACGGTTCCGCCCGGCGTCCGGGAAATCGTCGCCGGCCACCTCGAGGAACTTGCGCACGGTGAATACGCCGCGATCGCCAAAGGCCTTCACCTGAGTCGAAGCGCGGTCGAAGAAGCGGCGCATTTCATTAAAGTAAACCTCACACCCTACCCGGGCCGGACTTACTTCCACACCGGGCCCGCCCGTGCCGAATCGGATCCGGATCTATACCGCCAGGCGGAGATGATCTTCCGCGTCCAACCCAACAACCCTGCCGGACCGCTCGTGGTCGAAGTCTACGCGCCGCTGGCCGGGCGCGTGCGCGTCAACCCCGAATTCCGCCAGATGGTGCGCACGTTGACCGGCGAGGAACGCGAAAAGTGGAACGAGAAGGTGGAGGAAGCGCTGCTGATCGACAAGTGCCTGCGGCAAAGCCAGAACACTCTGATGCGGTTGGCGGCCGCGCTGGCCGAGGAGCAGCGCGCGTTCATCCTCGGCACTGACCGCGAACTGCGGCCCCTTACCCGCGCCGAGCTCGCCCGCCGCCTGGACGTGCACGAATCCACCGTATCGCGCGCCGTCAGCAACAAGCGCGCGGCGCTCCCCAACGGGCGGATTGTTCCGATTGCGCGCTTCTTCGACCGCTCGCTTTCGGTCCGCGATATGGTCCGCGCGATCGTCTCCGACGAATCCAAAGCCCTTTCCGACACCGAGATCGTCTCCCTGCTCGACAAACAGGGTGTGCATATCGCCCGCCGCACGGTCGCGAAGTACCGCGCCATGGAAGGCATCCTGCCCATGTCGCTTCGCCGCGCACAGCGCGCGCACACCCGGGCGGCGGCATGAGGCCGGCAATCAGGAATTCCGCGTGACCGATACCCGATCCAACCGAAGTTCCTCCCGTAAAGTGCGCGCTGCGCGCCCCGTGGGGGACGGCAGCCGCGACGGATTTATTCCGGGCGGCAATCGCGAAAAGCCCGTCCGCCGCTCCGGCGCGCCTGCGCGGAAAACGGAATCCGCCGCACCCCCTCCCCTGCTGGCGATGCTCAAATCCGCCGCGGGAGTGTCCGCCCTTTCCCAGCAATCCATCACCCTGGCGGAAATCCATCACGAGCTTCTGTTCGCCCTTTCGTACCCGCGCGGAACGGTCACGGATGTCAATCCGCTGGTGCTGCGGAAACTCGATGCGGAACGCGACCGGGTGATCGGCCGGCCCCTGGCCGAGCTGCTCGGCGTCCCGGAGATCATGACCTACCTCAAAGACCTCCCCATCGGCCGGCCGGTGCGCTGGTCGCAGCGATTGACCCTCGGGGAGGAAGGCACTGCTTCGGTGTGGGATATCCGCGCCGCACGTTCGGTGGCTCCGGAAGGGGAAGCACTCCTGACCATGCGCCCGCTTGAGGAGCGGCATGTTCCGGTCACCGGATCAGCAACGCCGCGTTTTGAAAACCTGCCGGCCGCCGTCATGGAAGCCGCCGATCTCGGGTCCGCCGAACCCCTTTTGGATTGGGTGCTTTCCGCCACGCAAGCCTCGTGCGCCGGATTGTTCTACGCCCACCGCGAAAGCGGCCAGCTGGTCCGGGGATTTGAACGAAATTTAGCGCCCGAGGTTCCCCATGAATTGCCTCCGCTGCCGTCGATCGATCGGGAAGGCTCGATTTTTTGGAAGCACGATCCCAAAATCGACACCGATTTTTTTCCCTGGGCCGCGGCTTGCGCGCTGCAATCCGCAATGCTTTTCCCGCTGCCGGATTCTCCCGTCAAAGGGGTGCTACTCCTCGGCTGGAAGGATGCGGAGCCCCCTGCCTGGCTTGACGTGACGCTGACCGGTTTCTCCGCTTCGCATGGCGCACTCCTGCGCGGCTGGCAATCCCGCCAGCAGGTATTCGACATGCAGCGCAAGGGAAGGCGCGCCGAGACGGCGATGCAAATTCTCATGGATGAGCTGCCGCAAGCGCTGGTCATCGTGCGCGTCGAGGACGGGCGGGTCGCGGAGACCAGCCTTTCCTGCGAACGCATGCTCGGCTATTCCGGTGCGGCTCTCGCCGCAATGCGCCTGGAGGATTGGCTTACCGCGCCGGAGGCGGTGGTGGCGGTGCGCGCCGCCTGCGAAAGCGGCCGGATCGTCGAAAGCAGCGAGCTGACGCTTTACCGCCGCGACGGCGAGGGATTCCCGGCCCTGCTGCGCGCCATCCCCCTGCGCACCGGACCGTCGGCGGAGTTTCACGAGGTGCTGGTGACGATCAACGACCTCACCTCAAGCCGCGACGCCCGCCTTGAAGCGCGCCACTTGCAGCGGCAGGCGGTGCTTGGATGGATGGCCGCATCGTTCGCGCACGAGATCCGCAATCCGCTCAACAACCTCTCGCTGCAGCTCGAAGAATTGCGCACGCTCTACGCCCTGCCACCGGACGCTTCGAACCTTGTGACCGGATCGAAGGCGGAGTGCGACCGGTTGACGGAGATATCCCGGCGGATGCTCGATTTCGCCCGCGGGCAGGATTTCCGCCCCGCCCCGACTGACATGGCCGCGCTCGTCAAACGCGTGCTAGCGCGCATGCAGCCCGCGCTCGAACGGACCGGCGTGAAATCACTCTTCTCCTCGCCGGAGGATCTGCCGCAGGCGATGGCCGATCCGCTGTCGATCGAGCAGGTGATCCTTAACCTGATCGACAACGCCGCCAAAGCAATGCCCGAAGGCGGCCATTTGGGGGTAAGCCTGCAGCTCTCCGCGCTGGAAAGCGGCGCCCCGGCGGTTGAAGTCCGGGTGGCCGATACCGGCCAAGGGCTTCCGCCGCAGGTGCGGGATAAGCTCTTCCAGCCCTACGTCACCACCCGTTCCGACGGGCACGGGTTGGGGCTGGCGCTTTCGCGCCACATTCTGGATGCGCACCGCGGCGCCCTGCGCGCCGATACCTACCCGGGAAGCGGAACGGTCTTCCGCGTATTCCTTCCCGTGGCGGATCAGACTTAACCGGAGGTCTCCACCGCATGCCTTTCACCATCCTGATCGTCGACGACGAAGCCAAAGCCCGCGGTTCGATGGGCCGTCTTCTCTCCGCCGAAGGCTACGAAATCCTCGAGGCCGAATCTCTCGCGCGCGCCGTCTCCACCCTCCAGGATCACCTGCCGGACATCCTGCTTCTGGATTTCAACCTGCCGGACGGGCACGGGCTGGACCTGCTGCGCAAGCTTTCGGCGAC
>CAZFPL010000138.1:2107-5024 GCA_964521085.1 uncultured Anaerolineales bacterium | reverse complement strand
TCGGCTGTCTCCCCGACCTTCATGATCCCGACCAGATCGAAGAACTTGTCGGGGCCGGTCCGGCAGTTGGTGTTTTTCGATACCGTAACCGTGACCTTCTCCCGGGTGGAAGTCAACGTTATGCTGGGCGTATAGGTTGGTGTCGGTTGCAGGGTGGCGGTTGCGGTGGGCAGCGGCGCGGCTTCGGATTTCTTCGGCGCATTAAGGGTTTTCTCCACCGCCGTCTGCTGAAGCGCCGCATCGGCCAGCGCCGCAATCGTTTGATCCCCCGTCAAACCTTGCCGGAGAACGAGATTGCACCCGGTTGCGGCGAGGATTATTCCCGCCGTAAATATCAATCCGAATGGATTTCGATTCATGGATCCTCCTTCCGCCTGCACACGCTGATTGCATTTATCATATAGCCGGTTTCCCTTCTACACAACTATCCGTAGAGGTTTTGTGAAGGTTTTGTGGAGTTGGAAATTTCCGTACATAAACGGTTGCCCGCCATCCCCCGTCGCCCGGCTCAGCAGCCGCATTGCCCCAATCACCGTCGGGGCGTCGATGGAAACCACCGCCTGAACGGGCTTGTCTTCGACGCACACCTCCTCCGCCGGATACAAACTCTTGATCTTGATTATCCCGGATTCGGAGAAATCGATCAGCGGGTTGGAGCGCTTGCCCACCGCGAAGGTTTTTCCTTTCCAAAGTTTCAAGTACAATGAGGAGGACATTTCATATTTCAACCAAATGATGGACATGGATATCCACCGCGCGCGCTTCCTGCAGTATCCTTTCTTGGCCGTCTTTCGGGAAGCAGGGGAGGGGTTAAATAATTATTTTCTGATCAGGAGGCACGCGAACCCACTCGTATGAAAGTCTTTTTTAATAGGCGAAAACTTCTTTTTCAGCACACCGGTGCCGCCGTATTTTTCTTGTTGCTGGCGGTTGCCGTCTCTTGGCCGCTGATCCTCCACATCCGTGACCGGGTGCCGGGATGGTACATCGCCGATAATTATGAATACCTCTGGAAGATGTGGTGGTTTAAGCACGCCATAGTGGATCTTCATATAAGTCCGCTTTTTGCCCCCAATATTCTCTTTCCCCAAGGATTTCCACTCGCATTTGCCGAAATAACGCCCCTGCATACGCTGATCGGCCTCCCTCTTACCCTGATCTTCGGCGAGATCGCTACCTACAATCTCTTCGCACTTTCTTCCTTCGTCCTTGCCGGATGGGCTGCCTATCTCCTTGTATTCAAATGGACCGGCTATCCATGGGCCGCCTTGCTCGCCGGTGTGTTGTTTGTTCTCAATCCATATCATGTCGTCCGATATGGGGGCATCCTTCCGCTGATGTCCATCGAGGGTTTGCCCGTTTTTCTGCTTGGTGTGGAGAAATGGTTGTCTTCACGGAGATTCATCTGGATCGTCCTCGCAAGTCTGGGCTACCTGCTGGCCGCATGGGCTTCCATTTACTACGCCTTCGGCTTATTGTTGCTCGGGCCCCTATACTTGTTTGTCCGGTTTGCAACCGGTGAATCGCGCGTCCTCGATCGCAAGACCGTCACCCACGCAGCGGCGTTTCTCTTCCTTGTTCTCGCCATCACGATACCGCTTGCCATACCTTACCTGACGCTGCGAACATCCATCAATATATCCATCCCGCTTCAGGATACCGACTTCTGGTCCGCCAGCCCAACCGACTACCTTCTGCCTTCCGGCCTCCAACCGCTTTGGGGAAACTGGGTGATGCGGAATGCACTCGGCGTTCCTGGAAATTATCCCCAAATCGCTTTGGAGTTCGTTATCGCGGCCGGCTTTGTCGCAATCTTGTTCGCCATCTACGCCGCTTTCAAGGGCACGGGCAAGGAGAAGAAGGCCATCCTGGCCTTGACTGCCGCCGCCCTTCTATTGAGCTTTGGGACCACGCTCCACATTGGCCGGCACCCGGTGGTACTCCCCGCTCCGCAGGCAGTCATCAATCAATACAATCATGTTATGGAAAGTATCGGGGCTTGGCTTCCCGCCCACGAGTCCTTCGCCCCTCTCGAAACCAATGGACTTACAATCCCTCTGCCGGCCCTTCTTCTCCGGTGGTTGATTCCACCCCTTACGGGCTTGCGGGCATGGAATCGTTTTGCTGCCTTCACCGGCCTCGGACTTGCCTTGCTCGCCGGGCTGGGTTTCGCCCTCTGGATTAAAACGGTGATGGTGCCGCAAAAATCACGCCGCAAGACCGGATTTGCCGTAATCGTTGTCTTTGTACTTGCGCTGTTTGAACTTTGGCCGCGGACAATCCCGCTTCAGGCGGTTGGGCCTCGCCCGGTCGATCTCTGGCTTGCGGCTCAACCCGATCAAGGCAGCCTGATGGAGCTTCCCCTCGCCAGCGCCCTGAGCGCTCCGGAGATGCTATACACGCGATATCACGGGAAGCCTGTTACCTTTGGCTATGGCACATATCTTCCCTACTGGTATCGCCAGCAATACCCCGAACTGGAACAATGTCCGGAATCGAAATGCCTGGAAAGGTTGAGGAGTTGGGGAGTTACCTTCATCCTTCTGAATCTGGATGATCCCTCCGGGGGACCGGATCTGGAAGCCCGATTGGATCGTTCACCGGGCCTCGAGCGCCTTATACAGATCGGTGATTATGTAGTGTATCGATTGTTGTATTGATCGCCCCATAAGTATCTTGCTCATTTTCATTCAAAAAAAGGAAACGGCATGGACTTTCCGGGAAATCTCCCCGGCGAACCCTCTGCCGTTTATCCACGCGTCTATCCGATCCCGCATGCGTTCGACCCGCCTGCGCGTCGTATCCCGCAGGCGGGTCGTATCCTTCGCAGGCAGGAAGAAAGCGGATGCCCGGGAGCTTTTTATGATTGATTATTCCGATGGCATATCAGTGATTGCTCAGCGATAAATCATATTCG
>CAZFPL010000138.1:0-2007 GCA_964521085.1 uncultured Anaerolineales bacterium | reverse complement strand
TCGTTGGAGGAAACAACCGCCCTGCCGCTCCGGAGGAACAGCCATTCCCCCGCGGCATCGCCCGCCGCGAGCACCCACCTGCTTAAGCTAAACGGGATCGGCCCGCCCGCCAAGATCCATTCGCCGTTATATTTGAGCGCCACATGCACGTGGATCCCCGAGCTCACCCCGCCCGCCGACGATGCGTATCCGATTTTTTGCCCCTGCCTGACTTTGCTCTTGGCGCGCGCCCGGCCCTCTTCGGAAAGATGGTAAAAAAAGATATTCCATCCGGTTTGTTCCAACCCGTCGCAATCCAAATCGATCACCACGGTGTTCTTTTCGGAACGCACAACACAGCCCGAGGCCGACGCAACCAGCATCCGGGACAGTGCGTCGCTGTATTCATCCTGCGGGGGCGCCAAATCGACGGCCGCTTCCGGGCCTTTGGCATCCCAGGCCCCGTGGGGTCCGTTGGAAAAGCACCATGATTGCCCGATGGGGAAGGGAAGAATTAAAGACGGCGGATACAATTCTTTCGGATAAAGCGGTTCCAGCGGCTCGGCTGCGGGGTCGCCAAAGAACCCGGAATATTGGGTGTAAAAATCTTTTACGTTCTGTTCCCAAAGGGCGGAAGTATTGGAAATTTTGCTGAAATAATACAGCACCGCGACCGTCCCGGCGTTGAGATCGGGAGCCAACCGGATTGTCTCTCCGTCGTTGAAATACAGGCAAAGGATTTTCGCTTCCCTCCAGTTGTAATATCCCTTTTCCAAATAGTTGATCGCCAGCATCAATTGCCTGTATAAACCCCGACTGTAGGGATCTGGAAACTTCATGGGGTAATCCGGGGTTTCTTTGGAGGGGTGCTTGTTGGTGACCCACCCGCTGGTATATTCCAATAACGAAAGCAGAATTTTGGGGTTTATGGAATTCTCGCGGTCCAAATGCAGGATTATTTCGCTCCCCGTTCTTCCCTCTTCATCTGTATAGGTTAATAAGAATCCCCTTTTTCCCAGGATGAAATTCTCCACGCTGAAATTGGCGGAGGTTTTTGAAAAAACGATTTCACTGTCCGGAAATAAATGCGCCGAGTCCGTGGTGGTGGCGAATTTTTTCGGTATGCGTAATCCCTGTCCCGGTGACAGCAGCCCTCTTTCCGGCAGATGCAAACCGTTGATCGCCTTGATTTCACTGTAGTACGCATTAAACCTTACGGCGACCGTATAGAGCGTATCCCCGGATTGTGTGTAATATTCATAATACTCCGCCGAAGGAAGGGGGGAAATTCCATTTTCGGACGAATCGCCGCCCTGCAAGGCGGATATTGGATCGTCGGAGGAAGCGATGTATGCTCCCGACTCGTTTTCCATCCGTCCGTCAAAACGCGACGGACGGATCGCTTGTGCGGGAAGAGCCGTGTTCGCAGAACAGAAACACGAGAGGAAAATCGAGACGAGGAAAATGATTCTGTAATTGGAATGCGACGGGGAACGCACGCGGAGAAGCGGATCGGTGACGGGTTTCAATGACGTCGGCATACTGCATATCCCATCCTCGTGCCATATCGCCGCCCGATATTCCCCCATTCTCTTGCGGAGATCGATAAATCCTTCTTCGTCACCCGATCCGTTCCGACAATTATCTTCGGAGAATTCCCAAAAAAAAGCAATAGTTTTCAAACCGGTCTTGAAAACTATTGCCAATTTTTTTCAAATCCGACACCGGCCCCCTTCGAGAAAAGGGGTTATTCCTCTTCTTCGGTCTTGCCGGTCAATTCCTTTTGGTGCGCGGCGATGATCGTCTCGGCCACGTTGCGCGGGATCACTTGGTAATGATCGAAGGTCATGGTAAACATGCCGCGCCCGCCGGTGATCGAACGCAAATCGGTGGTATAGCGCTGGATTTCCCCCAAAGGAATGGTGGCGTTGACAACGCTCTTGCCGTGTTCAGTGTCCATCCCCTGCACGTGTGCGCGGCGGGTGTTGAGGTCGCCCAGCACGTCGCCCATGTTGGCTTCCGGAACGA
>CAZFPL010000137.1:0-5160 GCA_964521085.1 uncultured Anaerolineales bacterium | reverse complement strand
CGGTGGTCTCGATACGCAAAAACCGCTACTCGACCTTAGACGTTCTCCTTCGTATCCTCCGGCCGGATCTCCCATACTTGCGTCGCCCGGTCGACGTACAATTTCCCGTTCAGATGATCGATCTCGTGCTGGAAGATGCGCGCCAGCCAGCCTTTGGCTTTAATTCTCACCGGCGATCCTTTGGGGTTGAATCCCTTCACAACCACTTCGACGTGACGTTCGACCTCTCCGGCAAAACCCGGCACCGAAAGGCAGGCTTCGATCCCGGCGATTTTCTCACGAGAAGCCCGGGTGATCTCCGGATTGATCAGGATATAGAGCACCGGCTTCGGCGGGGGCGTTCCTTCGGGCAATTCCTTCTCGGGCTCCTCGGCATATTCCACCGTGATCACCCGCTGGCCGACTCCGATTTGCGTCGCCGCCAGGCCCACGCCCGGCGCGGCGCGCATGGTTTCCACCATGTCGTCGATAAGACGGCGGATGTCGGCCGTGACGGTCTTCACCTCTTTCGCTTTTTTCCGGAGCACCGGATCCGGCTCGGTGCGTATTTCCTGAACGGTCATTCCTGCTCCTTGGGTTTGTTTTCGTCCCCTTCTTTGCGGGTCAGGTTATGGTAGGTCTCGATCCAATCCGCGATTTCCTCGCGCCGCTGCCGGCGCTGGGAATCCGACGCGCGCTTTTTCTTGGATTCCATCCGCTGGAAAATATCCTCCTGGACATGGACCGGATCGCCCACCTCGTCGAACGTGAAACTCACCTGGCCGACGGTCGCCTTCACCGTGCCGAAATTCAAGAGCCGCGCCAGGAGGGAGGGGCGATCGTACTCCAGGCTGAGAATATTTTCCAAGCCCGCCGCACGCCGCTCTTCATTCCCGAGCGGCTTTCGATGGAGAGCGAGGATTTGTTCGGAGGTGACTTGATATAAATCGTTCGCCCAGTCCAGATATTCATATGCGCTCCAAACCATCCCTGCCAGGACGACTCCGATCACAAGACAGATTCCCAGCAACCGGTCAATCGGCAGGATTCCCTCACGGACCACGACGCCGAGAGGGATTCCGACGAGTGAAAGCAAGATCGGAAGAAACATGTTCCGGAAAAGGAAAAACCTGTGTTTTCGGTAGGTGACGACACCGCCCGTCTCGAGGCGGGTTTGCATGCCGCTCATGGATGCTGCGGAGACTCCTATCATGGGCGAGGACGGATTACCGCCTTCTGGTATTTCGGTTTCCTCCAGGCTGGCTTCCCCCGACTCCTGCATATTCAACCGGTCGGCAAGCAACCGGCCGATTTCCTCGCGGTCATCCTGTTCCTGGACCTGCTGCCGGCGTTTCCAGATCGTCTCCAGCAGCCGGGCGACGGTGTTCGGATTGGGCACGGATTGGAAGACGATCGGACGGGTGAAGGTGCGCACGACGACGTCTCCAAATCCGAAAGTACGCTGGTTGATGGTGCTTGTAACGGCGACGGATTGGATCATGTCGAGTGGAGCTTCCTGCCGGTCGTCGTAGATGAGCGGCACCCTGCGCAGGGCAACGACCCGGCGGTTGGTGACCAGGTAGTAGTCGTTGCTCCAATCCATGGCCGACCAGGCTCCATACACAACCGCCGCGAGCAATCCGGCGCCGGCGACGAGATAAGCCCACCCCGGCCAGCCCTGTTGGTAGATGACGGCGAAACCGGCCAGGCTGAGGAGGCCCAGCAGGACCGGCAACGCCAGGCTTGGGACAAGCAGCACGTTGGTCTTGCGCGTCGCCAGGAACACGGCTTCGTCCGCAGCCAGCCAGGAGAAGGAGACGCCGCGCACCAAACGCCTGCCATGAGCGACGGTCTGCAGGACCTCCGAAGTCTTTGGCAAAGCCCGTAATTGGTCACGAATTGCCGCGGAGGATATCCGGAGCACGACTGCATCGGATTCCACATAGGCGGACGCATGACGGCGTTCCAAACCGAGAATCGCTTCCTCGCCGAACATTTCGCCCGCTTCCAGAACCCGGACCTGCTCCTCCTCGTCCCCGCGCCGGTACCAGATGCTGACCCTCCCTTCCAGGAGGAAATAGCAGTAGCGGGCCGCTTCTCCCTCGCGGAAGACGTCTTTTCCCTGCGGAAGCCGTTTCTCTGTCAACGCCGATTCCAACGCGGCAACTTCCTCCACGGGAAGGTCGGCGAACAACTCAAAGGAGGAGAGACGGGTGAGAGCGCGGTCGGTGGGTGTCATGATGGCCGGTGAAGGTTATGGATGCAATTTTACACCGACGGACGGCGGAATCTATGGGGAGCCGGATTGCCGCCGCTCTTTCCTTTTAAGAAAGGACAATACCGACTTGTGATCCGGCGCGTTGAGAACGCCGGGAAGCGACAGGCAGACCAGCGCGGCGACGGCGGACGCGTAGGCGACGATCTCCCCGTCGTCCCATCCCTGAAGTATGCCCACCGCCACTCCCGCCCGAAAAGCATCCCCGGCGCCGGTGGTATCGATCGGACGAAGGACCGGCGGCTTGGATCGCTCCACGGATCCGCCCCTGCGGACATACCGGATCTCGCCCCCGCCGCCCGTGAAGATCGTCACTCCGGAAACCCGGCTGCGGTAGGCATCCAGCATCTCATCAGCGCTTTTTTGCGGATATTCGCGGCCGAGGAATTCGCCGGAGATCACAACCGCGGCGGCGTTCACGGCGACGGAATTTTCCGGAGCGCAGTCGATGGTGATGTAGGGGATTTCCAGATCGGCGGCGTATTTCGCCGCGAGCAGGCTTTCCTCTCCGAAGAACGGATCGATATTGGCGATTTCCGCCCAGGCCAGATCGGATTTGCGCGGACGGTTCCATTGCTTTTTCGTAAATAGGACCCGGCAGTAGTTGCCGAAAACCGTGCGGCTCGCTCCATCGGCAAACACGATCTCGTGGGCGCCGGGGAAATCCTTTTTCACGGTTAATCGCGAGATGTCGACCCGCTCCTTTCGGAGAAGCGTTCTGAGTTGTGATCCTTCGCGGGCATCGCCGATCCAATTCCCATCCAGGCGGACGCGCATTCCCAGCCGGCGAAGGACGATCGCGGAATTGGCCGCTTCGCCGCCGGTCTGAACGTAACTCTCCGCAATTTCCGAATAGCCGTCAGTGTTGGGAAACGGTTTCGCCAGCCGGTGGAGCGTGCTCGCGGAAACCATCCCGTAGCAGTAGGCGCGCCGGGGAAGGGGATTTTGGCGGCCTTTCATCATCAATCCGTGCTCTCGGGTTTGGGATGCGCTTTAAAAAATTCCCACATCACCGCCGTTGCGTCGATCGCCTGAGAGGGTTCGTCTCCGTCGGGAGCATAGCGCACACTGACCGGCCAGCCGTGATTGCCGGCCTCGATGGTGTACAACTCCACCGCGGCGCCGTCCGCGCAGGGGGAATAGGCCTCATGAATGACGGAACCGGTTTGTTCCCGGCTTGCCGTTGCGGGGCAGCGATCCGCCTGGATCCAGAAATCGACCGTTCCACTGACCGAGGCGAAGGAAACACCGCTCAATCCTTTGCCGAACCCGCCCCCGTACGGCACCATGGAATCCGCCGTTCCGTGGAAATGAATGACGGACACGGGCCGGGAAGGATTGCACTCGGCGATGTTCTGCGTCCCCGACACCGGGCCGATGGCGGCGATGCGGTCGGCCATCTCGCACGCGAGTCGGTAGGAGAAGATCGCGCCGTTCGAAAGACCGGCGGCGAAAATTCTGCGCGGATCTGCGGCAACCTCGGTGGACAGGTCGTCGAGCAGCGCGTGGATGAAGCCGACGTCGTCGACGTTGCTTTCCTGCGCCCAGCCGCAGCATAAGCCGCCGTTCCACGTATCCAGTTCGACATTTTCCATCCGGGAAGTTCCGCGCGGATACGCCACGACAAATCCTTCTTTCTCCGCGAGTGTGTTGAACCCCGTTACCTCGGGCATATTTTCCGGACGGCCCAGGCCGCCGTGAAAGACCAGCACGACAGGTACGGCAGCTGCGCCCCGAATCTCCTCGGGAACATAGAGCAGGTAGGAGCGTTCCATTCCACCGACGGAGAACGTTCGCTCCACCAGGGGGGACGGCGGGACAGTTGCTTTTAATAAATGAAAAATCCGGCAGCCGGAAAGGAACGCGGCCGCCAGGATCCATTTCACGATGGACGAATACCGGATTCTCAATAAGGGTCTTTCCATTTGCGGAACGGGGTTCTGCATACCGATTAATGATACTCCCAAATAAACACGAGCGGACATAAATCCGGATGATTTTCCTTCGGATAGGTGCGGAAACTGCGGAATACCGGCAGTGGTGCCGTCGTTTAGGATCCGTCCTTATTTAATTTCCGGTACAGTAAGAAGGAATAAAGGATCAGTCCCACGGCGGTAAAACCAAGCACAATCAGGAGCAACGGAATAGCAAATTCCGGAAAAAAAGTCCCGAAGGTAACCAGAACGCCGGCGATTTTAAAGGCGGTCGAGCCGACGGAGTGCGTGCGGTCCCAAACGACCGGACTGCTCAGCGTCCAGGGAGTCCGGATTCCGAAAGTCCAGTTGGGTTTGGCGGATTTCATCGCCGCTCCGATGCCAAAGAAGAAAATGCCGGCCGCGGGTGCGAGGGCTCCTCCTATCGGGATTTGCCAGCCGAGATTCCAAGCCAGAGTCAGCAAATGAAGGTATGCCAGAAAACCGCTCAAGGCGACCGCGACGAGGTTATATTGCGGACGGAACCGGGCAATATTCGATCGAAGCGGATCGAACACCGGCAGCAACATGATCAATCCGAAAAACAGGGCGATCAAACCCGGGAGGAGGAGGACCGACGCAAGCCGGGGCATGTAGCCGTCCACCTCGCCGGCGGCATTCCAGTGGGATGCCACCTGTTCCGGAAGCGTGGGATAGGCCAGGATGCTGGCTAAAAGGCTCGCTCCTATCAACATTGCCCCAAGCAGGATTGCCGGTCGATTGCGCATCGTCACACCTCATCGGAGTCGAAGCAATTAATGCGGATTTGGTTTGCCGGGTCTCCAACCTTTCGAAGGGGATGTTGCGATTAACTTCGCGGTCGTCTGGGAATTAACATCGGCGTCTTGGATTTGTATTCCAGATACGGAGCCCCGAAACGGATTTCCAATTCCCGCTCTTCAAACACTTTGACGATCAACAGCCAAACCGGTA
>CAZFPL010000136.1:0-5212 GCA_964521085.1 uncultured Anaerolineales bacterium | reverse complement strand
GGGATAAAAAAACGCACTTCAATCCTTTCTCCAGTATGCGAAGGAAATTGGCTGTATCCTATGGGGGGGTTACCCTGGGTACCGCGCTGGCGCTGGCGGCGAACGTTTACCTGCCGGTATCCTCCGTACCGGTGCATGCCGTTCCGGCTTCTCCCGGCGTTTGGCGGGAATTTTTCGACCGGGAAATTACCGAGCAGCTCGAGTCTCTTCAGATCGCCGGAGCGGTCGTGTCCGTCGTGGAAGGGGAGGAGCTGGTCTTCGCCAAGGGGTACGGCTATGCGGACGTGGAGAACCGGATCGCGGTCAGTCCGGATTCGACCCTGTTCCGCATCGGCTCGACCTCGAAAATTTTCACCTGGACGTCGGTGATGCAGCTCGTTGAGCAGGGAAAGCTTGACCTGAATGCGGACGTCAACGATTATCTCGATTTTCACATTCCGGATACGTACCTCCAACCCGTTACGCTGCGCCACCTCATGGCCCACACCGCCGGATTCGAAGACCGGGTGTTTGGGTACCAGGCGGCGACCCCGCAGGCGATGGTTCCCCTGGGTGAGTGGCTGGCGAATCACATCCCGGCCCGTGTGCGTGCCCCCGGCGCGATGTCCTCGTATTCCAATTACGGCGCGGCGCTCGCCGGGTATATCGTCGAACGCGTGTCCGGCGTTCCCTTCGAGGATTACCTCGATACGAACATTTTCAAACCGCTGGGTATGAATCACACGACCGTCCGCCAGCCCCTCCCCGAAGGATGGGCGGCCGACATGTCGAAGGGGTATGTGTTTACCGGCGGGCGATTCGTGGAAATGGATTTTGAATATTTCAATCCCTTCCCCACGGGGGCGGTGACTTCCACCGCCGCCGACATGGCGCGGTTTATGATCGCCCATCTGCAGGGCGGCGCCTACGGCGATGAGCGCATATTAAAAGAAAGCACGGCGGAGATGATGCACTCCCGCCTGTTCGGCCACGACTCCCGCCTGAACGGTTGGGCGTACGGTTTTTATGAGATGAACCGCAACGGGCTGCGCGTGCTCGGCCACGCAGGCGATACGCGCCTCTTCCACAGCCTGCTGGCGCTCATCCCGGAAAAGAACATCGGCGTATTCGTCGCGTACAACAGCGAGAATGCATTCGACGTTCAATCCCTTCTTCTAAAAGATTTCATGGACGCCTTCTCCCCCTCCTCGGCCCTGCCGGCGGCGAAGATCGCCCTTTCCGCGGAGGAGTTGGCGAAGTTCGCCGGAAGCTTCCGCCAGACCCGCCGTTTTGCGGAGACGACGGTGGAAAAAGCCGGCAATTTGTTCGAGCCCATCATCGTGCAGCCGACGGAAGACGGCGCGCTTCTGATTTCCTCCGCGTGGTATGGGGTGTACCGGTTCATCCCGATGGAACCCCTGGTGTTTTTCCAGGAAGACGATCCCCAAAACATCCTGATATTCCGAACGGATGCAAACGGGAACATCACCCACGCATTCGTTCAGGACGACCCGACGACGGTTTTGGAGAAAATGCCATGGTACGCGGATTACACGCTGCATTACATCATCCTGATGGCATCCGTCGGGTTGTTCCTATCGATGGTGGTGGTCTCTTTCGTCCGCTGGATCGTCCGGCGGTTTGTAAAAAGGACGGATCTCCTTCCCCCCGCGGCCGTGATCGGGCGGTGGATATTCCTCTCGCTGGGGGCTGTCGGCCTCCTGTTCCTTGCCGGTTTTGTTTTTTCCTTCGGCGGAATCGCTTACGGCGAGGCGGATCTCCTGAATGCCGTGCTGGTGCTTCCCGTTCTTTTCATCGCATTATCTCTTGCGGCGTTCTGGTTCACCATCCATTCCTGGCGAAAAAAATATTGGAATTTCGCCGAAAGGATTTTTTACTCGCTCGTCTTGCTTGCGGCGGCGGGATATGCATGGAGTCTTTACTATTGGAATTTAATTGGCTGGCAGTATTGATGGAAATTAATCGTCTGCGGAAATAGAAGCGGCAGGATTTACAGGATTTCAGGATTTTTTCTTTTCAATCCTGTCCATCCTGTAAATCCTGTCCATGAATGCACATGCGGTCGGTGCATTCCTTTTTTACTAGTCTCTCCAGTTCTGCGAATTACGGATGGCCGGTGAGAACCGGGGAGGCGGTTATCGCGCACATCTTCTCGGAGATCTCCCACAGCCGGCGGGCTGATTCTGGATCCAGAGCAGCCGGATCCGGGTCCACCGGTTGGCCATGTTTCCAGTAGATCCCGGCGTCCTTCTGCACGGACGGGTCCAGAAAAAGGCGGACAATCCCCTTGGCCGTCTGCTCCGGAGTCATCCCGTGCGCGCTCCATATTTTCCAGCCCCAGCCCAGCCAAAAGGGGGTGCCCTTGGTCCCGATGCCGGTGTTCACCAGACCCGGATCGGCGGCGAAGGCCTGGATCGTGCTGTTTTCGCCCAGGCGGCGGTTAAGCTCGAGGGTGAAAAGGACAGTGGCGAGCTTGCTCTGTCCGTAGGCTTGCCATCCGTAATAGGAGCGTTGCAGCTGCAAGTCGTCCCAATTCATATGGGAGCCGTAATGCGAACCTGAGCTGACCGTCACAACGCGCGCGGAGGGTGCGGCCCGAAGAAGCGGGAGTAGTGCATGCGTAAGCAGGAAGGGAGCCAGGTAGTTGAGCGCCCAGAGTAGTTCGAAGCCCTCGGCGGTGAGTTTCCGCCCGAGGGAGAATCCTCCGGCGTTACTCAACAGCCCATCCAGATCTTTTTTTCCTGCGGCGGCAAGAATCTCGCGCACCTTTCCCGCCGCGGCGCGCACTTCGCTCTGCAGCGATAGATCCGCCGTGATGCAGTCCGCCTTCCCGGACGGATTCACCGCTTGCAGCCGCTGTTCGGCCGCGCGGCAGCGTTCCTCCGAGCGGCCGATGCCGATCACCGCGACTCCCGCGCGGGCAAGTTGTTCCGCCGCGGCCAGCCCGATGCCGGACGTGGCTCCGGTCACCACGATAACCTTCTCCGTATTCGGATTATCCATGGGTATGCTCAACCTTTCTGCAGGATCGATCCACATGATACCGGGAATCCTCCTTCGCCGCATGCAGCCGGAGGATGCAACCTGCCGGTTGCAGGATGCGTGTCGCATAACCGGTATCAAGATCGAGGAACGGGTGCATCGTCATGCTTCGAAAGGCGCAAGCGGGGTGTGTTCGGTTCAAGAGGGAAAGGATTCCGAGAAGCATTCCGGGGAGGCGGCCGCGCTCCGGTGACGCCGGTTTTAAAAGCGAATCTACGACAGCATTTCCGCCGCGGCGGCCTCCGCATGGATCTTCGTGGTATCCAGGAAGGGGATTCCCAATCCTCCGGCATCGGGCAGCAGCAGCGGTAATTCCGTCCCCCCTAAAATCAAACCGTCTATCTTTTCTTGTTTGAGCAGGCGGGCGGCAAGGGAGAGCATCCTGTTTTTCGTCTCAGGCAGAAATACGCCGGCGACCAATTCGCTCATATACTTGCCGTGAATATACTCCTGTTCCTCCGGGCCGGGGATCACCACCTCTATGCCCTGCCGCGAGAATACATCCGGATAGAACCGCGCCTGCATGGTGAACCGCGTGCCGAATAAACCCACCCGCTTCAACCCGGCGGCGCGCGCGGATTTGGACGCCGCCTCTACGATGCTGAGCAGGGGGATGGAGGATTGACTCTGGAGGTCGTCGAAGACGATATGCGGGGTGTTGGATGCGAGCAACGCAAATCCGGCTCCCGCCCGCGACAATTTTTCGATTTCCCCGGCCAGGTAGGCCGTCACGCCGGGAAGGTCGCTGGCGCCGATTAAGTCCAGCATTTTTTTCATATCGATGCTGTTGATGAGGATGTGGGGATAGCTTCCGTCCTGTATCCGCGCCCGGTATGCGTCGATCAGGAAACGGTAATACTGGATTGTCGATTCAGGTGCGATGCCGCCGATAATTCCTGCCGTCTTCATTTAATATCTCCCATTAAGAAAAAGCGGCCTCTGGATGGAACGGCGATCTTATTGAGAACCGGTTTTTTGCCACATTCATTATACGATTTTCCATTTTTTCGAAAAGGTTTGCGCTGCTCCAATAAAAAAAGGACCTGCTCCTTCATGACAGGATAAAAAACCGGCGGCTAAAAAGCCGCCGGTTCACCTGTAAAAAAGAGAACAAGCGCATCCTGTTGAGGATTTCTCCCGCGGTAGCCGATCCGGAGTGTTTAAAGCGAGAAATACTGCCCGCTCCGTCGAGAGTCCGTTCCCCGATGGAACGTGCCTCCCGTCGCTAGACGGCGTCCCAACCGCCGTCGGCGGTGATGACTGCGCCGTTGATATGGACGGATTCGTCGGACGCCAGGAACAAGGCGACCGCCGCGATATCGTCCGGGGTGAGATAGGCCGGGATCAGCGCCGCGAATTCCTGCGCGCGCGCCGCCCCGGTCGGATCCACCTTGTCTCTCGGCATGGATTCGCCGATGTTCGTCGCCGTTGCGCCCGGGCAGATTTGATTGCAGCGAATGCCCTTCTTGGCGTACATCCAGGCCGTGCTGCGCGTGAGTCCCAGCAGCGCGTGTTTCGAGGCGGTATAGGCCGCGCCCGCGGCCCCGCCGTGCAGGCTGGCCGTCGAACCGACGTTGACGATGGATCCGCCGCCGTGCGCCAGCATATGCTGGACGGCCTTCCGGGTTGTGAACATGGGACCGTCCAAATTGATGCCCAGCACGCGGCGCCAGACATCATCCGTCAGCTCGCCTACGCCCTGCATGTAGTCCATCACGCCTGCGTTATTGACTAGCACGTTCAGGCCGCCATACGTATTTACCGCCAGATCGATGAGGCCTTCCGCCGCCGCCAGATCCGCGATGTTTCCCTGGACGCCCGTGATTTTGCCGCCGGCCGCTTGGATGCCCGCGACAGCCTCGTCCAGCCGCTTGGCATTCCAGTCGCCCGCGACGACGCTGGCGCCTTCTTTGGTGAACAACTTCGCCATCGAAAGACCCATACCGGACGCCGCTCCTGTGATCACCGCTACCTTTCCTTGAAGCCGCATGATTTCCTCCTGATATTCGTTTCATCGTTCGAGAGGATATGGGAATCAGTCCTCGGTTTTTCCCACATTGATTCTACCAGTCTTCCGGGTGCCATACGATACGAAGCAGATGACCCGGAAAACCATTTCCGGTGATGGGAACCAGGGGATGCTCCGACAGGAGGGAGTTTTATTTATCCC
>CAZFPL010000135.1:0-5306 GCA_964521085.1 uncultured Anaerolineales bacterium | reverse complement strand
CGGGGGGGTCGAGCGGGATAGGATTGGCGCTTGCCCGGCAGCTGGTCGCCCGGGGCGCCAGCGTGTGGCTGACGGCCAGAGACCGGGCCAAGCTGGAATCCACCTGCCAGGAATTGAAAGCCGCCGCAGTCGACCCCTCGCAGAAGGTCGGGTTCACGCAGGCGGATGTGGGGGTCGAAAGCCAGGCGCGGAACGCGGCGGAGCAGGCCGCGAAGGGACTCGGGCCGCTGGATATACTGATCAACAACGCGGGCACTTCCCATCCCGGGTACTTCCTGGAGACGGACGCGAAAATTTTCCGCGAGACGATGGAAACGAATTATTTCGGCACCCTGAATATGACCCGCGCCGTCGTGCCGGAGATGATCCGGCGCGGGAAAGGGCACCTTGTCAACGTTTCGTCCGGGGCGGCGATCCTGGCACTTTTCGGATATTCATCCTACGCGCCCACCAAGTGGGCGGTGCGCGGCCTGAGCGATGTGCTGCGGTACGAGCTCAAGCCGCTTGGGATCCGGGTGACGATTGCGATGCCCCCCGACACCGATACGCCGTCGCTGGCCAAGGAGAAAACGATCCGGCCCCGCGAATTGGATATCATTTCCGCCGGCGGCAAGATCCAACCGCCCGAGGCGGTGTCGCGCGACATCCTCTCCGGCGTCGAACACAACCGATACATCGTCATCACCGGCATAGACCTCAATCTCTTCTACTGGCTCACCAATCTCCTCGGCCCGCTCCAATACCCGGTGATCGACCTCATCGTGGCGGATGCGATCAACAAAGTGAAAAAGGCGGAGGCAAAGAAACGCGCTGGCGTATAATGGAGACCACGTCCCCTCCGGGGCGAACCCTTTTATCGAACCAAGAGGAGTTGGGATGGATATCTTCGAAAAATGCGGCCATTTCACCGACGCCAAGGACGCCATGGCGGCCGGGTTCTACCCGTTTTTCATACCCATGGAGGGCAACGAGGGAACTGAGGCGATCTGCCAGGGGCGCCGGATGATCATGTGCGGATCCAACAACTACCTCGGGCTGACGATGGACCCGCGCGTGAGGAATGCCGCCGAAGAAGCGATCCGAAAATACGGAACCTCCTGCACCGGATCGCGCTTCGCGAACGGCACGCTCGAGCTGCATTTACAGCTCGAGCGCGAGCTGGCGGAGTTCGTGGGCAAGGAAGCAGCGCTGGTGTTTTCGACCGGCATGCAGACCAACCTCGGCACGATCTCGGCCCTCATGGGACGAGGCGACTATGTGATTTTGGACAAGGAAGACCACGCCAGCATCGTCGACGGCGCACGGTTGTCCTGGGGGGAAACCAAACGCTTCAAGCACAACGACCTGCAGGATTTCGAACGCGTTCTGGCTTCCCTACCGGGAGACAAAGGAAAACTGGTGATCGTGGACGGACTCTACAGCATGGAGGGCGACATCGCCCCGTTGCCGGAGCTTATCCCGTTATGCAGAAAATACGAGGCCCGTCTGATGGTGGATGATGCGCACGGAATCGGGATCCTGGGGAAGGGGCGCGGAACCGCCGCTCATTTCGGCATGACCAAGGACGTCGACCTGATCATGTCAACCTTCAGTAAATCTTTCGCTTCGCTGGGGGGGTTCATCGCCGGGGACGAGCCGGTGATCCACTACATCAAGCATCATGCCCGGGCCCTGATATTTTCCGCCAGCATCCCGGCGTCCAACGCCGCCGCGGCGCTCGCCGCCCTGCACATCATGCGCGACGAACCGCAGCATACCGAACGCTTGAATGTCATCGCGGAGAAGATGCGCGCCGGATACCGCAGCCTGGGATTCGACATCGGCAATTCGGTTACTCCGATCATCCCGATCATCATCGGCGACGACATCAAGACGGTTTTCACCTGGAAAGCGCTCTTCGAGGAAGGGGTATATGTCAATGCGGTCATTTCCCCCGCCGTAGCGCCGGGCAGGCAGCTTCTGCGCACATCGTACATGGCCACACATACCGACGCACAAATGGACCGCGTGCTGGAGGTGTTCGCCAAGGTGGGGAAGAATATGGGGCTGATTTCGTAAGGGACCACGGATTTCACGGAAGGGAGTACGGATTTCCCCGTTCGTGCTTCGCACTCACGGGGCCAGCACGGAGGATGCGGATGCATCCTCCTTTTTTTATCCCCCTCCGCCCCCTCCCGTCCGCCCCTCCTCCCCGTATGACGGGAAGGAGGGGGAGGGTACGCGGGTTACTCTTTCCCGAATGGATTATTCCAGGCAAGGTCAATAAACGCGCGCAGTTTTTTAAATGAATGATCGAACCAGTCTTGGCCTGGGCGGGCCCAGGAAGCAGGATCGTCCGGGGGAAACCAGTACACCAACAGCACGCCCGGAAGCCCGTATTGGGCGAGGAGGGATAATTCCGTGGGGCATCCCAAAAACGGCTTCAACGGAAGCGCGTGCGCGAGGATGAATCCCAGCGGCCACCATACCGACCCAAGCCGCGAGTGCTTGACGTATCGGCGCAGGTACAACCACTGAATTCCGGCAAAGAGGGTGAAGCGGGCAACCGCTGGAATTCCATTCACGAAAGAGATCGCATAGGGATCGTTGGATCGACTTAAATATACAAAAATGGAATTATCGAACCATCGGGTCAAGATCTGCGCTGCAAGCAACCCCACGATCGAAACCAACAGCCATCCCAACACGGGGATGCTGGTCTTTCTGATCATCCAAGCCGTCGCGGCGATCCAAAAGAGGTAGTATAGGGAAGGGAGATATATCAATCCGAATATGAATTGAGAAGATGGCAACAGTGTTATTAAGCCCTGTGGGAAGAACAACTTCGAAACTTCATTAAGTAAAACGGCAAGCAGGACGGCGATGGCACACAGGGCGATGCGCCGGGCCCTCTTCCGCTCTTCGGGTGACGCCAATGCGCGGATTATCCGGAAGGCAATAAACATCAGGTAAACGACACCGGCTAATAAAAGGAGAAGGATCGCGATCCCGATCGCCGGCGTCAGGATTGAGTTCGTAAACCAATCAGAATCCATCAGCGGGATGCTGATGAGTGTGAAAATTCCCAGAATGATCGATAACAGCGAGGCTGTCAGGGTGCCAAAATAGAGGGAATTGTGAAGGAAGATTTTTGTTTCGGGTTGATTCCGGCGGAGGGCCATCGCGAATAAAACTGAAAATGCCAGAACGGGAAGCCAACTTGCGAACACACTGGAAAGTACACCCGAGACCAGGCAGGAGACGCAGCCGGATAAGCTGCTTCCCGCTTTTAAAAAGGAATAAATAAATTGAATTATCGGAAATAGAAGCGCCACAAATAAAAACATAAATGCCGCAGACCATTCAGCGTCCCCGGAGTCTTCGGAAATTTCCCGGATCGTCTGTTCATTCGGGCGGAATGCCAGCTTGAAAAGATCGCGCACCCACCCAATGCATGCCTGGTCTGAAAAAGTTGAGATCGGAGGCAGCTTCCCGAGCGGTAACGTGGTGTCCGGGGGCATTGGAAATTCCGTCTGTGCCGCCGGTTTTTCCGCCTTCGGCATTTGCGTGAAATCAAAACCGCAATCACAGGCAAATGCCGTTCCGGCGTTCCAAAGTCCGCATTTGGGGCATTTTATATCGGGCAGTTCCTCTTCTTCGACATCCTCCCCGGCTTCTTCCGCCGGGATCTCCTCCTCCGGCGGCAGCGGAAGGTCATAACCGCAATCGCACGTCGGCGCCGATTCCGAATTCCAAAGGCCGCAGTGAGGACATTTTTTATCGGGCATTCACTCTCCTTTTATATCCCCCGAAGAAGGGGAATTTACGGCAACCACCTTGGCAGGAATCCCCCGACGACCAGCCGCCGCGGATCGGATCCGTCCGCGGCGAGACACCAGATCTCCGGCGGATCGCCGGGAACCGTCTCATGGAAAAGCATGAACACGAGGAACGAGCCGTCCGGGCTCCAATGAATCGAGGAATGGCTGTAATCCGGCGCCTGGCTCAATTGCCGGAGCGCGCCGTCCCCCAGGCGCATGACCCACAACTGCTTTCCGGGAGTCCAGCGGGCGTCGAAAAAATTCCTTGAAAACGCGAGCTGCAATCCGTCGGGGGAGACCGCCGGCGAGGCATCTTCGAGGAGGTCCGCGCCGCTGAGATTCCTGCGCTGGTTGGTTTTCACATCGACCCGGAAGAGATGGCTTAAAAGGCGCGGCGACGATTCTTCGGACTCGCTGCCTTCTGCGATCAGGATTTCCGGGAAGATGACCGCCGATCCGTCGGGAAGCCAGGCCCACGCGCTTCCGGTCGAGTTCGGGATGACCGTCTGCCCGCCGGCCAGGTCGTCGATGACGATCACCTGGCGGGTGCCGTCGTAATACGAAAGCCAGCCCTGCGCGGACCAGGTCGGATTCTCGGCGGCGTTGCCTTCGGGAGAAACCGTCCGGGCCGGCCCGCCGGAAACGGCCAGCAGTTCGATAAACGGATTGAGCGGGAGAGTCGAATCGCCCATCCCGGTTCCGGATCTTTCACGCACGTATGCCACGAGCGATCCATCCGGCGAGAGGACCGGATCGCGGCAGGAATCCTCCCCGCAATCCAGAAGCAACTCCGCTTCTTTTCCATCCAGCGGCGTGATCCAGAGTTTCCCCGGCCGGTCATTGGAGCCGGTCGAGAGAATTGCGAAATCCCCGCGGCGGGAAATGTCGAAATTCTGAATCGGAAGGGGCGTCTGGGCGAGAATGACAGGGTCTCCGCCGTCCACCGCGATGCCCATCAAGCGGCCGCCCGTCCCGCCGATGGGGAGATAGGCGATGCGGACGAGGGTCGGCGTGAAGCTCCAGGAGCGGCCCGCCAGCAGCGGCAGACCGCGCTCGCTGCACGCTCCGGATTGGATGGATGCATACACTTTACCGCCCGCCGGCCACGGGTCCTTGGGTGTAAACCGAAGCACGGCGCCCTTTACCTCGAGCTCGCCTTCGACCTCGGGATCGACGGAAAAATGATCCGCGGTGCACCCCGATCCCATCGGAACGCTGAAATGGATTTCGACGGCGGCATACGATCCCGTGATCTGACTTTCCCCGGGCGTGACGGCCAACACCCGCGGCGAAAGGAAAATAAACGCGGCCGCCAAACCGAGCCCGGCGCCGAGCGCCAAGATCATGATGATTTGGAGGACGGGAAAACCGCGCCTTTTCGGATATAGGTAACTCATACGTAGAAGAGAATTATAGCTTACCCCTCCCCCAGCCCTCCCGTCGCTTCCGCTCCGGGACAGGCTCCCCCATATGGGGAGGGCGGGATTTATCCCGCTTTCGCGGGAT
>CAZFPL010000134.1:0-5334 GCA_964521085.1 uncultured Anaerolineales bacterium | reverse complement strand
CCCGCGTGCACGTAGCGGGCATCCAGAAAACTGGCTGAATGATTCCTGGAACGCTTGCTCTGGATTCCCGCTTCGAACACGCGGGAATGACAAGAACAATCGGTTTGGTGAATACACGGAGTAGATAAAATGGCGATGGATCAATGGGAAGAAGAAGAATTTCAAGAATCCTGGGATTCCCGGACCCTGCGGCGGATGCTGGGTCTGGCCGCCCGGCGGAAACTCTGGTTGGGGGGATTTCTCACCACGGTGGCGCTCGTGTCGTTCTCGGATTCCGTCTTCACCTACCTGAAGAAATTGGTGATCGACGACTCCATCACACCCGGAAAACCGGAATCGCTGCTCTGGATCGGCGCACTCTTCATCATCCTGTCTCTGCTGCAGGCGGCCGGTGTGTTCACCTTCATCTACCTGGCCGGCTTGTTGGGGGAGCGCATCCAGTATGACCTGCGCCGGAGTATGTTCACCCGCCTGCAGGAACTGTCCTTCAGCTACTTCGACCGTACGCCGGTCGGGTGGATCATGTCGCGGGTCACCTCCGACCCGGCCAAGGTGGCCGATCTCGTGACCTGGGGGTTGCTGGATTCCACCTGGGCGTTGATGAGCATCGTCTCGGCGTTGTGTTTCATGCTTATCCTGCAATGGAAACTAGGCATCCTCGTGTTCCTGACAATCCCGGTGCTGGTCTTTGCCGGCGCGCTCTTCAAACAGCGGATCATCCGCCAATACCGGAAGGTGCGTCAGGTGAACTCGAAGATCACCGCCGCCTTCAACGAGACCATCACCGGCGTGCGGGTGATCAAAGCCCTCGGGCGCGAGGAAAGAAATCTGCGCGAATTCCGCGCGCGCACCGATGAGATGTACGGCGCCGGATTCCGCGCGGCATGGCTTTCGGCACTGTTCCTTCCGGTGGTGCAGGGGATTGGCGCGGTGGCGCTGGCAATGGTGGCCTGGTTCGGCGGGGCGCAGGCCGTGCAGGGCGCGATCTCCATCGGCACCATCCAGGCGTTCATCGGATATGTGACCTTCATGCTCTGGCCGGTGCAGGACCTGGCGCGCGTGTTTTCCGAGATGCAGCACGCCATTGCCTCGGCGGAGCGATCCTTCTCGCTGGTGGATTCGCGGCCGGAGATCGTCGACCGGCCGGGCGCGCTGGCTCCGGAAACGCTGCGCGGCGAGATCGAGTTCGACCATGTTTCGTTCTGGTACAAGGAGGGGGAACCGGTGCTCGAGGATTTTTCCCTCCGCGTGCGCGAAAAGGAATCGATCGCACTGGTCGGCCCGACCGGCGGCGGAAAAACGACCATCGCCAGTTTGCTGTGCCGGTTCTACGAGCCGCGGCGGGGTGCAATCCGAATCGCCGGCAGGGATTACACCACCTTGACCCAAAAGGCGATCCAATCCCGGATCGGTGTGGTCCTGCAGACTCCGCATCTCTTTTCCGGTACTGTCCGCGAAAACATCCGCTATGGCCGCCTGGATGCGACCGATTCTGAAATCGCGGATGCGGCGCGCGTTGCCGGAGCCGACGAGTTCATCCGCGCGCTCGAGAAGGGTTACGAGACCGAGGTTGGCCAGGGGGGCAACCGCCTTTCCACCGGTCAGAAGCAGCTTATCAGTCTGGCGCGTGCGGTCCTGGTCCAGCCCGATATCCTGATCATGGACGAGGCCACCAGTTCGGTGGATACGGTCACCGAGGCGCTCATCCAACGCGGGATGGAATCCCTGATGCATGGGCGGATTTCGTTTGTCATCGCCCACCGCCTTTCCACCATCCGCCGCGCAAGCCGGATCGTGGTCGTCGAAGAAGGGCGGATCTGCGAGCAGGGGACTCACGCCGAGCTCCTGCATCTGCGCGGGAAGTATTACCGCCTTTATACCCAGCAGTTCCGCATGGAACGGATGCGCGAGATCGATCTGGGTACGGCGCATAGTTTGCTCGGGGCGTAATTCTGTCCTGACCCCCTTTCCCGGTTTTCGGTCCACAAAAACACCGAAGCTCAAGCCTCCCTCTCCCCCTTCCCGAAAATCGGGAAGGGGGAGAGGGTTTGGGAGAGGAGGTTGGGACAGAGAATTCGGATAACCGGGTCGGATTGAAAAAACCTCAAAGTCCCATTTTACTCACGGACCCGGCCTTTACTTCGGTTACAATATTCCCCATGCCCCTCCTCGTTTTCCTTTCCGGCGCTATCCTCATGTCCCTTTCGGGGGTCCTCGCGCCCGGACCGGTCACGGCCGTGACCATCGGCAAGGGAAGCCAATCCCCGCATTCCGGAGCGTGGATCGCCATCGGCCACGGGATCGTCGAGATCCCGCTGATGATCCTGCTCGCCTTGGGCATTGGCAGGGTTCTGACCGACCCAACCGTGAAAATAATTTTTGGAATCCTCGGCGGTCTCTTCCTGCTCTATATGGCGGTCGGTTTGCTGCGCGAAGCCGGCCGTCCGGCGGTTACCGCCGCATCGTATTCAGGTTCTCCGATCGCCGCCGGCATAATGCTCAGTCTGGGCAATCCGTATTTTTTCGTTTGGTGGGCGACGGTCGGTGTGGCGCTTATCCTGCAATCGTGGGCTTTCGGCCTGGCGGGGTTTATCGCACTCTGCATCACGCACTGGTTGTGCGATTTCGTGTGGGATTATTTCCTGTCGGCGCTTTCGTTCACCGGCGGCAAGTTCTTCGGGAAATGGTTCCAGCGCGCGGTTTTCGCCGTCTGCGGCGTGGGGCTTCTATACTTCGGCGGCCGGTTCCTCTATGACGCGGCAAGTTCGTTGCTAACCTGATCGCACTTTGCCATCCCATCCCCCTCCTTGATCTTGAATTCAACTTTATCGATTGAATCACGATCGCCCTCCCCCCTTCCCGTATCACGGGAAGGGGGGAGGGTAGTTTCGGACATGATCATTGAAGGTTGAAGCGAAGGGGATGGAGGATGGGATGGTGTTTTGAAAATTGTGAGATTATTTCTATTCCACTCATCTTGCCCAGAGATTATTTTTCGACTAAGACGCAAAGAACGCAAAGGTGTTTACTCTCAGGGTGTTGAAAAAGCCGGTCGAGTAGCCCGCGCTCTTTGCGGGCGTATCGAGACCACGCCAAATATCCGGTGGTCTCGATACGCAAAAACCGCTACTCGACCACCTTCGATGCCTTTTTCAACAGCCTGCTATAAAATCTTTGCGTTCTTCGCGCCTTTGCGGTGAAAGGGTTTTTACCCCGATAGCGGCTTGAACCCCTCTCCCAGCGCTTCGTGCGCCTGGCCGATCACGACGAACGCCGCAGGATCCACATCATGGATGATCTCCTTCAGCGGATTCACTTCAGACCGGCTGATGGCGCAGAACAGAATCTGGCGTTCTTTTCCGGAATACATCCCCTTGCCTTCCCACATCGTAACCCCGCGGCTCAGCTCGCGCATGATCTTCTCACCCACGGCCTGCGGATGATCGGTGATGATCGTGGCCGACCGGACGATTCCGGAGCCTTCCGAAACAAGTTCCGCCGCCATGCCGCTGGTGTAGAGAGCGACGACCGCATACAGCGCCAGGGTCCAGCTGAAGGCAATTCCCGATCCGAGCACGACCGCCGTATCGGTGAGGAGGAAACTTTCGCTGAGCGGAATCCCGCGCCACTTCCCAAGGAGCCGGGCGAGGATATCCGTTCCGCCGGTGGTGCCTTTCGCCCGGAAAACCAATCCCATCCCGCCGCCCATCAACACGCCTCCGAACAGCGCGTTCAGCACGGAATCGCCCGTTAAATTCTTGGGCAGGGCGAGTGCCAGCAGGTCGATCAGGACGGCGTAGATCGCCACGGCCAGAAAGGTGCGGACGAGGAAGCGGCGGCCGCCGAGGAAATGCCAGCCGAGAACGAAGAGCGGGATGTTGAAAAGGATGATCATCACCCCGATCGGCCAGCCTGTGTAACGGTTGATGATCTGGGCGATCCCGCTCACGCCGCCCGCGGCCAATTTTCCGGGAATGAGGAACAGGTCCATCCCGATAGCTTGGATGGTTGCTCCAAGGAAAATAAAGACGGTATCTCGCAAGGCAGTCATAGATTTCATGCGTATCACTCCCGGCCGCCGGTTGCAGCACCTAAATTGTACACGGATTACCCGGAAAGAGCACCGATTGTGCCGAAAAAATCTATTCAAAAAAGCATTTTGGATTGTGCCCTTTTCGGCGTCATCGGCTCTTTTCGGTGCTTGCCGGGTCCTCGACTTTCTTCCTTGCAGTACAATTGTGTCGCATCCCAAAAAGGAGAACCGTATGATCCACCGCCATCATTTTGCCAGCGACAACGCCTCCGGAATCTGCCCGGAAGCGATGCAATCCATGGCCGAAGCCAACCAGGGTTTCGAGTATTCCTACGGCGACGACCGCTGGACCCAGGAAGTCTGCGACGAGCTGCGGAGGGTGTTCGAGACGGATTGTGATGTGTTCTTCGTATTTAACGGAACCGCCGCCAACTCGCTGGCGCTTTCCGCCCTGTGCCAATCCTACAACAGCATCATCTGCGTCGACACCAGCCATGTGGAAACCGACGAATGCGGCGCGCCGGAATTCTACACCAACGGCGCCAAACTGCTGCTGGGCAAGGAGGTCCAGGGAAAACTCCAGCCGGAAAGCATTGAGACGATCGTCCACAGCGGCCGCGGGATTCATTTCCCCAAACCCCGGGCGGTCAGCATCACCCAATCGACGGAACTCGGCACGGTCTACCGGCCGGCGGAACTCATGGAAATCTACAAGGCGGCGAAGAAATACGATCTGCGGATCCATATGGACGGCGCGCGCTTCGCCAACGCGCTGGCTTTTCTCAACCTTACCCCCAAGGAAATCTCCTGGCAGTGCGGGGTGGACGTGCTCTGCCTGGGCGGGACCAAGAACGGCCTGGCGGTGGGCGAGGCGGTGGTCTTCTTCAACAAACCGCTGGCGGAGGATTTTGCTTATCGCTGCAAGCAGGCCGGCCAGCTGGCTTCGAAGATGCGCTTCCTGGCCGCCCCGTGGAAAGGATTGCTTAAGGACGGCACCTGGCTGAAGAACGCGGCGGATGCCAACCGGTGCGCGGCGTTGCTGGCAAAACAGCTGGGCACGATCCCGGAGCTGGAAATCCAGATGCCGGTAGAGGCGAACGCGGTCTTTGTGCGGATGCCGCCGCGGCTGATCCGCGCGCTGCACGACCAGGGCTGGCATTTCTACAATTTCATCGGCGACGACGGGGTGCGGCTGATGTGCTCGTGGAACACCCGCGAGGAGGACGTCCACTTGTTTATGGGGGATATTAAGAAGATACTCTCCGATGGGTGACTTTGGTTTTTAGATCGTCATGCCCGCG
>CAZFPL010000133.1:0-5354 GCA_964521085.1 uncultured Anaerolineales bacterium | reverse complement strand
CGCGGGCATGACGATCATTCGGATCCCTTTCATCCTCCCGATCACACGGGCGTGACAATTTTTTAGACTGCCGTCATTCCCGTGTGTTCTTAGCGGGAATCCAGGGCACGCGTCACAGTAAACACTCCATCAGTTTCTGGATGCCTGCTGAGATCACACAGGCATGACGAACATTCACATTAAAACCAAACGGCCCGGAGAAATCCGGGCCGTTTTATTGACAAAAGGAAATTATTTTCCCGCGGCTTCGACAACCTGGCCGAAGGCTTTCGGATCGCGCACCGCCAGGTCGGCCAGCATCTTGCGGTTGAGCAGAATGCCGCCGGCGTGGAGCTTGGCGATCAACCGGCTGTAGGTGGTTCCGTTGAGCCGCGCGGCCGCGTTGATGCGGACGATCCACAGTTTGCGCAGGTCGCGTTTGCGGTTGCGCCGGTCGCGGAAGGCGTACCACAGGCTTTTAAGCATGGCTTCGTTGGCGCGCTTGAACAAACGATGCCGCGAGCTGAACTGGCCCTTGCCCATGTGGAGGATTTTCTTGTGGCGGAGGTGAGGCCGGAAGCCTCCCTTGACTCTGGTCATGGTTCAATTCTCCTGCCGATCCCTGCGCGCCGGACGTTGCATCCCCGAACCGGAATCCGGCGGGATGAACGCCCCGTTGCGAGCACGCAACGACGGCAACCTGGAACGGTCTGCCGGACCGCCCGACGGCCTCCGCCTAGCGCGGAGGATTGACTTTATACTGCTTGAGGTAGGGCGCCAGGCGCTTTATGCGCTTGGTGGTGTTGGTACCCTTAACCTCGACCATCTCGGCGAAGAGGACTTTGCTGCGCGGGGATTTTTTCCGCCGCAGGTGGCTCTTGCCGCCCTTGGTGCGCATGACTTTCCCGCCGCCCGTAATGCGAAAGCGCTTGGCGGTGGCTTTATGGGTCTTGAGTTTGTACTTTCCCTTTTTCACTTTTCGAGGCATAGCGCTTGCTCCCGTTTGCCGGATCTTGGCATAATCGCGCCGGGCGTGATGCCCGGCGCGGCGATGATTTTATCGGAGAAAAAAACCCGCGGCCTACTTCTTCTTCGCCGGCCCCAGCACCATCAACATCGTGCGCCCTTCCATATCCGGCGACTGCTCCACGACCGCGACATCTTCCAGTTCCTTCGCGATCTGCGCCAGGTCTTCGCGCGCAATCTCCGGGTAGGTGATTTCCCGGCCGCGGAAGCGGATGCGCACTTTCACTTTCATCCCGTCCAGCAGCCACTTGCGCGCATCCCGAATTTTAAAGGACCGGTGGTGGTCGGTGGTCTTCGGCCGCAGACGGATTTCCTTGACTTCGATCTTGGTCTGCGCCTTGCGGGCTATCCGGTCTTTCTTTTCCTTCTCGTAGAGGAACTTCCCCAGATTCAGCACCCGGCAGACCGGCGGATCGGCTCCCGGCGAGACTTCCACCAGGTCGAGGTCCGCGTCGTGGGCTATGCGCAGGGCTTCCTGCAGGCTGACCACGCCCACGTTCGCTCCGTCCGCCCCGATAAGGCGGACTTCGCGGGTCCGGATCTGCTCGTTGACGCGAAATTCCAAAGTACTGATGGGGCTTCCTCCTCTTTCAAAACGACTGCCGCCTTTTGCCGTTCAGGCGGCCCGTGGAAAATGGCAGTTTACCACGGGCGGCGCGCCGCCGTCAACCGGACGGCGTCTCTTCCGGTTCCGAACCGGCCTTGGGGATAACCGTAACCTTGCGCTGGCGGCCGATCCCGACGCTCTCGGTGGTTACGCCTTCGTGCCCGCGCAGTTCAATGTGGATGATTCGCCGCTCGTTGGCGGGCATCGGCTCGAGCGTCACGGTCCGGCCGCGCTCCACCGCCTGCTCGGCGGCGCGGCGCGCCATGCGCCGCAGTTGCTGCTCCCGCCGCCGCCGGAACCCTTCCACGTCGACGATCACCGGCAGCGGGCGGCCGAGCTTGCGCGCCACTATCATCCGCGCCAGATATTGCATCGCCGTCAACGCCTCGCCGCGCCGGCTGACCATGATCCCCAGATCCTGGCCGTGGATCTCAACCAGCGCGTGGCGGGCCTCATGCTCGTCTTCCGGGACGGTCCACTGGGCGGTTGTGCTGGCATTAACCCGCATCCGTGAAAGCAGTTCCTGCACCGCGGTCCGCGCCGTTTCCAGGTCGGGATCCTCCGCGGCGGATGGATCGAGAGCCGTCAGGCGCACGCGCGAGGGGATTCCGGTGCCGGGCGTGTGCCCCGGCCGGCCTTCCTCGAGGACCACGATTTCCACCTGGTCCCGCGTCAATCCGAGCCGCGCGAGACCGCGTTCCACCGCCTCCGCCACGGAGGGGGCTGTCGTTTCCACGCTGGCCTTGTATTCCATCGCCATGGGATCGCCTTTCGAAGTCGGGTCGGGTTTATTTCGCGGGCTTGGGAGCGCCCGAGGTGAAGGTGATCACCTGCTTCCAGTTGACCTTGCCCATCAGCATGTATTGCAGGATCGTGAGAATGTTCGTCACGACGAAATATATCGAAAGCCCCGACGCAAGGGTCATCGAAATGTTGGTCATGAGGATGACCATGAAGACGTTCATCAGCAGATTGGTCTGCCCGCCTTGCGCGTCGGTGGTCATCACCGGGATGATCCGCTGCGAAACCCAGCTGGTGATCAGCACCAGGCCCGCCAGCACCGGGATTGGAAACGGAATGCCGGGGATGACGAGGTGCTCGGGCTGGGCCAGGTTCATCCACAGGAAATTCTTCTGCAGCGGGATGAGCGTCGAAGGGAAGAAATCGTACATCCGCTGCGACAGGCTGAAGAGCTGCATCGGGGTGGAGGGAATTACGTTGCCGATCGCTTGATACAGGCCGATCAGGATCGGCAGCTGGATCAAGGTCGGAAGGCAGCCGCCCAGGGGATTGGCGCCCGCCGATTGCAGCAGCTTCATCTGCTCGGCCTGCAGCTTTTCCTTATCCTTGGCGTACTTCTTTTGCAGATCCTGCCACTCCTTCGAGCTCTGCAGTTCCTGCATCTTCCTCATGCTCTTCTGCGAGGAGGCCGTCAGCGGGTAGGTGGCCAGCCGGATCACGATGGTGAAGACGATGATCGCCAGGCCGAAGCTGCCGCCGAAGAGCTGGTAGAGAAACAGCAGGGCGTTGATGAGCGGATTGATAATGTAGGTATCCCACATAATGTTATCCTGTGTGTTAGGCCGTTTCGTTGAACGTCCAAAGGATGGAGCCGTTTTCGGGATTGAGCGCGGCGAGCTGATATTTGCTGCCGCTCACGACGACGAGCAGTTTGCCGCCGGCCAGGCGCAGGCTGCCGTATATCCCGCCCTCGATTGTTTGTTCCCAAACCTGGGCGCCGTTGGCCGCGGAATAAGCGCGCGCAATTCCTTTGGAGGTGCCGGCAAACACTTTATCCCCGAGCACCGCCGGTCCGGCCTGGATGGCAAATCCCATACTGGTGCTCCAAACCGGGGCGCCGTCGGCGAGCGTGACCGCCCGCAGCTCGCCGCCCAGATCGGTGGCGTAGAGAGTCTCGCCGTCGACGACCGGCGCCTGCCAGACCCAGCCGTCGGTCGCCGTCTCCCAGAGCTTGTTTCCGGTCTGCGGATCGAGCGCGATGATGTTATTGGTGAACGTACCGACGACCAATTTTCCATCGACAAGATTCACCCCGCCGGCGATCGACGCCCCCAGGTCGACCGACCAATCGACCGTCCCGGTTTCAAAGTTCACCGCCAGTACCTTGTGCTCGATCGTGGCGACGTAGATCCGCGTCCCATTGATGGCCATCGGCCCCCAGGAGGTGGCTTTGCCGAGCGCGATGCGGTTCTTGATCGCGCCGGTGGCCGGGTCGAGCACCAGCAAATCGCCGTTTTCACTCGAGACGTAATACGCGCCGTCCGGTCCTTCCGCGATCGGGGCGATGATCTTTTCCCCGTCGCCTTCGGTCGCCCATTTCAGCGCGCCGGTTGCGGAATCCAGCTTGACCACCGAGCCGTTGTAGGCTCCGGCGACCAGGTCGCCTTTGGAATCGATCAGCGGATCGCAGTAGAAGAGCACCTTCGTGTCCGCCTTCTCCGGATATTGCCAGGCCTTCTGCCCGGTATCCAGGTGGACGGCTGTGATGAACGAGTTGTGCGCCAGGAAGGCCAGATCGCCCTTGACCGCCAGCCCAGCCCAGGATTGGTTCGCAGCCCCTCCGGCGCAGGCGGTGAGCAGACCGGAAAACGCCGCGATCGCGATTGCCGCGGCCCAGCGCATACTGAAAAACTTGTGGATTTTCTTATCCGAATGATTCCGAAGCATTTATTTATAACTCCATGCGGCCGCCGGGCCGCGAATTCTCAGGGAACCGGATCGTACCCGCCTTCCACGAACGGCTGGCAGCGCATCAGGCGTTTGAAGCCCGTCCAACCGCCCTTCACGAGCCCGTATTTAAAAACCGCCTGATAGGCGTAATGCGAGCAGGTCGGATAGAAACGGCAGGTATCCGGGGCGATCAGCCGCGAAAGCGTAAGCTGGTAAAGCCGGATGGCCGCCAGAAGCGGCCAGCGCGGCAGGGTGCTCCATCTTAATGGAAGCGACCGCAGCGGGGGATCGCTATCCGGAGCGGGATTCGTTTCCGTCATCGGGAGCCGTCACTCCGGCCCGCTCCAAAAGTGCGCGGATCGCGCCGGCCAAATCCGCAAAAGGGGCCGAGACCGCGCCGCTGCGGGCCACAAGCAGAAGATCCCACCCCTCCGAAAGGGAACCGACAAGCGGGCGGGCCGCCTCGCGGATGCGTCGGCGTGCCCGGTTGCGTTCCACCGCGCCTCCCACCCGCACGCCCGCCGTGACGGCGAGCCGTTTGCCGGGTGCATTGGTGCGGGCGGCGACGAGAACAAGCAGCGGGTGGGCATACGACTTGCCTGTGCGCCGCACCCGCTGGATATCGCCGGAACGATTGAGGCGGAACCGTCGCTGCATGCTTGCGATCCCGGCTTACCCATCCTGCCGGGGGAGGATTACCTACCGTTCCAATCGGACTTTTTAACGTGACGTGGTTGGACGGCCAGGCGCACGCGCCCCCTGGCGCGCCGCGCGGCCAGAACCTTGCGCCCGCCGCGGGTGGACATGCGTTCGCGGAACCCGTGCACGCGGGCGCGGCGGCGAATCTTCGGTTGATACGTTCTTTTCGGCATGATTTTTCCTCAAAATGGCTGGCTAACAATGCGGGCGGATTATACCAGCCGCCTTACGGGGGGGTCAAGCAACTCCCCCCTCACCCCGTACCCCGATCCCGCCGCGCTAAAGCAACGGCGCTGGTATACAAAGCCTGCTTCGCAGGCTATCCCTTGCCCCGGAGGGGCATTGTCTACCA
>CAZFPL010000132.1:0-5494 GCA_964521085.1 uncultured Anaerolineales bacterium | reverse complement strand
GGTGGACCGCATCGAGGTGGAAGGGTAACGATCGATCATATTCATGAGTAATCAGCCGACGGGATGGCTGATTACTCATGAATTACCGGGAGGATTGGGCGTGAATCGATCTCCCTGCCCTACCTCCTCTCGATGATCTCCACCGCGTCCATGCGCGCGAGCATGACGGCGAGGGCAATACCCCCGGCGAGGATCACCGCGGCCGGCACCGGCAGCGTGAACAGCCACGGAGTCGGGCTGAAGAAGTTGAGCTGCAAGCCGGCCGGATCGTAGACCAGCCGCTGATACGCAAGGACCAGCGCGGCAAAGAACAGCACCGCCGCCAGCCAGGCCGCACCGGTGGTGAAGAAGGATTCACGCAAACCCCGCCATATCAACCGCCGGCGCTCGATCCCCAATGCATACATCACCCCGAATTCGGTCCGCCGCCCGGAGTAGAAGATGTAGGTCAGCCCCGCCAGGGTCAACGCCGCCACCAGCGCGATGACGCCCTCCAGCAGGCCGAGGATCGTCTTCAATCCGGCCGCCTGTTCCTTGAACAACGCGGTCTGGTTCCCATAGGTGAACACCCGGACCGCTTCGCCGGCCCATTCCCCTTCCACCCAGGAATCGAGCGCGGCTTTTTGCCCGGGCCGGGCCGCCACGACCAGTGATTGCGGGATTTGCCATTGGGGATTCTCCTCGAGATATTCCAGCGAGGCAAACGAAAGCCAGTTCTCTTCCGCGTAACTCCCCGCCGGCGCGAAGATCCCGGATATCACCAGGGCAGAAGGCAGCACCGGCGCGTCGCGGTACAGCGGATGCGCGCCGTCGCCGACGGCGTCACCTATATGCAAATTTCGGTTCCGCGCGAAGGTCCAGGGGATGACGAGTTCGTTCGTCCCTGGGTGCGGCAGGCGGCCTTCGGCGAGTACCAAATCGAAGAGATCCATCAGGTATTCCAAATCCGCGTGCGAGACCGCATACGTTTCGCCCGGGTAATTGGGCGTAACCGGCGGGATGGCGATCCCCAGCGCGGAAAAGACGTACGCCGGCACGACCCGCTCGACGGCGGGCAGCGCGCGGAGGTCCTCCGCCGCGGAATCCAAGAGCATCCCGGATCCCGGCGAGACCAGGCTGACGCTGCGCAGATGGTTCAGCAGCGGCTGGCGGGCGTTGTCGAACATCTCGACGACGAACATGAACAGCGCCGCGCCCATGATCATCAGGGCCGTGGCGCCGACGAGCGCCGCCGCCCGGCGTTTGTGCCGCAGGTAGAACGTCTCCGCCGCGAGCGGCCAGGGAAGCGCTCCGGACCCGGCGCGCCCGATCCGCTCTTCCTCCATGCTCAGCTCGCCGCGCTCGACGATCGCCACCGGATCCAATTTCGCGAAGGCCCGCAGCGCGGAAAAAAGCGTGAAGCCGATCACCGCCAGCGGCAGCGGCGCGACAAACAGGATTTCGGCGAGCTGCAAGGGCGCAAAGCCGAATCCCTCCGGCTCGAACAGGGCGGCGCTCAGCGCGCCCAGGGCCGCGCAGGCCAGGAGGATTCCCGACGCCGTTCCCGCGGCCGCCAGCACCCCCGTCTCCGCCGTCAGGCGGCGGATCAGCCATCCCCGGCTCCGCCCGACGGCATGCAGCGCGCCGAATTCCGGCAGCCGGCGCAGGAACGCCAGCTGGTTGATCGAACCAACGACCAGCGTGATCGCGAGGGTGATCAGCAGCACGAGTGGAATTCCGACCGTATAGAGCACGATCGAATCCTTCGCGGTCTTCTCCCGCATCTGCTTCCAAGTGACGGCCGTACCCGCGCTGTGGGAGACTTCCCGCAGAAAATCATCGAGCGCCGCCTCGCGTCCCGGGCGGGCAATGACCAACCAACCAGTGCGGGCCGAGCCCAGGAATGCCGGGCTGCCTTCGAGAAATTCCAACGACATCACTCCCAGACGCACATCGCCGCTGAGGATGCCGACCAGTTTCAGCGGGCTTCCGACCGCGGCATATGCGGCGCCGTCGGTCGTGCGGTCGAACGTCTCGCCGATCTTAAGCTCAAGAGCCGTCGCCAGCTCGCGCGATATCGCCACGCCGTTCGTCCCCGCTTGCGGCAATTCTCCTTCCGCGAGGGAGACTCCGGCGCGGCCGAGCACATAGATTATTTCGGCGCCCGTCAGCCCGATCAGGCGGAAAGGGAAGGATGCCCCGCCGACACCCGGCACGATGATTTCCAGATTGCTTTGCGCAAGCACGCGCGCCACGTCCGGATTCGACCGGATCCTATCCGCCAGGCCGGGCTCCGGAGATTCCGCATTTTCCGTTTGCAGCAGGCTGAATTTTTCCAGATAGCCGTTGATGGTATAGATCGGCGTGACGAACGTCTCCCGCAGCAGGCCGATGACCAGGTAGACGGCCGCGGCCGCGAGCGCCAACAGAGAGATCAGCGCAAGCGCCCAGGCTTTATGGCGACGGTAATACAGGAAAGGGGATAACGGATTCATCGATTACACTCTTCTTTCGATGATTGAAATCGGATCCAACCGGGAGAGCATCCATATGGTAAGTCCGGCGCCCGCGGCGAAGATCGCCGCTGGAATTGGCAAAGTAGCCAGCCAGGGAGCCGGATTTAAAAGATCCAATTTCAACCCGACCGAAGCAAAAAGGCCGTATTGCAGAAAAAGCAGGACCAGCAGGCATCCGCCCATGCCGGCCAACCACGCGGCGCCAATCGTGAAGAACATCTCGCGCAGGATGCGGCTTACCAATTGCCGGCGCGCAAACCCCAAAGCCTGCAGGATCCCCAGCTCGGCCTCGCGCCCCGTGAGGAAGAGATAATGCAGACCCGCCAGCGCGAGCGCCGCCACCAGGGCGATGACACTTTCCATCAAGGAGAAGGTAAACAACATCGAGCCCATCTCTTCTTGGAGAGCAGCCTGCTGGTTTCCATATGTGATGACGATGCGATCTTCTCCGGCGATTTGATCCTCCAGCCAGGCATCGAACTCAGACTTTTCCCCGGCCCGGGGGATAATAATGAGCGAGAGATCGGATTCGCGATACTGCTCCACGTATTCCAGCGACATGAACGAAAGCCAGGTTTCCTGCGCAAGTGAATCGGCCGGCGCGAAGATCCCTGATACCACGATCTGTAGGGGCAGCGAGGGCGCGCCGCGATAAGCGGGATTGGCGGGATCTCCGATCACGTCGCCCACATGGAGATCCCGGTTTTTCGCGGCCACCCAGGGAATCACGACTTCGTTGGTCCCCGGGTTCGGCAGGCGTCCCTCCGCCAGCTCCAAGTGATAGAGTGCGACCAGGTACTCCATATCCTCCGCCGCAACGCACAGGGCTTCCACCGGCTGGTCGGGGAACATCGGCGGAATGGAAATCTTTACCGGAGCAAAGGCGTACACATTCATCACGCGTTCCACCGCAGGGTTTGCGCGGATCCGGTCGATAAGCGCCGGATCCAGCGGGTCGTTGTTAGGCGAGACTGCGCTCATGCGGCTCAGGTTGTTCAGCCCCGGCTGCATCGCATCCGCTCCAGCCGCAAAGAGGAAAAACAGCAGTCCGGTTCCCAGGATCAGGAGCAGCGTGGAACCGGTCAGCACCCAGGCCTGCCGCTTATGCCGCCGGTAGTATGTGAGTGAAGCCAGAGGCCGGGGCGGATCCTTAGCGGGCGGATTCCCCGCGGAGTTGGATCGTTCCGCTTCCATGGTCAACTGTCCGCGCTCGACCACCGCGACCGCATCCAGCCGCCCCAGCGCGCGAAACGCCGTCAGCAGTGCGGATCCGATCACCACGATCGGAACCAGCGCCGTGAAGAGGAACGCCGTCGTAGAAGCGCCGTCGGTTCCAAAGCCCCGCGGCACGAAGACGGCGGAGTTCACGGCCGCTATTCCGCCCCACCCCATCAGGATCCCGGCGATCCATCCGATCAGCGCGGGTCCCGCCGTCTCGAGCGTCATGCGCCATGCCAGCCAATTTCGGCGGTAGCCGATGGCATACAGCGTTCCGATTTCCGACAGCCGGATGTTGAAGGCAAGCTGGTTGATGGCGCCGATCACCAATGTGATGGCAAAAGAAACCAGCAGCACAATTGGGATCCCCAGCACGTAGAGAAGCTTCTGATCCTTGGCCGTCTGTTCGGATACGGACCGGTAGGTGTAAGTTTTCGTGGAGGAGTTGCGGATGGATTGCAGGAGAAACTCCTCCACCGCGGCTTCGCGGCCCGGCCGGGCGATAACCAGCAGGCCTTCTTCGGACTGACTGCCGTAGACTTCGCTCTGCTGCAGATATTCAAGTGAAATAAGCCCCAGCCGGACCTCGCCGGAGAGAATGCCCGCCAACTTCAGCGGGCTGAGGATGTTGGGATAGGCCTTCTCGTCCGTCGTCCGGCCGAACGTATCGCCGATCGAAAGATTCAGCGCGGCGGCGATTTCTTCCGAAAGCGCCACCTCGTTGGTTCCCGCTTCCGGCAGCCGGCCTTCCTTTACAGTGACTCCCGATTGGGATAAAACCGTCTCCAAATCCGATGCGCGCAGTGCGATCAGGCGGAAGAGGAAATTAGCGCCCCCGATATTGGATACCTTAATACTCAAATGGGACTGCGGCAGCGCTTGGGCGACATCCGGATTCGCGAGGATTCGGCCGATCGAGTCCGGATCCAACGCTGGCACCTGGTCCGGCATCACAAGGTTGAATTTGGTGAGATATCGATTAATGACAAAGGCGGGTGCGATGTACGTTTTCTGTGCCAGCCCTATGAAGAGGTACAAGCCCGCGGCCGTAAACGCGAGGATTGCGGTCAGCATCAAGGTGAGGCGTTTATGGCGAAACGCATACGTGAATGAAGACAGGGGATTCATGCCGACATCTCCCCACTCTGGCGCGTCACCCGGTCTTCCACGCTGACGATCTGCCCATCGCGCAATTTCATGATCAAGTCGGCGTCGGCCAGGATCTCCGGGTTATGGGTGACGGCGATCAGGCTGCCCTGCTCGCGGTAGCTGCGCAGCAGCGCCATCACCTGTAATCCGGTGCGCCGGTCCAGCAGGCCGGTCGGCTCGTCGGCGAAGATGATCCGCGGGCGGTGGATCATCGCCCGCGCGATCGCCACCCGCTGGCGTTCGCCGCCGGATAGTTCGTAGGGGAACCGGTGCAGCTTGTTCCCCATTCCCAAGTCCGCCAGCAGCGCCTTGGCCTGTTCGGCGTGGGCCTTATCCTGAAGCGGCGCGGAGACCATGACGTTTTCCAGTGCGGTCAGGTAATTGATGAGAAAGTGCTGCTGGAAGACGAATCCGAACTCGGTGCGGCGCAGCCCCACCCGCTCCCCCTCCGACATCTTGCTGTAGGGACGGTCATCCAGATACACCTCGCCCTTGGTCGGCCGGCGCAGCCCGCTGAGCATATACAACAACGAACTCTTGCCGCAGCCGGATGGCCCCAGGATGCCGATAAACTGGTGATCTTCGGCCGCGAATGATATCTCGTGCAGCGCCTCCACCAGGCCTTCGCCGTC
>CAZFPL010000131.1:3164-5787 GCA_964521085.1 uncultured Anaerolineales bacterium | reverse complement strand
TCGATTCCGACGAAAACAGCCATCTCGAACCGGTCCGCTATTCGGCGGGATCGGGATTCTGGCGGTTGCTGGCGTGGCCGAGGGTCCACGGACGGAACGTGATCATCCGGATGTTGAGATTGCTGGGCGACCTGATCGCCCACCCGATCAAAAATCTGAAGGTCATCTTCGTCGATGACTGGGCGAAACGAACGCAGATCCTGCTCTTCATGCAGACGATCGACAGCCACTTGCGTTTCTCCAAAGGACTTCTCGGAATGGGAACGTCGGTGGACAAGGGAAAGAACCCCACCGCTTTTATTCCGGAGGCAAACGCATTGGCCGAGGGGTTCGCCGGAATCGTCAACGGCAAACTCGCCGCGCTCCTGACCGAAACAATCCTCGGCAGCCCCACCACCGCGCATATCCTGGGCGGCTGCGTCATGGGGAAAGATCCGGGGGAGGGCGTGATCGACAAAGACAACCGCGTGTTCGGGTATGAAAACATGCTCATCTGCGACGGCTCGATGATCTCCGCCAATCCCGGAGTCAACCCCTCGCTCACAATCACGGCTTTGACGGAAAGGGCGATGAGCAAAATTCCCCCGAGAAAAGCGCACTGAAAAATCCAAGGAGTGAGAGATATGTACCAGGTTGAAACGAACTCCATTCGAGTGGAAGAGACCGGGCCGATTAAGTCTGTGAATCCAAACACCGGCGAAATTCTGGGGGCTGTGCCGGTCTGCAGCGAAAGCGAGGTCCGGGCGGCAGTGGCGAAGGCGCGCGCCGCGCAGCCGGCCTGGGCCGCGCGCACTTTGCGGGAACGCATCCGCGTGATGCAGCAGATCCAGGAAGCCCTGGTGGATCATACCGATGAGATCGTCTCGCTGGTTTCGCGGGAGATGGGCAAAAACGAGATCGAGACGATTGTCGGCGACGTGCTTCTGGTCCTGACCAGCCTGACCGGATATCTCCGGCTGGCCCCCAAAGTCCTACGGGTGCGCCGGCAGAATCAGGGTTTGCTGCACATCACCAAGCGCACGTATATCGTGCCGGAGCCGCTGGGCGTTGTGGCGGTGATCTCCCCCTATAATTTTCCCGTGCTGTTGACTTTCCAATCGGCGTTTGCGGCATTGCTGGCCGGTAATGCGGTCGTTCACAAACCTTCGGAGTACGCATCGCTGACGGGGCTGAGGCTCAGGGACATTCTGTATCAAACGGATCTGCCGCGCGACCTGTTTCAGGTTGTAACCGGACGGGGGGAAACCGGCTGGGACCTGGCGCATGCCGGCGTGAACCATGTCTCCTTTGTCGGAAGCAGTCAGACGGGCCGGAAATTGGGCGGCGCCGCGGGCGAGCAGCTGATCTCGGCCACGCTGGAACTCGGCGGCAACAACGCCATGATCGTGCTGGATGACGCTCCCATGGCCCGGACTGTGGACGGAGCGTTGACGTGGGCTTACACGGCCAACGGCCAGGTTTGCGGTTCCGTAGCCCGTCTGTACGTGCAGGAGTCGATCGCCGATGAATTTATCCGGCGGCTTCAGGCGCGGATTGCGGACTGGCGGGTTTCGACAAGCGTCCGACCCGGGGAAAGCGATGTGACGGCGCTGATCAGCGGAACCCTCCTGGCGCGGGTGGAAAGCCACGTTCAGGGGGCGCTGGCGGACGGAGCCCGAATACTTTCGGGCGGCGGCCGGCTGGAAGGCACAACCGCTCCCGTGTACAAACCGACGATCCTGATCGACACGCGGCCGGACATGGAAGTCGTGCGGGAGGAGAGCTTCGGTCCGCTCGTGACCGTGATCCGGGTGAAAGACGATGAGGAGGCCGTCCGGCTGGCCAATGATACGGAGTATGGTCTGACCGCCAGCGTGTGGTCGAGGAACAATGATCGGGCCTGGAAGATCGCCCGCAAACTCGAGGTCGGCACCGTGGCGGTGAACGATCATCTATGGCCGTTCTTCGCCCCCGAAGTTCCGTGGGGAGGCGTCAAAGCGAGCGGTTTGGGGCGGATCGGCGGTGAATGGGGTTTGCAGGCGATGACGCACCCCAAGGTGATCAGTTATGACCGGATCAACCTGCCGCGCGAGTTCTATTGGTCCCCCAAAGCGGCATGGGTTCACGAAGCCTTTCGCCAGGCCATTCCGCTGCTTTATTCGCGGAGGATTCGCAAGAAGCTGGAGGCCATAATTCGTCTGATCCGGATGGTGGTATGACCAACGGTGCGGCGAAAAATGACTCAAAATGCATTTTTCTCTTTACGGATAAAATGCTTGTTTATAAAAACCGGCCCCGGCCCATTTCCTCGCCTCGCAATCATGCCAGATCCCGAAGTGCACGGGATCCGGCATGCTACGCGAGGACAGGCCCTCGCTTCACGAGCCAACCCTCGGCCGTAGGCCGGGGGAATAAGCCCGCCGGAGCGGGCGCGTAGCCCCCGCTCCCCCGCATAAAGCGCGGGGCGGACGCAACCAAAACTGCTCAAAGATCAAAGGCGAGCAGTTTCGCTTTCCACGCTACGCATTCATGTTGCCATCCAAAAACAAATCCGATGGCAACATGCTCCGCGAGGGCAAGCGCGAGGGCAGGCCCTCGCTTCGCAACCATCACCACTCAAAGATCAGAAACGAGTGGTGATGCT
>CAZFPL010000131.1:0-3064 GCA_964521085.1 uncultured Anaerolineales bacterium | reverse complement strand
AGGCCCTCGCTTCGCAACCATCACCACTCAAAGATCAGAAACGAGTGGTGATGCTTCGCGAGGGCAGGCGGAAACGCAGACCGTTGGGCTTAAAAAAACCCTTGTGTATGGGATCCGTCCGGGAGAAACAGCGGATATGAATAAAGCCATAATTCATCGAGAGATGATTCACCTTGGAAAGTTGGATATATTTTGCCGGGACACAAGAAATGATGCCCATCCAATTCTTTGTCTTCATGGAAGATGGGGCAGGGGGGAAACATGGATTGATTTCATGCGGCATTATGGAGAAAAACACCGAATTATTGCGCCGGATCTGCGAGGACATGGGTTAAGCGGCAAGCCGATTTCGAAATATACCGCCGAAGAAATGTCAAAAGATATGATTGACCTGATGGATTTTCTAAACATAAATTCCGCAATAGTAGTCGGTCACTCCATGGGAGGACATATCGCCGGATACATGGCTGCAGCGTATCCAGAATATGTAAAAGCATTGGCTATTCTGGATAAATCCGCGTCAGGGCCGGAAAAGCAAAACGAAGCAGCACTGGAAAAGGTGGAGATAAATGATCCGGTGACAAATAATTGGCCGCTGCCGTTTACGAGCTTATCGGAAGCGCAAGAGACTATAAGAAGGGATATGCAATCAGACCTTAGCTATCAGTATTTCATGAATAGTCTGATGGAAACAGTGGATGGATATGAGATGATGTTCAGTACGCAAGCAATAGCTGCAAATATTGCACACTATAGCGATTGGTTCAAATTGCTGCCAAAAATCAAATGCCCGGTAATGCTCCTTAAGGCAAAAGGGAATGATGCGGTTTCTGATGCGGATTTCAAGAAAATGAAATCCATGATACCGAACTGTATGGCATATGAAATGTCTGCTCCTGATCATAATGTTCATCTATCAAATACGAAAGAGTTTTATGAATATTTCGATGAATTCTTGGAAAAGGGGATGCGTAATAATGGGAATTAATATAACCCAATAATCCGGCAATCGCATCAATCCTACACCGCAGGAATAGCCCGTGCCGACGGTTGAACATAAATTGGGCTGTTGGAGAGAAAAAATATTCAGGAGTATGAAAAACCCAAAAGCAGATTTGGCAGGCGGCTGAACCGCAGGAGAAGATGATATGACCGGCATAAAGCGCATCTTAATTCTCACGGCCGATGCGGGCTTCGGCCATCGCAGCGCCGCCAACGCCGTCGCCGAGGCTCTCCAGGAGCTGCACCCGCAGGATTGCGCGGTCGAGATCATCAACCCGCTGCTGGATAAACGCGTCCCGGCGATCCTGCGCACAAGCGGAACGAATTATGACCGGCTGGTGCGCAGGATGCCGCAGTTTTACAAATGGAATTATGAAGTGTCGGATTTCGGGCCGACCAGCGCCGTGGTTCGGAATGCCGTGGCGGCGATGCTGTTGCAGGTGATGGATGACCTCGTCCGGCGCTGTCAGCCGGATGCCATCGTCGCCCCGTACCCGCTCTATCAGTCTCCGCTCGCTACGGTGTTTGCCCTCCGCCAATGCGCGATCCCCATGCTCACCGTGGTCACCGATCTCGCACCGGTGCACCGGATCTGGTTTCACAAGGCGGCCGACCTGTGCCTGGTTTCCATGCCGGCGGTGCGCGACCAGGCGATCGAGGCCGGCCTCTCGCCGGACAAGGTCGTTGTCACGGGGATCCCGGTTCATCCGGACCTGGCCCGTGATGACCGGAAGCCGGCGGCCGTCCGCGCCGAGTTGGGCTGGGCGCCGGAGTTAAGAGCGGTGCTCGCCGTCGGCAGCAAGCGGAGTAGACACCTGCTCGGCTTTCTGCGTGCGCTGAACCACTCCGGTCTGCCGCTGCAGGCAACCGCCGTCGCCGGGGGAGATGACGCGCTGTTTCATCAGCTCCAGAATGCCGATTGGCACATCCCGGCCCGCGTATTCAACTTCGTGGAAAACATGCCAAGCCTGATGCGCGCGGCGGATTTCATCGTCTGCAAAGCGGGCGGGCTGATCGTCACCGAGTCCCTGGCCTGCGGCCTGCCGATTTTGCTGACGGATCTCATCGAGGGCCAGGAGACGAGCAACGCCAAGTACGTGGTCGAGGGGGGCGCGGGTGAGATGGTGCGCAACCCGCTCGACGGGTTGGAAACGGTTTGTCACTGGCTCGCCCGGGGGGGCGAGATGCTGGCTCAGCGCAGCCGGAGCGCCAGGAGCCTGGGGTATCCCCATGCAGCCTACGCTGTGGCGAGATTGGCATGGGAGGCGGCCGTCCGCGGCCCGCAGACCAGGGCTATGCTTCGCCTCCCGGAAAGGATCGAGAAAATAGTGAAAGGCAAGCGTTAACCAGCATCCAAGATCCCCGACCATTGGATTCTTTTATAAAGGAGACACGATGTATTTTACGTATCAGCTGTTTCATTGTCCGAAATGCGGGAAAATGCTTTTTATCGGATCATTAAGATTCTCTTTTTCATGAAGGGGAATACCGGGTTGGGTCCCAATGCAATCCGTTGCGCAGGCTGCGGTGAAGTAATTAATACCGGAAATGTAGAATGGGCGGACATGAAAACAGGGCCCAAAATATACTTATGGATCCTTACTGTTCTTTATAGTTTGTTGTTGGGATTTATGATGGCAATTCCAATTCTCAGTTTTGTCGGCAAGGTCATGGAAGTTACGGATCGAAATTACCCATCCACGCTCTTATGGATATCCGTTGCAATATTTTTCGCATTGCCTTTGGTTTTTCTGCAATATGTACGGATTGAATTATCCTTAAGACGGACCGAAATGAATTCGAATGAACCATTTATAGCCTCCTTCTTTAATTGGCAGACGAATTTCCAATCACTTGGGAGGCATATGGATTAATAGCAATACTGTTGCTGTTCGCCTCTGTTTTAATAAAATGATGAGAGACTGACCTGCGGCCGCGGCCAAGGATCCCCGGCCCGCGCGGCGCCTGTCCCCCGGCCCCGCTCGGCGGAAGCCTGCCCTCGCGTAGTGCACAGGTTCCGTTTTTATTTGGGAACCTGTGCGGTCACGAAGCGGGGGCCGGG
>CAZFPL010000130.1:0-5839 GCA_964521085.1 uncultured Anaerolineales bacterium | reverse complement strand
TAGTGCCGAAGCTGGGAGTTGAACCCAGATGGCCTTACGGCCACTGCGCCCTGAACGCAGCGCGTCTGCCAGTTCCGCCACTCCGGCTTGAGACACCAAATTGTAACGGGAAAAAACGATTTGTCAATCATTCACATATCCGGACCGAAGGGGTCTTAAGACCACCTCGGTCCGGATCATTTGCGCAAAAAACGTCTTTCCTGTAGCATAAACCGTGGTTAGGGCCGATGAGCATAAGCCTGACCGGGATGGAGTTTTTTCGGATTCGATAATTCCTCGGAGGGAAACGATACCCATGAAACGATTCAACCGCCGCCAGTTCCTTAAAACCACCGGTGCCGCCGCCGGAGCCGCACTTCTAGGGCAGGGATGCGCACCCTCGCCGACGCCGGCCCTATCCAGCCAAGAGGAACTCCTCGAGGAGGCAAATATCCTTGTGGATGGAAAGAATGTCACGATACCGCCGTGCTGCAGCTATGAAGGCGAATATCATATCGATCATCCGCCCAAACGGCCGATGTACGGTATTTGGGCGCAGAAATTCGAGGAAGTAATCGGTCTCCTTAAAGATGATGCAAATTTTCCCGATACCGATCCGAAATTCATCAATGCCATAAAAAATTGTCTTGGATTCGCAGTGGATAAATTGTTCCAGGGAGACACCCATTCCACGCGAAACGCGCTTGCCGTGGTCGCCTATATGCTGGTCCATGCCTCGCAGATTGAATTATGGCTTCAGGTACCGACAGACCAGACCGGTAAGAATCCAAACGATTGGCTGACCATCGATTATTCCAATCCGGAAAACCAGACGGATCTCTGGGATTTGCTTACTTTTTCCCCTCTTGTGGCGGCCGGCGAGGATAAAGCCAAGTCTGCTGGAAGCAGGGGGATCACCAAGTACATAATCGCTAATAAGGAAAAATATCCATTGCTGTATGAATGGTTGGATCGGTTGGTCCGCCTCGCCGACTCTATGGATTTGTGGCAGGTCTTTGGAGGCGAGGTGGAAAAAGTTAGCACCGAATATCAAGCAATCGAAGCGAATTTTAAAACGCTTTTAGAGACATGTCCCGAGGGATATGGATGCGCGAATTTCGAAGTTACCGATGAAATGTTTATGACCCTCGTCAGCAACGATTTGACATTCGGGAAGAAGCCAACTTATGTAGAAACTATGATTGTATTGATCGTCGAGTGTTCCAAGGCGATGGCAGACGCGAAAACCAGCATAGAGGGGGATGATTCATTGGGTTGTGAGAAATGGCTGGAAGAGGCGGGAAGATATGTCCGGATGATGAAGGATGTGGTGCTCGAGTTTGTTGGAAAAGTCGATAATGCTGTCGAACAGGAGAAGGAAAAAGCCGAAGCGTACGCCAGGGCCCGCAATCAGGCGGCTGAAAACGATCTTCCCATTTGGGAGCTCATACCCTATTGCCTCGTTTCCTCGGCGAAAGAAAATTTCGAAGAGTCCCTCGATGACTGGTGGGGCGCAAAAAAATACATCGTTGGCGCCGGATGCGCGATTGTCCATGTGCCCATCATCGTTGCCACCGCCGGAGCTGCCATCATTCCCGCGATTCTGGATTTTGTATTGTGTTTTCTCAGAGGAATGGTCGACGAATTTGAGATTATCGAGGATTTCGGCCGGTGTGTGGTCGAGAATTGGTGACGGAATCATCCGCGGAAAAACCCTGCGGATGCATTATTTACCACCCGTCATGGTAAGGTTTGGAATACACCAGGCGCGCTATCGGCTGTCCGCTTGCCCAACAAAACGATAACAGGATGCGGCTATTGACAGGCTTTTGCCAATGCGGCATCGGTCGTCTCAAACACCTCCGCGCCGAGCGATTCCAAAACCGCGCGTTTTTCGCCGCCCGCAGCAACACCAAAGAACGAGACGCGCACATCCAGATGCTTGCGTTTCAGCAGGTCGACCGCGCTCTGCGTGCCGATCACACCGGTCGGAGAATCCTCGAAGACGGCAATCTCCACGCCCGTTTCCTTGAATGGATCAAGCGGGGGAAGCAGTTTCCCTTCCTCGACGAATATTCGCGCAGATTCCAGCGCAGTGCTTTCATCTCCTCCAAGCGCGAAAGCCAGCGCAGCCAGGGAATGCACCGGGCTGGGCTTAAGGTAGGCGTCGATGATCTGATCGTGACGCCTGGCCAGCCACTGCATGTGACCGGCGCCTGTAAGCGGCAGACTTTCCAAGCCGATCATCTTCTGTGCGATCTCCGCCTCCGGCGGGTAATCCGTCAAATCTTCCCCGGCTTCCTGCGGCCGGCAGGGGCGGGCGGTGATGATCGCGGCATGGATCCGTTTTTCCTTTTGCATCGTCAGGATCCGGTCGCGGGATGGAATCGAAATCGCCGGACGGTCCAATTCAGCCAGCAGGGAGGGCGTCTCCAGATCCGGTCGGACGCGGTAATGCTCGCCGTAGGCGCGGCTGCCGAGTGTGAATTGCTGAAAGTATTGCATCACCGGCGAGCGGGAAAAATCACGCGGGTGGCCCAGGACGACAGTTAGTATGGATTCGAATTCGCCCACCCTGACCAGGTCCGATTCACAATGCCCGGCTTCCTGCTTGAAAAGTTTCACGGCAGATGCCGAAGGGGTTTCCCCTCCCTGCGTCCCGACCTGGCGCGCCCAGTGTGCGTAACCCGGCTCGGGGCGCGTTAATTCAGTGGAATGCAGCGAGCGCAGGCAGGAGTCCATATCCGGAGGAAGGTGCAGCGCCGGATTGGCTCGCCACAGGCTGAAAATATCCGCCACGAGACAGATCCCGGCGATGTCCCACTCGCAGGTTATGCCCTGTGCTTCGAACGCCTCGATCGTGGATTCCTCCAGCCGTTTTTCCGGGTAGCCCGCCGCGCCCGAAAAATGCGCCACGGTCCGGCGCAGCGCTTCGCGGTAGCCGCCCGGGTGGATCAGAACGCCATCCAGATCAAACAACCATAAATTCATTTATGCCGCCTTTCCAGTTCGGCTTCCACGTCGGCCAGGCACAAACCGCGTGCGGCGAGCAGGACCAGCGTGTGATAAAACAAATCGGCGACCTCGCTGACGACACGTTCGTCACTCTGGCCGAGCGCGGCGACAATCGTCTCGGTGGATTCTTCCCCGACCTTCTGCGAGATTTTGTCCATCCCTTCGCGGAACAACGCGCTGGTGTATGAGCCCTCCTCCGGATTGGCCTTTCGGTCGGCGATGACGGCCTCCAGATGCCGGAGAAATCCGACCGAAATATTTTCCACTTCACCTGCTACCTGCGTAAAAAAACATGACCGCTGGTCGGTGTGGCAGGCCGGTCCGGATGGGATCACCTTCAGGAGAACGGTATCCGCGTCGCAATCCAGACGGACTTCGTTGACCCGCATCGTATTCCCGGAGGTCTCGCCCTTGTGCCACAATTCCCCGCGGCTGCGGCTCCAGAAATGCGCTTCCCGGGTATCGAGAGTCTTTTGCCAGGCTTCGGCATCCATCCACGCCAGCATCAGCACTTCGCCGGTGCGCGAATCCTGCGCGATGGCCGGAACCAATCCCTGATCGTTGTATTGTGGGTCCATAAACACTCCTTGACAGACCTCTCCCCCATCCCCTTCGCCCCTTTCCCCTCCCCTCGCTTCGCTCGAGGACAGGCCTCTCCATTAATGGAGAGGAGAAAGGGGGCGGGGGTTGGGGGGTGAGGTCAGGTCAGCCTCACTTTCACTCCCTCGTGATCCAGATATTGTTTCAATTCCGTCACGGTAGTGATCCCGTAGTGCAAAAGGGAAGCGACGAGTGCGGCGTCGGCTCTGCCTTCGGTGAGCACGCGGTACAAGTGCTCGGCCTTTCCGCCGCCGCCGGAAGCAACGACCGGAATACCCACCGCTTGGGAGATTTTCCTCGTCAGATTAATTTCATAACCTTCCTGCGTTCCGTCGGCGTCGATCGAATTGACCACCAGTTCGCCCGCGCCGAGCTCCTCGCCGCGCCGAGCCCACGCCAGCGCGTCGAGGCCGGTGTGCGTGCGTCCGCCGTGCGTGACGATTTCGTACCCCGACGGCGCGGCGGGGGAGGGCGGGACTTTCAATACGTCCATCGATAATACGACACACTGCGCGCCGAAGGCGCGCGAGGCATCGGTTATCAGCTGGGGATTCTGCACCGCCGCGGTGTTGACATTGACTTTTTCGGCGCCGGCCAGCAGAACTTTGGAACAATCCTCGACGGTGCGCAATCCTCCGCCGACCGAGAACGGTATGAATACCTGCGCGGCCACGGCGCTGACCACGTCGAGAAGGATATCGCGCCGGTCACTCGAAGCGGTAATATCGTAAAAGACCAGCTCGTCGATTCCGGCCTCGTAGTAACGGCGGGCTGTCTCCACCGGATCACCGATATCCCGGGTGTTGACGAATCGTACGCTCTTCGCCAGCTTGCCGTCTCGGACGTCCAGGCAGGCAATGATCCGTTTACTCAACATCGCATCGTTCCCTCGCGTTTCCGTTCCAATATACGAAATTCCGCAGGATGCGAAATCCGGCCGGGCCGCTTTTCTCCGGATGGAATTGCGCCGCAACCAAATTCGCGTGGCCGATCACCGCCGGGAAGGGGATTCCATATTCACACTCCGCCAGCACCCAGGCCGGATCTTCCGGCTGGGGATAGAAGGAATGCACAAAATAGAATTCGGTTTTCGGATCAATCCCGTCCAGGATCGGGTGATTACGCACCACCCGGATCCGGTTCCAGCCCATGTGCGGGATCTTCAGCGACGAGTCCGAAAAGGAAAAACGCCGGCTGTTACCCGCCACAAGGTTCAGGCAAACGGTGTCGCCCTCCTCGGAACGGGTCATCACAATCTGCGCGCCGAGGCAAATCCCCAAAATAGGTACTCCCCGCGCAAAGGCATCCCGAAGCGCCTGATCCAGTCCGCGTTCGCGCAACACTTCCATTGCGCTGGCCGCCTGTCCAACGCCCGGGAAGATCACCTTTTCGGCGCGGCGGAGGACAGCCGGATCCGGCGTGATGACCGATTCAACCCCCAAGTGGGTCAGCGCGCGTTGCACAGAGGTGATGTTGCCGGCTTTGTAATCAACGATGTGAATCATCATTGCTGATATCCCATTTATGGAACGGTGGAAATATTCATTTCATCAATGGATTACTTGCCCTGCGCACGTTCCAACGCTTCCCGCAGGGCAACGGTTCCCTCATACAACGCGCGGCCGATGATGACACCGTGCAGGTCCGCTTTCATGACGTTTTCGATGTCCTGGAGTGACGCCACCCCGCCGGAGGCGATCACCTTCAAACCGGTTTCCCGCGCCAGGGCAGCCGTGGCCGGAACATTCACTCCGGTCGAAACGCCGTCGCGTTCGATGTCGGTGAACACGCACCAGCGGATTCCCTGGGCGTAGATCCTCCGCCCCAGATCGACCACTTCCAGTTTGGACCCTTCCTCCCAACCCCGGACATGCACCTTTCCAGCACGCGCATCGATGCCAACGGCGATTTTTTCCTCCCCATAAATGCGCATAGCCACTTCAATAAGTAGTGGATTCTCTATTGCCGCAGTTCCGATCACGATTCTGGCGACTCCGGTATCAAGAGCGCGGCTCATACTGGAAAGATCCCTAATCCCGCCGCCGAATTGGATCTTTAGCCCAACCCGAAGGACATCCTCCAGTGCGTGCTCATTTGCGGCTGTGGATTCTCCGAAGGCGCCATCCAGGTTCACCACGTGAATCCAGGAAGCGCCTTCTTTCTTCCAGCGATGGGCTGTCTCCAGCGGATCGTCGCTGTAGACCGTCTGCCGTTTTGGATCGCCCTGCGCCAGGCGGACGACCTT
>CAZFPL010000129.1:0-5978 GCA_964521085.1 uncultured Anaerolineales bacterium | reverse complement strand
TACCTTTCCGAGCGGAACGTAGTCGTCGATCCGGAAAGTCTCAATCCGAATGTGCCCATCGAACGCGGCGAGGTGGAGCGGGTGGTGGAAGGCGAATATTTGCGTTACCGCGATACGCCAAGTGGAATTTCCCCGCGCACGCTCCCCGGCACGCCGGGCGGGATGCATATCGCCCCCTCCGATGCGCACAACGAACAGGGCGTGCTCGTCTCCGACTGGTACACCAATCCCAGCATGCGAACCAAGATGATGGAAAAACGGATGCGCAAGATGGAGGGCGTGAGCCGCGACACCGCGGATCGGGGATTTATCTGCGAGGGGCCGGAAGAAGCGGAACTCACAATCGTCGGTTGGGGATCCACCTTCCACATCCTCGAGGAGGCGCGCCGGGCGCTGACCGAAGCGGGGCATCCGGCCAACCTGATCCAATTCCGGACCTTGTGGCCGTTCCCGGCGCAAAAAGCGCTTCCGCAACTGCAAGCCGCGAAGCGGATTGTGTGCGTGGAGAATAACTACGGCGGGCTGCTGGTTCGCCTGATCCGCCAGGAGACGGGTTTCTCCATTCCGTACGCCATCCACAAATTCGATGGCGAGCCCTTCTCCGCCGATCCGCTGGTCCAGGCACTCAAAGCCTGCCTTGCGCCCGACGCGCCGGCGGTGCAAACCCTCGTATCGTCCGAGTTGGATCTACCGGTGGTGTTCCGATGAGCACAGCCGCCGAGTACAAATCCCGCGTGCGTCAAACCTGGTGCCCCGGCTGCGGCGATTACGGGGTGCTGAACGCGCTGCTCAACGCATGCGCCGCGCTGGGGATCGAACGCCACAACCTGGTGGTCGTCTCCGGGATCGGCTGTTCCTCCGATCTGCCGCATTTCATGAGCGCCTATGGGATCCACACCCTGCACGGCCGGGCTCTTCCGGTGGCGCAGGGGATCAAGATGGCGAACAAGAACCTGACGGTCGTCATCACCGGCGGCGACGGGGACGGGTACGGGATCGGCGCCGGGCACTTCCTGCACGCCATGCGGCGCAACCTCGACTTGACCTATATTGTGATGGACAACCGGATTTACGGCCTGACGACCGGGCAGGCGTCGCCCACCTCGGACAAGGGCCACAAAACCAAATCCACCCCGGCCGGCAATCCGGAATGCGCGCTCAATCCGCTGGCGCTGGCCGTGGTGGGCGGGGCGACCTTCGTCGGGCGCGGCTTTTCCGGCGAGCCGGTCCATCTGGCCGAAGTGATTCGGCGCGGGATAGCGCACAAGGGTTTTTCACTGGTGGATGTGTTTTCCCCCTGCGTCACCTGGAATAAGATCAATACGTATGATTGGTTCCGCCCGCGGGTGGTCAAACTGGAAACCGAGGGTCACAACTCGGCCGACCGCGATGCGGCGATTCGGCAGGCCTTGCGCGAAGATAAGTTGCCGATCGGAGTAATCTACGAGACGGACGAGCCAACCTTCACCGAAGATGAACCTTCGCTGCAGGGCGAACCGCTTGTAAAAAATAAAATCGGATTGACCGATGAAGAATGGGACGGGCTGATCGGAGAATTTGCTTAGGGAAGAATAAACCAGGAGTCATCTCCAGCGCGGGGCTTCAGCCCCGCGCTGGAATACAAAACAAGCCCGGCGCAAGCCGGGCTTGTTACTATATATTACCGATTTATTATTCCCCGATGAGTCTCCTCATCGCCGGGTTGTTTCTACCGCCGAATGCAACCGGATTACTGATTCGGAAAAGTGATCATGACGAGTGTCTTTTTCCCCTGGGGGATGATGGAAATCGTCACGACGCGGTTGTCCTTCGTCCAAACTTGAATGATAGTGCCTTGCTGATTGGTGCTACTCAGGGGGGACCAGTTCTGCAGCGGCATTTGCTCTTGATACCATTGGTCGACCTGCTCCGGCGTGTCGTCGGTCTGGAACTCAACCACTTGATCTTGGAGTTTGGTCAACCCGGTTGCGCCCGGATACAAGGGGATGTCCTCCGGCAGGTCGCTTTCGGAGATTTCCACGGTTGGCTGCAGCTCCGGCGTGGCGATCGGCTCAGCGCCCGGTTTGGAAGTTGGCGCCTGTTCGGTACCGCTGATCAGCATGATGGTTACTTCCACCCCTGATGGATCCCCCACGGTTAAATGCAGCGAGATGTTCCTGTCGCCCTTGGTGAACGATGCAGAAAATGGGAGGTTAACTTCTCCGGTCGGAAGTTCTTGGTCATTCGTCCAACCTTGAGTCGACAGATTCTTGGCATAGAAATCCATCACCTGCGCCGCGCTGGATGCTGTTTGAAAGGATGTAAAACCGTTGTTTCGAACCAGGAACTGTGCGTCCGGCATGACCGGAACATCCGTGAGGACTTCTGTGCATCCATCGGGCAAACGAATGGATGCGTCTTCATCCACCCCGCTAAGCTCATACGCCCAGTTTTGGCCGGCTTGCAGTCCGTTGGGGCCGGGTTCGGCAGGAGGTTGGATTGCGAGGATGAATTTTGTGACATATCCTCCCTGCTCCGCGATCCACAGCTCTCCGCTGGCCGCGGTTTTGGTGTCCGCCAGGGGAAGCGAATTCTGATCGAACCGGTAATGCGTACTGGCAATCCCGTTGATCGGCTCCGATCCGATCTTGGTGGCCTTGGTGATGGAATAAAGCATGAGGGTCGGATCGATCAGCTTTTCCGCCGTCTGCTCGTCGTATACGCCGTGGCAAAATCCATCCGGCGAATCCCATGTATAGGAGGCCGATCCGAGCGCCATAACTCGTAAATAGAAGGACGGTACGTCGCTGCCCTGTAGCGCAAGGTTGAAATCATAATTGCCGTCCGCGGGTGAACGGATCAGCTCGATCTTCGTGTGGCGCTCGAACCGGTTGCCATTCAGTGTTCCGGTTACATCCTGGCGAAGTGAGGCGCGGTAAATACTCAAATTCGCAAGTCCTGCGGCCGGTTCGGGCAGCAATCGGTCCGATGTGCCGCCGGACGAGGACGTCGATGGAAGACTGAACGTACAGGAAAGGAGCACGCCCGCCATTGCGATAAGGAACCCCGGAAAGGAAATCCTTTTCGATGAATACCGGCCGTTCATTCCGTTATTCTCCTTTCCACCGTCAAGGTCGCTTTATAAGACCCCGAGCCTCCGGAATTCTCAAAATTTTTCACCCCCCGCTCAAGCATATCCAACTTGATCTTGCTCGAACCTCCCTCCACCGGGAATTTCACTTCGATCCAGGGATCGTCCGTAAAGGTAAGCGTGCCGCCCGCGGTCGAGGTGTGCGGATCACTGTCCCCGCAATACCCGGTGGCTATGAAGTCCCAATCAAACTGCTGGGGTTGTTCGAACTTCACATCCAGCATGGTGCCGTCGTCGGTTATCGTAGCCGTCGCGTTGACGAATCCAAAGCCGCCGCCCGAAAAAGCGAGAATGGCACATTCGCCAGAGGTATACCTCTCGTAAATATCCAGATCGATCATTGTAGGATTTGGGGTCTTGAATTCTAAAGGATTTTCGGGATCCACAGGACGCAATCCCCCCCGACTGAAGATGATCCACTCCAGTTCCAGGACGTCTGAGCTGACCTTCGTTTGAACCTTCATATCTCCTTGGATCGTCCAGGTATACCAACAATCTTTGACAATCTTGATTTTAATAGGCGCCGATGTAGTTTCCAAGCTCTCTTTACCGGTGAGCGGATTGACGGTAAATAATTGCACCTTGATGGTTGCGCTCCCGCTCGACGTTGCCTTGAAGACAAACGGCTCCGTTCCAGAATTGGTCCCGGGCGTACGGGAGGTAGATCCTTCGATGGAGCCGTGATCGAATGCGATGACGAGTCTGCTTACATCAGAAATCGGCGCCATCTCCGGGTTGGATTCTCCGTATTTCGCCAGGAGGGTGGTTTTTTGGCCGACGCACAGGGTTTTTGTATAGGTTGGATGAAAATGGATTTCATAGAGCGAAGATGCGGGCACCGGCGTTGGTTTGAATGACTCCGGGGGTAGCGCGATAGCCCGTGTGAATGGGAGGATGAGTAGACCAACAAGCAATATACCGATACCGGCCGATCGAACGAGGGCATGGTTCCCTGGGAAGGATCGCATAGCACCTCCTGGGTCCACTTTTTAATGGACCAGCACGATTATATTGCAATGTGTGGATTCCCACTTTTTGACACCGCTAATCACCGATGATTTTCACCAATACCCGTTTCCGCCTTCCGCCGTCAAACTCACCGTAGAAGATCTGCTCCCAAGGCCCGAAGTCAAGTTTACCGCCGCTGACCGCCACCACCACCTCGCGCCCCATCACCTGGCGCTTGAGGTGCGCGTCGCCGTTATCCTCGCCGGTGCGGTTGTGCAGGTAGTGCGAAAGCGGTTCATGCGGCGCGAGTTTCTCAAGCCAATCCTCGTAATCCGAATGCAGCCCGGATTCATCGTCGTTGATAAACACGGATGCGGTGATGTGCATCGCATTCACGAGCGCCAGACCCTCGCGGATCTTACTTTCGGCGAGCGCCTGCTCTACCTGCGGGGTGATGTTAAGGAAAGCGCGGCGGCCGGGAACGTTGAACCAGAGTTCTTTGCGATAGGAAAGCATAAATTCCTCCTTCCCCCCTCGATCACCTCATTTTCGTTTATAAAATGGGTGGATGCAAGGGGGGAGGGCCAATTCCCACCGCCCTTGTCTAAAATCCAGCTTGACGTTATGCTTTCCGCCGGAGTCTGAAATGTCGCTCTCGCGAAGAAAATTTCTCCAATTAGCCGCGCTCGGCGCGGGTTCACCGCTTTGGTCGAAGGCATTCCTCGGCCTGTGGAAGCAAACCGGGGAGGATCCCATCGACCTTTGGAAGGAAAAATATCCGGCCGGCACCCGCCTGGGGCGCGTGCTGGCGACCCTGCCGCTGCGCTCGCGTCCGGACGCCGAATCCGCCGAAGTGGGAAAGAAATATCAGGATGCGGTCGTCGAGATCGTGCGCGAGGTCATCGGCCGCGGTCCGGCCATGGATCCGCATAACCACCGCTGGTTCGAAACCCCCGAAGGGTACCTGTGGGCTCCATATGTGTTCCCGATGGACTTTCAGATCCAAACCCCGCTTGCTTCGATCCCTGACGGCAAAGTGTGGGTGGAGGTGACCGTCCCCTGGATTCAGGGGCGGATCGCGCCGAGGAGCACCGCACCGAATTTTTTACTTCAACCGGGCGACCGCCCCACAACCTTGTATTACGCATCGATCTACCCGGCGACCAAAACCGTCACGGACGATAAAGGCCAGGTGTGGTATTTCCTGGATGAACTCGAGGCGCCGATGTACGCGCGCGCCGAGGGGTTGCGGGCGATCACCGCCGACGAGCTTGCTCCGATTTCTCCTTCCGTTGACGATAAATTAATCGTCGTCAAATTGGACCGTAACGTGCAAACCCTCTCGGCGCTGGAAAACGGCAAGGAAGTGTATTACGCGGTGATCTCCTCGGGAGGGAAGAACCAGGAGACCGGGAATTGGTCGACTCCGGTCGGCGAGCATCCGATCTGGCGCAAGCGGATCGGAATGCGCATGGGAGGCGGCGACAGCGAATCCGGATTCGACCTGGTGGGAGTGGGCTGGACCTGCCTGTTTTCAGGGAACGGGGAAGCGGTGCATTCCACCTACTGGCACAACGATTTCGGTATCCCCAAATCCCACGGATGCGTGAACGCCCGCCCCGAAGACGCCAAATGGCTCTTCCGCTGGACTGCTCCCGCCGTGGAGTATCCGCTGGGCGACAGGGAAATCGGCATGCCGGGCGGGACCAGGGTCAAGGTCATCGGGTAGCGCGGATCCGTAGATGGACGTTGCGGAATTTTCTCTCGGATGGATTTGGCTGGCCGGAGTTGTCTCCTTTCTCTCGCCGTGCGTGCTGCCGATTCTGCCCGGTTATATGGCATACCTGGCCGGCCATGCCGCCGGATGCGATCCCGCGAAGGTCGAGCGCTGGCGGGTGCT
>CAZFPL010000128.1:0-6056 GCA_964521085.1 uncultured Anaerolineales bacterium | reverse complement strand
CTTCTCTCCCGCGCATTCCAAGAGCCGGTACACGCGGCAGAGGGGAAGGCCGACGACATTAGTGTAACACCCGCCGATGGATTCGACCGGTTGGAAGACGGGATGCTGGATGGCATACGCTCCGGCTTTGTCCAGCGCATCGCCGCTTTCCAGATAGTCTGAAATTTCCGAAGAAGAGTAATTCCGCATCCGAACAGCGGTGACGGCGACCTCGGTCCTTTCTTCTCCGGACGGCAGGCGCAGAAGGCACACGCCGGTGATCACCCGGTGCTCCCGGGCGCGCAATCGCAATAGAAATTCTTCCGCCTGCCTGCGATCGCGCGGTTTCCCCATTCCGTGCGGCCCATCGGCCACTACGGTATCGGCCGCCAGGATCCACACCTCGCGTCCGGCGAATTGCTGTGATGCCGAGCGGGCTTTTTCGCGGGCCAGCCGGAGCGCCATCTCCTCCGGAGTCTCACCCGCGCGGATTTCTTCGACGATGGGAACAGCCATCACATCGCAATCGATGCCGCACTGCCGCAGAAGCTCCCGCCGGCGCGGGGATTCGGACGCGAGAATCAGCTTCATCAACCTCCGTAGTCGAAGGACCGCGCGAAAGCAGCCGCAGTCCGGAGAATATTGTATCAAAGGCGTTTATTTCACCTGATTAATAAGGAATTTCATCGCCAGGATTTATCCGATGGACATTATATTTTTCAGCATAAAATCTCCACCCGCACTCGATTTTCCGGGCAATTATCGGGTACTTGTGCCGTCTACCTTATCACGCCACGGCTTTCTTAATAAAACTTTCCTAAAAAAAGCGGTGGGAAAGTCGTCCTCTGATACTCGGAAATGGAATAGGCTTAGAATACGGACATGTCAAACCGATCGCTCCTGTGCGCGGCGCTGACGGCGGTGGTGCTCCTCCCCCTGCCGGTCCGCGCCTATGACCTTCCCGCCGCAGCGGCGATTGCGGGGATAGTCGGTCATCCGCAATCCCTGTCGCTGGATTGCGAATCGCGATCGGCAGCGGATTGGGCGGCCCACTGGGGCGTGTACGTGGACGAACTCACCTTCTTCAACCAACTCCCCAAAACCGACAACCCGGAGACGGGATTCGTGGGCAATGTGTACGATACTCCGGGCAACCTTCCCCCGCGCGGATATGGAGTGTATGCCGGCCCGGTGGCAACGCTCTTGAAGGAAGCGTACGGTCTCCCGGCCGCCGCCCGCCGGAATCTCACCGAATACGAACTGCGGGCGGAAATCGCATCGGGACGACCGGTCATCGTCTGGTACATCTACGCCTTCCGGGTGACGGCTGCGTACGATCTGACATCCTCCGATGGAACCGTCTTCCGAGCCGCAGCCTTCGAACATACCGGGATCGTCATCGCATACGACTCGACCTCCTTTACCGTCGTGGATGCATATACCGGATGGGCGCAGCGTGTGAGCCGGGATCCGTTCCTGAATTCCTGGGCCGTACTCGGGAACATTGCCGTCACCGGAAGCGGATTGAACCTCGAACCTCTGCTTTCTTCGTCCAGCGCGGCGACGTCCGGCCAAGCCGTCTACTATACCGTCCAGGCGGGGGACACGATCCGAAAAATCGCCGACCGGTTCGGAGTCTCGTGGGTCGACCTGGCCGCTGTCAACAACCTGTACGACCCCTTCACCATATACCCCGGCCAGCAATTGCTCATCCCCGGGAGCGGTTCTCCCGCTCCCGCCCGGCCGGAAAACACCCCGGCCGCAAACACATCCAATCCGGTTCCCTCCACCTATACCGTGCAGCCGGGTGATACCCTCGCGAGCATTGCCCGGGGGTATGGATTATCCTGGCCGGACATCGCGACCGCCAACGGCATATCCTGGCCGTACACCATATACCCCGGACAGGTGCTGGTTTTGCCGGCACGGTAAAATACACTACCGATGAATCCCGCGGGAGACCGTCCTCTCGACCCTCACCGCCGTCCGATTTCCGGTTGGTATTCGTTCCTCCTGGAGGTCGGGTATATCCTGCTGGCCGTCGGTTGTTCCCTGCTCCTTTATGCAGGGTTCCCCTTCACTCATCCCCTTCTTCCGGCCGGTTTCCTGCTCCTTTCCGCATTGATCCTCCTTCCAGCAAAAATTTGGCTTCGACGGAAATTGGAAAATCCGCCGGAGAGCGACGTTCCCCCTTCTTCTAAAGAGGAACAATCCGATATTCTTGAATCCGAGCCCTCCATCCCGTCCGCTCTTCAATCCTTCCACGAAAAAAAACCCCGGCAGGAAGCCGTGGGTTCACTCGATTCGCGGGACCTGCTCCTGCGCTTTTCGCAGATCCTGCATTCGACATCCGATCTCGACGTGCTGCTGGAATTGATATCCTCCCAGACTCTTCGCCGTATCCCGGCAGTTTCCTTCCGCATCGCACTGGTGGAAGAAAACACCACCGCCATGGCATATGCGTTCTATTCCGAAAACGGCGCCCGGCGCGCCGACCGGGAAGGCTCTCTTTTTCCCGGGGAAGAAGACTTGGCCGGTGAAGTCCTGCGCACCGGACGACCGCTCGTCACCGGGGATTATTCCGAAGCCTGCAGGACCCGCAATCTTCCCGGACGGGAATCCACCTCGGCCTGGGCCGGGTTTCCACTGCCGGCGGGGGCATCCGTCACCGGCGCGATGCTGCTCCTGCGCGACACCCCCTTTGCGGAAAGCGAGCAGTCGCTCCTGGAATCGATCGCCGCGATCGCTGGCCCGGCGATCGCCAAAGCCCGGTTGGAAAGGGAATCGAGTCGCCGGGCAGCGCTCCTGGCCAGCCTCGTGCGAGGTTCCCGCCGGATCATCGGCACCGCGGAGCAGGATAATCTTCCCGATGCGATTCTTTCCGGCGCGCGCGATCTTCTGGCGTGCCAATCCGCGTTTCTGCTTCTCCCGAATCCTTCCGGATCCTGGAGCGTGGAACGGCAATCCGGCGGTTCGGACATGACCGGCCTTCTTCCGCCGGTCGGATTGGATCATCCCTTCGCGAAGCCCGCCGCGGGCGATCGGCCGACGTTTATCAACCGGCTGCCCGGGGAAGATCCGTTCCGCGCCGCAACCCGGAAAAGCGGTTCGGAATTTCTCTGCGCCGTCTCCCTGCCCCTGCGGCGGAAAGAAAGAATCTGCGGATGGATCGTGTTCTGGAATCCGCTGCGATGCTCGCCGCCGTCGGAGGGGGAGGCATTGTTGCTTAACGAGTTCGCCGCCCTATCCGTCGCCGCGCTGGAAACATCCCGTCCGGGGGCTTCGGTCGATGGTGCGGCGACCGCCCTGGCGGAAGAACTGACTTCGCTGCAGCATCTGGATCAGGAATTGAACAGCGCCCCGGACCCCGCCGGAGCGATGGCCGTCACCCTGGACTGGGCGATCCGGTACGCGGAAGCCGCGGCCGGCCTGGCGGCCATCTGCGCGGAAGATTCCTTCGAGGTCGCGGCCATCAGCGGATACCCGGAGGGATCGGGACCGGAGAAGGGGACCCGGCTGCCGGGCGAGTCGGCCGGTTTTTCAGAATCCATTCAATCCGGAAAAGCATTTCTCCACCGGGTTCAAGGATCCGTCGCTTCCGGCCTGCTTGCCTCCGGCCGATCGTCCCTGTTCCTGCCGATCCGACGGAACACGCAAAACCTGGGAGTGCTGGTTCTGGAATCCAAATCCGAGGATGCCTTTCCTCCCGCCCAGGTGGAGTTCCTCGAGCAATTGGCATCCCACGCGGCGATCGCGATCTCGAACGCCCAACTCTACGCCGAAGTGCGCAGCGCCAATCAGGCCAAAAGCGAGTTTATCTCCTTCGTCGCGCACGAGCTGAAAACGCCGATGACCTCGATCCGCGGGTACACCGACCTGGTGGCGCAAGGCGCCGTCGGACCGGTCAGCCAGCCGCAGGCGAACTTCCTCGCCACGATCCGCCTCAACGTCGACCGGATGGCCGCACTGGTCTCCGACTTGAACGACGTCTCCCGCATTGAATCCGGCAGGTTGAAATTGGAATTCACCTCCGTGGCCCTCACGCCGGCCCTGGAGGAAGTGGTGGAGGCACTGCGTTCCCAAATCGAGGGCAAGGAACAGAAGCTGGCGCTGGAAATCCCGGCCGACCTGCCGCCGGCCTGGGTGGATCGCGGGCGGTTGATACAAATCCTCACCAACCTGGTCAGCAACGCGCACAAATACACTCCCCACGGCGGTTCGCTGCGGATCACCGCCGAACGCTCCACCAACCACTGGGATCCCGCCGGTCCCCCGGAAGTCGTCCACTTTCTCATCCAAGACAGCGGCCTGGGGATCTCCCTGCAGGAACAGAAAAGCATCTTCCAGAAATTTTTCCGGTCGGAAGATGGAACGGTGCGCGATCTGCCGGGCACCGGGCTCGGCCTGCACATCACGCGCAACCTGGTGGAAATGCACGGCGGTAAAATCTGGTTCGAAAGCGAACTTCACAAAGGCTCCACCTTCCATTTCACCGTTCCAGCCGCTTCGGTTTAACCCGGTCGCCCCACTTTTCCCGGACAGCCTTCCCCGGGCATATTGGAAATCCCCGCTTATGCTAGAATTTCCTCCATGGAAGGGATCGCCCTGGAGATCATCCTCCTCCTGGTTCTAATATTGCTCAACGGCTTATTCGCCATGTCCGAATTCGCCGTGGTGTCAGCCCGTAAATCCCGTTTGCAGCCGCTGGCGGAAGACGGTAACGAGCGCGCGCGAACCGCCCTGGAATTGGCCGAACACCCGGACCGTTTTCTCGCCACGATCCAGATCGGCATCACCCTGATCGGGACGCTCGCCGGTGCCATCGGCGGAGCGACGCTCGCCCGCCATCTTGCGGCATGGATTTCGACCTTGCCCCCGTTGGCCCCTTACGCCGATGTGATCTCCTTTACGCTGGTCGTGCTGACGCTTACGTTTCTAACCCTGGTGTTCGGCGAATTGGTTCCCAAGCAGCTGGCATTGCATTCTTCCGAGCGCCTGGCGATCGTGCTTGCCGGACCCATGCGCACGCTCTCGAACCTGGCTTCTCCACTGGTGCGCATCCTGGCCGGGTCCTCCAACTTCATCGTTCGCCTGCTAGGCATCCGCCCAAGTGACGAACCGCCCGTCACCGAGGATGAAATCAAGGTCCTGATCGAGCAGGGCACGCAGGCGGGCGTCTTCGAAGAAGCCGAACAGGAGATGGTGGAAGGCGTGTTCCGGATGGGAGGGCAGAAGGTGGGCGCGCTGATGACCCCGCGCCCGGATATCGACTGGATCGATCTGGATGAACCGCCGAGCGTTCTGCATGACCAGATCATCAACAGCCACCGGACGCGCTTCCCCGTAGCGCAAGGCGAATTGGACAACGTGCTCGGGATCCTGCACACCAAGGACCTTCTGGCCCAGGGCTTTTCCTGCGATCCGGCGGACCTGCGCAAACTGCTCCGCACGCCGCTCTTCATTCCGGAAAGTGCGGAAGCCCTTCAGGCGCTGGAGCAATTCAAGGAAACGGGCGAGCACTATGCGATGGTCACCGATGAATTCGGCAGCATCGCCGGCATCATCACCAGCACGGATATCCTCGAGGCGATCGTCGGGGATTTACCCGCCAAGGGCGAGCCGGGCGAACCGGAAGTGACGCTCCGCGAGGACGGCACCTGGTTGATGGGCGGCGCGCTCAGCATCGATGAGATGAAGGATAAATTGGAACTGGACCATCTGCCCGACGAAGAAGAAGGGGCATTCCAGACCGTCGGCGGATTCGTGATGGTCCGCCTGGGCGAAGTGCCGCACGCCGGGGACCATTTCGAATGGGGCGGCTTTCGTTTCGAAGTGATGGACATGGACGGCCGCCGGGTGGACAAGGTGCTGGCAACCCCGCTCCCGCCGGAAGAGAAAAACGAGGCGGAATAGAGAACCGGTTTTTTCTGAGTCCGGAAATCTTGTATACGGATTACACCGAGAAAAGCGGATTTCACGGAAGGTTTGTTCGTCATTCCCGCGTGGTTTAAGCGGGAATCCAAAAGGTACTCATGAATATACTGGCAATGGCCGTTTGAAAATCCCCGGATGCCCGC
>CAZFPL010000127.1:0-6095 GCA_964521085.1 uncultured Anaerolineales bacterium | reverse complement strand
CGCCCACCGATGAACTGCGCGAACTTTACAGCGGCTGTCGGGGATTGACGCATATGGAACTGGCGTTTTCGTCCGATGGTAAATGGCTTATCGACGCGTGCAACCTGCTGGAACCCTATGCCTATGGATTCCTGACCTTGTGGGAACTGGCCGACGACGCCATCGCCATGTTTTGGGATGAAGGGCCGTTCGTATACAGTGTGGCGTTCGCGCCGGATTCCGGCACGCTGGCCGTCGGCGGAAAGGATTTTATCTATCTGAAGGATTTTGCGCGCTCGGACGAACTGGGTTTTGTCATATCCTCGGAACAGAGCCGTTGGCTTTCAGATCTGACCGCGCCGGCCATCAGACTGCTTTTTACGGCGGATAGCCGCACGCTCATCTCGGTCCTGGATGATGGGACCATCGACCTGTGGGATCTCGCCGCGCAGGAGAATTAATCTGCTTTCCTCGCTCCGCGGGCCTGCCCCCCGCCTGCCCTCGCGCCCGCCCCCCGAGCGATGAGCATCGGTAATCTTCCGATGCGAAGCTTTCGCGAGTGGGGGGAGCATCACCACTCGGTTCTGCTCTTTGAGTGGTGATGTCTGCGGAGCGTGGGCCTGCCCCCCGCCTGCCCTCGCGCCCGCCCCCCGAGCGATGAGCATCGGTAATCTTCCGATGCGAAACTTTCGCGAGTGGGGGGAGCATCCCTGCTCGGTTTTGTTCCATGAGCAAGGATGATTGCGCAGCGGGGGAGTGATGAGCATCGGTGAATCTGCACCCGCGGAGCATCACCGCTCAGTTTTGACCTTTGAGCGGTGATGGTTGCGTAGCGGGGATTCCGATGCGAAGGTTTCACGAGCGGGGGAGCATGTTGCCGTCGGTTTTTGATGGCGACATGAATGCGTAGCGGGGGGCAGGCCGACAGGCCGGTGGCAGGCTCGTGGCAATACTGCGGCGGAACCGGAGTGCTGAACCCTACCCTCTGGATCAGTCCTCAAGATTTAATAACGCTCACTCAGGCGCAGGTGTTTGATTTTACGAAACCTAAAGATACGGTTCAGCCGTAAGCCAGTCACCGGGTGATTTATACCCGGAAGGATGGACTAGAGTAAAAAAAGATTCTCATGTAAAATGACCGGCATTATTCCACCCGCGTAAGAGGATGAGCTAAGGGGTTATTAAGCACTATTGACAACGTAAGTAGGGGAATATGCGATAAAAATAATCCCAAAACTTTTCTTCTGCCTGGTAATACTTTCTTTTATTCCGGCTTGTAATCCCTTTACATCAAAAAACGGAGATATCATTGATTATTGCTCGAAAAAATTAGATCCCGATACAGATGAGAATAGGAATGCAAGGGAAGTCGCTGCGCTTCGAATAACTTCGGCACTTAATGGTTTTTTATGCGGAATTGAAGTCGAGGACGAGGGAAAAATAACTTCCTATCAATTGTCTGCCGCGGGTGGGTTTGAAGAAGCTGTTATTCGTGTATTTCCATCCTCCTGGAAGGCAAAGGAATATTTTCAAAGCAGATGCAATGAAATCATTAATTTCCATAATTTATTGGCATGTGAAAGTGGAAAAGATATGGCGTATGACCCCAGCAGCAAGCATTATTTCGGATCTACTACTCTTATTTGGACGTATGGAAATCGTGTTTATATAGCTTATAGTATGAATTTAAGCACCTATAATATAAAACCTGCCGATCTTAAAGAAATTTCCGAGCCGTTATACCAATCGGCGATTCTGTATGGGCTTATCCTAATACATACAAATGAATATGAACAATTAAGTATTGTCATCGTAATCCTGATTATGTATTTTACAACCGAAGTAAAAAATTATAACCAAAATAAAAACAATAAAGCAAAAGGAAAAACATAGACATCGAGAGTTTGGAGAAGGATCCTGGTAAATAGAGGATTTGATAACCCTCACTCAGGCGCAGGTATTTGAATTAACGGAATCCAAATAGGGCACTAAATGTATCAATCTTCATCCCGCCATATGCCATTCTGGTTTTTGGCTGCCATCTTTTTAACCGGATGTTCTGCGATTCAACCTGAATTCGCTGCCACGCCCCGCGGCATTCAAGTTGTCCCATACGCGGCATATCAAAGCGATCCAACGCGTCCGGCAAAGGTGGAAGCGCTGCGGCAGTCGCCGGATGCGGAGATGCAGCTCTACGAGAAGTATAAATCGCTCACTGTGATGGACGCTCATTACCATGGAACCGCAATACTTATCCCCGGCTCCTGGAACAAATACAACATTGACCGGACGGATTTATTCTGGGCTATCTCGGAACCCAGGGCAAGGCTGACCGATCTGCTGACGTGGTGGGCGTATCGGTTTCATCCCGACCGGGTGTATCCCTTTTTTGCCGGCATTCCCATCTTCGAAGCGCAAAGCTTGACGATCACCCGCGGGAATCTGGAGCAGGGGTATATGGGAATTGGAGAAATTGTAGGGGCTTCCACCAGCTCACCCGCCGCTTTGGGATTGGCATGGAAAGCCAAGCATCCCAACGACGGCCATTTGCCCGCGATCTATGAGCTCGCCGCCGCCTACCAGGTTCCGGTGCTGTTGCATATCGACCCGCCCCGCGGATACCCGATCCAAATGCTGGAGCAGGCGATGGCTGAGCATCCGCATACTCTGTTCGTCTTCGCGCATGCCAACGCATACAATTCACCGGAGAATATCGAGAACCTGGTGAGCCGGTATCCCAACCTCACGATCGATTTCTTTGCCGGTTTTACCGCCTATAATCCGGATAGTTCCAACACACTGGCTGACTTTGTGCCGCTCATCGAAAAATATCCGGACCACTTTCTTGTCAGCACCGATGGGGGCTATGGGGTGGGATACGAACATGCCGCGCAGGCGATCTATGAATTGCTGGATCTATTGACGCCCCGGACCGCATGCCGGGTGGCTTACCAGAACCTCGAACAGATGATGGAGATACAGCCACCCACGGAAGGGCAGGTGGTGCGCTTTCAAGGCTTATCTCGGATGCTTGGGGAATCAGGTACCAAGAAACTCAACAAGCGAATGGCGAATGAATTGATTTTCGAGTTGGAAAACAAAGCAGCGCTGATAATAGTTAGTTGTCTTCTTATTGGAATATTATTAGTTATGCTGGGCGTGCGGGTACTTCGTGGTATGCGGGATAAAAGCCGGTCGAGTAGGCCGCGTGATCGTTGCTGCCGTATCGAGACCACCGGAACTGGGATTGAATATAATGGAAGCAAAGACGCGGAAGCTGACACTGGACGCGTCGCGTTATAAAAGGAGTAATCATGTCACCCGAAAGAAGCGAAAAATGGCACACCGACGATGACCGGCACGGCTTGCCGTACCTGAAGGATTACCGGGTGGCGCAGGTAACCACCCACGGGCATGACCGTCCGATCGGATCGCTCGTCCCCACCTGGAAGGAGTTCGCCGGCACCATGCACCGGGACAGCGTCTCCATTCCGCCGCGGGGACGCTGGGCGTTCGCCGAAATGGAAGGCCCGGGCAAGATCATCAACTTCTGGTGCACCGCCACGCCCACCCTCGATTTCAACGTGTTCGAAGAAAAAATCAGCCTGCCGGCAGTTCTGCGCAATTGGGATTCGATCCGGCATATCGCCCCGTTTGATAAGTTCCGGGACCTGCTCAAGAATGTGTGGGTGCAAATCTATTTCGATGACTCCGCCGCGCCTGCGGTGAATGCCCCGATGGGTGATTTTTTCGGCGTAGGTTTCGGCGAGTACCGCCATTACATGTCCCGCTACCTGATGATGACCGCCGGCGGGTACGTCTGCCAATTCCACATGCCCTTCCGGAAAAAGGCGCGGGTGCTGATGGTGAACAAGAACGAGAAGCTGTGGGTGCCCGCTTTTTACGGCGCGGTGACGTATCTGCAGTATCCGAACGCCGAACCGCTCGAACATCAGGCCTATTTCCACGCCGCGTACCGGGAGGAAGCTCCCACTCAGAAAGGCCGGCCCTACCTGATCCTGGATTCCGCTGCGATGGGAGAAGCGGAACGCCCGGGACATTATGTGGGCGTGGTGCTTAACACGGAGGGGGCGGATAAACGGGCCGGGTTCTACTTTCTGGAAGGCAATACCAAAATCTGGGTGGATGGCGAGGCCGAGCAAAGTTTGGAATATACCGGATTGGAGGATTATTATCAGGGCGCATGGTATTACATGAAAACCAGCCGACGCGACCGGACGGAGTTTTGCGCCCCCTATCACGGCCTGACGGTTAAGACCTTGAGCCATTTTGGCCTGGTGGGCATGACGCTGCTGGCGGGGCAAAAACAACAGCGGCTCAGCCAATACCGCTTCCACCCCGAGGGTATTCCATTCCGGAAATCGATCTGCGTCACAGTCCATCACGGCGAGTTCGATGAAGTGGAGGCGAACTTTTCCTCTGTGGCCTACTGGTATCAGCAGCCGGCATAGGCCGCCTTGCAGGGAATCGGCTTGGTTGCGATTGACAAAGCGGCTTTTTTCAGGCGGAATGCGCGGCGAAGCCCGTAGGAAGTTGAGCGCACTATTACTGAAACTTATCGGTTCCAAGGGGGTCTAATTCAAAAAGGTGATCACAATGGATTCCTTAACTCCACAGGAGATTATTTCCTACATTTCGGCTTGTATCGTTGGGTTTATTTATGTCGCCATATTTTGGAAAAAATTGGGTTTAGTGAAAACTCTTTTGGTCATCCTTGTCTGTTTTACCGTCGATACGGATCATTTCATTTTCAACAGCCGGGGATTTCGCGAACATCCGGCGGATGGCGGCGTAATAATGCATGCCTTTCATACGATTGAATTGGCAGTATTGGTAATTGGGATCAACATAGCCGTCGGTTATCATACAATCAAGAAGGGATGGAAAACCTGGCTGTTTCCAAAGATGGAGGATTATGCATCGCGATGGAAATTCTCCATTGCCTGGTCAATGAGAATTTTAATGATCGGTGTTTTTCTCCATTATGCCCAGGACCTCCCCATTTACGCCATCCAATGGAAATGGCTATATTACGATTATTCGATAATCCATTATTTGACGTAACCGAAAGGAAGAATTCCTGCGCCGGTTTTCATATCTTCGCGCCGCCGATTGAATGGAGGACACAATCGAAGGCATAAAATTAGCGGCTCGCCCCGATCGTTGGCCACAATACAGACAGGGACGAAAAGGTGAATACATCGTATTTCGCGTATATGTTGACGCGGCGGGAACAACCTATTATGAAAAGGACGAAAAATGCAATTCATAAACGGAACCGTAGATCCCGGATTTGAAAAAGTAAAAAGCGCTTTTGCCGAAAATTTTTCCAATCGGCAGGAAATCGGCGCGGCTTGTTCGGTCTACCTACGGGGTAAAAAAAAGTTGTTGATCTTTGGGGCGGGTATGCCAACCGGAAAACCGGGGAAGCCTGGCGGGAGGATACAACGGTTCTGGTGTTTTCCGTTACTAAGGGCCTGGCTTCGATGGCAATTGCCTTCGCCCACTCGCGGGGGTTATTGGCTTTTGACGAAAGGGTCAGCCGCTACTGGCCTGAATTCGCGGCGAACGGGAAGGAAAAAACCACGGTTCGGCAGGTTCTATCCCACCAGGCCGGTTTGCCGTACCTTGACAAACCGGTTTCGTTGGAGGATCTCAATTCCCCGGACATTCTCGGAAACAGGATCGCCGGGCAACAGCCTCTCTGGGAACCCGGGAGACGGCATGGCTACCATGCGTATTCCATAGGATGGATCGAAAGTGAAATCCTGAGGCGCGTGGATCCCTCCCGGAGAACCCTGGGCAGGTATTTTAAGGAAGAAATTGCGATCCCGCTTGGGATTGATTTTGCGATCGGCATCCAGGATAAAACCAAGCTGGTCCATAATGCCTACATGCATATGCCGAACATCTTCAAGGGACTTTTCTCCGTGGATCCGCGAATGAGGCGGTTCCTTTCGGCGATTATGAAACCGTGGACTCATACTTCCAGAACCTTTATGCAAAGCATGACCAGGGCGGATGTCAACGACCCCAAGTTTTTGATGACCGAAAACCCCGGTTTCGGCGGCGTGGGAACCGCAAGGGCGATCGCC
>CAZFPL010000126.1:2561-6509 GCA_964521085.1 uncultured Anaerolineales bacterium | reverse complement strand
CGACCGGGAACCATCGGAGTTGGGCATAGAAGATCATCATCAGCAGAATGCCCAGTACGAATACGGGAAAAGAATATCCGACGATGCTGAACAAACGCGCGATCTGATCGATCCATTGATTGTGGCGCACCGCCGCCTGAACGCCGAGCCACACACCCACGAAAATGATGGGAATAAATGCATACAGGGTCAGCTCCAGCGTGGCTGGGAATCGGGATTTAAGCAATACCACGACAGGGCGGCTGAAGGACCGCGAGAAACCGAAATCGCCGCGCAGGATGCCGCCAATAATTTGCCCCTCATGGTCGGGATCCGGCCTTCCGACCAGCCAGTTCCAATATTGAACGTAGATCGGATCGTCCAACCCGTACTTTTTAATGATTCCGTTCATGACCGCTTCGTTTTTCGGAATGTCGGCGACATAGAGCGCGGACCGCGCCGACGGGCCCAGGACCCACAGCATGAGGAAGATCAGGATCGTCATCCCGAACAGGGTGATTGGCATGATCATCAGACGGCGGATGATGTAATTGATCACAAGAAGATCCTTTGTTTTTACTCTTTCCGGTGTGACGTTCCCCTCCCGTCCGGAGACGGGAGGGGAACGTTTATCCCAGCGGTAGGAATTTCCCGCTTGTCCGAACGGTTAGCTCTTCGACAACGGGTAGTAATAGAACCAGGAATACAACGCGTTGGTGTAGTAACCGTTCACCCAGCGCTGGAAGTAACGGCGCGCCCCCGCCTGGGCAAGCAGGATGGCGGGCATGTTTTCGAAATACAGCTTGTTGAATTCCTTGTAGATGGCGGCCCGCTTCGCCGGATCGATTTCCGTCGCGCCTTTCTCCACCAGCGGCCGGAACTGGTCCTTCAGTTCCTTTGGCAGGTTTTGCCTGCTACCGACATAACCCAACGTGTAGGTGAAGGTCCAGTTGTGCGGATCGGGGATGTCTTCGATCCAGCCGACGATATAGAACGGCAGCTTCCTGTTCCGTTGGGCTTCGATGTAGTTCGGCCATTCCAGACTCTGCGATTCCAACTTGAACAGCGGATTCACCGCGCTGATGTTGTCGCGGAAGATCTGGGCGACAGATTGGCGTTCCTGGTTGCCGGCGTTGTAGCCGACCGTCAGGCGGAAGCCGACGTCCCACAGGCTCCGGCCGTCCTCGGATTTCCAGGTGGAGGCTTTGAACTCCTCCTCGCATTTGGCCGGATCGTAGGAGTAGTGGGCTCCCTTCGGTTCATCGCCGATTTCGCCGATCAGCATCACGTTGTTGGCCTGCGTGCCCTCGTTCTGCTGCACGTCGCGGATGAAGATATCCCAGTCGAAGCAGTAGGCGAAGGCGCGGCGCACGTGGACATCGGAGAAGAAGTCGGGCGGGATGCCGTTGCCGTCGAGCTTGCCGGAGCCGATGAAGTCGTTGCCGCCTTCGGTGTTGATTTTGTAGTTGAATAGGGCGTCAGTCCGGTTGGCGGAATCTTGCTTGATGTAGCGAACAAACGGCTTGGCGGCGTCGTCGATCTTGCAGACGCCATTTTTATCGCAGGTGGCGCCCACCTGCTCGTCCAGAACCGGCCAGTTCTCCGCAGAGCCGGCCTGTACGCTGTCCCCATCCCCGGCCTGGAAGGCCGCATAGCGGGTGCTGAACTCCTCGATCCACTTGAGGATGACGGTCTTGATTTTGGGAGCACCGGTCGGGCCGCCGCTCCAGAGCGGTTTTTCGACCCAGTAATTCTCATTGGCCTCCATGATAAATTCCGTATCGCCCCACTCCTTCAGCTTGTAGGGGCCGGTGCCGTTTGCCTTGCTGCCGAGAGCCTTCGCGTTCACCTCGTCGGGGGTCGGGGAGTACCAGTTCTGCCAGGTTCCGCAGTCTCCGTCCCAGCCGCCGCTGGCGGTTACCCAGGCCTTTTGCTGGATGCCGCCCCACATGTTGGCGAAGGTGATCACGAACGGGCCCCAGGGCTGAGCCAGATGGAAGGTGACGGTGCCCGCCGCGCTGTCGGCGACGATCTTGGATTTCACCGTCTCGCAAAGCGCCTTCAGCGCCGCGGGATCTTCCGCCTTCAAGCCGTCGCGGTTGTCGATCAGTTCCTTCGCGCCGTCGGGATCCAGCTGGTCGGTGATGTCGTTATTGGCGGTGCTGCCGAAAAGCGGTTCCACAAACAGCCACTGTGGAGAAGCTGAACCGCCCGATAGGATGCCGCGCTGGAAGGTGTGGGCCACATCTTCCACCGTCATTTCCTCGCCGCTGTGGAACTTCACGCCCTTGCGGATCTTGAAGGTGACGGTCAGGCCGTCGGCCGAGATGCCGCCGTTTTTCAAGGTCGGGATTTCCGTCGCCAGCATCGGGACCAGTTCGGTTTTCTTTTCCCGATTGTAGAAGACAAGGGTGTCGTAGATATTTTGGAGAGGTTCGCCGCTGGCGGAGTCGTAGGCAAGCGCGGGATCGAGGGTTATCACGCCGCCCGAGATCTCCAGCATAACGAAGGTGGTCGGATCCTTGGATTTAAATCCCGCGGCGAAATCCGCGCCTCTGGCGCCGCACGCCGATAGAACCAGCAAGGCGACGGTCAAAGTCGTAATTATGGTCGCTAGGGTTCGCTTGCGCATGTTCTTTCCTCCTTTGGGATTTGACGGAAAGACAACGAGATTGCTCGGACGCAGATGCTAAAATAAATAACCTTCGGCCACCTCCTTTCTTAAGCGTCCTTCCTCTCCCTGCGATGAATTCCTCATCTCTTCTCCCATGGTGCGCTTACCCCTTCTTTATGAATCGTTCCGCAAAATGGCACGCCACCCAGTGCCCGGCATGCGCTTCCCGCCAATCGGGGACCTTTTCCCCGCAGATCGCTTCCGCGTACATGCAGCGGGTGTGGAACACGCAACCCGCCGGCGGGTTTGCCGGGCTGGGAACGTCGCCGGTGAGGATGATCCGCTTGCGCTGTTCCTCCAGCACCGGATCCGGAATGGGAATGGCCGACAGCAGGGCCTGGGTGTACGGATGCAACGGGTCTATGTATACCTCGATCTGGTCGGCCAACTCCATGAGTTTGCCCAGGTACATCACCGCCACGCGGTTGGAAATGTGGCGGACCATGCTCAGGTCGTGGGCGATGAACAGGTACGTCAGGCCCATTTTCTTCTGAATGTCCTCGAGCAGGTTGACCACCTGCGCCTGGATCGATACGTCGAGGGCCGAGATCGGCTCGTCGCAGACGATGAAGGAGGGATCAAGCGCGAGAGCCCGGGCGATTCCCACCCGCTGCCGCTGCCCGCCGGAAAATTCGTGGGGATAGCGGCCGGCATACAGCGGGTTCAACCCCACTACTTGCAATAGATAAGCGACCCGGTCGGATTTTTCTTTGCCCTTGTAGGTTTGATGCACTTCCAGCGGTTCGGCCACGATTTCGCCGATCGTCATCCGGGGGTTGAGCGAAGCATACGGATCCTGGAAGATCATTTGCATCTTCCGGCGCCTTTGGCGGAGGGCTTTCCCGTGGATCTTGGAGAGGTCATCGCCGTCCAACCAAACGGACCCGGCCGTCGGCCGGTACAACTGCAGGATGGTCCGCCCGACGGTGGATTTTCCGCAGCCGCTTTCGCCCACCAAGCCGAGCGTTTCGCCGCGGATCACATCGAAGGAGACGCCGTCCACGGCTTTGATTTTTCCCACTTGGCGCTGGAACACGCCCCGCAGGACGGGGAAATGCATCTTGAGGTTTTCAACCTTCAGCAGGACGTCGGAGGAGGGGGTGTGTGCTGCGGTGGGTGGCATGCTCATCCTCGCGGCTTCCCGAGATCGATGTTCCACCAGCAAGCCGCTGTGTGGCCGTTGTTGACCGATTCGAGCGGCGGATTTTCCGCTTTGCACCGGTCGAAAGCGTACGGACAGCGCGGCACAAAGGGGCAGCCGACCGGCGGCTGGCACATGTCCGGCGGAAGGCCTT
>CAZFPL010000126.1:0-2461 GCA_964521085.1 uncultured Anaerolineales bacterium | reverse complement strand
TTGATGTTGACAAGCCGCACCGCCCGCGTTTCGTCCAGCCTGGGCAGGGATCCTAATAACCCGCGGGTGTAGGGGTGTTGGGGATTGGCGTAGAGTTCTTTTACGTTCGCGTGTTCGACGATGAACCCGGCGTACATCACCGCCACGCGCTGGGCGATCCCGGCGATCACACCAAGGTCGTGGGTGATCCAAATGATCGCCATCTGAAATTCGTCACGCAGCTTCTTCACCAGTTCGACGAACTGCGCCTGGATGGTCACGTCGAGGGCGGTGGTGGGCTCGTCGGCGATTAGCAGGTCCGGATTGCAGGCCAGCGCCATCGCGATCATCACCCGTTGCCGCATCCCGCCGGAAAACTGATGCGGGTAATCCGCCAGCCGTTTTTCGGGGCTGGGAATGCCGACGACGGTCAGAAGTTCCACCACCCGGTTGCGGGCTTCGGAGATCGACATGTTCTTGTGAATCAACAGCGGTTCGGCTACTTGTTTCTCGATATTGATGACCGGGTTGAGTGACGTCATCGGATCCTGAAAGACCATCCCGATCTGCGATCCGCGGATCCTGCGTATTTCCTCCGGCCCCATCCGCAGGAGGTCTTGGCCGTGGAAAATGGCGTTGCCCTGTTCGATCCTGCCCGGTGGCATGGGGATGAGGCGCAGCACGGAATGCACGGAAACGCTTTTTCCGCAGCCGCTCTCGCCGACTATGCCGAGGGTCTCACTTTCATCCACATGGAAACTCACGCCATTGACGGCGTGTACCGTTTCCGTTTCGGTATAGAATTTTGTCACCAGGTCTTTTACGGCGAGGACTTCGGGCATGGATTGTTTATCCGCCAGTCTGAGAGTAGGGTGGGGTGGTCTTGCCGAGGGCGAACATACCGGTAGATTTTAGCATAATGTCGGATTTTTGCGAGCAACGCAAGCCAACCGGAGAGGGTTATAGATAGGCAGGTTTTCAGGGAAGTACCTGCAGTCGGTCCGATCAGCCTGTTTTAAGCCCGGTTTGGGAAGGAACGACGGGCAATTCCGACATGCGTCTCCAAAATGGCCGGGTATGATGATCCCCGTGCCCACCCTCGGGATGTTTATCGGGGGGCGGGAATCCACGTCGCCTGGCCGGTATTCCAACCCAGCTTGCCCATCATCCTGGGTTTGAAATCCGGCGCGGTGGCGGAATATAGATCGCCGTTTTCCAGGGCAATCAGCAGTGTGTCGCCGGACACGGGATCCCACACCATCAGGCTTACGTTCCCTTCCATTATGTTCAGCCATGTCCCGCCGCGGACTTTGACCGTCACCCGGCACCTGTGGTCTTCGATGACTTCCCAGGCCTGATGGCCGTTCTTGGAAACCGCCGGATGATAAGAGGATCCGATGACCGGGGGGTCATAGCGCGTTTCTCCATCCAAGGAGAAGAGCGCTTCCGGGTAGGCGTAGAAAACGCCGCTCTCCTCCAGCCAGAATAATTCGAGAGCATGTTCTTCCATCAGCCGGACCGGATTCGGCTGCTCGGGAAGAAATAACAACACGCCAGGCCCGATCTCGCAATCGCAGTCGGAATCCACGGAAAGCAGGATTGCCTTATTCTCGGGCGACCAGGCGGGTTTGGAGTGAAAACAGAATTCCGCAATCATCGTCGCGTCGCCGGTTGAGAGATCCACCGCTCTCAGGTTGCGCGCGGCGCACTCCCTGTCACTGTCGTACACCAGGTAATGCGAATCGTCCTGCCAGCCGATGAAATTCCGGTATGTTCCTTTGGGCGCGGGTTGCGGAATCACTTCGCCGTCGGAGGCGCGCACCGCCCAAAAACCTTCCATCGGCTGAAAGGTCACGTAGGTCTGGCCGAACGGGGGAAGCCAGTTGATCCCGAAAAAGAGCAGGTACTCCCCGTCCGGCGACCAGATCGGGCTGATCGCCTGGGAGGGGTCATCTTCCAGATGCCTGAATTTATCCCAAGCGCGGTCGTATGTGTACACATCCGTCGTTGGGCCCTTCTCCGCGCTGACGTAGGCGAGGACGTCGCCGTTCCCGGGCTGCCAGGCCAGGTTCGGGTAATCCGTGATGGCATAGTACGCAAATGCTTTGAGCGTCAGGGAATTCAAAGCCAGTTCGTTGCGTGTGATGTCGAGCAGTCGGGAGACGGTTTTCGCCTGCCCTCCGGGGATTTCGATCAGGATCAGATCGAGACCCGTCTTGCCTGCCGCCGCAATGGCGATGCTGTCGCCGCGGGGCGATATGGCATCCCGCAGGTCCTGATCGCCTTGGCCGATTCCCTGCTCGGAGATACGGGTGGGGAAGCTGCCATCGGGATTGGTAATCCAAATCCCCTGATCGCCCGCAAAAACCGCATACGGCCCTGACGGGTTCAAACCCGCGGGCGCGGCGGTTGTGGAAATCGTGGTTTCAGCGGGTGTGATTTCCACGGCTGGGATCTGAGTCTGCGTATCAACGGGAGTAGA
>CAZFPL010000125.1:0-6524 GCA_964521085.1 uncultured Anaerolineales bacterium | reverse complement strand
TCGGGCGGCGCCGACCAATCCCTGATCCTGTGGGATGCGGCCGCAGGGACGAAGCGCTGGAGGGTGGATGGAATCGAAGGCGGTGCATCGGAGTTGGCCTTCTCGCCGGACGGGAAGACCCTGGCTCACAGCGCAGATGGTTCCCCGACGCATGTCATTTTTCGGGATCCCACGACGGGAGATATCCAGGGAACCCTGGGAGATGATTTTTATGCTCTCTTCCGGCTGGTTTACTGCCCCGACGGGAAATACCTGGCAGTGGTTTCCTTTTCCTCCATGGTCGCAATTTACAGCACCTCCGACAACACCTACAGCAACGGCCCCGACGGCGGCACCGATGCGGCCTTCTCGCCGGATGGGACGATCGGCGCGTCGGGTTCCGTGGATATCTATTCCAAGAACGTCTACCTGTGGGATCCATCCAGCGGCAAACTCTATGCGACCCTGCCGGGACACACATCGCTCGTGATCGGGGTGGCGTTCTCCCCCGATGGAAAAACAATCGCATCAGCTTCCCTCGACGGCACAATCCTGCTGTGGGATCTGGCGGCTGTGTTAAGCGAATGAGGACAGAAATCCCGGCAAGCGGAGTTCCATCGCAAACGGAGAGGATAAAAGTATGAAATACGGAAACCTTCCTATCGCCGGAATCGTCCTACTAATCTTCCTCGACTCCTGCAGCGCACCGGTGACGGAGCAGGCGCAGACCGAACCTCCGCAAGACATCACTGCAACCGCCCTGCAGACTGCAACACGGCCCACAAAAACAGTCCCTCCGCGCCCTTCGGAAACGTCGACCCAACTGCCGACCGCTACGGAATATCAGACCCCAACCGCGTCTCCCGTCTCCGAAGCCTTCCCGTACCTGGCGCTTCCGTTGCCGGAAGGGGCGGTCGGGCGATTGGGAAACGGATTCCTGACCTACACAGCCCTCTCGCCGGACGGCGGATACGTCGCAGTCACCTCCTCGATCGGCGTGCATATGTATCGCATCGACCGGCCGTCCGGTGCGGCTGTGGAAATGTGGTTCGGCCCGACCTCGATCCCCCTGATCAGCGCGGTCTTTTCCCCGGACGGGAAAATCCTCGCCACCGGTGGAACCGGCCGCTACGATGGGGACGCCGGATGCAATCCACTTACGTTCGATATCTCGAATGGCGCCGGAGGGGGGATTCAATTATGGGATCCCGCTTCCGGAAAACCGCTGCGCTATTTCGACCAGATCGGATTCATCACCGCCCTGGCCTTCTCCCCCGATGGAAAGGTGCTGGCGACGGCGAATCCATACACCAAGGTCATGTTGTGGAATCTCGAGACCGGAGAATCCAACGTGCTGGATCTGAACATTTTTCCGGAGGATTCCTTTATCCACAAAGGGTGGGTGTACGGCATGAATTTTTCACCGGACGGATCGACGCTCGCTATCGGCGAATATGCCGATGGAGGAACGGAGGATTACTATTCCGTCCAGGTGTGGGATTGGAGGAACCGCCAGCTGCTTCATGCTCTCTCCGGTCACTCGGATATCGTCCTCAGCGTGGTTTTCTCCCCGGACGGTCAAACGCTTGCTTCCGGTTCCAAGGACGGCTCCATTATCCTATGGGATTCCATCGAGGGGACGGAGATCCGAACGCTCGCGGGAAACGCCGGCGCGATAAACGAACTGGCTTTCTCGCCGGACGGCGGCACGCTTGCATCCGGTTCGGAAGACGGTTCGATCGCATTGTGGGATGCGGCCTCAGGATTCCGGAAACGCACGCTCCGCGAACACACACAGGAGATTGGCGTGCTCCGTTATTCACCGGACGGGGCGACGCTTGCATCCATGGACGAATCGCCGGGCGTCATCGAGTGGGACACCGCCGCTGGAACGCCGATGCACGAATACGCAATCGCGGGATACTCCCAAATGGCCAGCATTTCGCTTTCCCCCACCCAAGAGATCCTGGCCAGCGGCGATCGGGACGGGAATATCCTTCTCTGGGATCTGACCACCCGGGATCCGATCCGATCACTGCAGGGGCACTCGGATTGGGTTTACAGCGTCGCCTTCTCTCCGGATGGAAAGCGCTTGGCGTCCGGATCGGAGGACCATCGTGTCATCCTATGGGACGCCGCCAGCGGAAAATCTTCTGTGCTCAACGGGCATACCGAGCGGGTAAATCGGGTCGCCTTTTCACCGGACGGGTCGTTGTTGGCGTCCGCCGGCGGAGACCACATCATCATCCTGTGGGATCCGGCTACCGGAAAGAAGCTCCGGATTATCCAAGGCAACCCGGGCATTGCCTTCTCCCCCGACGGGAAAATTCTGGCGTCGTCGTCGCCCGATTATAAGGAAATCATCCTTTGGAATCCGTCCAACGGCGGGGTCATCGGCAGATTCTCTTACGTAAAATTTAACCCGCCGCTGGTGTTTTCGCCAGATGGCAGCATGCTGGCTGCCACGAACGGGATGGCCGTTACCCTCTTCGCAATATCCGATGGGGTGGAAATACATCAACCGCGCGTCGACGCCTATTATTCGATGGATATCGCCTTCTCGCCCGACGGCCGCATCGGCGCGGTCGCCAGCTTCACCGTCAACCTGTGGGATGTTGCCAGCGGAGATGCCATGAGCAGCCTATCGGGCCATACCTGCTGGACCACTAGCGTCGCCTTCTCCCCGGATGGAAAATCGGTTTTTTCCGGGTCGTACGACGGCACGATTCTGATCTGGGAATTGGCGGCGGCGCTGCCTTCGGACAATACGTAGGCTTGCGAACGGGGAATATAAATAGGGCGGGCCTGCCGGATGGTTGGAATTTTTTGGCAGACTCATCTGTAGAAAAGCAGACTGTCGACGCTTATTAGGAATTCGCCCCTTTGGAACGATAAGAAAGTTGGATCGGAATTCTTTTTACTTCCCAGGCTTTCTCGGGGGGAGAGATCGCACCGGCTCTGTTTCCCCCTTCTTCCTCCTGGTGGATGCCGATTGTACAACTTGCCACAGAGTGCCTTGAGGGGTCTGTCCGGCGGACAGGTCATGCGTCAATAAGATTCTTCTTTCATATCGTTTCTCCGCTTCAGCGATAATCGCCCGAACGGTGCAATACAAGCAGGCGATTGCGAAAATAGTGAAAAGCAGAAGCAAAAAAAGAAATTTTACCTGATAATTTTCTCCATAAGACACCGGGGGTAATACGGATTCTTTAAATAAGGAAAGAGCAAGAAGGTAAAGCATCATCCCGAGGCTGGCATAACGGCCGGTCTCCCGCCAAATGGATAAATACAGGAGAATGACACCCCAGATTGTCATGATGATATAGAAGAAAGCTAATGGACTGTATTGGAGCGGGCTGTAGATAAATTCGAAGACGGCATAAATTCCATTCAGTTGAGCAAGAATGCCCGCCAAGATCAGGCCGAGAAAAGCCAGCCGTTCTAGGTATATCGGAATAATGGTTTGAGGTGCTTCTGATTTATTCATCGTATCCTCCTGACGCACGCCATGAGCAATGTAGGATCGTCACTCTTCCCGGAAATTATTTTAGAATAAGGGCGCCGCTGGTATGGGCTTATGGAGTTATCCAGAAGAGGATCGGATCTCGAATATCATCGTTTTACGATGATCAATTGCATTATATCGAATTATGAAATTCGCTCGGTCCTTGCCCAACCGACAATACGCCTACTCGAACTTAACGACATCCCTTCGTGGAAGAGTGCATTTTCAATGGATTGCGGGCTTTTTTAAACTACCTGAGTAGATGAATCACTGCCCCTTTTCTTCCGGTCATTAGTCGGGTTCACCCGCTTGCTATTTGGCATTGTTGAGTGAGACCCCTAGGGCAGCGCTGCGTCAGTGATCATGACTCGGCCCGACAGCAGTGGCGTGTTTAAGTGCCGAGGGTGTGCCGCATCCGACAATCGCCGGGGCTTCGTGAATCAATTCGTCGTTCTCAAGCGCCTCGACCATGAACAGAGCGTAGTCCACCCGGCGTGTGATGTTGCTCTCGAGGATGGGATCACCCACGTGCCGGCTCCACACGGGAAGGCCCTGGCTATTGCCCTCATCCAGGTCGCTCCCGCGCACGACCGTCCACCGTGTGTCGCTGGCAAACACCTGCCGGCACGCCTCCACCTGATCATCGATTTGTACGAGCGGTAGCAGCCGTGTAAGCCAGGTCGCAATCTTAATTTCCCTCTGGAAACTCGGCGAGTAAACATCCTTGCCGTCCCGCGAAATATGCCAGCCGCATGAGAATATGAGGCGCGCACCCGGGCGCGCGTAGTCGAGCACCGCCTGGGCCGTTCCCGATGAGTAGTGGTTAGCCCCCCAAGGGACCAGCACGGTGAGCACCCCGTCACACCCTGCAACAGCCTTGCGGATAACCTCGCGGTCATTCGTAGCCCCGGGAATGACCGTGATGCACCCTTTGAACGCGTCGAGTTTGCCCACGCTGCGCTTCCGGCAGACGCCGACCACCTCGTAGCCCCGGTCAAGCGCGTGCCGCACCATATACTGTCCGAGCTTCCCGGAAGCCCCGACAATGCAAACTTTCTTTGAATGCATCAATCACCTCCAATGATGTCCCCCCGATAAAGCACGCCCAGACGGATGAATGTCCATCCGGGCGTTCGCACTGTAAGGGGATAATAAGCGCCCCTTCCCTGGTATTCCGCTCAAGTCTCCCGGGAAGATGACGCAGTTTCCCCGGCAGGATCCTCGCCCTCCCGCATATAGCGTCGCAGCTGCTTCTTGCGCTTACGGTCGGTGCTACTGCTACTCTCACTGAAGCCCCAGTTCTTGAACAGGATCCAGCACAGTACCAGCAAACCCCAAGCCTTCCAGTAATCCAGGCGCGGAAGACCGAAGATCTCGGGCATCAGCCAATTCCATAGCAGCATGACGATTAAGCCGAACAGCGCGAGAAGGCCGATCCCCAGGATGGCAAACCCGATTCCGAGCAGGATTTTCTGGGGCAGGCTGCGCTCTTCCCACCAGGCGTCGAAACCATCTCCATCGCCTTTGCAGGGATCCGGATCTACATCCACCAGTACATTCTTTCCTTCAGACATGACATTCCTCCTCCGGGGCCAACCCGGTAGTGTTATGGGTCCGGGCAATTGCCCGCGTCCGTTTCCTCATTCTTCAATCCAGTGCCTCAAGGCACGGGAAAGGTTTCGTAAAGCGTATCGTTTACGCGCCGTCAGAGTGTCGATGCTCTCGCCCGAGGATTGCGCGATTTCCCGGAAGGTCAGGCCGCCGAAGACCTGAGCTTCCACCACCCTGCGCTGGGCCGTCGGCAAGGCACGGAGGGCGTCGTTCAGTGCATCCATCAGGCTTTCCCTGACAAAACCATCCTGGGGATCCAAGCCGACACCGGAGATGATCTCCCGCAGCGTGTCCTCGGCCACGTCCGTTTCGCCGGATGCGGCGCGCACCCGTTCATGCCGCCAGGCATCGATCATCCGCCGGGTGACCAATGAATTGATCCAGGCGGGAAGGTTGCGGATGCCTGCCACCAGGGGCAGACGCTCCATGATCTCGGCATAGACGTCATGCACAAGATCCTCCGCCTCTTCCAGAGTGCGTCCGGCGGCGCGCAGGCGGGCCAATAACCGCGGCGTTTCGAGTTTATAGGCTTCCTCGAGTCGCTTGTACGAATCGCCGTTTTCCCGTGCCGTATCATTGTTCATTGCGTTCACCTATATCGACGTACGAGGCGCGCCTTTAGTGTATTCGGTTTGGATAATCGACATTTGGGGAAGGCCGGAAATATCAAGACTGCAAAGTCCCCTTATCGGCCTTTTTATAATTTCACACTGTGCTGTGGAATGATAATAAAGTTGTATACTGAAAATCCAAAATATAAGTCCTTTTTGTCATTTTTTGTGGCCCCCATGGAGAATAAAATTATATCCCAACGGTGTTTCTACCATATCCGGAGGGGTAGAAATGTGATAATAAAGTTGTATACTGGCGGACCTTATCTTGCAAAACCCTCTCCTTTTTGCAGATTCCAATCAAGTAATCTCGCGATTTCCCATTTTATGAGGGCGGGGGGCAAATAGTGAATCCACGAACGTTATTTAAATCGATTTTTAGTTACATAATTTTCTCCTTGTCCCATTCGGGCTTTCCACCCCTACAATCAATCGACGGCTATATCTACCGAGGTTCATCTCTTACATTACCTTGAGTCGTTTTAGTGCACTGGCATCCATTACGCTGTTTTTTTCCTTCAATTGGTAATCCGTCGCTTTGCGGATGCCGTGCTTTCAGATGAGCAGATCCAACGGGATTCCGACGTTAGCTTATTTTTGGATGTTAATGATCTGATTTTCGGTGAAACCTGGACTTGGATTCTGCTATAAGATCGCACTTTCGTGTGGTGCCGTATCAGGGGATGGTTGTCACCCCATCTTGACAGAAGAATTGATTATATTATAATACGTATTAGTAATACGTATGAGTAAAATGAAAAGATTTCCGACCATGAAGGATGTCGCCAAGTTGTCTGGAGTCTCCCAGACAACCGTCT
>CAZFPL010000124.1:0-6767 GCA_964521085.1 uncultured Anaerolineales bacterium | reverse complement strand
CAGATCGGCGCCCAGGTGACGCAGCTTTCCGAGGAATCCAACCGAATGGCCACGCTAATCGCCAACGCCCAATCCGACGAAGCGGTGGCGGATTGGGCGCGCAACGAAGGAAAAATGGTCCTGCCCGGCGAAGTCCTTATCCAACCGATCGCCCCGACCGCGCAGTCGGCCACTCCGGAAGCGGCCGTCCATCCGTCCGGCGATGTCCCAAACTGGCGCGTCTGGCTGGAATGGCTGTGGGGGGAAGAGTAGGGAGAATTCACTTGGATTGAACAACCTGCTTTTTGGATCTTTCGAAAGCAGGTTTTTATTTTTTCCGGGGAAATACCAGACAGAGGATTCCATGGAGCAGTTCTTCACAAGCGACTACACCGGCGCCCCCTTCGAGTTGTTCGGCCCGGCCCATCTGGCCTTCCTGGCCCTCGTTGTGCTGGCGTACGTTCTCTTGTATATTTTCCGGGACCGGTTCTCCCCACGGCAGCGGACCTTTTTCCGCTGGTTCCTCGCCATCTGGCTGGTGGTGAACGAACTGGCATTCCACGCCTGGAATATCTATTATGGATTGTGGTCGATCCAGACCCACCTGCCCCTGCATATCTGCTCGATCATGGTCTTCGCCAGTGCGTATATGCTCTTCACGCGCAATTATACGATCTACGAGTTCAGCTACTTCATGGGAATCGGAGCGGCGATGCAAGCGTTGCTCACCCCCGACGCGGGGATCTACGGTTTTCCGCATTTCCGCTTTTTCCAAACGATGACCGCCCACTCGCTGATCATCTTCAGCGCCCTCTTCATGACCTGGGTCGAAAAGCTCCGCCCGTATCCGAAATCGCTCCTGCGGGTGTTTATCGGGATGAACATCTACATGGTGGTGATTTTCATATTCAACCAGCTGATCGGCAGCAACTACCTGTTTATCGCCCACAAGCCGGAAACCGCCAGCCTGATCGATATGCTCGGCCCGTGGCCGTGGTACATCCTCAGCCTCGAAGCCATCGGCATTGTGCTCTGCCTGATTCTTTATCTTCCGTTCTTTCTGAAGGATCCCGCCGCAAAGAGGCCGAAGACCGCCGCTGCCTGAAATTTTCTTTTCGGCGAAATCCGAAAATTCCGCGCAATCCGCGGGTTGGAGCCCCGGACCTTCCGCTTCCTGAGAGGTCGGTGTTCAACCGCGCCTTTTAAGTAAACCGATCATGATTGATCCATCGCAAACTGCAGCCAACCACAAGCCCGCAGCCGATCTGGAACGGTTCGAAATCGCAATCGTCGTCATCGCGTTCGTGCTCTATGGGATCGAGCGATGCCTGGCGTTCGCTTTCCTGCAATGCCGCATGGATACCGCCGGCGGGTTGGAATCCCAATTCCTGGAATTCTTCTTCGGGAAACAGCCTTATTCCATTCTGGATATTCTGTTGGGTTTCGACTTTGGCGATGGATTGCTGAGTTTATTCCAACCAAGAAATTTATTACTGGTGACGTTTCAGATCATTCATTTTTGGATCAATTATTGGATTCTAAAACTTCCTCTCCTGCTTCTATCCCGGGTATTAAAACGCAATACAGAATAACCATTCGTAAAAGGCAACTTAACCTCTGATCGTTCGGAAAAACAACGGTAGTGGTTTCACGCTTTGACGTTTAACGATAAACGCCTCCTCCAACTCCTCCAGCGCCTGCGAAAGCGAATCCTCCGTCGCGGCATGAATCTCGCACAGCGGATCCCCCTTCCCTACACGTTCGCCGACCTTTACCCGAAGCACGATCCCGACCGCCGGATCGATCGCATCGCCCTTCCTGGCGCGGCCGGCGCCGAGGTGCACACTCGCCAGGCCGATCTTCCCGGCGTGCGCTTCCGCAAGATATCCGGATCTCTGCGCCGCGAGAATCCCATGGCAGGGTGCAACCGGCAGGAGCGAGAAATCGTCGCAGATCCGCTCATCCCCGCCCTGGGCACGGAGGAGCGCGCGGAATTTGTCCAGCGCGGTGCCGTCATCAAGTTTCTCCGCCGCCAACGCCCGTCCCAGGCGCGCATCACGCGCCCGTCCACCCAGATGCAGCATGTGCCCGGCGACCGTCAGGCAGTGCTCGCGGAAATCCGCCGGCCCCTTCCCGCGCAATGTCTCGACCGCTTCGCGCACTTCCAGGGCGTTCCCGACCGCCAGCCCCAGCGGCTGGAACATCCCCGAAACCAGCGCCACCGTCCTCCTCCCGGCGCGGTTCCCGATCCGCACCATCCAGCGCGCCAGCGTGGTCGCCTCCTCGACCGTCCCCATGAACGCGCCCGTCCCCGCCTTTACATCCAGCACGATCGCGTGCGCCCCGGAGGCGATCTTCTTGCTCATCACGCTGGATGCGATCAGTGGGATCGAGGGCACGGTCCCGGTCACATCCCGCAGCGCGTACAGCTTCCCATCCACCGGCGCAAGTTCCGCCGTCTGTGCGCAGACCACCATCCCGACCGCTTTTATCTGCCGCAGGATTTCCTCGCGCGAAAGGTTCGTGCGGAATCCGGGGATGGATTCCAATTTGTCGATCGTCCCGCCGGAGATGCCCAGGCCCCGGCCCGACATCTTCATCATCGGAATGCCGCATGCGGCGACAACCGGCTCCACCACCAATGTGGTTTTATCGCCCACCCCGCCGGTGGAATGCTTATCGACCGCGCCCGGCGCCCATTTCTCGAGGTCGAGCTGCTCGCCGGATTCCGCCATCGCCAGCGTCAGGCGGGTGGTCTCGCGGATCGTCATTCCGCGCCACAGGACCGCCATCGCCCAGGCGGAAATCTGGTAATCCGGAATCTCGCCGCCGGCGATTCCCTTCACCAGGAAATCGATTTCCTGGGCCGAGAGTTCGGCTCCATCCCGTTTACGGATGATGATATCGACGGCGCGCATGCGCCTCCTGTCCTCTCCTCCCTCTCCCTGCCCTCCCCCTCCTCCCCGTGCTACGGGGAGGAGGGGGAGGATAAGGAGGGGAAAGAGGGGAAGTCTTCACCGCAAGTATAATCGAGGCACGCTGTCTTCATTTCCCTGGAGGCCTTCCCGCATGGAAAAAGCCGACCTGTTGCTCGTCAACGCCCACGTGCTCACGATGGACCCGGAATACCGGGCCTTTCCAGAGGGCGCGGTCGCGGTCCGCGACGGCGCGATCCTCGCTGTCGGCCCGCAACCCGAACTGCAGAAGAGCTTCGCAACGCAAGATACCGTCGATTGCCGCGGGTCGATCCTCATGCCCGCGCTGGTGAACGCGCACACGCACGCGGCGATGGCGCTCCTGCGCGGACTGGCCGACGACCTGCGTCTGGACGTTTGGCTGCTGGGGTACATGATGCCGGTCGAGCGCCAGTTCGTCGCGCCGGATTTCGTCCGTCTCGGAACCCGGCTGTCCTGCGCCGAGATGATCCGCGGCGGTGTGGGCACCTTTGCCGACATGTATTATTTCGAGGATGAGGTTGCCGCCACCGCCGCCGAAGCCGGAATGCGCGCGGTTTGCGCACAGACAGTGATGAAATACCCCACGCCGGATTCGGATTCTTTCGAGGACGGGTTGGAACGCGCCCGCGCCTTCCTCCTGCGCTGGAAGGATCACCCCTTGATCGTTCCCGCCATCGCAGCCCATGCCCCCTACACCTGCACCGAAGAGATCCTCCGCGCCTGCACCACGCTCGCGCTCGAACATGACGCCCCGCTCCACATTCACCTGGCGGAGACCGCGCAGGAGGTTGAAAACGCGCGCCGGGAGTTCGGCATGCCGGAGGTGCCCTACCTGCGCAACTTGGGCGTCCTCGCCGCCAAGGTGATCGCCGCGCATTGCGTCCATCTCGATGAGGGGGAAATGCGCACCTTGAAAAAAGCCGGTGCCGGGATTGTGCACGCCCCCACCAGCAATCTCAAGCTTGCCTCCGGGATCGCCCCCGTCGCGAAGATGCTCGAGATCGGCCTGAACGTGGGGATCGGGACCGACGGCGCCGCCTCCAACAACGATCTGGATATGTTCGAAGAGATGCGCCTGGCGGCCCTCCTGGCCAAAGGCATCAGCGGGAATCCCGTGGTGGTGCCGGCCCGCACCGCACTGGCCATGGCCACCCGGATGGGAGCCCACGCCCTCCATATCGGCGATCGGACCGGATCGATCGAACAGGGCAAGCGCGCGGATCTTCTGCTCCTGGACCTCAAGGAGGTTCATGCCAGCCCGAAGTTCGAGCGCAGCCCGGAATCGGTCTATTCGCGCATCGTCTACTCCGCCAAGGCCGGCGATGTGACCGACCTGATGGTTGACGGAAACTGGTTGATGCGGAACCGTTCTCTTCTAACTCTGCCCGAAGCCGACCTGTTGAACCAGGCGGCGGAGATGGCCCGCCGGTTGGATTCGTTCCTGACCCTGCGCGAATCCTCCGTGCTGTCGAAGCTGATCGCCATTGAAACCGCGACGGAGGAGGAATCCTTCGAAGTCCAGGTGAAGGTTAAGCTGCCGGAGGATTTCCCTCTGCTCGAGCGATTGAACCGGCCGGAGCTGGAAACCACCTACAGCCGGCATTACCGCGAGTATGACACCTACTTCGAGTTCACCGCGCCGGACCAGGGCCGGCTGCGGTATCGCGAAGATCAGTATGTCGATGAAAACGGGGAAACCGCGAACGCGCGCTACCGGCTGACCCTCACCGGCCCGATGCGCGAGCGCGAATTCACCGGCGCGGTGCTGCTTTCGCGCTCGCGATTCCTGGCGCCCGCCACCCACAGCCTGCGTTTTTACCGCGAATACTTTCAGCCGGCGAGGGAAATCGAAGTGGCGAAGGACCGCCTGCGCTGGCAGGTACGCTTCCGCGGCACAGAATTCTTCATCAACTTCGATCAAGTATCGAAGCCGGCGGTTCCCGGGCGCTTCCTGGAAGTGAAAGCCCGCACCTGGTCCCGCCGTGATTCCGAAAACAAAGCCGGGATGATCGTCGAGATCGTCCGACTGCTGGGTGCGGAAAAGGCCGACGCCTTCCGCGAGGATTACGTTGAAATGGCGGAGAAGGAGAAATAGACAGGATTTACAGGACCCATTGCTTCGTCACCCCCGCGTACGCGGGGGTCCAGGTTTGCTTTCCCAACACCAATATCATTAATCGCAGATTATCGCTGGATGCCCGCTTTCGCGGGCATGACGGTCTTCCCTCGTGATCGGATATTCCGAAAAAACGAAAAGTGATCCGCCGGGAGATATTATTTTACCAACCGCTCGATCATTTCGTAGCACGCCCGGCTGGAGTGATATGGGCAATCCCACGGGCCGATCTTGTAATGGCTGAGATCCGGCTTGCCGTCTCGGAACAGCTGCTTGAACCATTCGCCGTGTTCCCGGTCGATCATATGCCCTTGAATGTATGTCCACAATCGGTGCGCCGCATCGGCGATTTCCTCCCGGCCGGTCAACTGATATGCGTTGTAAAACCCCACCATCGCCTCGGTCTGCGCCCACCAGGATTTGTTCGCATTGACCAATCCGTGCGGGCTGGCTTCGTAGACGATGCTCCCGTCTTTCTCGAGCGCCTCGCGAAAGACCGTCTCCGCCATCCGGATCACCGGGGCGCGGATACTCTCCTTGAGACCCGGGTCGCCCTGGACTTCGGCCGCCTCCCAAAGCAGCCAGCTGCCTTCGATGTCGTGCCCGAAGGAGTAGATTTCCGAAAGCGAATTCCATTCGTCATCGAAGAAAAGCCGGAAGTGGTTTGTCGCCGGATCGATCAGATGGGCTTGGAAGGATTCCACCAGCGCCTTGTGCTGGGATTTAAGCTGCGGATCGTCCCACACCCTGAGCAAATTGGTATACGCCTCGAGGATGTGCAGATTGGTGTTCATCGATTTGCGGCAGTCCAAATCGATCTCACTCAGCCTCATATCAGAAAGCTTTTCCCATTTCCGGCTGCTGCCTTCGATGTAACCGCCGTGAACGGGTTCGAAGGCGTGTTTTTCCAGGAGGTCGAACAACGACCGGGCCAGCTTGAGGCTCTGCGGTTCCTTCGTCGCGCGGTAATATTCGGAAAGGCCGTATAAGCCGAACGCCTGCGCATAATGATGCTTGCGGTCGAAAACCGGCAGGCCTTTCACATTAACGTCGAAATACAATCCGCCGTATTCCGGGTCCCAGAAAACGCCGGTGAGGTAATCGTACGCGTGGCGCGCCATTTTCAGGTTTTCTTCTCCGCCCAGGATCCGATAGGCGGCGGAAAAGGTCCAGAGGATGCGTCCGCAAAGGATCGCCGAGCGCGGAATTTCATTGAGCGTTTGCAGGTCGTTGGTGACGGCTCCGTAGAATCCGCCGTTGACCGGATCGACCGCGTGTTTGATCCAAAAGGGCAGGATGTTGCCCGTGAGTTCGGCCTTCAGTTCCTTCTGGAATTGCGTTTTGTCGAACATACATTTCTCCGGAAAGAGATGCTTTGTTTATCCCGACAACGCGCAACCGGTATATTCCGCGCCGGCTGATATTGTAACCGAAACGGATGTGAATGGCGTCGATAGTATCGATCGGATGCCTCCTTTGGATGACGGCGGCTCTTTCGACTCGGCCGCCTGGAATATCGAGACCCTCCCACCAGGGTCCACCTCCCAATGCGAAAACATTTCTCAATAATCCGCGTTTGGTATCCGTTCCTCTGCGCGGGATCAGACTGATTATGGGATCATCGTATGGCATCCGTCGGTTTTTCGTCCGGAGAACAAAGGCCTGGATCTTTGGCATGGGATAAAATATCGCCGAATGGAAACCTTCGTGATAAT
>CAZFPL010000123.1:0-6866 GCA_964521085.1 uncultured Anaerolineales bacterium | reverse complement strand
GCCGGTCCAGGCCAATAACCGGTGGCGGGGACTCAGCGGCGTGATGGTGTCAAGCGGCTCGGCATGCGTCCGGCCAAAGACGAAAATCAAAACCACCCACAGGAACCATCCCGGCCAAAAATATCCAAGCACGATCAATCCGATGATGATCCAGGACAGGAAAGAGCCGGCTTTCTTCCCCAGCAGTACATAAAGCAGGTGGCCGCCGTCGAGCTGCCCGGCCGGGATGAGGTTCAATCCGGTGATCATCAACCCCGCCCAGGCGCCGAAAGCGAGCGGGTGGATGATTACATCCGTTCCTTCCATCGGAAAGGGGAAGCCGGCGAAAAACGATCGCAGATAGAAGAGAATCGGCAGGGTGTCGAAGTGCGCCGGCGCCGGGAGCATCCGGCCGAAGACCGCAAGCTTGGCCAGAATATACAGGATCGAGTTTCCTTCGAGGGAGAATCCTTCGCACGGTCCAAGCGCCGTAGGCAGCGCCTCGACGGTGGAAAGCGCCAAGCCGATGATGAGGAGCGGCAGCGCCACCAAAAAGCCCGCCAACGGCCCGGCGATCCCGATCTCGGTCAGCACGTTGCGATTCTTGGGCGGCTCCTGCATGGAGATCACCGCGCCGAGGGTGCCAAACGGGCTGATGAGCGGCAGCGGGATGAAAAAGGGCAGGGTGACGCGGGTGCCGTTTTTCCGTCCCGCAAGATAATGTCCGAATTCGTGCGCACCGAGGACGGCGAGGAAACTCAGGGCAAAGGGCAGGCCTGCGCCGAAGTTGGCAAATCCCTGCTGGGTAACGATGACGATCAGCTGCCACTGATATCGCAGGGTGTCGGCGAACGTTGTCGGCGACTCGCACGGAATGGCGGAAGCGGGAACCGTGTTGATAGCCGCGGTGTAGATCACGCTGGCCAGGGTCAGCAGGAAGAGGATCAGGTTGGTCCGCGCGCTTTTTCCGCCCGGGCGGGAGAGATCCTTCACCAGCAGGATCTCCGGCCGGCCGTTTTCTTCGCGGAGGAGGGGCGTCAGACCGAGCGGCTTCGCCGCGGCGAGGAGTTGGTCGAATGCCGATTCGCTTTCCATCAGCAGCCGCCCGCGCGCCCTGAAGAGAAAGTTCTGCTTCGGTCCTCCCAGCATCGTTTCTTCCACCGCCATCACGCGGCCGACGATGCGGGAGAACGTTTCAAGGTCGATCGGTGCGTTCATGCGTTATCCATATCCAGGCGGGGATGGATGGGAGTCGAACCCACCGTAGCTCAGCAAGCGACCCGGCCACCCTCGAAAAGGTTCGCGCATTCTATCACGCCGGGAGGGGTGATTCAATCCGCGCGTCCGCGAGCTCCAGCGTTTGTTCCCGTTCCAGCGGCAGCACGCCGAACCCGAATCCTTTTTCAGCCGAGGCGACGGCGTATTGATTGTCGATCCAAAGCACAAGTCCGAGCGGGGGCGCCGGCGGATGAGCCGAATGCAGCACTTTGACGCCGTCGACGAAGAACCGGACGGAGGAGAAGGACCATTCCATGGAATAGAGATGCCACGCGGATGGATCGATTCCAAGCAACCGTTCTTCCGCCAGATAAAAGCGGCGGGCCTGGCGGAAGGCCCATCTCCGTGTGGGAGGGAATGCGGCCAGCAGACCTCCGCCGGCCGCCACCGGCGCCAGCAGAAGGGAGGGCATTTGCCGGAAGGCGAGAGTCGCCGCTTTCCAGCCCGAACCGGGCACGCCTTCGGCAAGCGGCAGGTCGAGCGGCGGAGAACCGTAGAAGAACCAGGCGCACTGGGGTGCGGCCGGCAGCTTGCGCGCAGCGCCGCCCATCCCCAGCGAAAGCGAGAAGGGATCGTTCCAGAATCCGAAGCCGAAGGTTCCCCTGGGATCGGGAATCGATGTGCGCGCGCGGACCGAAAACCGCAGCGGAGGTTTCCAGCGCAAGGCTCTGCGTGGGAGGTTTTGCGTGTCGTCGAGCTGGGCATCGGCGTAGAACCTCGTCGGGGGAAGAAGCAACTCCACGCGGCCAAAAAGCGAAATCATCCCCGGCACGGGTTCAGGCGGCGCAGGCGCCCCGCGCGGCTGCTGCGCCACGCGGCCGCCGCCGATTTCCAACAAATTAAGCGAGTGAAGATCGAGCATCGCGATGGATTTTTCCTTCCATCGAGTATAATCCATACTCTCGGAGGATGACCCATGGAAATCGTGTGGTACGGTCTTTCGTGCTTTCGCCTGATGGAACGCGGAATGGCGTCGGTGGTGGTCGATCCCTACGACGACAGCGTCGGATACGGAGCGCTGCGCCTGAAGGCGGATATCGTCTGCGTCTCGCATGACGCGCCGGGCCACAACTGCGTCGAGGCGGTGAAGGGCGAAAAGCGCATCATCACCGGGCCGGGCGAGTTCGAAATCGGCGGCGTGTTCATCACCGGCATCTCCACCCGGCATGCGACGGATGCCTCCGGGAAAAAGAAGAAAGCCGAAGCCAAGGATTCGAATACGCTGTACCTGGTGGATTTCAACGGATTGACGGTGGCGCATCTGGGCGACCTGGATTATGTGCCCACCCAACAGCAGATCGAAGCCCTCGGCGCGGTGGACGTCGCCCTGGTTCCGATCGGCGGCGGGAGCGGATTGAATGCCTCGCAGGCGGCGGAAGTGATCAGCCTGCTGGAGCCGTCGATCGTGGTGCCGATGCATTACCGCACGCCTGAAATCAACCTCAAACTGGATACCCTCAATAAATTCGTGAAGGAAATGGGTCTCTCGGCCCCCAAGACCCAGGAATCCCTCAAGATCACCCGGGCGGACCTTCCGGAAGAAACCCACGTGGTGGTACTCGATTACAAGCGAGGCGCATGACTGCGGTCAAACTGCTCATGACCTGGGATATCCTCCCGGGGCAGGCGCAGGAATATTTCGAATTCATCGTGCGGGAGTTCCTGCCGGGGATGCAGAAGCTGGGAGTGGAACCGACCGATGCGTGGTACACCGCCTACGGCGACGGCCCGCAGATCATGGTGGGCGGAATCGCCCCGGGCATGGAAGCCATGGACGAGTTCCTCGCTTCCCGCGAATGGCAGGAAATTTCCGAGAAGCTTATGAATTATGTCGAGAACTTTTCGTATAAGGTGATCCGCGCGCGCAACGGATTTCAGATGTAGTGAACCGCTAACCCCATTCTTTTTTTCAAACCGACTCATTTTTAATTCCGGTTCCGCGGAGGTATTAATTTGTATTTTCTGATGATTATCGATAGCACAAAGAATATTTGCGAGATCCGCAGAATCCGGATACTCCGCGAACGAAAAAGTCATTAATTTTAAAAATTGCCGATCGGTTATGGTTTCGATTCGCCGGAAGCGGAGCCGGACTTGGATTCGGAGGCCTTCTTTTTGGAAGCGCCTCCCGGCGGGGCATCGGAGACCGGCTTATCCGTCGAACTCTCGGTCTTCTCTTTCTTGATGTTCACCGCCCCGGAGGGCGACCGGTTGTCTGTGGCGTACCAGCCCTTTCCTTTGAAAATGATCCCGGTAGGGGTAAAGACCTTGCGCAGTGATTTCTTTCCGCATTCCGGGCACTTGGTCAGCGGGAGATCGGAGAAATTTTGGTGCTGGTCGAATTCCACGCCGCATTCCTTGCAGCGATAGGTGTAGATGGGCATCGGTACCTTTTTCTGCGCCTTTTCCCGATCCTCCGGGACGGCAATCCTTCCATGGGAACGAATTTTATTCCGTGGTCGCCGGGCTTTTTCCCCAAAGCTTGTTCCAGTGTTTGATGACGGCATTCCATACTTCGTGACGGTATTCCTTCCAGGCGTGGATCATCGCGGGCAGGGCGGAAATGAATATCACGACAAGGATAATAATGAGGAAGTATTTATCCAGCACTTCGGGGGGAATCCACTGCCCGAGAAAATATCCCACGAGGGTGACTCCCGCCGCCCACAGCAGCCCGCCTATCAGATTGAATAATATGAACTTTCGGTATTCCATCTCCACCGCGCCGGCCACGATGGGCGCGAAGGTGCGGATGAAGGGCATGAACCGCGCGATCGTGATCGTCTTCCCTCCGTGTTTGTCGTAGAAGGCCTTTGCCGCCAGCAAGTTCTTGCGGCGGAAAAGGAGTGAATTCTCCCGGCTGAAAATCGGCGGGCCGGCTTTCTTGCCGAACCAGTACCCGACATTGTCCCCGAGGATGGCTGCCGGCGGGAGCAAGAGGAGAAGGATCGCCAAGCTTAATTCACCGCGTGCGGCGAGCAAGCCTGCGGTCAGAAGGAGACTGTCCCCGGGGAGAAAGAATCCAAAAAACAAGCCGGATTCCGCAAAGATAATTGCGACAATGCCGACATATCCCACGGTCCGAATTAATTCAACGAGATCAATACCCATGCGTCGCCTTTCCGCTGCAATAATCGCCCGGTTCGGGGCTGAAGAATTATAACCCATCGATTGGAAATGCCCGGAAGATGAGGATTCGATGAAGAAAGCAGGATTGCGACGATGGGATACGGATTATTTGATTTCCACCTGGACGGCTCGGACCACGACGCGCCAACGGTAGGAGCCGGCGGTCTCATCGTAGCTGCGGCAGGTGACGAGGGTCAGCCAGGGCAGTTCCTCATGGCGCAGAATCGAGAGATCGTCCGGACGCACGAGGCGGACATCCCGCACCTGGTAAATGTATTCCTGGCCGTCGAGATAAACGATGATCGAATCGCCCCATGCCAGAGAGAAAAGGTTGATGAAGGGGCCAGGCTGGCCGTTTGGCAGGTAGACGTGGGCGGTGATGACCGAGTTGCCGGCCCAAGTCGGGAAAGCGGTGCCGTTAAGCCAACCGGCCTGGTTCCACAACCAAGTCAGGTCCCAGCCCGCCCCGGACCGGGGAACGCCGACGATCGGGATTCGGACGTTTAGTTTGGGTATCGATAGCGTCAGATCGTCCAGCTTAACATATCGTTTGTTCAGCGGTTGATCCGGCAGGGTGGTAACCCGGTCCGGCGCAAAGCCCGTTTCGGGGAGGATGCTGATGGGAACGGTGATCCCCAGGGGAGCGTTGGCGACGTTATTGCCGGTCCGGGCGTCGGCCGTGCTGCTGGAGACGATGACGTTGTTGACCCCTCCCGGCGGAGTGCCGAGGCTGTTGACCCGGGTGACGACATAGACAGAATAGGTCTCGCCGGGAGTAAGGGTGCCGAATTGGATCGTGATGGTGTTGCCGACGATGGTCGTGGGGAAGCCGGGACCGGGTGAGATGGAAACGGACAGAATGTCGAGGAAGAACGGCTTGGTATCCGTGACGACGACGTTGTCGGCGTTGGAGGTGCCGAGGTTGGAGACGGTGATGACGAAGGTGACGATGTCGCCGACCTGCGCGGACGCCGGATCGCCGAATTTTGTCAGCGCCGGATCCGCGATCAAAGCGCCGCTGGAGACTTGGTCGCCGAAATCAACGATTACCAGCGAGCCGTTCCCCAATGCCACTCCCACCGCATTCGGAGTGGTGCTGATGTACAAAGGCGGATCCGTCTCCCGGACGGTATAGATGCCGGCGGATAGACCGGTGAAACTGTACGATCCGTCGATTGCGGTGAGCGTGGACGCTACGAGGTTTCCGTTCCCGTCCAGCAGATTCACCGTCACGCCCGACAGGCCGGTTTCGCCGCCGTCCAGGGCGCTGTTCCCATTGGCATCATCGTACACCGTACCGCTGATCGAGGAAGGATTTCCTCCAGGAGGCTGGTAATCGCCGAAGTCGACCATGAACGAGGTGCCGGAGGTTACGGTGACCGGGACGGCGTTGTTGGTCGTGCTGACATAGCCTGCGAGATCCGTTTCGACGACTTGATAATCACCCGGGGTAAGGCCGATAAAGCTGTAGGAACCGTTGCCTGCCGTGATTTGTGTTCCGACGACGGCGCCCAGGTTGTCATAAAGGGTGACGGTAACCCCGCCGATTCCGGATTCTCCCCCATCCCGCGAGCCGTTTGCGTTAGTGTCGTTGTACACCACGCCGCCGATCGTTCCGGGCATGACAAGTACGTTGAAGGTAACCGTCGCATCGTCGCAATCACCGTCGCTGTCGCAGATCTGGTAGGTAAACGAGACCGGTCCGCTGTACCCGGGCGTGGGGGTGAAATCGATTGCGTCATCGGTCGGATTGTTGGGCGTGCCGCCGTTATTCACCGTCGCGGTGCCCGCTGCTCCAGGACCCGTAACGATCGAAATCGCACCCACCGACGGCCCATCGCCGCCGAAGGAATCGTTGACCAGGACTGCGATGGTGGTGAGGCCGCTGTTTTCCGGAATGTCGGCCGGGGTGTCATTCACCGCTGTGGGTGTGTCATTGGTGGGTGTGACATTGAAGGAAACACCCGCGTTATCGCAATCGCCATCGGCATCACAGATCTGGTAGATGAAGGAAACAGAGCCGTTGTAGTTAAGCGTCGGCGTGAAGTCGATCGTGTCGTCGGTCGGATCGTTGGGTGTCCCGCCGTTGTTTACGGTAGCGGTTCCGGCTGCGCCTGGTCCACTCACAATGGTGATCGTGCCAGCCGACGGCCCATCGCCTCCGAATGTGTCATTTCCCAGGACTGCAATGTTTGTTGTCCCGGAGTCTTCCGCGACATCGGCCGGCGTGTCGTCGACAGCGGTGGGATAGTCGTCGCCCGGTGTGACGTTGAACGAGACAACCGCGTTATCACAATCGCCGTCAGCGTCACAGATCTGGTAGGTGAAGAAGACCGGGCCGTTGTAATTCAACGCTGGGGTGAAGTCAATCGTATCGTCGGTCGGATTGTTGGGCGTGCCGCCGGTATTCACCGTCGCGGTACCTGCTGCGCCGGGTCCACTCACAATGGTGATCGCGCCAACGGACGGTCCATCGCCGC
>CAZFPL010000122.1:0-7093 GCA_964521085.1 uncultured Anaerolineales bacterium | reverse complement strand
CATGACCTGGATCCCCGCCAAGCACACGCGGGGATGACGGCAGTCCACAAGTTCGTCATTCATCTTAAAAAACAGGACGGAGCTGCCTTTTCTTCCCTCGCAGCTCCGTCCATACTCCAAGGTCGGTCTGAAAATGTAAAGGCCGAGGCGGTCTTTTAGGCCGCCTCGGTCTGGGGTCTACTTCAACTTCACCCGCGATTGTTTCTTGGATTCGGACAGCTTGATCTTCGGCGCGGCCGCCTTGGCGGGCTTCTCCGTCTTCCCCTGGTTTTTCGCAAACGCCGTCGCCCATTGGATTCCCATCGGCGTAAGCAGCAGGATCACCAGCAGGATCAACAGGCCGATAAAGAGGGTCCACGAATACGAGGACGAGGTCGCCACTTCCGGAACGAGCCCGCCGGGATTGAAACTGCTCTCGCCCGGAACGGATGGAAGGCTTTCCGAAAGCTTCACGCTCAGGGACCGGTTCAACCCGTCCCGCAGCGCGGCGGGGGAGGTGTAGGTGATTATGTATTCGCTCTGCAGCGCGCGCCCGTATTGTTCATAGAGTTTGCGCAGCGAATCGGGATCGTTGGCATAGCCATACGTCCCGCCGGCTTGGGCGGCGAGATTCTTTAATGCCGGTTCGTCGATCCCGGCGTAGTCCGCGGTTTTTTTGGCGGGATCTCCGAGCCCGATGGTCGAGATCGAAAGCCCCTCCGGCCCGATCCGTTCGATCAGCTCATCCACGGTGTGCTTGCTGCGGTTGTCCATCCCGTCGGTCAGGACGATGACGGCCTTCCGGCCGGTGATCGCCTGCAGCAGGTCGATCCCCTCGTACACCGCGTCGTACATCGCCGTGTCGGAACCGGTTTTCAGGCCCTCGATCGCCGCCTTGAGCCGTTCGCGGTCGGTGGTGGTCGGCTGGACGTAGGTGATCTCGGTATTGAAGGAAATCAACCCCGCCTCGTCGCCCTTGCGCATCTGGTTAATGTAGGCGATCGCCGCCGCTTTCGCCGATTCCAGCTTCTGGCCGTAGGCCATGCTGCCGGAAATATCCATCACCAGCATGGTCGTAAGCGGCGCGCTTTCGCCGATCGGGGTGACGCTCTCCGGCTGGATGAGTTTGCCGTTTTCGTAAAGCTGGATGCGTTCGAGATCCACCGGCGCAGGCTCTCCCGCGCTGTCAGTCACCGAGACGTAAACCTTCACGACGGGAAATCCCGAGGTGTCGACCTGGGTGATGTGCATCTGCAGCGGCTCGGTATCCTGCGCCAGCGCCGGAACGGCCGGCGCGCAGAGGAACGCAAGCAGGGCGGGCACGATGAAAAATCGGATTTTCTTCAGAAGTTGCTCCATGGTTCACCTCTTTTCATGGTAGATCATTTCGGTGTTCCCGAGGCGCAGCGTCTGCCGGTCCGCGAGTTCCGTCATTTCCACCCGCCGGTTGTTCAGGAACGTTCCCGTTTTGCTCATGTCCTTGATCAGGAAATGCGAGCCGGTGCCGGTCAGCATGGCGTGCTGGGGGGCGATGTCGGGATCGGGAAAGACGATGTCGGCTTTAAGCGCGTCGCTTCCCAGGATCACGCTGGGCCCCGACTTTTTCATGAACTTATCGAGGATGAACTCGGTGCCGTGCAGCTTGCCGGTCTTGACTTCAAGCCAGGCCCGGGAAAGCAGGACGACGATCAGCGCGATCAGCGCGCCGACGGACGCCCCGAGCAAAACCAGGCCGAGCGCCTTGCCCACCACCGGGCTTCCCAGCGCGGAGCGCGCGGCTTCCAGGAAGATCCCGCCCACAATGCCGCCCAGGAGTCCGCCGAGGGCTCCCTTCCACATCTGGCTGCCGCCGCTGATCCCCTCGGCCAAACCGATCAATCCTCCGAAGAGACCCCACCCCAGCGCCCGGCCGATGAATCCGGCGCCCACGAGTTGGAACAACATCTCCCCGAAAGGCAGGCCGATTGCGCCGGCGACGAGCCCAAGGCCCGCCGCGATCAATCCGGAGCGGAGCATGCGGGGAAAGTTCAGGGTGAATAATCCTTCGGCGATGCCGATCAACAGCCCGACGCTCAAACCGATCAACGCCCCGAGGATGACCTCGCTGAGGTAGACGCTTCCGGTGAACGACAGGCCGGTCAGGTTGCTGATCTGCCAGCCGATAAGGCCGCCGATCCCCCCCAGAACGCCGTAGTAGTAGGTCCGTAATTTTCTATTCATGGTTCTCTTCTCCTTCCATCGACTCCTCGGCTTCCTCCGGCTCGAGGTTCTTCCAGTAGACCAGGCTCCTTCCCGAGCGTCCGAGGATTTCCTGGAATCCGCTGTACTGATGGTTGTCGAGACGGCCGTCCTCCGAGCGCACGAAGAAGCCGCCGATTTGGGCGCAGGGTTCGATCACCAGCGCCACCTGCCATGGCTCCGGAAAGAAATGCCGGTGCAGCCAGATGTCGTAATCCGAAAGGAACACCCCCATCTTGGGATGGGTGTGAAACCATCCCACGATGCGCTTGTCGGGGTAGCGGTTCTCCTGTTCCTCCTGGAAGGCGACCAGCGTATCCTGCGTAAAGGTGAGGAACGCGCTGCCCTGGCGGGTGTGGCGGGCGGGGAGCACGGCTTCCGCCACGATGAACTGCTCCCCGCTTTCCTTGTCGATTCGCCACTGGCCGATCAGCGCCCCGCCGACCTCGTTGTCCATATCCCTCCCGGCCAGGGAGCACACGCGCACGAAGGCGGGTTGGGTGAAGAATACCGACACCGCGGGCTTGCCCGCCTCCCGGTCATACGGGGAATTCCACCGCCGGGCATGAGCCCGCGGCATCCGCGAAGGGTGGGGGCCCGTCGTTTCAGGCGGACCGAGTCGCACGCGCGAGGTTTCCATTCGGATGGATGCTCCGGATTCTGCCGAAGGAACGATTTCCAAGTCTCAGCCTGCGGTCACGTCGGCGGTCAGGATCAGCCGGTCACCGACGGGCACCTGGGCGGAGGTGAGGGTTTCCTCCTCCTGGAGTTCGCGGCCCAGGGCTTTGCTGTCGATCCGGTAGCTCATCGGCCGGCCGTCGGGGCCGGTGGTCGGGAGTTGGAGCGAGGTCGTCAGTTCCGGGATGAGTTCTTTCACCGGCACGTCGTTCGGAACTTCCGCGCTGCGCGAGCCCCCGGAGGGAAGCACTACGGTTACGGATGTGTCTGCCATTTTGTCATCTCCTTTTGGTGGTTTGCGGATGCTGCCTATTTCCGGATTTTGCTTTCCTGGAGGATCCTGGCCCAGGTGCGGATCGGCTTGCAGGAAATCGCCTGCGAAGCATCGAAGGCATCGAACGACACATCGTTCTTCTCTCCCCATTTGCCTCCGGCCAGGATCGTCTTTTCAAAGAATGGAATCTCCCGTTCGATTCCGAGCACTTTCGCCAGCCTTCCTTGCGCCTCCCGGATCTTCCCGACAGCCTTTCCGGAGTTCTGGAAGAGGGAAAGGAAGCCCGGAAGGAAGCGACCGGTGCGGATTTCCGTGTATGCGTTTTCCATAGTCTCTCCTCTCATAGATCCCGACGTTCCTACTTCAAACGGATTCGGGGGGCGGCGACTTTTTTCACTTTGATCCGTCCCGGGCGGAGCAGTTCCCTGGAATCGACCGGAAAGAAATTCGGGTGCGTTGTGCGGTAGGCGCGGCACCAGCGGGCGGCTTCCGCATCCCAGGGAAACGGCGGTTTGGTGGGATCGTCGTGAAAGTTCTTGTATTGCACCATCTCGCCCAGCATGATCACAAGCCGGTCGAGGGAGCGGCTGGCGGTCCACCAGGCGGCGTCGATGCACACCGTCTTGTTCAGGTGGTGGATGTTCGGATGCCAGATCGGCGTCAGCCACTGCAGGCCCGGCCAGCGCTGCGGATATTGGTTGTGCAGGTAGATTTGGACCTGGTGGTTGGTCGAGAACTTGGGCTGCCCAAGCCGGTCGATGGCGGCGATCCCCTTGCATCTGTAGGTGACGATGTAACGTTCGGGAGCCGGACTGCCGTGGACGCCCCGCGTTTCGAATTTGATCAGGTTGCTTTGTTCGACCAGCTCGCGCATGAGCTGGTAATCCGCCATCAGCCGCCGCACGCGCGGACTTTGCTCAAGCGACGTTCCGCCGGCGGTGATGTCGGCCGTCAGGATCAACCGGTCGCCCGCGGGAACCTTGGCCGAGGCGAGGGTCTCGTCTTCGCGCAGTTCGCGGCCGAGAGCCTTGCTGTCGATCCGGTAGCCCATCGGCCGGCCGTCGGGTCCGACCGTCGGTAATTTGAGCAGCGAGGTCAACTCCGCCATCAAATCACTGATCGGCGCGTCGTCGGGCATTTCGGCGGCGCGGGCTCCGCCGCTGGGCAGAACGATGGTTACGGGCAGATCGGACATAGGACTTACGCTCCTGAAAAAAGTAAGGCGGTCGAGTAGCGATTGTTGCGTATCGAGACCGCCGATTCGATACGATGATGCTGGTCTCGATACGCCCCGCAGACACACTGCTGCGGGGCTACTCGACCAGCTGTTTCGTCACCTCAGGTGTGGTAATGCGGCACCTGGCACATCCCGGTGATATCCCAACAATCCTTGTGATGGCGGGTATGGCAGATCGGGCAGGTCACCACCCCGCGAGGATCCCGCGGAGCGATAGGCTGCAGGCAGTAGGGGCACTTGTGCTCCTCGGAGCCCACCAGCCGGATCTCCGCGTCGTGATTTCCCTTTCGGAAGAACCGAAGCGCGCTGCGGATGCGCTCCCGGACCGGACGGGTATCTTTTTTCGGCAGATCGGTTTTAATTTTTCGCGCGGCCGGGGAAGTCGATCCGGCGTTCTCCGGCAGTTCGCCGGCAATAACCGGTTCCGGCCGCGGATAATGAATCCTTCCCGCGACGACCACGAGTGTGGAGAGGATGGCGCCGATGAGGATTTGCACCAGCGCGACCCAATCCGGCCGGTAATGCATCGTCCCGTTCGGGTCGGCGCCGGCCAGCCCGCGGGTCAGCCAGCCCAGAACGATCAGACTCGCGGTTGTTCCGGCCAGCGCGCCTGCCCATTGCAGGAGGGTGGAGAACTGCCGGAAGAATGCGCGCGCCAGCGCGCCCATCAAGAGCCCTTCCCCCGCCGCGGCCGCCACCGCGAATATCCAGGGCGCCACCGTGTCGTTCAACACTCCCGCGGCGGCGAATCCCCCCGCCGAAAGGCAGGCGATGATCGCCAGCAGTTCCAACCGGAAAAGCAGGAGGAACAATTTCGGCGTGCGGTATTCCGCAGGGGGTTTTTCCGTGGGACGGCTCATGAGATCGATTTATTCCTTGTGTAAAACAATCCGGTGCTTCAGTGAATCCGCCGGTTCGACTTCTTCACCGAGGGAAATCCGTTCCCGCAGCGGAGTCCCGGCGGCGGCCGCCTCTTCGAAGTGGCGGAAGTGCAGGGCCTCGGGCAGATCGCCGGTCAGTTCGTAGAAGCGGAATTCACTCGCGTTGCGGGCGCGCAGGATGTGGAGCGGGGGAACGCCGATGCTGCCGAGAGACCGGTGTAAAAACGATTCCCCGCCGGTGATTTCGTGGGTCATCTCCGTTTCGCGCAGGATCCCGCACGACGGACAGTGCCCCGCTTCGAAGGTGACATCCTCCAAAGGCCGCAGCACTTCCTCGCGGGTGTTGCACGAAGGGCAGGAGAGGGTCAGGATCAATTCCTGGTCGAGCTCGATCACCGCATCTTCCCCCAGGTCCTGGCGGACGATGCGCAGCATTTCCGCGAGCGTGGTCTGGTTGGCGCGCGCCGGCAGTTCGACGACATCGCCGTACACCCAGTGGCTCTCGCAATCCTCGCGCGCGACATACGCGCTGGTGTGCATCTCGTTGGTCAGCCCGTTGAAATGCACCACCTTTCCCGCTTCCACCGGCATCGCATGGATCAGTTTGAGCGCTTCCTGGGCCTGCATCCCGCCGATGATCGAAGCAATCGTCGGCGTGGTCGGTACTTTCCCGAGGAGGATGTTCTGGCGCGCGAGGAGCGGGCACGAATAGCGCAGGGAAAGGTCGCGCCGCGCGCTTTCGGTCAGCGTGCATTCGAAGCAGGCCCCCTGGCCGGGCACAAACACCCGCATCAAGCCGAGGAGTTCCTGGATTGCGCCGTCGACCCAGGGTTTGTTCATCCAATAGCAGAAGCGGTTCAGCGCCAGCCGCGCCTCGCGGTTGTCGAGGCAGCCGATCACCGCATCCATGCGGCGGATGATCCCGAGCCCCAGTTGGGTGGTCACGTTCCCGTGCAGGTATTGGACGTGCAGCTGCGGATTTAACCCCTTTGCGCGCGCCGCCACCACCTCCGCCTTGCTGCGTTTGGCATCCCCGTCGCGGAAAAGCACCGACCGGCTGAGGTTGGCCGCCTCCACGGTGTCGAAATCAATGATGAATAAATTTCCGACGCCCATCAGCGAGAGGTTCTTGATCACCTCATTCCCCAGCGCGCCGGCCCCGACCACCAGCACCTTGGCGCTGCGCACTTTTTCCTTTTCCCACCAGGAAATGAACTCGAAAGTTCCCAGGCGGTCCGTCTGCAGGTTGGGAATGTGGAGCGGCTTCTCCGGGCTGGCGGGCAGGCGGCGCGGGCCTTCGGGAGGTTCGCTGGCGGGCGCGGATTCCTTCGCGCCGGCTTTGCGGTAGAGACCCGCCAGCTCCCGCGCGGCGGCCAGTGTTTCGGCATCGAGTTTGCGGGCGAACCAGCCGACTCCGGCGCGGGCTTCGATGAGGTTGTTTTCCTCCATCGCCTTTAGCGCTTCGCGCAATGTCGCCCGGCTGACCTCGAGCTGCTGAATCAGGTCCCTCTCCGAAGGCAGTTGATCCCCGGCCTTGATTGTTCCATCAAGCAAAGATGCCGATAACCGCCCGGCTACCGCTTGAGAAAGTGTCACGTGACCAACAGGAGTAATTTTCATAATTGGACTGGTATGCTGGTCAGACCAGTATACCAAACATTCTATCCTTATTTTTGGCTTTGTCAACTGGTAATTGCCTATTCAGGTGAGAAATGCGCACTTCCGAGGGGTATGAAGAAAAACGGTAATCTGACGATAAGATTATTTTGAGATAAATATTATCCGATTATTTCCAATAATTTGTCG
>CAZFPL010000121.1:3454-7176 GCA_964521085.1 uncultured Anaerolineales bacterium | reverse complement strand
GCGAAACGCGCCGGGTTCACCCAGCAATGGGACGCCCAGCTGTGGATCTTCGAACATTCCAATCCGCCCGCTTCACCATCCCAGAAGGTAACGGAGGTTTAGCATGCCCGATTCTCCAAGCATTAAAACCGAAACCATCGCCGAAACCGAAAACTATTTAATCTATTCCGCAGAAGAGCCCGACGGCGAAACAACTTGGAACGTGGAACTGGGGACGGTGACACTCCACTTTTTCCGGGAAGAGTGGCAGGAGTTCCTCGAACTGGTCGGCCAGGTTAAATCAAAACCATAATCCATGAGCCGGTTCGCGCGGTTTGCGCCGACTTTGTGCGCGGTAATTCTTGCGGCGGGATACCTCGGCTGGATTTTAATCCAGGCGGGCGGCGATCCGCTGGTCTTCGCCTTCCTCGGAACGCGCTTCAGCGCGGGGGATGCAGACGGCACAACCGGATATGACGGCCAGTTCAACTTTTACATCGCGCGCGACCCCGATCCGCAAAGCGTTGCACCGCACCTCGACGTTCCGGCGTACCGCTACCAGCACATTTTGTATCCGCTCTTTGCCCGCGGTTTGGCCCTCGGGATTCCCGAGGCGATCCCCTGGACTCTGCTCGGAATTAACCTGGTCTGCCTGGGCGCGATCACGTTCCTCGCCGGCGAGCTGCTTGTGCAACGCGAAGCCAGCCGCTGGGGCGCACTATTCATCGGATTGTGGGCCGGCCTGATCGGCGCGGTACGGCTGGACCTCTCCGAACCCCTGGCGCTGCTCCTGATGATCCTCGCCCTCTGGGTCGCGGGTCCCGGTCTGGACCGGAAGATCGTTCCCGCCGCATTGCTGCTCGCCCTGGCGATGCTCACCAAGGAAACCCTGGTCCCCTTTATTGTGGGATGGTTTGCCTGGTTGATTCTCCAGCGCCAATTCCGCAACGCGGTCATCCTTTCCTCATCCGTGTTGCCATACGCCGTTCTGCAGATCTGGCTGGCAACAGTCTTCGGTGTACCAGGACTGGGAAGCGGCGGCGCAGGAGCGACCTCTTTCGAATGGATTCCATTTGCCGGTTTGATCCGGGTAGCGGAAAAGAGTCTGCCCGCCCTGGCGGCAATGTCCATCGTCTATCTGCCGGGCCTGCTTTTCCCCGCCGTCTTTGGATTGGCGGCTCCGCTGGTGGATCTCCTCAAGCGCCGGGCAAATCCGGAAGGTTTGCTGTTGCTGGCCAATGCGCTGATGATCGCCTTCGCGCCCTTCTCGACTTTCCGCGAGCCGCTTGGAATCCTTCGATTGGCTTGTGGATTGATTCTCTGTATGTGGTTGTATGCCGCCGTAAAGAAATTCGGCTGGTGGAATAAACTTGGTTTAGTCGGCTTGGCGTACCTGGTCTTTCTACGGTAAAACTCCTCTCCTTTTTTCCATCTTCCTCGATGAATGTGGACGTCCCAGAATCATAGACAGGATTTTCAGGATTGCATTAAGGCAATCCTTTCCATCCCGTACATCCCGTCTATTGTTTTTCTCACGCAGTTTTTTCGCCGAACGGACGGCGGGAAAACGACTCCCCCGCAAATTACTCCGCCTGAAACCTCCACACGGCGATTCCGAAAAACGCCAGGGCAAATCCGCACAGGACGACCGCCGGAAGGACGATACCCGGCAGTCCCTGCCCGCGCAGGATAAGGTTTTGCATTCCATTCATCGCCCAATAGGTGGGCGTCAGATGCCCCACCGCCTGGAAGGTTTTCCCCGTCACCTCGAGGGGCATCCAAGCCCCGCCCAACCCCGCCAGGACCAGCATTGGAACGATCGACAACATGGCGATCTGTTCCGAGGTGCGCGCAACCACGCCGATGAAGAGGCCCATGGATGCGATCCAGAGCGTCACCGTGGAAGCCATGATCAGGAACGCGGCGGGATTTTGCCAGTAGGTTAATCCGAACAGCAACTGGCCGAACACCGAAAGCAGGATCACCTGCGCGAAGACCAGCAGGAACATCGCGAGAAAATGCCCGATCAGGATTTCCAAGCGGGAAATCGAGGTGGTCAGCAAACGCCGCAGCGTGCCCGACTTTCTTTCCCAAACGATGATTTCCGCCGCGCCGATCAGGCCGGCGAGGGCAAAGGTCACCATGTTCCCCGGCGAAGACTGCGCGAAGCCGCTCGGGAAGGCCGGCTCGTTCGATTCTTTTGAGGCGGCCGACCGGAGCTGCATCGTCACCGGGGCGGTTTCCCATTCCTTGACCGCGGCCTGCAGGGTCTGCTCCACGAACGATTGTCGATCGGAAGGAGCGGCGAATCCTTGTTGTTCCGCGACGATGTCGGCGCTCCAGCGGGCTGTCTGAACCGCATTCAGAAGGCGGAACACGACCGCCCGGACGGCGCGGTCGGCGTTCGAGCCCGCATCCGAGGTTTCATCGACGATGAAGCGGAGCGGGATATCCTTCCCATCGAACATCGCCGCGGTGTATCCGGCGGGAATGATGATCGCGGCCGCCAGTTTTCCATCGCTCACCTGCTTTTCCAGCGATTCGGTGTCCTTCTCTTCTATTAAGACCGGCCGTACGGCTTCCGCATTATCCAGTAAAGCGATCAGGCTGCCCGCCGCCGCTCCCCCGTCACGGTCCAGCACGCCGACGGCCAGCCGCGGATCCTCCTCCGAGGATCCTCCCAGCCCGCCCATCATCACCCCCATGAAGATGGTAAAGAGGATAGGCGCCCCGAGGAGGAATGCCGCCGACTTCCAATCCCGCACAATCTGGGAAATATCTTTCCAAGTAACATCTAGAATTCGCATGGGTTAATCCTCCTACCGCTCTACCCGGCAAACCGCCGGTTGAACTTGAAAACGCCCACCCCGAACAGGGTCAAGCTGAGAACGACCATCGCGGCCAGCGTGATCCAGACCGGATATCCGGCCATGGATTCCTGCCAGATGCGGGCCGCCCAACCCTGCGGCGAAACGAGCGAGACGATATCCGTGTATTGCGAGTATTTACCCAGACCGGGAATGAGCTGGGCGAACATGCGGCTGATCCCGACCCAGCCGACCAGGTTGACCACCACGCCGTACACCATCCCGGCCTGCTTCGAATTCTTCAGGAATGACGTGAGGAAGATCGCGAAGCTTGCGCTGAGGATTCCCGTGCCGATCACCGCCAAAAGCACAGAGAGGAAATCCCCCCAGCGGATCCCGAACACCAAAGCGGAAACGGATGACAGGACAACCAATTGCACGAGCAGCGTCAGAAACACCGACAGCATTTTTCCGGCCAGGATTTCCGACCGCCGGACCGGCGTTGTGAAAAGGCGGGGCAGAGTTCCGTCTTCCTCCTCCTGCAGGATCGATTGCGCCGAGGCTGTTCCGGTGAAGAAGCAATAGAAGACCAGCATCATCGCCATGATCGCCGATATCATTTGCGTGATGGTATTCACGGATTCCTGCTTTGCACCGGCGACGGATAGAACGGTCAGCCAAGCTTCGCCCGAGCCGGCGGACATTTCCGCCTGCGCCCATGCCATATATTGCGCCGCGATCCGGGATGCGATCTGCGAGTCAAGCGGAATGGAGCGGGCCGCGAGGGCGGCGCCGGACGACTTTACGGCCACATATCCTCCCGCTATCCCATCCAGCGCCTGCTGGACGACCGAGCGCACGATCGCCGGCCCCACCGTCTGCGCCGGATCCTGATACACCTCGACGCTCGCCGGATCCGCCGCATTGCCGATGGCC
>CAZFPL010000121.1:0-3354 GCA_964521085.1 uncultured Anaerolineales bacterium | reverse complement strand
CGCCGGATCCTGATACACCTCGACGCTCGCCGGATCCGCCGCATTGCCGATGGCCTCCGAGAATCCTTCCGGGATGATCACCGCCGCAGCCGCTTCCCCCGCATCGACCGCCTCGCGCGCAGCCGCCGGATCGGATTCGATCACCGCATCCAAAACGCCCGAGAGGTCATTCCCGGTCAGGAGGTCCGCGATCGCTTTTGCGGCTACCCCGGCCGGGTCCAGGTTGACCACCATCACCCGGGATTTGGAGATCGACGGACTTTCCCCTCCGGCGGAGAGGCCGCCGAAGGCCGCGTAAAACACGGCAGTGGTAAGCAGCGGCAGAACGAGTGCGAAGACCAGGATGAAAACGGACCGCGCCGACCGGATTAAATCTTTCCAAGCTACATTCCAGATTGTCATCATGCATCCGCCTTTCAATCGCGGAGCGCTCTTCCCGTCAGATGCAGGAAGACCGCCTCCAGGTTCGGCTCGCGGATTTCCAGCGAGGTGATCCGGACCCCGCGGGACGCGGCGCTTTCAAACAGCCGCGGCAGGACCGCGTTGCTGTCGGCCGCGAGGACGGTGATGTGTCCGTCTTCCGCCGTCACGCCGCGGATCCCTTCGATCGACCGCCAGAGATCGAGCACGCGCGCGGATTCCGCGTTCAACGCCAGTTCGATGCGCGTATCCTGGCCGACCAAGCGCACCAGTTCCGCGTTCGTACCGCAGGCGATGATTTTTCCCTTATCCATGATGGCGACGCGGTCGGAGAGCTCTTCGGCCTCCTCCATATAATGGGTGGTATAGAGGACGGTCATCCCCTGGCTTCGGAGTTCCTTGACGGCGTCAAGGATGTGCCGCCGGCTCTGCGGGTCGATCCCGACCGTCGGTTCGTCCATGATGACGATCGGCGGTTTGTGCAGCAGCGCGATACCGATGTTCACGCGCCGCTTCATCCCGCCGGAGAAGGTTCCCACCCGCCCCTTCTGGCGGTCGGTCAGGCCGATGATCTCAAGGACTTCGTCGATCCGCCGGCCGAGTGCCTTGCCGCGCAGGTTGTACATCTTTCCCCAGAAGGCGAGGTTCTCGCGCGTGGAAAGATCCATATAGAGCGCGATCTCCTGCGGGACCACGCCGAGCGTTGCCCGGGCCTGCGCCGCCTGTGAGCGGATGGAATTTCCGAGCAGCGATGCATCGCCCGCATCCGGCCGCAGCAGGCCGCACAGCATCGAGATAATGGTCGTCTTTCCGGCGCCGTTGGGACCCAGCAGGCTGAAGATTTCGCCGCGCCCGACCGAAAAGCTGACCCCATCCACAGCGTGGATGGGGCCGAAGACTTTGCGCAGTTCCTGCGCTTGAATAGCTTGCTCCATGATTACCCCTCCTTGCCCTGATCCAGCGCGTCGAGCCCCAGCGCGAAGAGGCCGATGCCGAGCAGGATGACCGTCGTCTCCGGAGTGGCCGCCTTCAGGATGCCCAGGACGACTGCAGCCGCCCCCATCGCCATCGCGATGCCCCGCAGGGCTAGAGAAATGATGTGGGATACATTGATTATCGTTGACATGCTTTCCTCTCCTTTTTTTACATCCAATTTTCCATATCATACCGACCGGCGCGGCTTCCCGCATCGTCCGTCAGGCCGGCTTGGGATAATCCTTTTGGACATTGTCCGGCCGGGTCCGCCCGGCAGCCATCAGCCAGACGATGATCAGCCCATAGACCATGCCGTCGGCCGTGAGTTCCAGGCCGTGGGCCAGGCGCAATTCAACCGGCCAGATGGCGGCGCTCAACATCGGCTGCCAGGATCCAAGGACGACCAGCGCCGATGCGATCCGGAATGCGATTCCCCAGCGGGAGCGGGAATTCCCCTCCTGCAGGAGCGCGATGAGCGGAAAGAGAACCAAAGCGTGCAGCAGGCCCCGCCCCAATTCCAAAGGCAGGATCACATTTATCTCAGGGATGGTTAATCGCAGGCCCAGGGCGGGATTCTGGTAGAAAGGCACGACGTACGGGGCGACAATCATCCCGAAGAAAAAATAGACCAGGACGAACAGAACCGAGGCTGCGGCGAAGCGCGCCAGCCAATCCAGCCAGCCGCGCCGGCTCAGGAATTCCCCAAGGACGGCGGGTAATCTTCGCCGGCCGGATTGCGGCCGGAAGAGCGACGCCAGGGCCACCGCCAATCCGGCGTGCTCGACAGCTGATACGAACAAAGAAAAGGTCCACCCGGCGGCGGGGATGGTCGTGAAAAACAAAGCCTCGATTGCATTGGTGAGTTGATTTAGGACAAAGAGCGTTACGAATAAAACGCCGACCCGTTCAAGAAACCGCACCGGCAACCGGGCGGCCAACGGCCCGAGGAAAAATCCGAACAACACTCCGGAAACGGCCGCGGCGGCCAGGTATACTCTTGGATCGATAGGATCCCCGATCGAAAAACCGGGAAGCCTCAGCGCCTGGGCCGCCGCGCCCCCGAACATCGAAGCCATCACATACGCCGCGCCGACAACCGAACTGCGCCAGACGATTCCCGCCGCCGCACGGATATTCCGCGAACGCTCCAGGTTGTCAGTCATCGCCCGATCCCGTCCTTTCCATCCGCCCCGGACGGCAACCGTCTGGTCCGCGGATATTGTCTACTCTGTTTTCAGCATACCCGGCGCTCTCCTCAACCGCATCGTTCTTCCGTTTTTTTGCCCCTGTCCTTTCGGACAGTGTCCGAATGGGCAATTAAAGAATGCTTCTCCCGGAGTACAATCAAGGCATGAAGAGAATCCGCACTTTCATCGCCCGTTTGACGTCGATGTCGGACCCGCATGCCGAATGGCCGTTCATGTTTTTCCTGACCTTCGTGTTTGTGTTCATCTATATCTGGACGGTCATCTCCTCCGCCCGGGTCCGCGAGCCGGCGATCCTGGCGGCCTTTACCATTCTGTTCAATCTGCATCTGGTTTTTCACTGGATCAGCATCTGGTGGATGAAAAAGAATTGGAACATCTGGCTGTATCTGGGGATCCAGGCGGGGATCGTCTTAACGCTGGTTTCCATTGCCGGGGAACTGGGCGCGATGGTCGGGTTGTACCTCGGATTGATCGGGGAGGCGGTGGGGCTGTTCCAAGGATCCTGGCTCAAACGGGCCGCGGCCGTGACGGGCCTCCTCGCGCTTTCCGGCCTCAACTTCTACTGGGTTCTTCCCGAGGGGCAAATCCTCTGGTGGGCGTTGGCGATCCTGCCGATGACGGTCTTTGTCATCCTTTATGTTGTTTTGTACGGGCGGCAGGCCGACGCGCGCATAAAAGCGCAGGAGTTGCTGGCCGAGTTGGAAGTGGCGAACCGGCAGCTGACGGAATCCGCCGACCGGATCGAAGATTT
>CAZFPL010000120.1:0-7229 GCA_964521085.1 uncultured Anaerolineales bacterium | reverse complement strand
GATCTTCGGCCGCGAATGATATCTCGTGCAGCGCCTCCACCAGGCCTTCGCCGTCTTTGTATTGCAGGGTGAGATTTTCTCCGTGAAGCATAACCGTCTCCTTTTTGAATAGTCACTATTTCGAAAACCCTTTTACCGCGAAGACGCAAAGGGCGCAAAGAATTTATTATTTTTTAAAAAATCTTTGCGACCTTAGCGGCTTCGCGGTGAAAAGGTTTTATGGGATTATCTTCTCCGCCCAGGCGCGGATTTTTCCCCAATCCCGCCGATCGATGGTTGGTGTCAGACGGGCCAGCCACTCCGGAATGCCCACCGCGGTTGTCCGCCTGTCGAATCTGCCGGCGAAGAAGACTTCGGTCGCGTGCGGCACAAGGGGCCGGATCGGATCGAGATAGGCTAATCGCATCTTCCGGTCGTACTCACCCTCGCCCCGGAAGAAAAAGTGGACGGACATCAGCGCCACGGGGATTTTTTGAAGCGCCGCCTGGTTGGTTTTGACAAACTCCACCGCCTCGGCAAGCCATTTGGATCCCTGGACGGCGCTGCCGATGATAACGGCCTGGTACCTGTCGACGGCCGGTTTTTCTTTCACCGGGCGGACGTCCACCGAGAACCCGCGCTCGCCGAGGGTTTTCCCGATGGCTTCGGCAACCTCGACGGTGGATCCGGTCGCGCTGGCATAGGCGATCAGAACTTTTTTCATGTTCCCTTCTCCGAACGAATAGGATAATAATTCCACCGGCGGAAAATCGGGCGTTAGCGCTATCGCCAGGCCGGCACCGCCGCATACCGTCACACCGGCGGCCGCCGCGCCCAGGCAGCCGGCTTTGAGAAAGGAGCGGCGGGAAATTTTCTTTGGGGATCGCGGATCTACGGTCATCTTGTCTCCATCACTGACCCCTCCCCTTCCCTCCCCATAATGGGGAGGGTGACCGGAGGCCGGGAGGGGTAAAACAATCGCTTAAGGATTCTTCTTGTCCACTTGTTGCGCATTCATTATCCGGGGTCCGCTGGAATCTTTCCATAGGCGCGCGTCATCACCCGGCCGGGATTGTGTCACGCATCCGGGATGACACTGTCATGGCGATTCCTTTGTTGGATTCCACATGTTTTCTGGGTACAATCCAAGCAGGGCATCCGAAAGGAGATCCGCCCATGATCCGTGTCGCCATCGTGGATGATCATCCGCACGTCGCCATCGCCCTGCGCACCCTGCTCGACCGGACTTCCGACTTGCGGTTGGTTGCGGAAGGGCGGCGCGGCAGCGAGGTGATGAACCTGGTCCGCCGCGAACAGCCCGATGTGCTTCTCCTGGATCTTTTCCTCGAGCCGGAGTTCGACGCCCGCGCGGCGGTGCGCAGCCTGCGCGCCGACTTTCCAGCCTTGAAAATCTGCATTATCAGCGCCCACCTGGAACCCGCCTGGATCCGCGAGCTGCTGCAGGCGGGCGTGTACGGTTACATCCTCAAGGACGACGATTACGTTTCGCGGATCGGCGAGATCCTCCACGATCTGGCCGGCGGAAAGATCTACCTCAGCCCGCAAGCCCACGACGCGCTGGCGGAGGCCACCCGCGCGGGAGAAACCGAACGGACCCTCTCAGACCGGGAGGTCGAAATCCTGCGCCTAGCGCAGCGCGGCCTTCCCAACCCGCAGATTGCGCAATCCCTGCACATCTCCGCCGGAACGGTGCGCAATCACCTCAGCGCCATCTATACCAAACTCGGCGTCCACAACCGCCACGAAGCACTGCAGGCGGCCGCCGAACGCCGATTGATTTAATTTCCCCCTATGAACGCAAGCATCCCGTTTCTATTGATCGGTCTCGTGCTGGGTTGGATGACCCTTGCATCAGGCGGATGGCTTTTCGGGAAAATTCGCGATGCATGGCGCAGGCGCCGGTACGGGGAGCCGGTCGATCACGAGGAATTGCTTGTGCGGTTTGGCCACCTAATGGCCGGTGCGCTCGAGGAGCGGGCTCTCGGCCGTCTGTTGACGGAGGAAATCCCGCGCGAGTTCGGGGTGGATCGCGCGGTTCTGCTTCTGCCGGAGGGATACGAGCTTGCCGATCCGCTTGGCGGTGAAGTACGCCTGCCGATCAGCCACGCAGCCGCGCGCTGGGTGACATCCAGCGGCGAGGCATTGCGCGCCGACAAAGGACGGCTGCAGGAAATCATCCGCCAGGGCAGCGCCGGATTGGATTGGACGGCGGTTTGGGTGCCGCTGATGCGCGGCGCCGCATTGCGCGGGATGTGGCTTCTGGGAGAGCGTGCAGGCGGCCTTCTCTTTTCACCCGAGGATTTAAACTGCCTGACCAGCTTGAGCCGGCAGGCGGCGGTCATTTTGGAATCCCTTCATTTCGCCCGCCAGGAACAACAGGCGGCATCGGAAATCCGCACGCTTTACCACCGCGTGGTGGCGGCCCAGGAGGTGGAACGGGGCCGTTTGGCGCGCGACCTGCACGACGGAGTTCTGCAGGATCTGTGCGCGATGAGCCGCGATCTGAAAGCGCTGGAGTCGAAACCGCCGGGAGATGAAAATACGTTATCGGATTTGGCCACGCGCTCCGGCGATGCGGTCCATACCCTGCGCGCGATCTGCAACGACCTGCGTCCGCCACTTCTCCAGCAGGGGCTGGCCGCGGCGCTCGAGGGTTTGATCAAGCAAGTGACGACGGCCGCGCGCCCATCGATCAGCCTCGACCTTCCCGGCGGTGATGTAAAATTACCGGATGAAACCGCGGTCGCGGTTTTCCGCATCGCGCAGGAGGCGCTGCGCAACGCCGTCCGGCACGCGGACGCCTCCGAGATCGAAGTCCGCCTGACCGATTACCCCGACCGACTGCGGCTGACGGTGACCGACGACGGGCGCGGCATCCCGGGCGGGACGGACGCCGGACGCTTCGTGGCGCAGGGCCATTTCGGGTTGGCGGGGATGCGCGAGCGCGCGGCGATGATCGGCGGCCGGCTGGATGTGCAGACCGCGCCGGATTACGGCACGGTCGTGGTGCTGGAATTGCCGCGGTAGAACCGGAATCGATTTCCGGACTGCGGTCATCTTTTGTTCGTCATGCCCGCGTGTTTTAAGCGGGCATCCAGAGGTTTAATTGGCTGCCGGATAATAATTCCCTGGATCCCCGCCAAGATCACGCGCGGATGACGATCGCACTACTGAGTTGGATATTACCGACAGGAAATCTTATGGCCGTTAAAAAAACCTCACAGAACAAATTAATCATCCATGCCGATCGTGGTAAAGCTCGTATCAGCAAGTACATCTACGGCCACTTCGTCGAGCACCTCGGCCGCTGCATCTACGACGGCCTTTGGGTCGGGCCGGAGTCGAAGATCCCCAACGTTCGCGGGATCCGGACCGATATCGTCGAAGCGCTGTGTAAAATCCGCATCCCCGTCCTGCGCTGGCCTGGCGGGTGTTTCGCCGACGAGTACCACTGGCGCGACGGAGTTGGGCCGGTCGAACAACGCCTCCGCCAAGTCAACACGCACTGGGGCGGCGTCATCGAGAACAACCGGTTCGGCACCCACGAGTTCATGGATCTGTGCGATCAGCTTGGATGCGAGCCGTACATCTGCGGCAACGTCGGCAGCGGCACGGTCCGCGAGATGCAGGAATGGGTGGAATACCTGACCTTTAACGGAAAAACCGCCATGGCCGACTTGCGGCGGGCGAACGGCCGCGAGAAGGCCTGGCCGGTGCGGTTCTGGGGCGTGGGCAACGAAAGCTGGGGCTGTGGGGGCAACATGCGCCCGGAATTCTACGCCGACCAGTTCCGCCGCTACGCCACCTACTGCCGCAACCTCGGCGGGAACAAACTGTATAAGATCGCCTGCGGCGCCGGTGATGTCAACTACGGCTGGACCGAGGTTCTGATGCGGGAGGCCGGCAAATTCATGGACGGCCTGTCGCTTCACTATTATGTCGTTCCCGAAACCTGGGAACACAAAGGTTCCGCGGCGCAGTTCGACGAAACCGGATGGTTCGCTGTCCTGAAGAAGATTCTCCTCCTGGACGGGATGATCGCCAAACATTCGGAGATCATGGACCGTTACGATCCGGAAAAACGCGTCGGGTTGATCGTCGACGAATGGGGTGCGTGGTACGACGTCGAGCCCGGCACCAACCCCGGTTTTCTATATCAACAAAGTACCATGCGCGACGCGCTGGTCGCCGGCATCGTCCTGAATATCCTGAACAACCACTGCGAACGCGTGCAGATGGCCAACATCGCCCAAACGGTGAACGTTCTACAGGCACTGGTGCTGACCAATGGCGTTTTCATGGTCCGAACGCCCACCTACCACATTTTCGAGATGTACAAAGCCCACCAGGGCGCCGTCCACCTGCCGTTCGAGCTCTCCTGCCCGTCCTATACGCACGGAACCGAATCCATCCCCGCCGTGAGCGCTTCCGCCTCCCGGTCGGATGACGGTAAAATCACGCTCACCATCTGCCATCTTGATCCCGTGCTCGAAATCAATCTCTTTTGCGAACTGCGCGGGACGAAGCCGGCGCGCGTGGACGGCCGCATTTTGACCACGGATGCAATCAACCGGTGCAATACGTTCGATCGGCCGGACGCGGTGAAACCGGCCACCTTCGACGGCGCGAAGATCAACGGCGGTTCACTTCAGATATCCTTGCCGCCCAAGTCCGTCGTGAGTGTGGAGATAAAGTAAGGAATTCCGACGGGGGTCGACTTATTGAGGAGGATCTCCCATGCGATCCGATGCCGTCACCGTTGCCGAATATTTATCCGAACTGCCCGCCGACCGTCGCAAGGCGCTGAAGGCTGTCCGCAAAGTGATCCTGAAGAACCTCCCGAAGGGGTACGAAGAAAAAATGAACTGGGGGGCGATCACCTACCAGGTCCCGCTTAAGACATATCCGGACACGTACAATAGACAGCCCCTTGTGTACGCCGCGCTGGCCTCCCAGAAGAACCACATGGCGGTGTATCTTATGGGGATTTACGGAGATACCGCCATGCGCCGGAAGTTCGAAGCGGCGTATCGCAAATCCGGAAAACGGATGGACGCCGGCAAGTCGTGCGTGCGCTTCCGCAAGCTTGAAGATCTGCCGCTGGAGTTGATCGGCGAAAGCATCGCCGCGATGAGCATCGATGAGTTCATTCGAATGATGGACAAAGCGGGTTCGAGCCGGAAAGGCAGAAAGCCGTAATCCCGTAAGGCACCGGCGTATCCGCGCTTTAAAGCGGTCTGTATTTTTTTTAGGGAGGCGGCAATGGAACAAAAGGCAATTTTTCGAACGGCTCCCTGGTGGATGCTGACCTCGCGAATGGTTCTCTTTGCGGTATTTCAGTCGATCATCGCGATAGTGTTTTTTCTTGCGGGACGATCGGCCCCCTGGGAAGAATCCATCCGCTGGTGGCCGTTCGCCGTCCTGTTCACGAATCTGGTTTGTATCGGATTGCTTTTTGTGCTTTTCAAGCGGGAAGGGAAAGGGTATTTCGAATTCGCGCAATTCCACAAAGAGACCATGCTCCAAGATATCGGTATCGTGCTGCTTATGGCTCTCCTGATCATCCCGCTTTCCTCACTTCCCAGCCAATGGCTAGCCGGCGTTCTCCTCGGTTCCTACGAAAAGGCGCTGACGATGTTCTTTCAGCCGCTGCCGCTTTGGGCGGTCATTATCGGCCTGGCTTTTCCCATCACCCATGCGTTCGCGGAATTACCGGTGTATTTCGGATACATCATGCCCAGGATCGAACGCCGGCTAAACAGCGGATGGCTTGCCTGGGGCATCGCCTCCCTGTTCCTCGCCTTGCAGCACGTCACCCTGCCGTTGATTTTCGATTGGAATTTTATTTTATGGCGCGCCGGGATGTTTATTCCGTTTGCGTTCTTTATGGGAGCCGCCATTAAACTCCGGCCCAGGCTGTTTCCATACCTGATGATCGGCCATGCGGCGATCGACATGCTGTTGATGACCATGTTTTTTTCCCTGTAGCCCGCCAGGGTTGCCCGCGAATTCCCCCTCCCCCGGCCGCCTTGACCGGATTACGATGGCAGGATACCGACGATAGGAGAGTGAGCCATGTTTGAACTGCCGGAAATCGCCACCCTGTCCGATCAAATCAACAGGACCCTGACCGGAAAAGTCATCCGTAAAGGCAGCCTGGGAAATTCCCCGCACAAGTTCGTCTGGTACAACCGGAAACCGGTGGAGTTCGAGAAACTTACCCGCGGGAAAAAGGTCGGGAAATCCTACGCCCGGGGGAAATGGCTGTTCATACCGCTGATGCCCGGGTACAACCTTGTGGTGGGAGAATGTGGGGGCAAGGTGCTCTACCATCCCGCCGATTCCCCCGTCCCGAAGAAGTACCACCTTCACCTCTCGTTCGAAGACGGATCGTCCTTCACGGTCACGACCCAGATGTGGGGGGCGATGGAGTTATACGAGAAGGGGAAAGAACTCAAAAGGCAATATATCCATGGAATGCGGACGACTCCTTCCGAGAAGGAATTCACGGCGGAATATTTTGCAGGTTTAGTCGAGGAAACGATTAAGGGGGAAAAAAGAAGCGTGAAAGGACTCCTCACCCAGGACCAGCTCATCCCGGGGCTCGGGAATGCCATCGCGCAGGATATCCTTTTCCGCGCCCGGCTGAACCCGCGTCACCCGGTCGAAACGCTGGATAAACAGCAAATCCGAACGCTCCACCTTGCCATCCGGTCCACGGTCGACCAGGTTCTGCGCAAGGGCGGGCGGAACGACGAATATGATCTCTTCAACCATCCGGGCGGCTACATCCGGATCATGGATAAGAACGCCGCCGGCCGTCCCTGTCCGGAATGCGGGCGGAAAATCGAAAAGATCCAATACCTCGGCGGGGCCTGTTATTTCTGCCCGCGCTGCCAGAAGTGAAGCGGCCTGCCGTAGATCGATTTTCTTCGTCCGGCCTATCTGGAGTTAGCGCCTTTGAGTAATATCGCGACGGAATATTGTTAAGGTAAAATTTTTTGGGGTAATCCGAGGGGGGAGAGTTTGAAAAGAACCCGCCGAAGGCAACTCCTCGACGGGCGGATTCCATCCATCAAATTTCACAACATACCGGAGTTCACGGATAGGAAACGGTCGATTGAATATCAGGTAACCTTTAACACCTCGGTGCCTTCGTGCACGGGTTGCGCCGTTTTGAGCGCCACTTCTTTCTTTGGCCCGGCCGATTGCACCTTCTGGTGTTCGAT
>CAZFPL010000119.1:0-7245 GCA_964521085.1 uncultured Anaerolineales bacterium | reverse complement strand
ACCGACCCCCGCCAAGATCACGCGGGGGCAGAGCTTCGGCCCCTTGCTTCGAAAGAGCACAGGTTCCTAAAGACCACGGGAACCTGTGCTCTTCGCAAGGGCAGGCAGGGGTCAAGGCGCATGTGTCTTCGTTGGCGTGTGTTGTATACTGAACCTATGTAAGCACAGCCTGCCCTCGCGAGAGTGTCCCTGTTCCCGTGAACTTCGGGAACAGGGGACGGTTACGAAGCGAGGGCCGGCCAATCGGCCCCCGCTCGCGAATTCTTCGCATCGGAAGTCCACCGATGCTCATCGCTCGGGGGGTAAACTGAACCGCAAGCCGTTGGGCCGCTGGAAAAATTACCTGCGCCAAAATTTTATATATATATATTTTTCAAGAGAACATTTTCAGGAGGAAATAGTGTCACGTCCCGAGTCGATTGAGAACCGCTGGGATATTCTTTACCGCGATTATCCGGAGGTATACGAGGAGTTCTCGAATGTACCTTATCATCCATCGATTTATGAACAACTGCGCGAAATTATCAACCTTCGCGGCAAATGCGTTGCAGATGTGGGGGCGGGGACCGGCAGTTCAAGCTTGGGCCTGGCACAATACGCGCGGCAGGTGATCGGCATCGAACGCGAACCGGCCATGCTGCGGCAAGCGCAGCAGAAGGCAAAAGGAGAGTTTGCGGAACGTGTCATCTTTCTCGGCGGGGACGCACTCGCGCTGCCCCTGGCGGATGACTCGGTTGATCTGGTAACCGGCATGACCTTGGCACTATACCCGCCGGAACGTTACCGTGATTTTATCCGTGAAGGCCTGCGCGTTGCGAAGGGTCCGTTGGTTTACGTTGGCATCCCACCCCTCTGGTATGGGGGCGAATTGTATGATGCCATTGAAAGTGAGTACAAGGACAAAGTAGATGTCGAAACAGATCGTATATTTCTTGAGGAATTCAAATTTGCATACCAAGATATTTTCTCGGAACAGGACTATGGAACAGTCGAGCATATTGTAAGCATATGCGGATTTATTTTTGGGAAGAAAGCGATCGAGTATTTGAAGAAAGAAAAGAAAACCACCATTCGATGGAAGTTCAGGGTGTATTGGAGGGAATAGGGATCCATGAGGAGGATCAGGCTGCCCGCCGGGATTGAAAACATAAAACCGCCATGAGTGTCGGCTCCATGGCGGTTTTTTTAATGCTTGATACTAGGAAGCAACGGCGAGCGATATCCGGTACGCTTCCCATTCGCAGGCCGCCAGGAGAATCACGACGGCCAGCAGGAGGCCCAGAGTGCGTTCCCGGACCACGGCTGTTTCCCTGGGAGGGACCAGCACTTCCACTTTCTGCTTCGGCCAATTCCCCGTGAGCCGGTATTTCGAAATCGAAACGGTCGCAGCGGCGGCCAGGCCATACGCGATGATCTCATACAGCCCCGAACTCGCGAAGATCTCCGTCGACGGGGCGATTATTCCTCCCGCGGAAATGGCGAACGAGTTCGTCCCGATCGTGATGCCTAGAATTGCCGCCAGCAGGGCGATGGTGACGTATCCGTACGGGTAATCCACCGAACGAAACAAATTGGGGGCGACGATCACCAAAAACATCACTCCGAGGTTTACCGCGGACAACCGCAGCCATTCCAGCCAGACGCTGCCGCCGGCCAGATCCTCCCCGGCCAGCGCTCCTCCTGCCAGGCGGCCTTTGAGAAACCCTTCCGGGAGGAGGAAGTAACTCAATACCCATGCGGCGAGGAACACCGCCAGGACTGCGCACAGCAACGCGCAGAATCGCGCCGTTAATCTCTCGTGCATCAGAAACCGTTTGACCATCATCTTTCTCCCGGGAGAAGGATTAAGGAAATTCGGCTTTCATATTCTTGCCCGCACCGGACCGGGGCGGAATGTGATCGGAACAAATTCTGCAACAGAATATCCGCCGGTGGATGATTACTTCCCGGCATCCAGATAGCGGACCCATTCGGAATACACATCGAACGCCGATTTACCGAAAGTGGTTTCGTAATCGTTGGTCCGGATCAGCTGTATGATTTTTTGATTGCCATACACGGCATCCAGATAGGCGATATAAGAATATCCGATCGCATATCCGTCGTTATCCACGAATGTGCCCGGATCATCCTTTTGGAATGCCTCGAAACCGGGCGGGGTCGGCGGCAGGGCGCTTTTTTGTCCGGCCAGGTACGTCGCCAAGCCCTCGTCCAGCCATACATTCGGCATATCGTTGATGCGGAAGGTTAATGTGTGAACGTACTCGTGCACGAGGATCTGAAGAATATCCTCGTACGTGTGCTGAGTCCCCGGATTTTGCGGAGACGCGGAAAGCACGAGATCTTCATAGGCCGCTCCGGCCGCCCAATCTCCGTAGGCCAAGGAAAGGAAGTACCCGAGATACGCCCTCTGAAAATCCTCGACGTCCGGATACACCACGATGATCGATTTCTGCCGCTGATCCATCGCGAAAAATTTTTGAATCCCCGGGTAGGCTTTTTCCAGCGTATTCCCGATATCGGTCTTCGTGCCTTCAGCGAGCGACGAATAACAGATCCGAAAATGGGACGTTTCGAACACCTGCATGGCCGAGTAATCGATATTCTTCTTAAACCCGAAATACAGAACACCAATGACCGCGGTCAATCCGAAGATCGCAACAGCTGCTTTGCTTTTCATCTGGCTTTTCCGGGCCCAAGGTTAAGGTTTGTGATACGGATGCGCAACGGTCGTCGGCGTTAATTCCGCCGCCTAGAGCAGCGGGACCAGCGCTTTGGCCCAGGCGCCGATGGCATCCCAATCGCGCCAGTCGCCTTCGGCCATCTCGCCGGATTTGTCCTGGGAGAACATCCAGCGGAATATCGGGGAGAGCGCGGCGTAATCCAGCTTGCCGCCGAAGAGCCCAATGCCGATGGGTGAATTCAATTCGTACAGCAGCGGGGTCAGGTGAAGCTTCGCCTTTTCACGGTTCTCCGGCGTATCGGCCTTCATGGCCAATCCGGCGGAGAAGCACGCCACCGGCAAAGCGGCGAGCGCGGTGCGTTGTTTCTTCGCCAGATTCACAACTTCGGAAAGAGGTTTGCTCATGCGGATGGCCGACCCCAGGATCACCGCGCGGTACGGTTTGAGATCCTTCACGTCCTGAGCCCGTTTTACGTCCACCGCCGCGCCCGACTGGCAAAGTACTTTGCCGATGGCTTCGGCGATCTCGCCGGTCGACCCGCATTTGCTCGCATACGCAACCAGAATTCTGTCACCCATCATTATCTCCTTCCCGCAGCTTGAATCGGCGAATCGGATCCCCGGTTCCCGCGTCGCCCAATACGTCAGGCCTGCGCAGGAGAGTGCCCCCGCGCCGGCCGTGAGGCCGGCAATCTGAAGGAACTTGCGCCGATCGAATCCTTTTTGTAACGCCATGTGTTTTCCCAAGCCCTTCATTATTATGTTCGCGGGTTATCAGCATCCGGCCTTGAAGGGAGGAATTGTCGCGTTGCATCCGGTTCCATATTCCGGTCGTCGGTCAGAGGCGCAAGAAGGATAGCATAGCGGCGGATTCCATGAGGGTATTTTGCGGTCCGGTTGTGCGGCGATTATGGTGTCAAACGGTTGAAAACCCATGGACGGAACGGGAATCGATGCCTTGCGCCGGTGTTCGCCGCCCGGTAAAGGAGGTTGGGAATTAAGTTGTCAAAACAGGCTGGTACCGGAGAATTACGCCGCCGGTGTTCAGTGTCCGGGCTTCGATCAGGTTCATCGGCATTTTGGCGATGCCGGGTTTGAACGGGGGCTTCCCGCCGCCCAGGACGACGGGGACCAGGCACAGGCAGTACTGGTCGATCAGGTTGTTGCGCATGAACGCGGCGGAGAGGTCCGCGCTTCCGAAAATGAAAAGATCCTTGCCTGGTTCCCGCTTTAAATTCTTAATTTCCGCGACCGCATCCTTGTTTACCAGCCGGGTATTGTTCCAGTCGGCCTTGGCAAGCGTCCTGGAAAAGACGATCTTGGAAATGCCGTTCATGGCGTCGGCGGTTTCCCCCTTCGCGGTCGACCAGTAGGATGCCATCCCCTGGTACGTGATCCGGCCGAAAACAAGCGCATCGGCGGTTTTCAGCTGTTCAAGCCCGAACCGCTCCAGTTCGTCTCCCCAGGCGTAGTCGTGCCAGTCGAGCAGGGTGATGAAAAAAGGCGAGTAGGTGGTCGAGTAGCGGTTTTTGCGTATCGCCTGTCCTGGCCGGACAGGCCAGGGAGACCACCGAAAAATGCGGGGTCTCGATACGCCCGCAGAAAACGCGGGCTACCCCGGCCCCGCCACGGCGAAGCCGGGGCAGGGCTCGACCAGCTTTTTCAACACCCTCCTAGATCCCAGCCCTTCGATCCATCGAATAACCCGTCGAGCGACACCAGGTTCCACAAGATCAGGTTTCTCATCGGGTCTCTTTCCCTTTTATCCTCCCCCCTTCCGCAACCGCACCGGACGGGGGGAGGATAAAAGCGCCGGCGGTCATCGCTCTTTTACCAGCTTTTCCAGCCGTTCCATGCTTTCCTTTTCCCCCGCTTCCATTCCGTCCTTGATCATTCCATCGCGGTCTTCCACGCATTGGAATACAACCCTTTCGGTCAACGAAGTCTTGCCGTCTTTGGGTTCAAGGGTCATCGTCTCCATGGAAACATGGCCGGGCATGCCCTCATACTCGAAGGTATAAACCAGTTCCTTCGCAGGGATAACTTCATGGTAAATCCCGTGGAAACCGTATTCTTTCCCGTCCGCGCCACGCTGGACATAGCGCCACTTGCCTCCCGGGCGGACGTCCATCTTGGTCACCTTGGTCTTCAGCCGTTCCGGCCCCCACCATTTGGGGATCAGCCTGCGGTCGGTGACCGCCTTATAAACTTCTTTGGGAGACGCATCAATGGTATGTTTCACAATCACTTCCGGGCAACCCGCGGGGGTGAGAAACTCATAGTCATCCATGGCAGCCTCCTCTCAGAACCTATTTATATCCGACGATGGATTAACGTTTGTAAAACGATCTTCCATCCGAAGAAATGCAATTTCCGCCCGGAGGTTGGTTTTTTCGCAAGAGAGGAAAGCCATTTTGAAAAAAAAGAAATATGGATTCAAGCCGAATTAGATAGAATGTATCCAATTAACCTCTTGACTTAATTAGAAATTTTTCTATAATTATAAATATGCCTAATTATGATTTCACTCCTGTGACGATGATGGCCCTTTCCGACAAGAACCAGATCCGGGCGTTCATACATCCCACCCGGATGAGCATCCTGGAAATGTTGGGCCGCGAGAAGCAAAGCGTTTCGGGCATAGCCCGCGTCCTCGGCGTGCACCCGGCGAATCTGACCCACCATTTTAAGCTGTTGGAAAAGACGGGGTTGATCAAGCTGGTGGAAAAAAAGGACACCGGGAAAAATCTCGAAAAGATGTATCGCGCGGTGGCGTATCACTTTTCCGTTAGTCTGGCGGGCGAATCGCTTGAAAATAAAAAGGTCCTTGCATTGTCCATCCTCCACGACAACCTTACGGCGGCGATCCAGGCCTTGCGCAGCCGGGGGGAGGAGGAGTTGGTCTTCGGGCTTCTAAAGGATATGCGCCTGGGGCCGGAAGACGCGGCGGCTTTCCAGCGGAGGCTGATGAAATTGCTGGATGAGTACGCCGCCCGCCGCCCGAGGGACGGCGCCGCCTACACCGTGAATATCAGTTTCTATCCCGGCGATGCCGCGCCGGGATCCGCGCAGGAGATCTTTATTCCCGGGAACGATCCGTAAGCCGCTGAAAGAACGCGACGCACGAAAAAGACCCTAAAACGGAGGAAGAGAACCATGAACGCCAATCCGAAAAAGAAAAAGGTTGGCCGCGGTTGCCTATTTGGCATCGGTGCGGTCATTATCTTAGCAGTTGCGCTTATCTTATTGGCAGGTGAAGACATGGCACCGGAATTGAAGACGCAGTTGGGAGCCGCAGACGCGGCCTATCAGGCTGGCAAATTTGACGAGGCGCAGGCGGCTTATCTCCAAGCGCAAACGCTTGCGCCGGAGAACGCGACGGTATTGGAGCGGCTGGGCAGTCTGGCCTTGTGGCGGAATCAACCAGCGGAAGCGGCGCATTACTTTGAAGCGGCCCGGCAAGCCACGCCTTGGTATGAAAATATTTGGCCGTTTAACACCCAGCTCAACTACCTCCAGGCTATGACGGCCTATCGCCAAGACCACTTTGCGCAAGCGGCGCAATATTTCCGCGAGGCCGCCGGGCCGGTGGCGGTGGGGCCGTTTAAAGCGTTGCAGGCCCTTGGCCGGCATGCGGCGCTTTTCGCCGAAACCTCTCCATATCGTATAGAAGGCCCCGAGCAAAGCCGCATTGATTTTGTGGCGACCGACCCGTTGCCGGTGATACCGGTATCTGTCAACGGCGGCAAGCCCTTGTATTTCATTATTGATACCGGCGGGGCAGAGGTGATCTTAGACCGGGCGTCGGCACAATCGTCGGGCGTTGAACCGGTCAGCTCTTTTACTGCCGCGTATGCCGGCCAGAAGGAAGGCGAAACCGGGATGGGCAAAATCGATACGCTCCAACTGGGCGAGTTCACGGTGCACGAGGTGCCCATCTACATTTTGGACCTCAGCTCCCTGGCGAATTTCAATGGCCACGAAATAAAGGGCATTATCGGGACGCGGCTGTTGATGCACTTTCTGGCGACCATTGACTACACCCATGGCGCCCTAATCCTCCGCCGCGCCACGCCGGAAAACCTGAGCGCGCTGGAGACTCAGGCCGCGGCGCAAGGCGCTAAAGTGATACCATTCTGGTTGATCGACACGCATTACATTGTGGCCGAGGGCACCTTCAATGACCAGCCGCCGACGCTATTCTTGGTGGATACCGGCTTGGCCGGCAAAGGTTTCACTGCCTCGGAAGCAGATTTTCAAAAAGCCGGTATTACGGTAGATTGGAACAAAGCCAAGAGCGGCCCAGGCGGCGGCGGCGCGGTGCGGGCAGTAGATATTGTCATTAACCGGGTGACCTTGGGGACGGGCACGAATATGGTCAGCGCCACGCAAGTGCCGGGCGCAGTGATCGAGGGAGGCGTTCCCGTTCTGGGCAACCAACTGGGGTTTCGCATTGGCGGCCTGATTTCGCACCAATTCTTTCGCCCGTATGCCCTCACACTGGATTTCACCGGCATGCGGTTATTTGTGCAATAGACATGCAAAATGAACGACCGCGCGGC
>CAZFPL010000118.1:0-7252 GCA_964521085.1 uncultured Anaerolineales bacterium | reverse complement strand
CGACGAGCAGCCGGTGCTCAACGGAGTGAATCCTCGCTTCGAGGCTTTCCAGCGTATCCTCCGGGAGGATCGGCACTTCTTCCTGCAGCAGCACCGGCCCGCAATCGACTCCCTCGTCGGGCACCAAGTGGATCATCACGCCCGTGTTGCGGATCTCCCCGCGCTGGAAGGCTTCGAAGGCGCGTTCGATCGAATGCGTGCCGGGGAAAGCGCCCGGCAGGGCAGGGTGCAGATTCATCACCCGGCCGGGGAAGCGGCTCAGAAAGTTGGAGGAGAGCACCCGCATCCAACCTGCCAGGACCACCCAATCCGGCCGGTACGAGGCGACAAGATCCGCCAACTGAGAATCATAATCCCGGCGGTCCTGTTCCTTGGGTCGGGGCTTGGCGATGGCCGGCACGCCGGCGCGCCTGGCTCGCTCCAGGCCGAAGGCATCGCTCTTGTTCGAAACAACCGCCGCCACCTGCGCCGGAAGCGCGCCCTCCCGGCAGGCATCCAGAATTGCCTGCAGGTTTGTCCCGCCGCCGGAGATCAGAACGACCAATCGAGCTTTTTCACCCATTCCAATCCTCGCGTCTTCCGGTTTCCCCGCCGGCCGTTCAATGATGAAACAGCCGGATTCCCGAAAATACCATCGCCATGCCGTATTCGTCGCAGGCCTGGATCACGGCGTCGTCGCGGTTGGAGCCGCCGGGCTGGAGGACATACCGCACGCCGCTTTGCGACGCCCGGTCGATCGAATCACGGAACGGGAAGAATGCGTCGGACCCGAGCACGATCCCGCTCATGCCCTTCAGCCAATCCCGTTTTTCATCCGCGGTCAACGGGCGCGGCATCTCGGCGAAAATATCCTTCCAGCCTGCTTTTTCGGCCGGCGTGACGTCGTCGCGCAGGAATTGATCGATGGCATTGTCGCGATCGGGCCGCTTGACGCCGGGACCGAATTTCAATCCAAGAACGGCGGGATGCTGGCGCAGACGCCAGAGATCCGCCTTGACCCCTGCCAACCGCGTGCAATGGATGCGCGATTGCTGCCCCGCGCCGACGCCGATGACCTGCCCGTCCGCCGCGAAGCATACCGAGTTCGATTGGGTGTATTTAAGCGTGATCCAGGCGATCATCATGTCCCGGATGGCGGCCTCCGGCAGATCCTTGTTCCGGGTGACGACGTTCCGGAAATCCTCCCGGCTCACCGGCCGGTCATTGCGCCGCTGTTCCAAGGTGACCCCGAACACCTCGCGGCTCTCGATCGGGTCCGGCGCATACTCGGGATCGATCTGCAGGACGACGTACTTGCCGTTCTTCTTGGCGGAGAGGGTTTGCAGCGCCTCGGGTGCATATCCCGGAGCGATGATCCCGTCGGATACCTCGCGGCTGATCAACGCCGCGGTGGATGCGTCGACCGGGTCGGAGAGGGCGATCCAATCCCCGAAGGAGGACATCCGGTCGACTCCGCGGGCGCGCGCGTACGCGGCAGCCAATGGCGAGAGTTCAAGATCGCTCACCCAGTACGCCTTGCGAAGCGGATCCGTCAGCGGGGTGCCGACCGCCGCGCCGGACGGGCTTACGTGTTTGAAGGAGGCCGCGGCCGGCAATCCAGCCGCCTGTTTTAATTCTTTGACCAACTGCCAGGAATTGAGCGCGTCCAACAGGTTGATGTAACCAGGCGCGCTGCCCAGCACCTGGATGGGGAGCTCGCCATTCTTCGCATACGCCCGGGCGGGGGTTTGGTTCGGATTGGCGCCGTAGCGCAGGGTGATTTCCTTGGCCAATGGGTCTCCTTATTATTTCAAAATAACCTTGCACTCTCCGGATACCAGTTCGCCGACGATCCATGTTTCTTCGGGGATCGCCTCGCGCACCCGGTCGGCATCTTCCTTTGCGGCCACGAGGAGCATGCCGATCCCCATGTTGAACACGCGGTACATTTCCTTCGGGTCCACTTCCCCCTTCTGCTGGATGACCGAGAAGAGCGGGGGCAGCGGCCACGATCCGATCTTCACTTCGGCGCCGATGCCCGGCGGAAAAACACGCGGCGGATTCTCGATCCATCCGCCGCCGGTGAGGTGCGCCAGCGCTTTGACCGGCGACGGCTCGGCGTCAAGCAGCGGACGGAGGACGGGCAGGTAGGAACGGTGCGGCGCGAGCAAAGCATCCGCCAGCGGAACGCCCAACTCCGGCAGGGTCGTTTCGAGCGGCGTGTCCTGGAAAATTTTACGGATTAACGAATAACCGTTGGTGTGCGGGCCTGTGGAGCGGATGCCGATCAACACGTCGCCCGGACGTAAATCTTTTTTCGGAAGGATGCGATCGCGGTCGACGACTCCAACGATTGTCCCGGCGACGTCGAACTGGTCGGGTTGGTAGACTCCCGGCATCTCCGCCGTCTCGCCGCCGATCAGAGCGCAGCCCGCCTCGCGGCAGGCTTTGGCCATCCCCCCGACGACATCGGCGATGATTTCGGGTTTTAATTTTGAAGAGGCGAAATAATCCAGGAAGAACAGAGGGTGCGCGCCTTGCACGAGGATGTCGTTGACGCAGTGATTGACGATATCCTCGCCGAGGGAAGCGCAGCGGCCGACGCTCGATGCGAGTTTGACCTTGGTTCCCACGCCGTCGGTCGAGCCGACCAGGACGGGGGAATGCATCTCGCGCAGGATGGGGCCTGCGTCGAAGAGACCGCCGAACGCTCCGATGCCGGCCAGCACCTCCGGCCCGTAGGTGGATTTCACGGCGGCGGTCATCATCTCCACCGCCCGGTACTTGACATCCATATCCACGCCGGCGGCGGCGTAATCGGACGGTTTCGAAGCGGGGGCGGGGGAGGAAGATTTAGCCATGGATGGGACTCGTAATCGCCCGGCGGCCGATATCTTTGCGGTAGTGCATTCCCTCGAAACGGATCGGCCCGATGGCGGTATACGCTGATTTTAACGCCTGCTTGATATTTTCGCCCCACCCGGTCACGCATAAAACGCGCCCTCCGGCGGTTACGACCTGTCCGTTCTGCAGCTTGGTTCCGGCGTGGAAGACGAAGGAATTCGGGCGGATTTCTTCCAGGCCGGAAATCAGCCGTCCGGTCGGGTACTTTCCCGGATACCCTTCCGAGGAGAGGACCACACAAGCGGCCGCGCCCTTGCTCCAGCGGATGTTCACATCCGCCAGACGCCCGGTGGCGCATGCCAGCAGGATCTCCAGCAGGTCGCTTTCCAAAAGCGGCAAGATCACCTGGATTTCCGGATCCCCGAAGCGGCAGTTGAATTCGATCACCTTGGGGCCTTCCTTGGTAAGCATCAACCCGCCGTAGAGAACGCCGACGAACGGGCGGCCTTCCTCGCGCAAGCCGTCAATGGCGGGCTGGAGTATGGAGCGCGCGATTTTTTCGGCCATCGCGGGGGCGCACACGGGGACGGGCGCATAGGCGCCCATGCCGCCGGTGTTCGGTCCGCGGTCGCCGTCGAAAATCCGTTTGTGATCCTGCGCGGGGAGGGTGGATTGCAGCGTGACGCCGTCGGTAAAACCGAAGAGGGAGACTTCCGGTCCGCTTAACCGTTCCTCAAGCACCACTTCGTCGCCGGAGGATCCGAATTCCTTCTCGACCATGATCCGGCGCAGGGCGGCTTCGGCCTGTTGGGGATTCTCGGGGAGGATGACACCTTTGCCGGCGGCGAGACCGGAGGCTTTGATGACAACCGGCCGTTCCAAATCCTGGACAAAGGTGAGGGCTTTTTCAAATTCACGGAAGACGGTGAATTTGGCGCTGGGGATTCTCCGCCGCGCCATGAACTCCTTGGCGAAGACTTTCGAACTCTCGATTTCCGCGGCGGCCTGCGACGGTCCGAAGACGGACAACCCTTTGCCGCGTAAATCATCCGCCAGGCCGGCGGCCAGCGGCGCTTCCGGCCCGATCACCGCCAGGTCGACTTTACGTTCGAGGGCCGCGGCCACCAACCCGTTCTTATCCATTGCATCGACCGGCAGATTGACGATCTCCGCCCCGTCCGAGTGCAGCCGGGCGGTGCCGGCGTTTCCGGGCGCGATGTAGAGCGCTTTCAAGAGTGGCGACCCGGCCAGTTTCCATCCCAGCGCGTGTTCCCTTCCTCCCGAACCGACCAGCAGCACTCTCATGGCGCGCTCCTTTTTCGAGATCAGGATCCGGTTTTCTGGCAGGAAACCAGACAGCGGTTCCACGCCAGTCTTGCGGCCGCGGTCACCGCCAAACCCGTCCGCGGGGCCGGGTACATGAGCAACGGCGGTGGGGTCATTTTAGCAGGGTTGGGTGGCAGCCGATGATGGCCAGCGGCGGCACCCCGGTGATGAAAACCTGCGCCGCGCGCGCCTGCAGGTTGAGCGCGTAGCGCGTGAAATCCATCTTGTTCCGGGCCGAAAGCGGGAACGCGGAAGACCTTGGTCATCTTCTCGACTTCCATCTGCGGCATACGAGGAAACCTTTGAAAAGAAAAAACTCACCGGCCCGGAGAGGGGCCGTTGAGGACTTGACAACCCGATCGATTCCAAAGGATTTTTCGGAACGGAGAACCGAGGGGGGCGGGAACTTTTCCGCCGCTTTTTGGAATTGTACCATAAAGTGCGGCGCCTTCCTCCTTCCGCGCCTTTGTCCTAGCCTCCCACCCCTTGGTTTTTCCAGCACCGAGCCTGTTTGAATGTGCCCTCCCCCCTTCCCGTATCACGGGAAGGGGGGAGGGAGAAGCTGAAACATGCAAAGACAGTGAACGCGGAGCGGGGAGAGGGGATGGGACGGATAAAGTCGAGAGGAAACCTATAAAACCTTCCTCTCTTTCAGCGCCGCCAGAATCTGATGCAGTTCAATCCCGTATTTCCGCGCGATATCGCGGGCGTAGCTGATGCCCTGCGGCGGCCCCGGCCGAATCTCGTAGGTCCGGCGGACGGAAGGTTCGCCTTCTCCGGGAGAGGCGACGGTTTCACTGCCGGCCACCAGGCTCGCCGCCAGGCTGTCGCCGGGGGTATCCTGGTTGATCATCTCGACGTTGCCGAGCTCGTGCAGGTGCGTGGCGTAGATCGCGCGCGCACCGATCATGCGGATCGCGCGGATGACATCCCGCGCGAGGTAAACCCCCTCGCCCGGGCTGGTGGTGGAAAGCGATTCATTGAGCAGCGCCAGGCTGTGGCGGGTGATGCGGTGGAAGACGTCTCGCATCCGCGCGGCTTCCTCGCCCAGGCGGCCGGCATCCAGGCTGGGTTGTTCCTCGGAAGGGAAGTGCGAAAAGATTCCCTCCACAGGGCTGATCCGCGCGCAGGAGCCGGGGACGAACAAGCCCGCTTGAAACATCACCTGGGCCAGCCCGACGGCCCGGGTGAACACCGTTTTGCCGCCGCGGTTGGGGCCGGTGAGGATGAAGATCCGCCCTTCCTCGCCGAAGCAGATGTCGTTGCGGACGACGGCTTCCGTCAGGGATTGCGGCTCATCCGAATCCATCAGATCCATCGCGAAGGTGACACTGTACAGATCATCGATCTCACATACGCGGTCTTCCATCGGTGCGATTTCCGGCCGGCAGACCGGCAATCCGGCGGCGGTCAGCACTCTTATCAGCCGCACGCCATTGAGATAGAAGACCACCTCGTCGCCCAGGCCGGCCAGCGGGCGGGTGTTGACCTGCAAATATTGGGTGAGGATCTGCGAGATCGGTTTGGTAATCTCCTTAAGGATGACATCCAGATCTTTGAACAGCGGAAATAATTCCGGATCCTCGCGGGCGAACGATTCCACGGAAGCGTACGTCCCGTACACCCGTTTGAGCGGAAGTTCGTGCAACGGAGCGATGCCCTGTTCGTCCTCCGGGCTGCCTTTGCCGAACAGCCGGCTCAGGAAGGTTCCCTGCTTGAAGGGCTTGTGGCGGATCGAAAGCAGGGTCGCCCCGATCGGATGGAGTCCGTCGTCGAGGTTCACCCCGATTGAGATTCCGGAGATGGTGTCGTAGCGGGTGCGCAGTTTGGGCAGCTCGCGAGCCATGGTGATGAAGCCCGTCTCCTCCCGGACCCTGGTGATGAACTCCAACAGCCGAAGCAGGCCGGCCGATTTTAATTTCCCGCGGTTGGTCGAAAGCACCGACCACAACTTTTCGATGCAATCGACATAGAGTTCCAATTCGCCCATGCGGTAGAGCGTTTTATGCAACGGAGTTTGTTCCGTGGGCGTCGGGCCGCCCATCCGTTCCATCTCCGCCAGGGGGGATTGCAGCGATTCGAAGATGGCGGCCACTTCCGGAATCCGCAGGCAGTCCTCGAGCACCTCCTGCCGGTAGCGGATGATGTTTCCGTCGGTGGTCAGCGGCAGCAAAAAGGAGAGGATGACATCCGTGTATTGGGGATCGGGGCTGAGGTACTCGGCGAGGATTTCGATCCCCAGGTCGTCTTGGGTGCGTTCGCCCCAGCGCGGCCGCTCCGGGTCGGGATTGGGATCGGCGCCTTCGGGCCACAGAAGGCTGAAGTTTTCAGGCAGGCTGATCTCATTCATCGCGTGGATTCCATTTCTTTGTAGGAATAAACTCGGCAAGCGGTGCTTGCCGGCATTTCCGCGAAGGCCCCCGCTTCCCGGGGTCAACCGATCGACTTTTCAAATCCGGTCTTGGCTTGTTCGGGCTCCACATCCAGGGGGTATACGCCGGTATAACAGGCGTTGCAGTAGCCAGTAGCGCGGCCGATGGCGCGCATCATATTCTCGAGCGAAAGGAAGTGCAGCGTATCGACACCCACATGGCGGCGGATTTCCTCCACCGACATGCGATACGCGATCAACTCCTCGTATGTGCCGAAATCCACACCCATGAAACAGGGACTCTTGATCGGCGGGCAGGTGATGCGCAGGTGCACCTCGCGCGCGCCGGCTTCGCGCAGCAGGCGCGCCAGCGGCCCGGCCGTGTTTCCGCGGACGATGCTGTCGTCGATGACGACCACGCGCCGGTCGCGCAGGTTTTCCTCCAGCGCGTTGAATTTGAGCGCCACGCCCTGCTTGCGCAGGCTGTCGGTGGGTTCGATGAAGGTGCGGCCGATGTAGCGGTTCTTGATGAAGCCGTCGTTGTAGGGAATGCCGCTCTCGCGGCAGTAGCCGATCGCGGCCGGGATGGAGGAATCCGGGATCGGGATGACCACGTCCGCTTCCACCGGCGCTTCGCGCGCCAGTTCCTCGCCCAGGTGCTGACGCACATGGTGGATGCTGCGGCCGTCCCAAATCGAATCCGGGCGCGAAAAATAAATATGCTCGAAGGTG
>CAZFPL010000117.1:0-7343 GCA_964521085.1 uncultured Anaerolineales bacterium | reverse complement strand
CCGACGCGTACTCCGACAAGAACTATGACCAATACGCCGCCGGCATCGATTGTTGTTCTCAACAATGCCGACAGCGGTCCCGGATCCCTGCGTCAGGCAGTTGCGGATATCTCAAGCGGTGGTGTGATCACCTTTGATCCTTCCCTCGCCGGCCAGACCATCACACTCGCCTCGACGATTAATCTCGCAAAGAATGTGACGATCGACGGTTCCAGCCTCAGTGCGCGGGTGGAAATCAGCGGGAATGATTCCATCCGCATATTCCTCCTCAACAACAGCAGCCAAGTGACCCTGAAGTCGCTGGTTTTGAAGAATGGAAAAATGACCGGCAGCAGTTATCTGAACTTCGGTGGCGCGATGTACATCGACATGGACTGCCAGGTGACCATTCAGGATACCCTGTTGATCGATAACTCCGCCTACGAAGCGGGCGCAATCAACGTGCGGCCCGACGTGCAGCTTACCATTCTGAACAGCGAATTCACGTCGAATACGGCGCAGGCCAATGCGGGCGCGATCCGCTCGTATTACGCCACGGTGACCATTCGCAACAGCGTCTTCACGGACAATATCGCGGCGGCGGGGGGCGGCGCGATCTATCTGCAGCTGGTCGGCACGTATGTGATCGAAGACAACACCTTCACCGGCAATCAGGCCCAGTCGGGCGGCGCGGTGTATGTGGAGCAAGGTCCAGTCCTGGATGCCGCCCTGCGCAGGAACCTATATACGGGAAATACGGCCGACAAGGGGGGAGCATTGCTGTATACCTATTCCACATCCCCCCGAACGCTGGTTGTGGAAAACAACACCTTTTACGCCAACCAGGCCGGCGAGGGCGGCGCGATTTACGCCAGCGGAATCGCCGTCCTGCGCAACAATACGCTTTCCGGAAACATCGTCACTACGGCAGGAGCTAGCATATTGTTCAATGCGACCTCCAGCAATACGCTCTATAACAACATCATCGCGAACGGAAGCGGAAGCGCGGAGTGCGTCGGATACGGATCCTATTCCGTTGCCGGCAACAACAACCTGGTGGAAGATGGTTCCGCCATCTGCATGCCTTCGGTTACGGGCGATCCTCTGCTTGGGCCGCTTACCGATAACGGCGGACCTACTCTGACGATGGCGCTCCCGGTCGATTCACCGGCTGTTGACGCCGGCGACGACGCCAACTGTCCCTCGACCGATGCGCGCGGGGTCGGGAGGCCGCAAGGATCGCATTGCGACATCGGCGCGTTTGAATTCGTTCTGATCGAACCCACGGATACTCCCACGCCGACTATTACCGTTTCCCTGACACCCACAGTCTCTGATACGCCGACGGAAACTGCGATGCCGTCGGAAACCGAAACACCGACGGCAACTCCTTCACCGACGGAAACTGAGACGCCGACCACAACTCCTTCGTCGACGGAAACGCCGACGCCGACGGAGACCGCGACCGAAACTCCAGAGTCCCCGACCCCGACTCCGGTCCTGGAGACCGTTTTTGTCGTCGTATTGGATACGGACGGGAATCCGCCGGAGGCGGGAACCAATGTGACGGCCTACACCGGCGGATCCTTCTCCGGATATGAAGGATTCACCGACAGCGAAGGATTGGCGGCTGTGGAAGTTCCACCCGGCACCTATCAATTCCGGGTTGTCAAGGGCGGCACCGCTTTCTACAGCGCGGAGTGCGTCGTTCCCGGCTGCATCAGCACCGATATCACTATCAACGTGCCCGTCACCATCACCGTGCTCAACCTCGACGGCCAGCCGGAAGCGGGGATTTCGGTGATGGCTTTCAACGGTGCGACGTATACCGGATATTCGGGATATACCAACGCGCAGGGCCAGGTCAGCTTCACAATGCCCGATGGGAGTTACCGGTTCCGGGCGTACAAGAACAACCGCTTCTTCTGGAGCGGGGGATCGAACCACTGCGCCATCCCGGGATGCAGGACCGCGGCCATCACCGTCGACAACACGGTCATCGTCACCGTCCTGGACAGCGGCGGTAATCCCGAATCCGGATTGAACGTCCTGGTCTACAACGGCTCGACCTATGCCGGCTACGCGGCCTACACCAACGCCCAGGGGCAGGCATCGCTGGCGCTACCGGCCGGGAGTTACCGCTTCCGGGTGGCGAAGAACGGGACCGCCTTCTGGAGCGGAACGTCGAACCACTGCACGGTTCCGGGTTGCGCGAGCGCGAGCATTACAACCACCATCCCGGTTGTCGTCACCGTGCTTAACCTGGAAGCCCAGCCGGAATCCGGCCTGATCGTGCAGGTATATAACGGCTCGACCTACGCCGGTTACACCGCCACAACCAACGTGCAGGGGCAGGTAAATTACACATTACCGGTAGGCAGCTATCGGTTCCGCGTGTACAAGAACAGCCGCTCCTTCTGGAGCGGGCCTGCGAACCACTGTTCGGTACCCGGCTGCACGAGCGCCGGGATCACCGTCGACAATACCGTCACGGTCACCGTCCTGGATTCGGTCGGCAATCCCGAAATCGGATTGAACGTGCAGGCCTATAACGGCTCGACCTTTGCGGGTTATTCGCTTTATACCAACGCGCAGGGCCAGGCCGCCATGGCGCTGCCGGCGGGGGATTACCGCTTCCGGGTGGTGAAAGGCGGCACCGCCTTCTGGAGCGGGCCGGCGAATCACTGCACCGTCCCCGGTTGCAGCAGCGCGAGCATCACCATTTCCCTCATGGTAACCATCACCGTGCTCAACCTCGACGGCCAGCCGGAAGCGGGCATCCCGGTGATGGCCTTTACCGGATCGACATACACCGGATACTCCGGGACGACCAATGCGCAAGGACAGCTCAGCTTCACAATGCCGGACGGCGCCTATCATTTCCGCGCCTACAAGAACAACCGCTTCTTCTGGAGCGGGGCGGACAATCATTGCACCGTCCCCGGGTGTGCAAACGCAACCATCACCGTGGATAACACAGTCGTCGTCACCGTCCTGGATACCGGCGGCAATCCGGAAGCGGGATTGAATGTTCTGGCCTACAACGGCTCAACCTACGCGGGATTTGCGGCGTACACCAACGCGCAGGGGCAGGCGTCGCTCGCGCTTCCGGCCGGCAGCTACCGCTTCCGGGTGGCGAAGGGCGGGACAGCGTTCTGGAGCGGGACGTCGAACCACTGCACAATTCCCGGCTGCGCGAGCGCGAGCATCACCACAACCATCCCCGTGGTCGTCACCGTCCTGGATGCAAGCAGTCAACCCGAACCCGGCTTGACCGTGCAAGCCTATAACAACTCCACATACGCCGGATACTCCGCGGTCACGAATGCGCAGGGTCAGGTGAGTTTCACCCTGCCTGTCGGCAATTACCGGTTCCGGACGATCAAGGCCAGCAGCATCTACTGGAGCGGCTTGGCAAATCATTGCACCGTACCGGGCTGCACCAGCACCACCATTACGACAGGAACAACCCTCGTCACGGTTACGGTAACCCATGATCCTGACGGACCGATTCCTGACCTGGTGGTAGAGGTGTTCTCTGAAATGTTTGGCGAGTCTGTGGCGCCCTTGGATGTTCAGGGTTTGACAAGCGGCGTGGCTGATATCTCGGTCGGATGGGAACACGCTTGTGCATTAACCACTCAAGGCGGGGTGAAATGCTGGGGTCTTAATATGCATGGCGAGGTGGGCGACGGCACAAACATACGGCGGTATACACCGGTGGATGTCGTCGGATTGACCAGCGGAGTGGTCGCGATCTCGACCGGTTTCTCCCACACCTGCGCGGTGCTCAGCACGGGCGGGGTGAAATGCTGGGGGAGCAACTCCTACGGTGAACTGGGTGACGGGACAAATACGGAGAGTGATATCCCTGTAGATGTCGTCGGGCTTACCGGCAGCATTAGCGAGGTTGCCTTGGGTGGCAGTCATACCTGCGCGCTATCCAGCACGGGAGCGGTTAAATGCTGGGGACATAACAATGCCGGACAATTGGGTGACGGCACAAACCAATCCAGTTACAACCCTGTGGATGTTGTCGGCTTATCCAGCGGCGTTACAGGAATCGCGGCGGCGGAGGAATACACCTGTGCGGTGGCCGGTGGCGGGGCGGCAAAGTGTTGGGGCTTTAATCTGGACGGAGAGTTGGGCAATGGATCCGACCAGAACAGTAATCTGCCGGTGGATGTCATTGGATTAAGCTCCGGAGTTCTCTCGATAGATACAAAGTGGTTTCACAGCTGTGCCGTCACAGGTACCGGGGTGAAGTGTTGGGGCGGCAACTGGGCGGGGCAATTGGGCGACGGATCAACGAGTGGCAGCAGAACGCCGGTGGACGTCAACGGATTGGGAAGCGGGATTAATGTCATTACGGTAAGCGCCAGTAACACTTGCGTGGTTATGCAAGGCGGCGGTGCAAAGTGTTGGGGAGATAATCAGATGAGTCAGGTTGTGGATGGTCCAAATTTGTTTGAGCCCTTCCCGGTCGATATGCCAAGATTGGTCGGTGATGTCACGGACATAGATTCGGCGAATGGCACTATATGCGCCATTGTAAACGGCGGGATACAATGCTGGGGTTGGAACGGTGATAATCAATTAGGATACGGCCCAATCTACCTGAATATGTCGACCGTCACCAATGCACAAGGCCAGGTCACTTTTAATTTACCGCCGGGCGCATATACTTTCCGTGTAGAAGTTGATATCTATGGCCATATCCAGGATTTCCTTTCCTTCTGCACAACCCCAGGCTGCACAAATGTAGTCATAGAAATATAACGGGGTGGGAATGAATGGATGGACATTAACAAAAGCCCGGTTTAGCCGGGCTTTTTGTATGTCGGGGATAGTGTGGGCTGCGCTTTATTCGCCTTCCAGAAAAGCAGTATCAATCCTCCCGCCACGTTTCCGATCAATGCGATCGCATACAGCCAATACGCGCCTACTGCATCGAAGATAATTCCGCTCAGGGGGTAGACGATCAGGAACACCATGTTCCGGACGACGACGGTGTACAGCGCCACCGCGCGGGTCTGCTGTTCGTGCGGTGTGTGCTCCTGAACGAATGCCACCACGCCGACGGTGATCATGCTGAACGAAAGGCCGATCAGCGTGCGGGCTGTGACGATGGCCGGGATGGACGGCCAAAGCAGGATCGATCCGCGCACCAGACCGTCGAGGATCATCCCGGCGATCAGTACGCGGCGCGCGCCGTACTTGCGCGTCAGCGAATCCGCCCAGAACATTCCGGGCAGCTCGACCAGCGCCGAAAGCATCGCCGAGAAGCCGATCATCGACTCGCCCGCGCCCAGCTGTTTGATGTAAAGCGGTTCGAACTGCCGCACTCCCGCAACGGCGATCCACGACATCATCACTGCCAGGAAAAGCGCCAAGATCGGGCGATACCGGCTGGAAGATTTTTCGTCAGGCAGCGGAGGAACGGGAGGGATTGCCGGAGGTGCCGGTGCAGGGGACTGTGGGCGGCGTCCGGCCCGGTAGAGAAACAGGATCGTGAATGCCGCCAGCATGAAGACGGCGAATCCCGCAAAGCCCGTCTGGATCGTAGTGCGCTGGATCCACCACCCCGAGACCAGCACCATGATCGACCAACCCAGTGAACCCCAAACCCGGATGCTTCCAAAACCGGATCCGGTCCCGCGCGTGGCGCGCATTGCCAGCGAGGCGGCCACCGGTTCCTGGCCGGATGCAAAAAGCGAGTTCAGCGCGACGATCGCGAGCATCGGCAGAAACGCGGTCTGTCTTGAGAGAACCAAAATCGTGGCGACGTTCAACAGGACCGCGATCTGCAGCAGGCGCTGCGGTGCGGACGCGCGGTCGTTCCATCGTCCCCACTGCGGAGCGGCGAGGATCCCGACGGCGAACCCGACGGAGGACAGCAGCCCGATCTGAAGTCCGCTTAATCCCTGGTCCCGATAGAAAATCGGCAGGTACGGCTGGAGGAAGGAGCCTCCCGCGAACCAGAGAAAGAAAAAAAGCCGGATGATCGAGACCGGCCTGCGGAGGATGGCGAGAAGGCGGTTCACAATGGGCGGGATTATATTCCCGCGGGCGGGGATTGGACAGGAGAGGATACCGGAGGTCTACGTCGAATTTAACATTTTCACCGCAAAGCCCGCCCCGGTTGGGGTGGGCCGGGGACGCAAAGGACGCTAAGATTATTAAAAAATTTCGTTATTTGCATATTTGCGGCGAAGATTTTTTTTATATCCCAAATCGAAGGAACCACAAGCCTAAATAAAGACTACCCCTTTAACGATAATCAAAAAGAAAAATCCTGTTCAATCCTGTAAATCCTGTCCATTCCTTTTCCATGCAGAGTAATTAATCACCGGTTTATCCAAAACCAGCGCGATTTTCTTGCAACGTGTTTTGTTCCCCCTTGACACTAGAACAAATGTTCTGCATACTGTGGGCATGGAGAATGAACGCGCACTGGATGTTTCGCAGCCGGCGCCGGCCGGGCTGGCCGCGCTCTATGGGCCGGATTCTGTCCCGCTGGCGCTTGCGCTGACCGCACAGATCGCGCTGCGGCGGCCGGTATGGGTAATAGACGGCGGCAACCGTTTCGACGCGCTGTGGCTGGCGGAGTACGTCGCCCGCAGCGGGCAGGCGCCCGAGCCGGTCCTGGACCGCATCCACATCTCGCGCGCGTTCACCTGCCACCAGATGGCCGAGCGCATTCTCTCTTTGCCTGCGGAAGCCGCGCCGCTGGTGATCCTGCACCTGCTGGATACGTTCTACGACGAGAACGTGCCGATCACCGAGGCGCGCCGGCTGCTCAACGCGCTCTGGCCCTTTCTGCGCCGCCGCAGCCGCAGCGTTCCGGTGGCGCTCACGCTGCACCCGCCGCGCTCCGAACGCGTCGCGGACCGGGAATCTTTCTATTCCGGAATCCTGCGCCTGGCCGACCGGCGCGTGGGGCCGGAGCAGGACGGGCGGACCGCCGACCCGCCCCTGCGGCTTTTTCCTTTGACGGAAGCGGAATTGGACGGGCGGACCCCCGCTTCCCCCGCTTCCCCCGCTTCGCGAGGGCGGGCGCGAGGGCAGGCCGACGACCCGCACTCTGCCGCCGGGGCTGTACGGGCGGCCGGCCGTCCGCCCCTCCCGCCGCCGGGGCGAATTGGCCCGCGGAGGTGAATCATGGGACGCACACTGGTTTCCATCACACAACAATTGGCGCAGGCCGAGGAACGCCTGGGCCGCTACCGCCGCGCGCTCACCCGCGCCGACCAGAAAATCTTCGACGACCTGTTCGCCCTGGCGCGCCGCCGCCTGGCCGCCTCTTCGATGGCCGCCGATCCGCTGCCGATGCAGATCATCCTGCTCGGGATGCTCATCGGCGT
>CAZFPL010000116.1:4682-7423 GCA_964521085.1 uncultured Anaerolineales bacterium | reverse complement strand
TGCCCAACGCCCTGCGCTAAGCTGCTTGGCCGGCTGAGCAGGACTAGGCTCTAAGTATATAACGGTTCCACGAAGAGCATACAAACTAAGACACCAGGCCGAAGGCCAAGCATGCTTTGCCGAAAGGCGTTCTTGGGCCTGCAGCAAGATGTGGAAACAGAAATCGGGCAAACCATTTACCACGTGCTTCCGGGTTTTTTTATGAGTCCTTCTAAAGCCCATCCCGATTGGCGATAGAATTTATTTCTCCCTCCCTTTGCTCATTTACTTTCTTCATCGATGAACAGACGACAGCCCACGCGGCAGCGAGGGTTGAAATAGGTATTCCTATTGTTTCAATCCCCTTCCCTGGCAGAGGTAACGCGTTTTGATAAGATCCGAAGGCGGATATAATCCATCAGCAGATACGTGTATATATTGCCGATGGATGAAAAGAGGAAGACAGGCATGTTTCCGAAGAAGTTATCGCCGGGGGATGAAGTCCGGGTCGTCGCGCCGTCCTTATCACTCGGGGTCATATCCGCGGAAAACCGGGCGGCCGCGCAGTCGCGCTTCGCCGGCCTCGGATTGCGCGTGACCTTCGGCGCGCATTGCGGCGAGCGCGACGGGTTCGATTCCGCGTCCATCGACGCGCGGATCGCCGATCTGCACGCCGCCTTTGCCAATCCTGATGTGAAAGCAGTTCTCTCCGCCATCGGCGGATTCAACAGCAATCAGCTGCTGCGCCGTCTGGATTTCGACCTGATCCGCGCCAATCCCAAGATTCTGTGCGGTTATTCGGACATCACCGCGCTCAACGCGGCGATCTACGCCAAAACCGGGCTGGTCACCTATTCCGGCCCGCACTTTTCGACTTTCGGAATGAAAAAAGGGCTGGAGTGCACGCTGGAATATTTTCGAAAATGCCTGATGCAGTCCGGGCCGTTCGAGGTCGCGCCCTCCGAAGCATGGAGCGACGATGCGTGGTACGCGGATCAACAAAACAGGAATTTCATATCCAACCAGGGTTTCCAAATCATGCACGAGGGACGGGCGGAAGGCAAACTCCTGGGAGGCAACCTGTGCACGCTGAACCTGCTGCAGGGAACGGAGTACATGCCGCCGCTGGCCGGAAGCATCCTGCTCCTCGAGGACGACGAGGAAACCAAACCCGGCAACTTCGACCGCGACCTGCAATCGCTGCTCCAGCTTCCGGAATTCCCCGGGGTCAAAGGGCTGGTCATCGGCCGCTTCCAGAAGAATTCGCGGATGGATCCGGAGAAGTTGCGCGGGATCGTCGAGAGCAAGGCTGAGCTTGCGGGGATTCCGGTCGTCGCCGGCGCCGATTTCGGACATACCACGCCGCAAATCACGTTCCCCGTCGGCGGGAAAGGCGTATTGACCGCGGGAAACGGACAGGTTCGATTTTCCATTCTCGAACATTGACCGCCGGTATCCTTATGGAAGGAATGAGGGAGAACAGCCGGATGGATAATACGCAAAAAATCAACCTTCCTTTTGAATCCGTTCCGCAGCAGCTGTATACGCGCGAGAAGCTGTTCCACGGCTTCCGGCCCGGCGACCCCGCATCGTGGGCGGAGACGACGGACTTCGCCATCTACCGGAATTACGTCATGACGGGCCGCGGCGCGCCGGGCAACCCGTACATCAGCATGATGCGGGCCCTGCACGACAACGCCATCACCCAATCCGCGACCGCGTTCATCGCCGGACGCCGGGTCGCGGCGATCATGGGCGATCACAAAATGGCGCGGGATTGTGCAACCTACCGGGATATCGCGGTTCTCTCCCGGCGGCTCACCCGCAACGGCATCCTGGTCTGCACCGGCGGCGGTCCCGGCGCGATGGAAGCCGGCCATCTGGGCGCATCCCTCGCCCCGGCGGAGGATTCGGACCTCGACGGCGCGCTGGCGCGGCTCGCCTCCCTGCCGGCGGTCCCGGCGCTCCTGGATATCGTGCACCCGGACGGAACGGTGAATGCGGAACTCGCCGCGGAGGGGCACGCCTGGTTCAAGCCGGCATTCGAGATCGCCGCATCGCTGCGCGACCCGGGCCGGAGCCTGGCCTTCCCGACCTGGCACTACGGCCACGAGCCGTCGACCCCGTTTGCCACGCATATCGCCAAATATTTTCAGAACAGCATCCGCGAGGACGGGCTGCTGGCGCTCGCCCGGCACGGGATCATCTACTTCGAAGGCAAGGCCGGAACGCTGCAGGAGATCTTCCAGGACGGCGCGCAGAATTATTACCGGTCGTTCGGCCTGTTCAGCCCGATGGTCCTTGTCGGCTCGGAATACTGGACGGAAAAAATTCCCGTCGTTCCCCTGCTAAAGAAGTTGTTCGCGCCCGAGGATTTTTCACGGTACGTGCTGGTGACGGACGATCTCGACGCCGCGGCGGGGTTTATTGAGAAGTTCAATCCGCAGAGGTGACAGCCGACCATCGACCATGGACGATCGACTATCGCCGATGGTTGAATTTCCGTAGTCCTTTCCCGCATCCGCGGGTTTTTTCCATAATTACTCATCGAATATCAATCATCGGCTTTCAATGGTCAATTGTCGATCGTCGATGGTCAATCGTCCACTTGCGCTAGACCCCCAAAGAAAATAAACTGTATATCCGAAGTCTGGAAAACGGAGGCTGCCATGAAAACCTTGGAAGTAACGGCCATGACGTGCTTCATCGCCGCGGGGGAGGCTTTCCTCGCGGCCGGGTTCCTTCTGGGCAGGGCTCCCATC
>CAZFPL010000116.1:0-4582 GCA_964521085.1 uncultured Anaerolineales bacterium | reverse complement strand
GCTTATCCCGCCCAGATCAAGGAGCGCAATCCCATGACCGACTCCAACGCCCTTCCCCTGAATCCCCCGCGCAACCGGCTGGTCGGCCCGATGCCGAAGATCGGCATCCGGCCGGCGATCGACGGACGGCGCAAGGGGGTCCGCGAATCGCTCGAAGCGCAAACCATGGCCATGGCCGGGCGCGTCGCGGAGCTCCTGACCGGAACGCTGCGCCACGCCAATGGGCTGCCCGTGGAATGCGTGATCCCCGACAGCTGCATCGGCGGGGTGGCCGAGGCGGCCCAGACGGCCGGCCTGTTCGCCCGCCAGGGGGTGGGCGTCTCGATCACCGTCACACCCTGCTGGTGCTACGGTTCGGAGACCATGGACATGGATCCCTTCCTGCCCAAGGCGGTATGGGGATTCAACGGCACCGAACGTCCCGGCGCAGTCTACCTGGCCGCGGTTCTGGCCGGTCACAATCAGAAAGGCCTGCCGGCGTTCGGCATTTACGGACGGGATGTGCAGGATGCGGGCGATGGAACGATTCCCGCCGATGTGCGGGATATGCTGCTGCAGTTCGCGCGCGCCGGCCTGGCGGCCGCAACCCTGCGCGGCAAATCGTATCTTTCGATGGGCGGCGTTTCCATGGGTATCGCCGGTTCCATCGTCGACCAGGGGTTCTTCGAAAGCTACCTGGGGATGCGGGTGGAAAGCGTGGATATGACGGAGTTCACGCGCCGTATGGAGGAGGGCATTTTCGACCCCGATGAATACGCTCAGGCGATCCAGTGGGTGAAGAAAAATTGTAAAGAGGGGCGCGAGTTTAACCCTCCAAAGGGCCAGCGCAGCCGGGCGCAAAAGGACCGGGACTGGGAGACCGTGGCCAAGATGACCGTCATCGCCCGCGACCTGATGATCGGCAGTCCCCGCTTGGCGGAGCTTGGCTTCGGCGAGGAGGCGCTCGGCCACAACGCATTGCTTTCGGGCTTCCAGGGACAGCGCCAGTGGACGGATCACTTCCCCAACGGTGATTTTCTCGAAGCCATCCTCAACTCGTCCTTCGATTGGAACGGCATTCGCGAAGCTTTTATGGTGGCGACCGAGAACGACTGTCTCAACGGCGCGGCGATGTTGTTCGGGCACCTGCTGACCGGGACGGCGCAAATTTTTGCGGATGTGCGCACCTATTGGAGCCCCGCGGCGGTGGCGCGCGTGACGGGGCATGCGCTGGCAGGCCGCGCCGCGGGCGGGCTGATCCATCTGATCAATTCGGGCTCCGCCACGCTGGATGCCACCGGTATGCAAGTCCGCGACGGCCGGCCGGCGATGAAACCTTTCTGGGAGATCACGCCCGCCGAAGCGGCGAAATGTCTGGAAGCGGTCAGCTGGTATCCGGCCAATACCGAATATTTCCGGGGCGGCGGATTCTCATCCGGATTTCTGACCCGGGGTGAGATGCCCCTGACCATGTCCCGCATCAACCTGGTCAAGGGGCTTGGACCGGTGCTGCAGCTGGCCGAAGGTTTCACGGTCGATGTCCCCGATGCCGTGCATGACGTTCTGAATAAACGCACGGATCCCACCTGGCCGACCCACTGGTTCGTTCCCAACCTGACCGGCAAAGGACCGTTTGCGGATGTGTATTCGGTGATGAATGCCTGGGGCGCCAACCACGGCGCGCTCAGCTACGGCCATATTGGCGGCGATTTAATCTCGCTCGCCTCCATCCTGCGCATTCCGGTGTTCATGCACAATGTGCCCGAAGCGCGAATCTTCCGGCCCAGCGCCTGGAATGCCTTTGGCACATCGGATTTGGAAGGCAGCGATTTTCGCGCCTGCGCCAATTTCGGGCCGCTGTACGGGAAATATTAGCTTTGTCACAGGCTCTCAAGTTCCTGGCGTTTGACCTTGGGGCGGAGAGCGGCCGGGCGATCCTCGGCCGTTTGAACGAGGAGCGCCTCGAAGTGGTGGAAGTCCACCGCTTCGCGAACTCGCCGGTGCGGGAGGGGGGCCACCTGCAATGGGATGGACCGCGTTTGTGGAGCGAGATGCAAACCGGCCTGGCCAAAGCGGTGCAGGTGCATGGCGCGGATCTGGTCAGCGTGGGGGTGGATACATGGGGGGTGGATTTCGGCCTGTTGGCGGCCGACGACAGCCTCCTGGGAAATCCATATCATTATCGGGATGACCGCACGGCAGGTATGTTGGAACGCGCCTTCGCGTGTGTGCCCCGGGAAGAAATCTACTCCCGGACCGGACTGCAGTTTATGCAGATCAACAGCCTGTATCAACTGCTGTCGATGGCCGGTTCGCCCACACTCGCCGCCGCCCGAACCTTTCTGAATATGCCGGATCTGTTCAACTTCTGGCTCACCGGCCGCAAAGCCAGCGAATTCACAATCGCCACGACAACGCAGTGTTATGATCCCAATCGGGGCTGTTGGGCCGAGGACCTGCTCGCGAAGCTGGATCTTCCCGTGCGCATCTTTCAGCCCATCCTCGCGCCGGGAACGATCCTTGAGATTCTCCACCCGGCGGTTGCGGATCCGGCCGGGTGCGGGCGCCTGCCGGTGGTGGCGGTCGGCAGCCACGACACAGCCTCGGCGGCGGCGGCGGTGCCTGCCGCGGATCGGGATTATCTCTTTCTGAGTTCCGGCACCTGGTCGCTTTTGGGGGTGGAAGTCGACCGGCCCATCATCACCCCGCATAGTCTGGCGCTCGATTTTACGAACGAGGGCGGGCTGGATGGCAAGTTCCTTTTCCTGAAAAACATCATGGGGATGTGGCTGCTGCAGGAATGCCGCCGGGAATGGTCGGGCACGGGATCCATCCTTTCGTATGACGAACTGACGCGCCTGGCGGATTCGGCGCCTGCGTTCGGGTCGATGATCGTGCCAAGCGATCCGCGATATCTCGCGCCGGGCGATATGCCGGGGCGCATTCAAGCCTTTTGCCGGGAGACGGGTCAGCCGGCGCCCCAGACACAGGCGGCGATTGCGCGATGCATTTTCGAGAGTCTGGCGCTCGAATATCGCCGGGTGGCGGATCAACTGGCGAGTTTGTTGGGTCGCCGCGTTCCGACGATCCATGTCATCGGCGGCGGCTCGCGCAACCGGATGCTCAATCAGTTTACGGCGGATGCCACGGGTTGCGCCGTCGTCGCCGGTCCGGTGGAGGCGACCGCCCTGGGCAACATACTGTCCCAGGCTGTGGCCACCGGCCGGCTTGCCTCGCTTGCCGATGGCCGCGCCGTTCTGCGGCGTTCCGTGGAAACGACCGTTTATCATCCCGAGAACAAAGCGGCCTGGGATGAGGCGTATCAACGTTATGTCCGTTTTGTGGGCACGTGAAAACCCTTACACCGCGAAGTCGCAAAGGTCGCTAAGATACTTTATAAAAATAAACTTTGCGTCCTTTGCGTCCCTGGCCCAGCCCGACCAGGGCGGGCTTTGCGGTAAAAAGGTTTTAAAAAGGACTTTTATGAACCTAGATACCCAACAGCTCCGTCGCGAAATCATCCGTGTTCTTTACCTCGTCACCGATCAGGGCTTGGCCTGTTCCAGCGACGGCAATCTCTCGGTCCGGATGGGAGAGGATCGCTTTCTCATCACTCCCAGCGGATTGCACAAAATGAGTATGGGCGAGGAGGATCTGATCGTTGTCGACGGAAAGGGGCAAGTAATCGAGGGCAAGCCGGGGTTGTCCCCCACATCCGAGGTTCCAATGCATATGGAGGCGTATCGCGAACGGTCCGACATCAACGCGGTGTTGCATGCACATCCGCCCTGCGCCACCGCGCTCACCATCGCCGAGATTCCCTTCCCGATGGATTTGATCCCGGAAGCATTGATCGGGCTGGGCAGCGTGCCCACCGCGCCGTACGCCACCCCCGGAACGGAGGAACTGGCACACAGCATCCGCGGCCTGCTTCGGGACACCAATTCCATTCTCCTCAGTCATCATGGCAGCCTGACGGTGGGCCGGACGCTGGAGGAAGCGCTGATCGCGCTGGAACGCATGGAGCACACGGCCCACACGTTTTTCCTGGCGAAGGCTGCCGGTGCGATTCATCCGTTGCCCGCGGAGGAAATGGTCCGCTTGCGCGAGACCGGACGGCGGTTGAGAAAAAAGGCTGAGAAAGGCTGAGGGTGTCGCGCGTTTCATCATGCCAAGCCGATCCTTCATCAATTCACGTATGGACAGCCGGGTTCAGCAAAAAAATCGACGGGGCCTCATCGAATTTTTCCGACGCGGGGCTCGCACCGTCCGGAAAAAAAATGTTCCATGTTTTGTCTCTTCCTTCGAGCGGCAGTATACTAAGCGGGGATCTGTTCGGGATGAGCGAGCCGATCAGCCCGGAGGGGAGATATCCCTCGGAATGACACGCGGCAATTTTCCATCATGGATGACTTTTCAGCGCAATCCGGGAGAGGTTAAAACCGACCGCGCGAATGTCGATAGACCGGGATTGGCGATCCAGCATGGAACCGCGCGCCATTGTTCATCCACCGGAAACTCGGTTTTGGAATGAGGGATAAAGATGAGGAATGAACGACCGCGCGGCAAGCCGCGCGGTATCACAGAGCGCAACCCCCAAGAA
>CAZFPL010000115.1:0-7519 GCA_964521085.1 uncultured Anaerolineales bacterium | reverse complement strand
TGGGGGTTGCGCTCTGTGATACCGCGCGGCTTGCCGCGCGGTCGTTCATTCGCTGATGTAATCCCGTAATTTCCGGCGGTGGCTGGGGTGGCGCAGCCGGCTTAGCGCCTGGGCCTCGATCTGCCGCACCCGTTCCCGGGTAACTCCCATTTTTCGGCCGACTTCTTCCAGGGTGTAGGATTGTCCATCCAAAAGCCCGTACCGCAATTGGAGGATCCGGACTTCGCGGGGCGGCAGCGTGCTCAGCACCTCTTCGAGCTGCTCGCGCAGCAGGTTCCGAGTGGCCGCCTCGGCCGGCGCGGGGCTTTCCTCGTCCTCGATGAAATCCCCAAGGACGGAATCTTCCTCTTCGTCGGTCGGAGTCTCAAGCGAAAGCGGACGGCGGGCCACCTGGATCATGTTCTCCACTTTCTTCGACGTGACCCCGAGCGCGTCCCCCAGTTCGTCCGGACTCGGGTCGCGCCCGAGTTCCTGCGTAAGCTGATGCGAAACCCGCAGCAGTTTGTTGATCTGGTCGCCCATGTGCACCGGGACGCGGATCGTGCGCCCCTGGTCGGCGATCGCCCGGGTCACCGCCTGGCGGATCCACCAGGTGGCGTAGGTGCTGAATTTATGGCCGCGCCGGTAATCGAATTTTTTCGCGGCCCGGATCAGCCCGATGTTGCCTTCTTGAATAAGATCCAGAAATGGAACTCCCCGGCCCATGTATTTTTTGGCCACGCTGATGACCAGGCGGGAGTTGGCGGTGATCAGGTGTTCGCGGGCGGACCATCCGTCTTCGATCCCCGATTGAAGCTGAGCCCGGCGTCGGAGTTCTGCAACCCCGCGGGCGAGGGATTCGCGCGCCAGTTTTCCGCGCTCAATCCGCTTGGCCAGGGTTACTTCCTCTATGGCCGTCAGTAGCGGGACACGGCCCACTTCCTTGAGGTATAAACCGATCGTATCGTCGGCGTCGATTGCCGAGAGGTAGGTGTCATCTTCGAGGAGTTCTCCGGCCAGCGGGATTTCCTCCTCCACTTCCGCCAATTCCTCATCCCCGGGTTCCGGTTCGGCGGATTCGCTCGTGTCGAAGATCTCGACCCCCGCGCTGAGCAGCGAGGCGTAAGCCTCCTCCAGTTGATCGATATCGCGTTCGGCTTCCGGAAAGTAGCGCAGGATGTCGTCGATGGTGACGAATCCCTTTTCCCGTCCCTGTTCGGTCAGCGCGGCGATGGAAGGATGTTCTTCGTCGATGGGGAGGAGGTCTTCGATCGGAGCGACAGCGGGGGCATTTACGGCGGGATTTTTTCCGCCGAGTTTATCCGCCGCGGAGGCGGCGGACAAGCGTTTCCCAAGGTGATTCGCGGCCTTTTGGCGTGCCAAATCCTTTCGGTCCGGAGATGCCTTGCCACCGGTGGGTTTCACCGGGTGGTTCCGAATCGATGATTTGCGTTCTGGATCCTTGGATTTTTTTGCAGGAGATCGTGTCTTTCCCGCGTTTTTTCCTTTGGCAACCATACTTCACCAGCATACAACGGAAAATTGGAGGGTGCAATAGCCGGGCTCTTTTTCCCTGAAAATAAGGGTTTTTCCGAAAAAGCCACCAGTCCATCTCCGATTTCTTCCGAGAGATGGACTGGCGGGGCTGTACCGGAATGGATTCTGTTTCTCAGGAAGTGGGAGTAAGGGTCACCGTGGGCGTACCAGGCGTCTCCGTTATAGTTGGCGTGGCGGTTTCGGTGGCGGTCATGGTGGAAGTCGGCGTATCCGTCGGGGTGGGCGTGATCGTCGACGTTGTCGTGAAGGTCGGGGTGAATGTCGCCGGCAGCGGTTTGTTCGAAACCCAGCCGATGATGGAGGAGAGGAATGAAGTCCTCACGGCGACGATTTTCTTGGTTCCCTCCATCCGGACGTAGTACCCGGTCTGGGTCGGATTCATGGCGCCGATTTCAAGCACGAACGATTTCCCGTCCGAAGTCTTGACCGTCATTTTGTAATTGGGTTTGTCGAGGTCGTATTCCTCGGGTTTCAGATCCTCGCCGTATTCGCGGTAGATGAGCACCTTGGCGATGGACGTAACCACCGTGGTCACCGCGGTCTGATCCGCTTCCACCGCCGGGATGTCCATCACCATCCAGGTGCCCTTCGTGTTCTTCTGGAGTTCCACATGAGTCCCGGCTTTGAGATCCTCGATCCGGATCAGATTGATGCTGGCGCCATCGACCGACCACAGCGGCGCGATGGTGGCCGTGACGGAGCCGGGCTCGGTGGGCGCGGGCTGCAGAATGTTCGAGTCCAGCAGTCCCGCCAGGGCAATGAGAACGACAAGCGCGATCAACAAACCATACGTAATTCGTCTATCCATGGGTTTCTCTTCGTTTCGGAATTGGAATAGAGTTCTTCCGGTCGGATGGTTCTACCGGTGTTTGCGGCGATTGTACCAAACGATTCCGTAGAGCAGGATGAAGCTCCCCGGCAACAGGCAGGCGGAGGTCAGCACGATCGCGTTCATCACCCATGCATCCGTGGGAAGCGAGATGAAGCGGTAGGAGGATTCCTTCTGAGTCAGGCTGATCAAGTTCTCCTGCTGGCTGGCCCAATCGACGGCGTTCACGATCAGGTCGCTGTTGGCGCCGGCGCCCTGATTGATGATCTGGTTTTCCGCGAAGTCCTCGTCTCCGAACACGACCACCCGCGAGGAGATTGAGCTGTCCTCGGCGGACACGCCGACGTTGAGCGGCGACGCGTTGTCCACGTCCTTGTTGAACACGGCGGTTTTGGCTTCCGAAAGGAAGGAGATCAGCCCGACCGATGCCGTGTCGGTCTCGCCCCATACCTGGTTGTTGCCGGCTTCGATCTGCACAAAGCCGAGCGGCATCCAGGTTTTCCCTTCGGGCGTGGCGAGTTCGATGCTCATCGCGGTCGGGAACACCGAGATCATGTTCGTGGGGATCCGTTCGGTGATCGGGCTGGACGAGAGATAGGTGGACGCGAACGGGTTGAGGATGTACCGGTTGACCAGGTCGATGATGATGTCGTTCCGGAGCGTGATGCCCCAATCCTTCTTCAGGTATCCGGCGAGGATGTCCTTGGTCGGATCCATCTGGGTGACGACGTAGGGATTCTGCAGAACGATCAACCCGCCGCCTTCCTTCATATAATCCTGGATCGCCGTAAGTTCAAAATCCAGCAGCGGGGTTTTCGGGCCGGCGATGAACACCACCGACGCATCCGCCGGGACTTTCTTTTCCTGGGTCAGGTTCAGCGTTTCCACCGTGTAATTCTTGTTCCGCAACGTGCCCACCAGCGTGCTGATGTCGGTGTTCTCGCTGCCGTCGATGGTGGCTTCGCCGTGTCCGGCCAGGAAGTAGACCTTGTGTTCGCCGGGGTTCATCAGCTTCAGGATGGCGGTGGTAATTTCGCTTTCCGCCGGATTGGTCACAAGCTGCTTCTGCTCGCCCTGCGTGAGGACCAGTGTGCCGTCCCGGGAAATCCCGTCGTCTTTGGCGAGAACAGGATTGGCATCCGGATCGATTTTCTTGTAGGTTATCTGCCCGCGCGATTCGGCCATGTATTTTTCAAGCAAGCCCATGGTGGCGTCCCAGCTGGTGTTGTCGGGACCGAACCAGGCCCGGATTTCGATCGGGGCGGTGAGCGTGTGCAGGGTCCGGATCGTCTCTTCCGACAGGGAATTGGATTGGCTCTCGGTCAAATCCACCCAGAGGGTCGTCTGAGTCGACGCTTGGTAGATGATGTAATTCACGACTATGACGATCGCCAGGAGTGAGAGGCTGGTGATCGCCAGGTTGGTGCCGTACTTGGCCTGCCGGCTTCCCAACCAGGATTGGATCCGGTCCGGATCCAGGAAGGCAAAGGCAAGGATGCCCACCACTCCGATGAGCAGTGGAACGTACGTGTACACATCGACGGTCCCGCGCACGAGGTACGCGATCAGCGCGGCCACCAGCCCGATGATACCGGCCAGCAGCAGCCACGGCGCGATGGACGCCGGGTTGAAATCCTGAACAGAGTCCTTCATTTTCTTAAACGACATGGGACGGTTTCCCTCCGGGCTTACCGCCACCGCTTGGATTCGATCACGCGGGTGGCGAAGAACAAGCTGATGGCGATGAGGCTGACGTAATAGACGATGTCTTTAAGGTCCAGGCGGCCGGCATACGCGGTGTTGTAGAAGTGGGATGTGAAGTCCATATATTGAAGAACGGTTCCCCACAGCGACGTGCCGCCCATGCTGCCCATGTAGCTGAGCGTGGTGGTGGCCAAACCGGAGACCCACAACCCGAGGCTGACAACCAGGGAGGCGAAGAAGGCCGCCGTCGCATTCGAAAACAGGGACGATACTGCCACCCCGACCGCCAGCAGCGCCCCGACGAGTAGGAACAGCACGATGTAGGCACTGACCAGCGGACCTTGGTCGACGCCGCTCGGTTTGGTGATGGCTTGCAGGAAGATCGGGTAGACCCAGGTCAGGGCGAGGATCACCGAAGCGAACATGGCGGCCCCGCACCACTTGCCGATGACCAGTTCCGAATCGCGGACCGGGGCGGTGAGCAGGAGTTCCAGTGTGCCCTGTCCGTTCTCCTCCGCCAGGAGCTTCATCGTGATCGCGGGGGTTGCGAAGAGCAGGAGCGTGAGCAGCGGCCCCAATACAATCGTTCCTTCCAGCACCTGGGTCGAATAGGTGTTGCTCATGGTCTGGACGAGGTCGAGCGCAAAGACGATTCCCAGGAACAGGAAAATTACCACGGCCAGAAAATAGGCGATCGGGGAGCCGAAATACTGTCGAAATTCCTTCCAGGCGATGATCCAGATGTTGCGCATGAATACCTACTCCTTCTGCTGCCGGGAGGTGCGTTTTCCCTTGGATTTGTCGTCCGAGCGGGTCAGTTCCAGGAAGATCTGTTCCAGGTCCACTCCCTGGCTGTGCACCTCGACGACATCCTGTCCGGCCCGGGTAAGCGCCCGGACGATCGCCGGACGGATTTCCTTGCCGGGGGTGATTTCCACTTCGAACACGCCGTTGCCCATGGGTTCGACGGTCAGAACGCCCTTTACCGCGGCGATGGTGTTCTCTGCGCCTTCGGTTTCCCCGGCGAGTTCCACGGTGATGCGTTCGGCGCCCGCCAACCGGGCCTGGAGATTTTCCGGCCGGTCCTCGGCGACGATGTGGCCCTTGTTGATGATCAGAACGCGGTTGCAGATCTGCTGCGCTTCCGAGAGGATGTGGGTGGAAAGAAGGACAGTGTGGTCGGCACCCAGTTCGCGGATGAACGCGCGGATTTCGACCACTTGCGCCGGGTCCAACCCGATCGTCGGTTCATCCAGGATCAGCACCTCCGGCTTGTGGAGCACAGCTTGCGCCAATCCGACTCGCTGGCGCATACCTTTCGAGAGGTTGCCGATGTAGGATTCGACGCGGTCTTCCAGATTGACGCGCTGGATGGCCTCGTCGACGGCTTGGTCGGGATTCGGAAGGTGGCGCATGGCCGCCATGAAGTCGAGGTAATCCAGCACCGTCATATCCGAGTAGAGCGGCACGGTTTCCGGCAGGTAGCCGACCCGCCGCCGCACTTCCAGGGATTCTTCCACGACGTCGTATCCCGCCACGATTGCGCGTCCTTCGCTGGGCGGCATGAACGCCGTCAGGATCCGCATCGTGGTGGTCTTCCCGGCGCCGTTCGGTCCCAGAAAACCGACGATTTCCCCCTTCTTGGCGTGAAAATTTAACCCGTCGATGGCCTTGCGCAGGCCGTACCATTTGGTCAGGTTGGTGACTTGAATCATCCTGTCCTCGAATCTCGAATAGTGTATGGAGATGTGCCCGAAGTTGTTGATCGGGGGATGCTACTGTCTATTTATACTTGCTTTTTCATTCAAATCAAGGAGGACGGGCGCCTTCTCATCAAACCTTTAGGTGTAAGCGCCGCCGCTTTAAAAAGGCTTTTCCGCCGCGGGCGCCGCGGCCGGCACTGCGCTTGACAAGGCGGAGAGGCCCAACTAAAATTCGTGGGTTGTTCCCGGCCGGTGCGGATACATCCAACCGCTCCCAGCAGTGTTAATAAAAGGATACCCCATAGGATACCATGCCGCGCGTAAGGCGCGGCTTATCGTGTGTATTGAAATTCATTCTCCATGGAGGAATACATGGATATTTTCTGGATGGGAAGTCGGCACGGGTTAAATGATTTCGAACAGATCGCTATCCTCTGCGTACTGGGGGCTGCGTTCATCAGCTTGGTCTACGCCGCCTGGCTGCGCAGCACGGTGCTCAAGAAGGACAAGGGCACCGCGAAGATGCAGGAAATCTGGAACGCCATCCGCACCGGGGCGAATGCCTACCTCGGACAGCAGCTGCGGACCATCCTGCCCTTGATCGGCATCCTGACGGTGGTGATGTTCTTCAGCGTGTATGTCGTTGAACCCAGCGCGGAAGCGAAGACTGAGTTTGCGGCCCTTGGTCCGCAGGGCATCACGCTGGTCATCGCCTTCGGACGCACGATCGCCTTCATCCTCGGCGCGACGTTCTCGCTGATCGTCGGGCAGTGGGGGATGCGTATGGCGGTGCAGGCCAATATCCGCGTGGCGTCGGCCTCTCGGCGTGGGTTTAATGAAGCGCTGACCATCGCGTATCACGCCGGAACGATCACCGGGATGCTTACCGACGGCCTCGGCCTCCTCGGCGGCACGGTGATCTTCATCGTCTTCGGCCGGGCCGCGCCGGACGCCCTGCTGGGCTTCGGCTTCGGCGGCACGCTGCTCGCGCTGTTCATGCGCGTGGGCGGCGGCATCTACACCAAGGCCGCCGATGTCGGCGCGGACCTGGTGGGCAAGGTCGAGAAGGACATCCCCGAGGACGATCCCCGCAACGCCGCCGTGATCGCCGACCTGGTCGGGGATAACGTCGGCGACTGCGCCGGCATGGCCGCGGACATTTTCGAAAGTTACGAGACGACCATCGTCTCCGGCTTGATCCTCGGCCTCGCGCTGGTCGCCCTGACCGGTGATTTGAAGTGGATCGTTTACCCGCTGATCATCCGCGCGGTGGGCGTGATCAGTTCGATCCTGGGAACCTTCACGGTTCCGATCTGGGAATCGTTCCCGCTCAAATTCCTCCGGGCGCACGACGCCGAAGAAGCGATGTTCCGCTCGTACGAAGTCTCCAGCGTCTTCACGGTATCGATTTCCTTCGTCTTGGCGCTGACGTATGCACAAGATTACCGTCTGGCCGTCCTCACTGCGGTCGGCGTCGGTCTGGCGGTGGCCTTCAACCCGCTCACCTCCTACTTCACCTCCACCAAGAAGGCGCCGGTGCAGGAGATCAAGAAATCCACCAACACCGGACCGGCCACCACCATCCTCACCGGCCTTTCGGTCGGCATGGAATCCAGCGTCTGGGCTTTGTTCGTGATCGCCATCGCCTTCATGATCGGGCTCCTGCTCTACACCGGCGACGGAGCGACATATGTGCTCTACGCCGTGGCGATGATCGGCATCGGTATGCTCAGCCACACCGGCAACA
>CAZFPL010000114.1:0-7633 GCA_964521085.1 uncultured Anaerolineales bacterium | reverse complement strand
CTAATTTCTTGCCATATTCATTTAAATATTTCTTTGTTCCACGTTCTCCTGCTTTAATGGTTTGGCGCGATCTTGTCATATATCCCCCTTTTCTTGACTCATGTGGTGCCGCTCCAGATAATCGATAATCGCCAGATGATACAGGACTCCGCCGATGTCGAGATCCCAATTGCCGGCCTCGTCATAACCGAACTCGGTGACGATCACCGGGTAACGCGCGCTCAGGTTGCCGAACGCGGCATCCCAGTCCGGGTAGTTCTGGCGGGGATATGGATGGGTGGCGTACCCGACGTTCCCATCGGCGACGGGGTCGGCGGCGACGAAGGAGAGGTTGTAGGAGGATTGCACCCCGCCGACGAGGATGGTCTTATCCGGGTCGTGGGCGCGGACCGCGTCCACCCCCTGCTCCGCGACTTCCTTCCAGGATTTCCAATCCGCCGCGGTATACGGCCACACCTCCCTGGCCGGCTCGTTGAACAATTCATAAAAAGCGACGATGTCGTTGCCGGCGTAGCGGCGGGAAACAACATCCCAGAATTGCAGGAATTCCGCGAGGGTGGTGTCGTTGGCGGGAGGCGGATACCAATTGTCCGGAATCCAACCGACAGAATGGAAATCGACGATCGCGTACAGGCCGCTTTCGCCGGCCCAGGCGATCGCTTGATCCAGCGTCTGGAGGAATTTCTCAAACCCGAAGGTGTGCAGGCTGTAGGGGGTTACGGGCAATCGGACGATCTCGGCGCCCCATTCGGCCATGACCTGAAAGTAATGCGCATCCAGAGTGGAGAGGTTCGGGTTGTTGCGCATGGCCATCTGGACGATGTCAGGGGCGGATAAGCCGCGGAAAATTTTTGGTCTGCCCTGTTCGTCGACAAAGGCGTTGCCTTCCACGTGAAAGCGGTGCGCAAAGGCGGGAGCTGTTGCGGTCGGAGTGATCGTCGGCGTGAAGGCTTTGGTGCGGGTAAGAACCGGCGCCGCCGTCGCAGCGGCGGCCGATAATACAACGGTTACGACGGAAGGATTCGTCTGCGGTCCGGTACAGGCTGCAAGGAACAGGATGGCGGTGCAAATCCAAACGCTGCGCATGATGCCTCGGCGAATCCGATTGGACGTGAATTTCATGCCATTGTATACCCGGTCTTGGATCACGGCGAAGAATTTTTCTTGCGCAATAACACGGGACAGGCCGCCTTGAAGTTTAGGCGGCCTGTCTCACGAATTGAATGGTACTGTTGATCTTTACAGAGTCGCTGCTCTTCCCGGAACCTCGACCATTTCGTGCGGGGTTTGCTGGACGGGTTTTCCGCCCAACTGCAGCAGCCTTCGACCGACCAGCGGAAACCAGACCAGGTAAAGCGTTCCGCCGATCATCATGAAAACAACGCCCACATCCGGCGCGAAGAAACTGAACACAATATGGGCCAAATCCAACCCATATGTCAGAACTCCGATGACGGCCGTGATCTTGCTGAAAACGTTCCCCCGCAGCATGAGGACCGAAAGCCAGATCGCTGCGGTTTGCATGAGGATCCCGCCCATCGCCGGTCCGATCCCGTGCCACATGTTCGAGGCTGTGACGGCTTCCCCGGCCGCGAGGTACAGCGATTTCTGCGCCTCCGTGGCCGCTTCGGCATACTTGCCGCTCAGGTAAACCATGGAAGTGACCGAAGGCGTGGCCAGAAACAACGTCACGCCGACGAAGGCAAGCGCCGCGGCGAGCCCCGCTTCGGCTCCGTGGGTCTTCCACAGGGCGGCGCAGATGCCGGCAAAGAAAAGATAGTACAGCGGCAAGCCGATTATCGTCCACGCATCCAGCCGCAGGAGTCCGACCAGCCTGTTTTCCTGCAGCAGGGCGAAGGTTTCTTCCGCGCTGGAGGGCTCTCCCCCCACACCGAATGCGATGATCATGACGATGATGGTATAGATGAGCAGCATCATGGCGGCCGCTCCGCCGATCCGGTAGAGTACTTTCAAGTTTGAATCTCGTAATTCGAAATTATGCTCGTTCATTTTGATATCTCCTTTGTCCCCCTATGACCCCCCATTTTTTTAGAAAATGGCGGGGTCATAGGGGGGACAACTTTCAATAAGACTCGTTTGCCATCCGTGCGAGTTGGAAGAACCTGCGGGCGAGCTGGACGTTCCAGATGACCAGACCCACCAGTGAGAGAAAAGCAAGCGGCAGGCCGATCACCGGGAGGAACATTCCGAAGGCGACGAGATTCGTCACGATCCCGACCCGGGCTGCCGCCTTGCTGAAGACGGTTCCGGGCAGCATGAGGAAGGAACTGATCAGCAGCGAAAGGGTCCCGAGGAAGTAACTCATATAGTATGCCGTGCCGGTGAAGATCAAGAGCAGCGGATCCCCGGCCGCCAGCAGCCGGCCGCGCTCGGCATCCGTTGCGGCCGCGGCATACCGGTCGGCAAGCGTCACTACCTCGACGATCGGCCGCGCCGAAAGCAGCAGGAGCAAGGACATAATGCCGCACACCACGGCGATCAGTGCGTATGATTCATTGACCTTCTTCAACGCGACGTACAAAGCCAGGATGAGCGGGATGGAAAATACGTTGCCGACGAGGTAGAGCAGATCCAAACTCATCAGCGCACCCACCCGGTCCTTAACCACCTGCGCATACACTTCCGCCGTCGAGGCGGAATTGGGCGAATACGGCCAGAGGACATAGGCTACGACGCCGAGCACGATGGCGGCGACGCCCGCCGCGGCGGCAATCCCGCCCCATCGGTACAGATCCTTCCAGCGGGTTTCCACAACGGGTGCATCCATTTGCGGTTTACGAACGGTGTTCGACATGTTGATCTCCATATTAGAAAAAGGTGGTCGAGTAGCGATTTTTACGTATCCCTGGCCCGGACGCCAGGACGGACGAGACCACCATCTCGATCCGCTAGTGCCGGTCTCGATACACCCCGCAAAAAAACGCGCGGTGCCACTCGACCGGCTTAGGCATGCACAATCAGCCGCGGGCGCAGATCCGCCGACCAGGCGCGGATCTTCTCCCAATCCCGGTGATCCCCCTGCGGGAAGATCCCCATTGCGACCGGGATACTCATTTTCAGGCGGTCGCCCGCCGGAAGGCTTTCCAGAACGAGTACTCCTGCGAACAGGCCCTCACTCACCGGCCGCACCAGTGCGCGCACCGGCGCCAGGTGCTTGCCCAACCCAGTGCGATACGATTCGCCGCCGCGCATGGCCAGGCTGATGCAGGTTAGGAAGGCGGCGAACGGCTTGCGCGCGAGCTGCGTTTGATGCATGCGCACGAACTCCATCGCTTCCGGCAGCCAGCCTCCCTGGATCGCGCTGCCCGCCACCACTGCGGTGTAGGGTCCGACATCGGTTATTTCCTTCATCGGACGGACATCCACACGCAAGCCGCCCTCCGCGAGGGTGCGGCCGATCGCGTCGGCCACCCCCGCCGTCGAGCCGGCGCGGCTGGCATAGGCAACCAAAATTTTCTTTTCCATATGGTCATCTCCATAAGTATGTGATGGCAGATCCACTATCGGTGCGTCGGAAGCGGATAGAGCGGCGCTGATGCCGCACACCGCTGCACCCGCAGCCGCCGCCGTAATGCATCCGGCCTTTAGGAACTGACGTCGCGAAACGGATTTTTCCGATACGTTTTTCCCTGACATGCTCCCTCCAAATTCCAACGGTCTATTCCCCACTCCGGACCGCGAGGAGAACCGCCCCCCGCCCGTGCAGGTGGCGCAGCAATCCGATCAGGCCCGATTGGTCGGTTCGCACGGCCAATACGGTGGAAACCTCATTCCCTCGCACCACAGTGAGTTGCAGCGGGCCGGCTGCGTTCAGGTCCTTCTCATCCACCCGGCCCAGGATCTCAATCTCATAACTGTGGAGGTCGTCCATGCCGTTCGGTCTCCTTCCGCGGAGATGTTCCGCTGAGTGTCATCCTACCCGGACGCGAAAAGGCGCGCATCACATGAAGATGTGATCCGCGCCGGAAAGAGATGTGATTTTAGGAAAAATCGGGGATTTACAGCACGTTCATCCGCTGCGCGATCTCGATCGCCCGGGTGCGGTTATCGACGCCCAGCTTGCCATAGATCGTTTTAACATGCGATCGGACGGTATTAAGGGAGATGACCAGCCGCTCGGCCACCTCTTCGTAGCGCAGACCCTCGGCCATCAGGCGCAGCACCTCGAGTTCCCTGCCGGTAAGTTGCGAAACCCGGGCCGCGGTCCGCACCGCATCGGGTTCCGGGATTCCGGAAAACGCAGTCCGTATCCGTTCGACGTATTCCGGGGAGACACGGCCAAGCGCTTTTTCCCGAAGCAATCCGGCAAGCGCATCAGCCGCTGGAGCGCCCTCCTCCACAAAAACGCTGATGAAACCTTCCCCCTCGCCCAATGCCAAAGCAGCCAGGTAGTCCGCCCGGGCGGCCGAATTATTCCCATCCGTGGCATGCAATTGGGCGCGAAGCAGGAGCAACTCCAATTCATAAGAGACCAGCCCAAGCCGAACCGCCCCACCCATCAAACGGCCCGCCAAGTCGAGCCCGGACGCCAAACCGGTTTTCCCTTCGCCGGACCTGGCGCGATGCAGAAGGATGCGCAAAGAGGCGGTGAAAAGGGCTCCGGATGTTCGGCCGGGCAGGGAATCCGGCGCGGAAAAGCCGCCCGAAAAAGAAAAACCCTCGGTCTGCAAAAGGCTTTCCGCTTCCGCCGGCCGATTCTGCGTAAGATATACCCGCACCTGCTGGGCGATCACCTCCTCCCGCACGACGACGGCGGCCTCGACCCGCATCAGATCGGCGGACCCGCGGATCTCCCTCTCGGCCGCCTCCTTCCGTCCTTCGATCAGATTCAGGCGCGAAAGGATAACGCCGTAGAACAGTTGCGCGTCGCTGAAACCGGCCAGCCGGCTCACCTGGATGGCGCGCCGGAAATAGCGGTGGGCTTCGTCGAGCCTGTGCCACTGATAACAGACCGTTCCGAGTTCGCCGTAGACCGCGGTGCTGACGGGATGCAGCGATCCTGACCGCTCCATGTGCTCGATCCCCGCGGAGGCAATCTCGAAGGCGAAATGCAGCCGCCCATGCTTGATCGCGCTCAATCCCAGACCTGAAATTCCCAAGAGTTCGTAGACCGAATTGCCCTCCTCGCGTCCGTAGCGGATGATTTGTTGAAATGCTTCGTCCGCTCCCACAGGGTCGTCCAGTTGTTCACAGGCGCCGGCCATCCCCAGGTGGATGATGCAGCGCACTTGGGTGTCGTGCTCCGGCGCGAGGTCGAGCGCCCGGCGGCAAAGCGCCGCGCCTTCCGCCGCCCGGCCCTGCCCATTGAGCATCATGGCTTGGATGGCAAACCACTTGGCATTCAGGGAAGGATCGTCTTTCTCGCCGGTTTTGGATTCCGCGAACAACAGCGGCAACCGCTGCAGGTGCGGCATCGCTTGGGCGTGCTCTCCGCGAATCATGTGGATCCAGGCCAGTGCGAGATTGGCCCGGATGCTTTGCGCCAGCCATTCCGGCGGGATGGCGCGCATCCACCCGTCCACCGTCTTGAGGTGCCATTGCATGAGCATGTCCATCGCATGGGATTCTATCTGGCGCACGGCGGTCGCGAAGTCCCCCGCCGCCAAGGCATGGGTGACGGCCTCGCCGATCATTCCCTCCCTGACCAGCCAGACGCTCGCGCGCCGGTGCAGTTCAGGCTCGATCCCGGGCGGCAGCGCTTTGCGCCGGTCGCGCAGCAGATCGGCGAAGAGTTGGTGGTACCGGTACCACCGCCCTTCGTCGTCCAGTGGAAGAAGGAACAGGTTGGCGCGATAAAGCCGCTCGAGCATCGCGCGCCCGTCCGCCCGGCCGGTAAGGGCATCGCATAATTCGCCGTTCACCCTGTCCAGGATCGACGTCTGCAGCAGGAACTCCTGCGTCTCGGCTGTTTGCCGGGAAAGGACCTCTTCGGTGAGATACCCGAGGATATGGCGGTGGCCGCCGCTCAAGCCGGCGATGAAAGCGGAAGAATCCTCCCGGCCGCGGATCGAAAGACCGGCCAGATGCAGTCCGACGATCCATCCCTCGGTTCGTTCTTCCAGCGCGGCAATATTTTCTTGGGTGAGCTTCAGATCCATAGAATCATTGAGGAACCTGCCGGCTTCATCCGGAGAAAATCGCAGATCCGCCGCGCGGATCTCCGTCAGGCGGTTATTCGCCCGCAGGCGGGCCAGCGGCAAGGAGGGATCTTCCCGGGTGAGCAGAACCAGGTGCAGCGGCGGGGGCGGGTTAACCACCAGGCGTTCCAATACCTGAAGGATAAGGGAATCCTGGATCACCTGAAAATCGTCCAGGACGAGAAGGAACGGTTGATCCAATTCCAGAATGTCGTTGCTGAGTGTGGTGTGAATGACTTCGGCGGCGGGCAGCGAACCGGCGCGAAGAATGCCGTCGATCTCGCGTCCGATGGCTGCATCCGCTTGCTGCAGCGCGGCGATCAGATAAAGGAAGAAGCGCCCCGGATCGTCGTCGGCGGGTTCGAGGGAGAGCCAGGCTGCCGGCCGGTCCAGCGCGTTCAACCACTCGCCTGCGCAGGTGGTCTTGCCAAATCCCGCTCCGGCCGAGAAGAGAGTCAGCGTGTGGCCGGCCTTGAGTCCTTCGTTCAGACGTCGGATGAGTTGCGGACGCGGGATCCTTCCGGATGGGATGGTGGGACGGTGCAATTTAGTCGAAAGCAGATCGGAGGCCACCGTGCTTCCTTTAAAAGAACCGCCGCGGGGCGAGGAATTGTTGAAACGATTATATCCTCAATTCGCGGCGGATATTCAAAACGGCATTCCATCAAGAAGATGCATTTCAACTTAACGAACGCGCGGGGACGAGTCCCCGCGCGGAAGCATAAAACCCTTTCAAGGCCGCCCCACCCCTATAAAACAAGATCTATCCGTAAAATCGAAGATTCTTTCCGTGCCATCCGTGGTTCCTATTTCACCTCGATCTCGCACTTGTCTTCCTGCTTTTCCTTATCCGTACCGGGCCCGTAATAATCGAATCCGTCGAAAATTTTGCTGCTGAACGTTAACAAATATGTGATCGTATGGATTCCCGATTTAGGGATGCCGAGATTCGACACCCAGGCCGCCACATACAGTTTAGAGGATTCGTCATACGAAATCCCGCCCTGCTGCGTTCCTTTTGTTTCACCCCCGTCGAATGTAACCACCACGCTACTCACCTTGATATACTCTTCAACCTGTTCCTGCTTGGCGGCCGACCAGCCCCAAACGACGATGGCCGGGTGCCCAGCGGGAAAATCCGATCGGACCGGGCGCCCTGTCAACGTACAAAGGGCCGGGACGTACACCGGCGGGAGTTCCGTCGCAGTCGGGGCGGCCGTCGCAGTCTGCGTCTGGGTGGGAGATGGGATCTCGGTGGGAGTCGCCGTGGCGGGAAGCGCGGTCGGGGTTGCCGTCACCGCCGGTTGGCAGGCCGCGGCAACAAGCAGCATGAGGAAGGGAATGCATCGTCTCACATGGGTCTCCATATATTCCGAACATCGATCGTATCTGGATCGACTGATCGACCTTGAGATCACGCCGGACTGTAAGTCCGGCGCGTTTGTTATTGTATAAATCTCCCTGCCGGATGCCCT
>CAZFPL010000113.1:3857-7666 GCA_964521085.1 uncultured Anaerolineales bacterium | reverse complement strand
GGGGGTGCCCTGCGGGTTTGGCGAAAGTGCAAACCGGGCGGCCAATCCACTCCCCGCTTCCCGATGCAGAAATCGCGACCTTTGCAGATCGCGATTTTCCATTACCTCCGAAAAAATTTCGTTTAACTGGAAGCCCAGGGTCTGTGGGAAGAGGGTTCCAATTCTCTTCCGGCTGCGCGTTGAATTAGAGGTGCGCCGCAATCCAGGTTTCCATGTCTTTCAGCACGCGGGCGCGCTCCGGCTCGTTGAACGTCTCGTGATATAACCCTTCGTAGATGTGAATCGCCTTGTCTTTGGAGCCCACCTTGTCATACAGCATCTGCGCGCCGCCGGGGTTGACGATTTTCTCACCGCCGCCCTGGAAGGTGAGGAAGGGCAGAGTAATCCTGTCCGCTTCTTTCGCCACGCGTCGCATGGCTTTCAAGAGTTCCGCCGCCAACCGCGCGGGAGTCTTCCCGTGGAAGACCAGCGGATCGTTGATGTAGGCTTTTACCACTTCCGGATCGCGAGAAAGGCTGTTGGGATCCAGCCGCAGCACTCCCATCTTCGGTGCCAGAACAGAGAGGATCCTGCCCACCAGGATTCTCGCCGGAGTAATTCTCTCGTTGACTTTTATCGCCGGCGCCGAGAGTATGGCGCCTTTGAAATCGGTTTGATGATCGAGCAGGTGGAAAGCGGCGATCAGCCCGCCCGCACTGTGGCCGAACAGGAAGATGGGCTTTCCCGGCTGCCAGCCCTTGATCATGTGGTAGTAGGTTGTGAGGGTGTCTGTGAAATCCTCGAAACGCTCAATCCTTCCGCGCGCGCCGTCGGATTTGCCGTGGCCGATTTGATCAAGCCCATACATGGCGATCCCGCGAGGGACGAGGCGGTTGACGATATTTCCGTAGCGCCCGCTGTGTGAGCCCATCCCGTGGATGAAGAGTAGCACGGCTTTAGGCTCCCTTTCGGGCAGCCAGGCTTGATAATGGATGCTGAGGCTTCGAACGCCCTTAAAGGTTCCTTCAATATGGTTCAAAGGGTCTCCTTCCCGGGACCGGAATAATAAAAAAACGAAAACATGCCATGCTGAGCGAAGCGAAGCATCTATTCCTGCGAATTTAGACCCTTCGCTGCCCCCGCTCCGCACCCAAAACTGCTCCGCAATCACAGTGAGCAGTTTTGCTCCGCGAGGACGGGCGCTCAGGGGGATGTATCGGAGTTATCAAATTATATTCCAGCAGGGGAAATCCGATTAATCAATAAAGAGGCCGGCATAAAAAATGCGTTTCCATCCCGGCGGCTCCGGAACGGAAACGCATGCTGCACTTCCCTTATGCACCCGGTCAGACGCGCGCGGCGAGCCAAGTTTCGATGTCTTTAAACACAACATCGCGTTCCGGTTCGTTGAATATCTCGTGGTAGAGCCCCTCGTAAATTTTGAGCGTTTTGTCTTTGGACCCGGCTCTCGTATAGAGGATTTCCGCGCCGTCCGGATCGACCAGACGGTCGGCGCCACCCTGCATGGCAATAAACGGCAGGGTGATCTTGTCCGTCTCGGCCGAGACGCGCAGGAGCGCGCGGAGCATTTCCGCCGCCAAGCGGGCGGTGGTCTTGCCGTGGAATACCAGCGGGTCATCGATGTACGCCTTCACCACATCCGGATCGCGGGAAATCGTACTCGGATCCACCGGGAGGACGCCCGCTGAGGGGGCAAGCAGCGAAAGGGTTCTGGCCATAAAGACGGTCATCTGTGAGACATGCGAAGCGACCTTCACCACCGGCGCCGAAAAAATTGCGCCCTGAAATTCGGCTTGATGATCGAGCAGATAATACGCTGCGATCAATCCGCCGATGCTGTGGCTGAGCAGGAAAATCGGCTTGCCCGGCTGCCATTGTTTCACCATGTCAAGGTACTGGGTGAAGGTGTTGGAAAAATCATCGAAATGCTCGACGTATTCGCGCGGTCCGCCGGATTTTCCGTGGCCGATATGATCCAGCCCGTAAACGACGTATCCGAGCGGGACAAAGTAGTTGACTACGTTCAGGTAGCGCCCCGAGTGCTCGCCCAGCCCGTGGACGATGGGCAGCACGGCCTTCGGTTCCCCGTCAGGAAGCCAGGCCTGATAAAAAACCTGGATATTCCGCACGCTTATGAACTTGCCTTCGATGTGATTCATTGGATCTCCTTATCCGCTTGATCCCATGGATTTTACAGCCAACCCGCGCGGCGGAATGTAAATTTTCTGTATAGAGATCCAGTCCCCGCATAAATGATTGAGTTAAAAGACTTAATAAATAGTCCGCAACCCAACGGAAAGGGCGATCAATAGCTGGCCGGCGAAGTAACTGCTCAGGATGACTGCTTGTGAAAGGCGAAACGGCCGGCGGAAACGGTTAATCGCCAGAACAGCGTCCGATGCCAAAAACAGCAAGGCTCCGATTGCGGCGGCAAGCGTTCCCACAGAGAAATCGGCAAGCGCCCGTCCTGCGGCCAGCGCGACCATGACAACGATAACAGAGACATATACACCGACCGCCGCCTTCATGCCTATCGACAGGGCCGGCCAGAGATACGCCAGAATGCCTGCGCCGATGAGCATAAGTGGAAACACCGGCCACAAGGATCCATATGCCGGTGGATCGGTGAGGAAGGCCAATGCATAGAATATGTGGGTGATCAGGAAACTTATGAGTGCCTTGAGAAAGTGACGCCGCGAAAGCATTTGCCATATATCACCGGCCAGTGAGAAAAGCAGTCCAATGCCGATCGCGAGCGCATACGGGTCGGTAAAGAAGGTGCCTGGAAGCCCGGCGGTTATTAAAATCAGGATCGTGGTTAGCGGCTTGCAGATATAGATGAGCGATTGGTGGGGCGGGCGAAGGTAGTATCCGACAATGGTCAGGCCGGCGGAAAGAATGACCGCGAGGGTGATGAGGGACAGAAGCGGTTTCCAATCCATATTACAAACCTTGGACCGCGGGCGGATAATCCTTCGTTCTCTTTCCCCCCTGTAGTCCCCCCATTTTCAAAAAGAAAATGGGGGGACAGTGTTCTTTAGGGGGGTAGGAAAACAGAACCGGAGCAGCTCAGCTAATCAGTTCCTCCCTCATTCCAGCCTTCTCTCAGCATACCCCCGCTTCGCGAGGGCAGGCGCTGGGAGAAGGTGGCCGACGAAGCGACGGGAGGCCGGATGAGGGAGGGTGAGGGGATTATCCCCTCTCCACCCAATCCAGCGTGCGGGTGACGGCTTTCTTCCAACCGGAGTAAAGCCGGTCGCGCTCGCCGGCGGCCATCTGCGGCTTCCATTCCTTATCCTTCCCCCAATGGCTTCTCAATTCGTCGAAATCCTTCCAGAAGCCGACCGCCAAGCCGGCGGCATAGGCAGCGCCCAGGGCGGTGGTCTCGGCCACCGTCGGGCGGATGACCGGGACGTTCAGGATGTCCGCCTGGAATTGCATCAACAGTTCGTTCCGCACCATGCCGCCATCCACCTTGAGCGCCTTGAGCCGGACGCCGGAATCTTTTTCCATCGCATCCAGCACCTCGCGCGTCTGGTAGGCGGTGGCTTCGAGCGCGGCCCGCGCGATGTGTCCCTTGTTGACAAACCGCGTCAGCCCGGCGATCACGCCGCGCGCATCCGACCTCCAGTGTGGTGCAAACAATCCGGAAAAGGCCGGGACGAAATAGATCCCGCCACTGTCTTCGACCGTGCGCGCCAGCGTCTCCACGTCGGCGGAATTCGCAATCAAGCCGATGTTATCGCGCAGCCATTGCACGAGCGCGCCGGCGATGGCGATCGAACCCTCCAGGGCGTAGACTGCCTTCT
>CAZFPL010000113.1:0-3757 GCA_964521085.1 uncultured Anaerolineales bacterium | reverse complement strand
TCCTGCCAGACGATCGCATTGCCGACCGGAATGCCGGTGGATTTTTCCCAGACCACGGTCGTCTCGCGCTGGTTGGTAATTCCGATGGCGGCGATGTCTTGGGGGGAGATCCCGGCAATCTCCAATGCCCCCTTCATTACTTCTTGAGTCCGCTGCCAGATCTCGAGCGGGTCATGTTCCACCCAGCCCGGCTTCGGGTAGATCTGCCGGTGTTCCTTCTGATCCACGGCGGCGACGTTTCCGGCATGATCGAAGATCATGAAGCGGGTGCTGGTTGTTCCCTGATCGATCGCGCCAATATATTTCGGCATCGGGCACCTCTTATCGCCTCACCCTCATCCGGCCTTCGGCCACCTTCTCCCAGCTTATGCTGGGAGAAGGAAGGGATGAGGGTTTTTTTTCAATACACTAAGGTCAGCGGATCCTGTTCTTTCCCCTCGGCTTTGGTTTGGGATTCGTTGATACGCAAGATATTTTCCGGTGGCAGGGTGCGGGTAAGCACGATGTTCACGCCGCTGCCCCGGTAATCTTCGATCAACACGGTTCCGCGCGCGGCCGGAAGGCGGACCGATTGGAGGTTGAGCTCTCCGATCAGCCCGGGGATGAGCGCACGCGGGAGGGGCTTATCCGTTCGCACGGGGATATAGGGGAACACCCGGGAATCGGTGCGGACAACAGCCGTGACCACGCGTTTCGGAGAGAGCATCTCTTCCTCGCCGTAGACCGCCCCCTTGGGGCAGCGGTTCCCGGTGACCGAAACTTCCCCTTCCTCCTGTATCTCCACAGTAAGCCTGCAGCCGATCGGGCAGGCGATGCAGGTGAATTCGGACATGATCCAAATCCTTTTAGATGTCCTTGCGGTAAACCAAAAAAGGCGAGAGGGAATCGTAGACGAAAGGTTCGATAGGCGGATCGTCATTCCCGCGTGTTCTTAGCGGGAATCCATAGGTTTCTGGAATGGATGCCCGCCAAGTACACGCGGGCATGACGATCCATAGCACTCGGAGCGACGTCATTCGATCGCCACCTCCATGACGTTTTCCCCGTCATCGCTTAATTCGGGGAAGTCGGTCGGCTTCATTTTGAGACGAATCATTTCCGATGGCTGAACGTGCGGGAGCTTCCTCTTTTTAATTTCGACGTCTCCGATCCGCAGGGAAAGCACCGCGTCGTTCTTTACGATGAGAGACCGCATGAAGAGCACGTTCTCCTGCCGCGGGGCATAGAAGTTGGGCGTCACGGAGCGGACGTTCGTTCCCGCCTGCAGGCGGAACTGCGTGGCGCTTTCTCCGGAAAGATACCGGCCCACCGCCTCTCCGCAGCGCCTTCCCTCCTCCACGACAAAATCCACCAGGTCGTGGACGTGAAGCACGTTACCGCAGGCGAAGATTCCCGCGGAAGCGCTCATGAGGTTGGCATCAACGCGCGGTCCGCCCGTATCGTCGGTGAGGGGAACCCCGGCCTTGCGGGAAAGTTCGTTTTCCGGGATGAGTCCCACGGAAAGCAGGACGGTATCGCAATCCAGGCGAAAGCTTTTTGCGTAATCCGGCGTGCCATCCACAAGCGGGGTCACCTCGACACCGTCCACCCTGTCCCGGCCTGTGATCTTGGAAACCACATGCGAAAGGTAGAGCGGAATAGAAAAATCATTCAGGCATTGCGAAATATTCCTCGTCAGGCCGGATGGATAAGGCATTATTTCCACTACGGCAAGCACCCGGGCGCCGACCAGGGTCAGCCGGCGCGCCATGATCAGGCCGATATCCCCGGAACCGATCACCACCACCCTGCGGCCCGGAAGGTAGCCATCCAGATTCATCAGCCGCTGGGCAAGGCCGGCGGTGAACACTCCCGCGGGGCGGGTTCCGCCGATGGCGACGTTGCCCCGGTTCCGTTCGCGGCAGCCCATGGCGAGCACGACCGCGCGGCAGCCGAGCCTGACGACGGCGCGGGCTTTTCCGCAGGCGGTCACAACGCGCGAGTTCCCGTCTCCGGATATGTCCATCACCGTGGTGTCCGGATAGACGTCGATTCCCTTGGTGAGGACTCCGGAAATCAATCTCTCGGCAAACTCGGGTCCGGTGAGGTCCGCGCCGAACTCATGAATTCCGAATCCGTTGTGGATGCACTGCATGAGGATGCCGCCGAGGAAATCTTCGCGCTCCACGATGGCAACCGTTCGGCCGCTTTCCCGCACGGCAAGCGCGGCCGCCATCCCCGCGGCTCCGCAGCCGATAACCACAGCGTCGTAGTTCTTCTCAAGCATCGGCCGCCTTCCCGGCGTGCGGATCGCGCGCCGCTGCTTCGCCGCCGTTCGGGATCTTTGGCGCATCCCCGATCCGGCCGACTACAAGCGCGCTTCCCCGGCCGCGCTTCGTGATCTCTTCGACGGGCATGCCCGTCTCGCGCGCGATGATCGCGAGCAGGCGGTAGGTGCAAAATCCGCCCTGGCACCGGCCCATGCCCGCCCGCGTGTAGAACTTGATCCCGTCGAGCGTCGTGTGCCCCTTCCGGATCGCCTCGACCACTTCCGCTTCCGACACGCTCTCGCACCGGCAGACAATGTGACCATAGGCCGGTTGCCTATGGATGTGCTTTTCCAATTCCGCGAAATCCATCTCATGGACTTTCGGAGAAGGCCGGAGGATTGGATCAAAGTCGGTTTTTTCGGTAAGGTCAAGCCCGTCTTCCTTTAATAAACCGGCTACGTACTCCGCGATCGCCGGGGCGGCGGTGAGGCCCGGGGATTGAATTCCCGCCGCCAGCACCAGGCCGGGCGCCTTTTTGGAAATATCGATGAAGAAATCGTTTCCCGCAAGAGTCGGGCGGAGGCCGGCGAAGGAGGTGATGATGTCTTTCTTGGATATCTTCGGCACCATGCGGGCCGCCAGCGAGAAAATCCGGTCGAGGTTCTCGGGCGTGGTGCTCTCGTCGTCCTTTTCATCGATCTCTTCCGCCGTGGGGCCGACCATCATCGTGCCTTCCACCGTCGGGATTACGAGCACCCCCTTGGAATTCTTCGCGGGGACGGGGAAGAGCACATGGGACGGGAACCCCGGCGCGTTCTTATCCAGCAAATACTCCTCGCCCTTGCGGGGAACGATGCGGAACTCCTCCGCGCCGAAACAGGCGGATACTTCGTCCGCGTACAGGCCGGCGGCGTTCACGACGCGCCGCGCCTTGAGGGTCTGACCCTGTTCGGAAGAGAGCAACCAATGATCGTCCGCGCGCCGCGCGGCGGTGAAGTTCCATTCGGTAAAGAGGCTCAGCCCGTTGGCGACGGCGTTTTCCACCAGGGCAAAGACCAGGCGGTACGGCTCGACGATCCCGCCGGTCGGCGCCCACAGCCCTCCCACCACATCGCTGTTCAGTTTCGGCTCCAGGGAGAGGATTCGTTCCCGGCCCACGATCTCAATTTGTGGAACGTTGTTGGCGATCCCCATCGCATACAGCGCTTCGATGGTTTGCATCTCCTCGTAGGAAAAGGCCGCCACAAGAATCCCGACCCGGCGGAAGGGGAATCCCAATTCCGCCTGCAGCCGGTCGAACATGAGGTTGCCTTGCACTTCGAGGCGCGCTTTGAGGGTGGAGGGGTTGTGATGGAATCCGGCGTGGATAATGCCCGAATTGGCTTTGGAGACTCCGAAGGAGACGTCGGCCCGGCGCTCCACCAAAGCCACGGAGAGCTTGCAGGAAGCAAGCCGCCGGGCGATTGCCGCGCCGACCACCCCCGCTCCGATAATCGCGACATCGAACA
>CAZFPL010000112.1:0-8021 GCA_964521085.1 uncultured Anaerolineales bacterium | reverse complement strand
TGAACCCCTCATCCAAGGCAACGATCATCATCGGCGTGACGGACCAAATCTCCAGCCTGGATTCGGGGGACGCCTATTCCACCCACGACTGGGAATTGATCCGCAACATCGGGCGCACGCTCCTGCGCTGGAATCCCGGCACGAGCGACCTCGTCCCGGACCTGGCCACCGCCATGCCGACCATCTCCGCCGACGGCCTGACCTACACCGTTAAGATGAAGTCGGGAGTCCAGTTCGCCGACGGCTTGAAGCTGACCGCGCAGATGTTCGCCACGCAGCTCAACCGGCTGCTCACGATCGGGCCCTCCTGCCCGAACGACGTGGCCGACGCCCTGGCGATCCCCTACGTGGAAAGCATCACCGCCACCGACGACGTCACCCTCGTCTTCAAGCTGAAGAGCCCGGTCGCCTTTTTCCCGCAAATCCTGGCAACCGCGCCCTACACGCCCTCGCACCCCGACACCTTCCCGACCGACAAGTGCGTGCTGTTCCCCACCGCCCCGATCTACGGCGTGGGTCCCTGGTACATCAGCCAGTACACCCAGAACGAACAGCTCGTCCTCGAGCCCAACCCCTACTACAAGGGCGACCTTAAGCCGAAGTCGGGCCAGATCATCATCCGGTACTTCTCGGATCCGCAGACCCTGGCCCTGGCCGTCCAGAACGGCGAGATCGACATCGCCTGGCGCTACCTGGGTCCGCAGCTGGTCTCCCAGTTGCAGTCCGTCAAAGACGTGACCGTCGGAGACATCGACGGCGGAGCCATCCGTTACCTGATCATCAATCACACCATGGCCCCGATGGATGACCCGAACGTGGCCAAGGCGGTCGCCTCGGCCATCGACCGCAACGAGATCTCCGACACGGTCTACGCCGGTACGGCCTCGCCGCTCTACTCGCAGAACCCGCCCGGGTTCCTCGGCGCGAGCGAGGCTTTCGACACGATGTACAAGTCGCCGAACATCGACGCCGCCAAATCGTTCCTGGCCGCCTCCGGCTACAGCGAGAGCAACCCGTTGGTCCTGGATATGTGGTATCCGCCCGAACACTACGGCGCGGAGACCGCCGCGTGGATGGAGGTGATCAAGAAGCAGCTGGAAGCCACCGGAGTGTTCCAAGTCAACCTGCATGCCCAGGAATGGGCCACCTACGTGACGGCCCTGACCGGCGGCGAATCTTATGCGGTGGGCGTACTCGGCTGGTTCTTCGATTATCCCGATCCGTCAAACTACCTGGATCCCTTCGTGTTCAACGGCGGGATGGGTACGAACGTCTCCCTGGCCGCGGAGGGCAGCACCTTCGGCAACCCGATCAACGAAAAAGCCGCGCAGCTGGTGGACCTGCTTTCCAAAGCCGACACGGAAACCGACCTGGCCAAACGCAAAGCCCTCTACGAGCAGTCTCAGGAGGTCTATGCCGACCTGGTCGTGACCCTGCCGCTCTTCTTCCTGACAGAGCACATCATCTATCGACCCAACATCAAGGGTTCGACCAAGTACGGATCTCCCGCGACTCTCAACATCGGCGGGAACGTCGAATTCTGCTATTCGCTCCTGACCAAATCCTAGCCGCGGAAAGTGGGGGGCGGGGATCACCCCGCCCCCCGATTTTTTTTTATCGGGAACTCATGACCCCCATCGCCCTCATCTTCCTCGCCATCGGCATCCCCGGCCTGGTGCTGCTTGCGTACATCATGATCCGGGGATCCGCGGGCCTGCGGCGCTACATCCTCACCCGCATCGGCCTGACGCTGCCGATGATCTTCATCCTGGCGACGCTGGTCTTCTTCATCATGCATATCCTCCCGGGAGACCCGGTGAAATCCGCCCTGGGCCCGAAAGGGACCCCCACACAGATCGAGCACATGCGGGAGACCCTGGGTTTGAACCAACCGTTGATCGTGCAGTATGGGGTGTTCCTGAAGAACATCCTCACGCTCAATTTCGGCACCTCGATGGTGGGCGGGCACCGCCCGATCATCGACGAGATGAGTGAGCGTTTTCCGGCCACGCTCGAGCTGGTCATTCCCGCCTCCATCCTGGCTCTCCTGATCGGAGTGTTGGGGGGAACCTTCGCCGCATCCCGGCGCAAGAGCGCGAGCGATTATTCGCTGCGCATTTATTCTGTGATTATCTATTCCCTGCCCATCTTCTGGTTCGGGCTGATGCTGCAGCTCCTCTTCGGCCTGAAATTGAACTGGCTGCCGATCTCCGGGCGGATCGACCCGGTCCTCGGCGCCAACCTGCAGCGCGTCACCAACCTCTACTCCGTCGACGCCCTCCTCAGCGGCAACTGGGAGGCCCTGGGCTCGGTGCTGATCCACCTGGTGCTGCCCACCGCCACGCTGGGGCTCATTCTATCGGGCGTGTTTGTGCGCATGACCCGCATCAACGTGATCGAAACCCTGCAGGCGGATTACATCGCGGCGGCCCGGGCGCGCGGGATCCGCGAGCGCGCGGTCGTCTTCGGGCACGCGCTGAAAAACGCGATGATCCCGGTCATCACCCTGATCGGCCTCCAGGTGGCCATCCTCCTGGCCGGGGCGGTGCTCACCGAGACCATCTTCTCCTGGCCCGGGATGGGCGGCTACCTGGTGCAGCGCATCTCGGCCCGCGATTACACGGCCGTGCAGAGCGTCATCACCATGTTCGCCCTGATGGTCGCCGTCATCAGTCTGACGGTCGACGTCATCTATTCGCTGCTCGATCCGCGGGTGAGGTACTAGGCATGACCGGCCTCGAACGGAACAAGCCCGATTTGGAAAAAGAAACCTGGCAGGAGGACCTGCAGAAGGTCGGATTCGTGCGCCGGCTTTTCCAGGCGCGCAAGTGGTACGGCGCCGACTGGTGGTTCGTGACTATCTCGGCCGTGATGGTGCTCGGGTTCATTTTCGTCGCCCTGTTCCCGCAGCTCCTCGCCCCGTATTCCTTCGACGATATTGTCGGGACCAGCTTCCTGGCTCCCGGGGAGTACCCGGAAATTCCGGTGCTGATCACCCGAACCGATTCTTCGATCGAAACCCTGCGCGATCTCGCCGTCGCGGAGGATTCCCCCAATTCACCGATCGGCGTCATCCAGGGGTCGCCCTCGGCGGTGGCGGTTAACGAGCAATCCAAACTCATCGACGCAGAGCTGGTGAGCGGGGAAACCGGCCTGCGCCTGCGCCCGCGGATCACGCGCTTTGTCACCGCAAGGGAGCTTATGGACGCGATCGAAAAGGGTACGGTGAAGGCCGGAGTCGCCAATCTTAACGCTTTCAAACCGCTGGCCGCGGAATATCCATCCCTGCGCAGCGGGGCTTCGATCACCGGGGAAACCGCGACCGCGGGCGGCTTCGCGCTGGGGACCAACGAGATCGGGCAGGACGTTCTCAGCCGGCTGATCTGGGGCACGCGGGTCGCCATCATGGTCGGGTTCAGCTCGTCGATCCTCTCGCTGCTTTTCGGCGTGCCGCTCGGGCTCCTGGCCGGATATTACGGCGGTTCGTTCGACCGGCTCCTCAGCCTGATCATGGACAGCCTCTACGCCTTCCCCGGGTTGATCCTCGCGATCTCCATCACCGCGGTCCTCGGACCCAGCATCTACAACGTCATCACCGCCATCTCGGTCCTGTACATTCCCACGTACTACCGAATCGTGCGCGGCCAGACTCTCCAGGTCAAGGAAGAGGTGTACATCGAAGCCGCCCGCAGCATCGGCGCCCGCCGCTGGGAAATCCTCTGGCGCTACGTATTCCCCAACGTCATCCCGTCGGTGGCGATCATCTTTTCGGTCAACGTGGCCGACGCGATCCTCACCGGCGCCGGGCTTTCCTTCCTCGGCCTGGGCATGCCCCCGACGATCGCCGACTGGGGCATCGACCTGGCCCGCGGCCAGCGCTACATCCAGACCTCCTGGTGGCTGATCACCTTCCCGGGCATCGCGATCATGGTGATCGTTTTGGCGTTCACGATGATGGGGGAGGGGCTGATGGAGATCCTCAACCCCAGGCTTAGGGAACGCTGATGGCGGCCGATAATCTTTTTTCCATCCGCGATTTCAGCGTCGAGTATCACACCCGCGCCGGCGACGTGCGCGCCGTCGATTCGGTCGACCTCGACATCCGCCGCGGGGAAATCCTCGGCCTGGTGGGCGAATCCGCCTGCGGCAAATCCACGCTCGGCAAGGGCCTGATGCGCCTGCACCGGGTCCCCGCCCGCATCACCGGCGGGCAGCTCCTGTTTGACGGGCGCGACCTGATGACCCTCACGGAAGAGGAAATGCGGAAGGTGCGCGGCGCCGAGATCGGCATGGTTTTCCAGGACCCGATGACATCCCTCGACCCGGTCCAGCGCATCATCGAGCACCTGACCGAAACCGTCCAGACCCATGAACCCGCGACCACCGAGGAACAGGCGCGCAAGCGGGCGGGGGAGCTGGCGGAGAAGCTCGGCATCCGGGCCGAGCGGCTGCCGGAATACCCGCACCAGATGTCGGGCGGCATGCGCCAGCGGGTGATGATTTCGCTGGCCCTGGCGCTGCGCGCCAAGCTTGTCATCGCCGACGAGCCGACCACCTCGCTGGACGTGATCGTCGAAGCCAAGTTCCTCGACCTCTTGCGCGACCTGCGCCGCGAGTTCGGCCTGACCATCCTGCTCATCACCCACAACATCGGCGTGGTGGCGGAAGTATCGGACCGGGTGGCGGTGATGTATGCCGCGCGGCTGGTCGAGATCGGCGATGTGCGAAAAATTTTCGCCGACCCGAAGCATCCCTACACGCGCGGTCTGCTGCGTTCCGTCCCCAACATCGCCCTCGACGGCGCCGAGTTGTACAAAATGGAAGGCGCTCCGCCGAGCCTCCTGCGTCCGCCCGCGGGCTGCCGTTTTCATCCGCGCTGCCCTGCAGTGATGGAGATCTGCAGGTGGGAGAATCCGCCGCAGGAAAACGTGGGCGAGGACCAGCAGGCCGCCTGCTGGCTGTATTCCAAGAGAGGCGGGGCATGAGTCCATCCACTCAGAACTCCACCCCCAAGGAACTGGTCCGGCTGGAGCACGTCACCAAGCATTTTCCGGTGCAGAGCGGATTCCTGGCCATGCTGCTCAACCGCGGCCGTATCCCGGCCGTGCGCGCCGTGGATGACATCTCCTTCAACATCCACAAGGGCGAAGTATTCGGCCTGGCCGGCGAAAGCGGCTCGGGAAAATCCACCGTGGGGCGGCTCGTCTTGCGCCTGCTCGAACCCACCTCCGGCCGCGTCTTCTTCGACGACATCGAACTGGTCGGGCTGACAACCGAGGAGATGCGGCGCATGCGCTCGCGCATGCAACTGGTCTTCCAGGATCCGCTGGCGTCCCTCAACCCGCGCATGACCATCGGCCAGGCCATTCTTCACCCGGTCACCATCCATTTGGGGAATTTATCCCGTGCCGAACAGCGCCGGCGCGTCCTCAACATTCTGACGGCGGTAGGCATGAACCCGCCCGAGTGCTTCTATGACCTGTTCCCGCACCAGATCTCCGGCGGGCAGCGCCAGCGGATCGTGCTGGCGCGCGCCCTGGTGACAAATCCGGAACTAATCGTGGCCGACGAGCCGATTGCCATGGCGGATGTCTCCGTGCGCGCCTTGCTGCTCGACCTGATGATGAACCTGAAAAAGGAATTCGACCTGACCTACTTGTTCATCACGCACGACCTGGCCACCGCCAAGTATGTCTGCGACCGCATTGCCATCCTGTACCTGGGCAAGCTATGCGAGCTTGGGCCCATCCACGATGTCTACGATCACGTCCTCCATCCATACACGCAGGCGCTTTTAAAGGCCGTTCCCGTTCCCGATCCGCTGCGTCGCCGCAGCGAACCCATGCCCGCCGGCGAGATTCCCAGCGCCATCAACCCCCCGAGCGGCTGCCGCTTCCATCCCCGATGCTCCCTGGCAATCGAAAAATGCTCGCAGGAGGCGCCGTCCCTCGAGGAACTCCGCCTGGGCCATCAGGTGGCGTGTTGGATGGCGAAGTAAAACGCGGAGCCTGCGAGGGCGCTTGCCCTCGCACCTGCCTTCGCGCCCGCCCTCGCGAAGCGGGGAAAACGGGGAAGGGGGGTGAGTCGCAGTCCGTTGGGAGCAATCGATATGGCTTGTCCAATTTGCTCATGGTCCCCAAGTGATACAAAATATTCGCTGATATTTGAGACTACGTATTGGCGTATTGTTTTAGCTCCAAATCAATGCCTTGTAGGAAGATGTATTATTTGCCTAAAAAGGCATTGCGGCGATATTGCAGAAATTAATTCTGAAGAATTGCTTGATTGGTGGAATATTGTAGCGAAAGTAGAGACTTCTTTGCGAAAAGCTTTTAATGCGACAATGTTTAATTGGTCCTGCTATATGAATCTTTCCTACCGTGAGAAACAACCCAATCCACATGTTCATTGGTGGGCTGTGCCAAGGTACAATCACACAGTCATGATAAATACATTGAAATTTGAAGATCCTGATTTCGGTAATCCCTATAATCACGCAAGGCATTTCGATGTGTCAAAAGAGGTCCGCGGAACAATAGTAGAACTTATACAGAATGTATTGTAATTGTCGTAGGAAATGCTGCCCAACATCTATGAAAGGGCTGCCTGTCAATGGGGAAAAACAGGTAGAAAGAGGAACATAGTCTACGTTGGTATATGCTTCGGCGACGGAATATGTGTAATGAACCTAGTCATGCATCGACGGACAAGCGGCTCACGCGCCGGCCGTTGGGCCGTCAAATGCTTTCCTGAAAAAGGATTATTTTCTTGAGAGTTTACTGACGGAACGAAGCGGCTCAACTTTCTGGATATCTTCGTGCAAAGGACTTATAACCCGCATCCGCGACTTTCGCCGAGAGCGAATAGATAATTTATTAAAGTCAAAACAGCTGCCTTGTGATACGATGATGATAAAGAAAAGAGCTGATCGCGATGCGAAAAATATTCCTTGTTTTCACGCTATTTCTTGTGTTGGCTTGCCAAGGGGTAAGGGTTGCTACAACACCTGTTCAAACAGGTTCACAAGGGAATCGGACGCCTGAACTTACCGGCCAGGCTTCCGAAGCGACAGGCGTAGGCACATCCGCGCCCCTCGAGATCGTCCCCGTCCCGGTCAGCTCAATCCAAATTGAGGGAGTGCCGTACCAAGCGTATCAATTTCCCGGTGACCCGTTCCGGTTTGTCTGCCAGGAACCCTGCCCGCTGGATGTACAATACATTTTTGCGGAATATGCCGGCTTTCGCATCGCACGTCCACAGCTGATCCAAATGACCGGAGTGGACACCCTGTCCGAGCTTCAGTCGGTGGATATGCATCTGGTATTAGAAGACAGTATATGCAGTGAACTCCCCGTGGGCCATGCTTATATATATGCTCACACGCGTCAGGCGTACACCTGCACCGAAGGACCCGGATATTACCCCACGATCGAGGAGAAGATCCGGAAAGCGGCTCAACCCGGCGAGCAATATTTTCCCCTTCACGAATACATGCACACGATATTCTTTGGGAGGATCTCCGGGAAGGCGGGGAATTTCGGGAATTCTAAAGCGTATTTTTTCCACGATTTTGTAGTACCGATACCCGCTTATGCCATCGGGGGTTTGGACCCGGCGGGATTTTGTTCCTACCGCGACCCCAATCCTCCCGGGGACTTTAACGGATGGTTGATCAATGAACTCTGCCGGCAAAACGGTTTCCAATTGCCGGACCTGGCTCGCAGCCTGATCGAGCTGGATAAATTGTATCTATCCGGCGGAGGCCAGGATACTCAGGAAGGATACGAATATCCTGTGCCGACCGTGGCGCAATACCGGGATATTCTCAACGGTGTTCTGGGCAACGACACAACGCCGGCCTTTGGCGCCGCGTGCTGGCCGCCCGAGTTGTTTGGAAATAGCTATAGCCTTACTGGCGCATGCTTCATTCCCACAATATCCGGTACCCCTACACCGGTACAATAAGCTGGCAATATCGAAAGAACTTTCGCTGAAAAATTATATGCCAACCCGTAAGGTCG
>CAZFPL010000111.1:0-8353 GCA_964521085.1 uncultured Anaerolineales bacterium | reverse complement strand
GCGGATGGCAGCGGGCTCATCAATCTCACCAACGACCCGGCATATGACTCGTCCCCCATCTGGTCGCCGCGCTGACCGCGCAGAGATATGTCCGAATTAAAAATGTAAATTAGAATCGCCGCGTCATGCGGCGTTTTTTAAATCAGATCTCTTGTTTTGGGAGTAGAATTCGTCTGATGACCTACCCATTTAAATGCACCTGGTGCGGCTCGATCGATTTCGAGGATGCCAGCACGAAGCGAGTCAACTCTGTCGGGGTTATTATTCCGCAGGCGTGCCGCCGCCGCATAATTTGGGGCGGCAAAGTGAGGTCTACGTGTCGAAAACGGTTTATGGGGAACGCATCGGCAAATCGGGCAAGATACTCGTAGGCTGTTCGGCCGTGATTTTCGACGAAACGCGGGAAAAAGTGCTGCTGACGCGCCGTGCCGACAACGGCAAGTGGTGTCTGCCGAGCGGGCATATGGAAGCGGGCGAAAGCGCGATGGAAGCGTGCATCCGCGAAGTGAAGGAAGAAACGGGATTGTCGGTCCGCGTGAAAAGACTGGTGGGGATATACACCAATCCAAACCGGCTTCTGGAATATCCGGACGGAAACAAATTCCATCTCGTGGCGCTGCATTTTGAAGCCGGGGTGACGGGCGGCGAGTTGTCCCTCAGCGATGAAACGACCGACTACGGATATTTCACGCTGCCGGAAATCGCGGAAATGGATTTAATGGAAATCCACAGAGAGCGAATTGCAGATACCGTTGCGGGGCAGGTTCCGGCGTTTTTTCGATAAACCGGGCCGCAATGGAATCCCGGCCGCAAGAATTCCATCCCTACGGTAAGGAGGAAAGTTATGAGCGAACAGGAATTGCTGCATCGGATCAACCTTGACACGAATGTCAACATCGAAGTGCTGAAGGAGCTGTATCACAATGAAGCGTTTCTAGCCTTGATAAAGGCTGATGAATCCACGGATGCCATCCTTTTCATCCGTAGGAATTATCCAAGGCTGGGTTTGGCGGGGGCGAAGTTCGTCTCGGAGGCGTTTGCAAAAGCGTTGAAGTAGTACGGATTGGCAGAACGCCCGCGCGAGTCACCGGCGTCACATTAAAAAAACAACTGCAGCAAGGAATTCGCATGAAAGCCGATACCAAGTTCGAGATTCGAAAAACCAAACAGACAAAAGGCGAAAAGGGGTGACTTTTCCCATGAAAACGCGGTTGGTATTATTTGCGGCGTGTTCCTTTCTTGTTCTGGCGTTTTCCGCTTGTCAGGTAAAATCCGAAACGGTTGACAGCATCAGTCTGGATTTTCCCCATGGGGAAGCGCGCTTGCTCGTCTGGAGAGGCGGCGAGGCGCGCCTTTTTTATGCCGAGCTGCCGAATTCACTTGTTATAAAAAGTGGTGTGTTCGATATCGACGAGCTTTACGGCCAACTGCAAAACCGGATCCATGACAAGGAGCCGGCCGAGGACCGGTCTGCGGGCCAGCCGTTCGGGATGGTGACTTTCTCCTACCGTGACGGCAGTTCCAAGGATTATTTCACGTATGACGGCGAATTCGCCGAGGGAATATTCATGACGGCCTGCAGCAACGTCCTTGAGAGCGACGGGATGTCGTCCCTGCTGTATGGGATGGTCTGCGAGGATAGAGTATTATGAAAACCGGCACTCCCGGGATCGAAGCGGTGCTCTTTGATTTCATGGGGGTTCTTTTGTTCCTGCGCAGCGATTACGCGGGGGATAAAACCATCGATGCGGTGGACGACATGATCGGCGGAGTCGTGGATGATGAAATATTCCGAAGCGCAGTGCTGGAAAATATGAAAATCGGCGAGGAGGAATTTCAAAGGATCCTGTCGCGCATTCCCGACAAATACGAAGCCCATCCGCCGCTTTGGGAACTGCTTCCGACTCTGCGAAAAAAAATAAAATTGGGGATCATCAACAACGGAACACGCCTGACCTTTCCCTATTTCGATGCAAAGCTGAATTTATCCGAACGGTTCGACGCCATCCTTTCCTCGGGCGCGGAAGGCGTGCGCAAGCCGGATCTTGAAATCTACCTGCGTGCATCCCGGCGCCTGGGCGTGGAACCCCGGCGCTGTTTGTTCATGGATGATTCAGAGGCGAATATCCAGGGCGCGCAGCAGGCGGGGATGCAAACCTTGCTGTGGAAAAACCGGGAAGATGGTTTCCAACGATTTATGGAGATGATACGGCCGGACAGGATGGAGATTTAATCGCCCGCCGGATCGAATTCATGTGGAACGATCTGTATCGTAAGGATTGAATTCGGCCGTCAGCTGGATATAGCCGAGAGTTCCGACGGTATCTCCACCGTCGGAATGATCTCCTCAGTCGGTGACGCCTCCGGCGTCGCGCTGGGCTGCGTTCCGGGCGGCGGGGGCGCTTCGGTGGTTCTTATGATTACGGGTTTCTTCGTCGCCGTGGGCGTGTCGGTGGAAGTCGCCGTCGGCAGAGGCGTTGGCGTGATCCACGCCGGATCCCCCCCGGCGAGACCGGCCCACAGATCGTAACGCGCGCCGTCGATCGACCCGACCTTTCCCTTGCTGGCCCAGGAATGCTCACCGCCGTTAAGTTGCAGGACATCCGCCGTATTCGCGACCAGGCAGGCCCCTTCCAGGCAGTCCACATCCAATCGGGATTTTCCCGGATCGTACGATACTCCCATCACCGACCCAAGCACCTGTGCGCGTAAATCTCCCGGCGCCATGACCGAACTGGAATATCCGGAAGGCAGCGAAACGACGACCAGCAGCCGCCCCTGTTCCAGGGTGAGCGTTGTGTTTTGCGTTCCGGTGCGCGGATCGGCAAGCTGGGTCAGCGCCGCCTCGGAGAAGCGGTCGAGATAGACCCGCGAAGAATCCGGAAGGGTGAACTGCACCGTCCCTTCGAGGGTTTGCAGAGTTCCCCCGGGTTTAACCGGAAGCGACGCATTCGACTCCAACTTGACCGGCACCTGCCCGGATTCCTTATAGAGGGCTTCGCCCGTGACCTGTCCGATCAGGATCGAATCCTTGTCCGGAAGAGGGGTCTGCGTCTGCATTTTCGAAAGCAGGGGCGGGAGGAACACGATGCCCGCGAAAATCAGGGCCGTCAAAAGCGCAAGAATAATCACCCATCGAAGGCACGCTTTTCCCGCGGCGGCGGCGCCCTGGGGCTTTTCCAGGACGACCACCGAGACGTTGTCGTTGGTGTTGCGTCCCATCGCCTTGCTCACCAGTGTCCGCGCCGCCTGAAGCGCCGGATTGCGCGAGAGGATCGGGGGAAACTCCCCGGTTTCGACGAAGTGGCCGCGGCCGTCCGGCCGTTCCTTGATCAGCCCGTCGCTGCACAGCACGATGTGATCGCCCGCCTTGAGGACGGTTCCCTGCCGGGAGCGGGCCGTGGTTTCATCTTCCCGGGCGTTCCAATACACGCCGAGGTCGACCTGCACGTCCGACTCGTTGCCGATCGAGCGCACCAGCAAGGCGGCGCGCGGATTGCGCCCCACTTCCTGCGGGCGCAGTTTGCCCATGCGGATCATCTCTTCCCCCCAATTGTGATCCGACGTCAGCTGGATGACCGTCTCGCCGCGGACGAGGTAGGCGCGGCTGTCCCCCACGGAGGCAAGATACATGCGGTCCTTGTGAACGATCACCGCCACGGCGGTGGATCCCATATCGCGTTTGTGTTCTTCCTGCTGGGCCTCTTCGTACACCGCGCGGTTGGCCTGCTTCATCGCCGCTTCGAGGATCTGCGGAAAATCCTCCCCCGCAGACTGGCGCACGACGTCCACGATGCGCTCCACCGTCAGATTGGACGCCCGTTCCCCCGAGGAGGCGCCGCCGATTCCGTCGGCGACGATCGCCAGGGTGATGTTTGCTCCGCCGGCGGTGATCAAATCCTCGGCGAAGAACGCATCTTCCATCGAGCGGCGTTTCGTCGAGGCGCCGATGTTCTGGTCCATGCCGATCCGGACGGCACCCCGGCCGCGGGAGGAGCCGTTTCCATTGGAGTTGGATTGCGAAGAGAATGAGTCTCCCATGCGATGATCCTATTGGTTATTAATTATTGGGGAATGCACGAATCCACTCTCCGATTAATCCCGGCTCATCCGGTTGGTCGATTCGGTATCCGCTCCGCCGCTTCCAAGCCCACCGCCGCCCTGCCAGCGGAATTGCAGCCGGACCCCGTTTCGTTCCGGATTGGCCAGCTGAATTTCATCCCCGTCTTTGAGCGGGTTGCGGTCCATCGGCACCAGGCGCACCCCGTTCAGGTACGTGCCGTTGGCGCTCTGATCGTCGCGCAGGAAGAAGGCACCATCCTCCTCGAGGATGGTGCAATGCAAACGGCTGATCGGGCTGTCGGCCTGGTTGGCCTGGAACACCAGGTCCGCATTCTTCTTCGAGCGGCCCATCGAGGTGGTGCCGTAGAGTTCGAAGGAAGACCGTCCGGTACCGGAGTTGCCGTCCATGTCGACGAGCATCGCCTTGGAGGAACCGGGCTTGCTCTTGAAGCGGAGGGTTTCCCCCACTTCCTGGATGAACTCCGTCGCGGCGCCGACCGCCTGCTGGGCCGTGCCCGCGACCTGCTTGCGGAAGACCACCACCAACACGACCGCGGTGGCCGCGAGCAGGAAGGCGAGGATCGCCAGTATGGTATTCAGAGAGAGATCGAAGGGGATCACGTCGGGGGATGCGGCTTCGATACGCACGACGATCTGATCGCTGAGGCCGACCAGCCCCAGTTCATCTTCGATTTGAATCTGCAGTGTGGCCGGACCGGAAGCCGTTTCCTCGGGTGGATTCCAAATGAATGTCAGCTCTTCCGAAGGTTCGTTCAGCACCGACTGCGGTTCGCTGTTCACCAGGAGAGTCGCCCGCACGATTTTCCGTGGATGGCTGTCCGGCCAGGAAACCGTCGCGGTGATTACGATCCCGGTGACGGGAGTGGCTTTTGGGTCTTCGGTCGGCACGTACGCCTGCGGGCTGATCGTTTGTTCATCGCCCGGAGAGCGGATGACGGCGACCGGCGGTTCGACTGTGACCTCATACTGGGCCATGGCGGGTTTTTCGTTTTGTCCGAAGTGGAGGCCCACGGCGACCACCCTCGTCCCGCTCTCCGAATTGGGCGACCGGTAGGTGAGGGCGTACTGGGTCCGCAGCCCCGTCAGCAGCGGTTTGAGTCCGGCGATACTCGGGGTGCCTTCCGCGGTGTAATAGAAAAACCGCCCGCCGGTCTGCTCGGCCAGATCCTTGAGCGATTCCTGCTTCGCCATGGCGAACCGGACCTGCACGGTGTGCACGGGAACCCCCATCAATTTGGCTTTGTTGACGACGCTGGCCATCGGGAATTTCTTGTCGACGGTCAGCTCGCCCGAGAAGACGACGATCGCCTGCGCGCGTCCGGCGCCGGCGGAGGCTTCGTTGGCGAACCCATCCAGAAGCGAGCTGACGCCCTCCAACGGAAGGGCGTATTGGTAGGTGGTTGTAGGATTGTATTGCCCGAGAATGTTGGGGATTTTGGTGGCCGGGGTTTCCGGATTGACCAGCACCTGGGGGCCGCCCGGTTCCTGGGCGATGACGTAAAACACGTCCTTGCCGGTGAGGAGCATGGGGTCCTGGGTGAGTTCGATGACGGCGTCCTTCATCTCCTGCAGGTGGGTGGCTCCGGTCGCGCCGCCGCTGTAGAGACCCATGCCCGCATCCAGCACGAACCCGATCTCCGCGCCCACCTCCTGTTTTTCGATTTCGTATTCGACCGAGACGTTGTTTTCCGAAACGGAGAGGCTTTCCTTGGTAGGGGCGGCGGATTCGATACCGCCCGGGCCCAGCACGAGGATCTGAACCTTCACTTCGGGGAAGGCGCTGGAATCGATTTTTACAATTCGAAGGGTGGAGGCTACGGCTTGCGAACGGGCGACGTCAACCTGTAAAAGCAATCCAACCGCTGCGAGCAGCAGGCAACCCAATAAAGGACGAGAGAAGAAACGCCGGAAGGGGTGCATATCTCCTCCAAGTATCAAAGCTTGTGGACGCTTATCCTTGGAATGCGTGCGCAGAGAATGGATCCATCCGCCCGGATCCCGAAGGCGGTGTCCGCTGAACGGGGATGGATGAATGGAAGACCATCCTGCGCCGCCTCCAAATAATTTTTATCGCTTGGGAGAAAAACTGCCTCGGGAGATTATACCCTGGGTGGCATCCCCCTGTGACGTAATCCCATTATATATCCGCGGGTGCGGGATGACAATTCCTGAAAACCTCATTGCCCGGCGGCGGCTTGGGATCCCTGCAGTTGCTCGATGTGCAGCAGATCGTGGCGCGCGGAAAAGCGGGCCTGCTCCGCAAGCGTGGTGGGCCCGAAGAGCGCGTGGCGCGCCGCGCGCCCCCAATCCTCCGGATGTAGGTCGCGCAGTTGCGCAATCGTCCCCTTCCGGGCTTCGATGAACTCCCGCAGCGCCTGCGGGCCGTCTTGGGCGCGGTAGTTCCGCTCCTCCGCCCATGAATCGGATTCCATCGGAGGGAGATATGGATTTTCCTCCGCGAGGATTTTCCGCAGCCGGGGCTGGGTGATCTCGCGTTCGACATCCCGCAGGTGGCAGGCGATCTCGACCGGTCCCCAGCCTTCCTCCTGCGGGCAGCACGACCACCGGCTTTCGCCGAAGATGTACAGCAGGGCGGCCAGGTGTCCGGAAAGCAGGGCCGGCAGGGTGCAGGGGGAGGGATCCGGGGGAAGCAGAAACGATGCGTCGCAATGATCCGACTCGAGGCCCGCGGCGAGTTGCCGCATCGTTCCTTCCCCGTGTGCGGGAGCCGGGTCCGCGTCCGTTCCCCGGATCACATGAAAGGTCGCCAGTCCCAGGGCGCGCGCCGGTTCAAGATCCCCGGGCGGGTCGTTCCCGATGAACACCGATTCGCCGGGTTGGGCGGCGATGCGCCCGAGCACTTCGGCCACGAACTCCGGATGCGGTTTCGCGAAGTGCATGGTTTCGTAGGAAGGGACCAAGTCGAAGCGCATGGCATCCGGATCGAATCCCGCCCAAGACAGGCGGTGCTCGACCGCCGCAAGCGGAAAGAGCGGATTGGTGGCAACCGCCACCTTCCAACGCAGATTAAAAGCGAGTTCGACCGCCTGAGCGGCGCCATCCATCGGGCGGGTCAGTTCCCTCAGCGCGGGGAAACGTTCCGCATAAAAGCGATCGAATTCGGGGGTCAGCGGTTCCCGTTCCATCCCGATCATCGGGAAGAAGACCGACTCAAACGCCCGTTGCAACGTGATTTCCGGATCGGTGTTGTCGAGCATCGCCTTGGTGCCCGCCATTAATGCTTCCTGCAAGTGGGCCGGATCGATCCGCGCGGCCATGAATTTTCCCAGCGCCTTCAGGTAGGTGGGCAGGAACCGATCGATGTCGTTTTCGAGAAGCGTGTCGTCGAGGTCGAACAGGATGGCGGAAATCATGGCGGAGAGGAAACTCCCCTATTGAATGTCATTCCGAGGAGCCCCGGAGGGGCGACGAGGAATCGGTGACGCATTTGCATAAGTCCGATTTGCTGTTCCATTCGTTACCGATTCCTCGCCCTTACGGGGCTCGGAATGACACAATGCGTTACGACGGCGGACGAATCTCTTGGATAACCTTGTGGCACTCCCCACAGCCGATGTGGGGATCGAAACCGCTCCGGTTGGAACGCCGGCAGTAGGTGGAAACCGTCACCCGGCGGCCCAAACCGAATATCCCCGAGGAAACATTTCCGCGGAGGACCATCTCCGGGCAGGCGTTGGCCAGCAGGATTCCGGGAACGGGGCAATCCTTGCACAGGGCCGGTTTCCATCCGCCGCCGTTGCCCAGCAGGCGGCATTCCTGCAGTTCCCGTCCGCGCCGGAAATCCTCATAGTAGTATGTGCACTCTTTACCGTATCGGGTGCGCATGGGTCAGGCGCGGGTGAGGTACTGCCCGGTGCGCGTATCGACGCGGATGGTGTCGCCGTTTTCCACGAATAAGGGCACGAGTACCTTCAATCCGGTTTCGGTCGTCACGCTTTTGGTCGCGCCCGTGGCCGTATCGCCTTTGACGCCCATCTCGGCACTGACGATCTTGAGGTCCACCGAGGCCGGCAGTTCCACGTCGATCGGCTCCGATTCATGGAAGGTGAGTTTGATCTCCTGCCCTTCCCGGAGGTACGGGGCGCTTTCGCCGATCACGGCCGCGGAGATGGCCGTCTGTTCGTAATTATCCGAATCCATGAAGTGGAACAAGCTACCATCGGAATAGAGGAATTGCGCCTGGTGGTGGTCCAGGCGGATATCCTGCACGCGGTCGCCGGATTGGAAGGTTTTATCCAGGACGTTCCCG
>CAZFPL010000110.1:0-8395 GCA_964521085.1 uncultured Anaerolineales bacterium | reverse complement strand
CGTTGGGCAGGCATCAAATAATTATTCTCTACTAATCTGAGTGGTTCTATGCCAAATCGGATTAAACTCTTCGAACTATCTCGCATCTCTTTGGTTATCATTATCGGTGCAACCGTAAAATTTGCGTTGCATATGTATATTGCTCCTGGTTACGGATTCTTTTTTGATGAGCTCTACACTATTGCGTTGAGCCGGCACTTGGCATTCGGGTATGTGGACTTGCCACCGCTTGTGCCGGCTTTGGTGGCAATCAGCCGCTGGCTGTTGGGGGGATCATTGTTTGCGGTGCATATCGTACCCGCGCTCGCAGGCTCGTTTACATTGGTTTTCGCATGCCTGATCACGAAAGAATTCGGCGGAAAAACGTTTGCCGTTGTGCTGACCGCACTTGGATTCATAGCAGTTCCCGGATGGTTGATGGTCGATTCTATTTTCTGTTACGACAGTATCGATCAATTAATCCTGGCGGCCTTCCTGTTTTATCTCATTCGATTACTTCGGACAGGGAGCAAACGACTATGGATAGTATTAGGTTTAATTGCCGGACTCGCTTGCATGGCGAAATTGACCATAATTTTTCTGGGGCCGGGTTTTTTGATTGCGATTCTCGCTTCGAAATACCGGAAGGATTTAATCACACCCTGGCCCTGGTTGGGAGCGGCGCTTTGCATGGTCCTTGTATCGCCATATTTAATTTGGCAATTTACCAACCACTGGCCAACCCTTGAATACTGGATGAATTACGGATCTCAGCGTGTATACCAGGCTTCCCTTCAGCAATATATAGTAAATGTATCGATGTATATCAGCCCGATTCTCTTGCCCTTTTGGTTTATCGGGCTGTACCGGATCTTTCGCCGATTGGACGATGCGAACTACGGTGTCTTGGGCCTGATGTTGTTGGTTACTTTCGTGCTGATGTTCATTTTGCATGCAACGGCTCGAATGGTCATAGAACTGTTTATACCTCTTCTTGCAGCGGGCTCCGTTTACATTGAAGAAATAATTTCAGGATTGCGCTGGGGAAAATGGGTGAAAGCTGCCACCGCTTTTTACCTGATGGTCGTAGGAGTAATTAATATTTCTTTTTCCCTGCCGGTTATATCGATGGATCTTCTGCCGGGTATTATCCGTCCTTTTCAATACCTGTATGAGCCACTCAGGGAATTTAATAATGGCTCAAATAATCCTCCTATATTTCTCTATGGTCGTGTTGGATGGGATGACTTGACTCGTGAAGTTGCCAATGTATATAACGCGCTCCCTCCGGAAGACCGCGCGGTGGCGGGAATCTATACGGATTTCTACGCAACAGCCGGAGCGATAGACCAATTCGGCCCCCTGTATGGGCTTCCCCACGCCGTCAGCGGATCATTAACGTATTATCTATGGGGGCCGGGATATTCCTGGGATGTCATGATTATTGTCACAAATCGGACGAATACCCTCTCTGTCTTTTTTAATTCGTGCGAGCAAAAGGCCGTCCTGCAACATGAATATGCAGGATTAGTGCACTTTACTATCTTCGTATGCAGGAAACCAACGGTCCCTACGAATACGATATGGAACAGTGTAAAGTCTTTCCAATAGGAGCCCCAAAGGAAGAAAAAGAAGTTCATCAAAAACTTCGAGCAGATGGATAGAAGAATTGAAAAAGCTTTGCCCAACCAGGCGCTGCGGCGGATTTGGCCTTCGGCTTTGAGTCTTCGGTGGTTTTCGCTTCGATGAAGCGTGGGGTAGAATGGGTCTACTCTGGAAAAGCCGGCCAGGCAGCTGAGTGGCAGGCCGTTGGGCGCCCTCTCGAAAAATATAGATCCGCAAACACCAAGGCGATCACAAAGCGGAGGGAATGATGAGCAGATTAGCAATCCGTGCTCGACCGCGCAGGTTGAGACTCGCGTTGCTTTTCCTGCTCCCCTGTTTCTCTTTCTCATGCCAGCCATCCCCCGCAGTCACACAAACCGGCACCGCTATCTTTCATCCCACCGGCATCCCGTCCGCCTCCCGGACCCCGCCGGGAGGCGAAATGGTATTCCTCTCCGAAGACTTTGAAGACGGCAAGGCCCAGCAGTGGAACTACGACTCCGGCAAATGGAATATCGTTATCGATGATGTCACCGGCTCGCGCGTCTGGTCGACCACTGCGGAGGAGGCCGCCTACGCCTCCTTCGGATCGGCGTCTTGGCGAGATTATCGCTTTGCAGTGCAGGCGCGCCGGGTCGCCAGCGACGCCACCCTCTATTTCCGCACGGCTTCCGGCAATGGCTACGGTTTGAGGCTGGAATCCGGCCGCATTGTCCTGTGGACCGAACGCAGCGGCGCGCCCGAGGAGCTCGCCGGGGCCAATCTCACCATCGGCACAACATGGCACGATTACGCTGTTTATGCGTTGGATACGGAGATTATGGTCACCGTGGACGGCACGGCGGCTTTGACCTACGCCGACGGCGGTCCGGCTTCCCTGTCGGGCGGGATCGCCCTCGAGGCTATTGCCGACGACGGAGCGCGGTTTGATAACATCCGGGTGACCTACCTCCTCCCGCTGGCGGAGCAGCCCGACCGCTGGGTGCAGACCAACGGCCCGACGGGAGGCCTGATCTACGCTGTCGAGCTTCATCCCGCCGACCCCGATACGGTCTTCGTTGGCGGGATAGGCGGCGTATATCAATCCGTTAATGGCGGCGCGTCGTGGATTCAACTGCCGCGATTTTCACCCGCCAACGTCCCGGTTTACGACCTTCTAATCAATCCCGAAACGCCCCAGGTTATGTACGCAGTCTCCCAGGGTCTGCATAAAACCGTCGACGGAGGGCAGACCTGGACCTCCCTGCTCGGTGGACAGCCGGTCAGTTGCGCGGCGATGGATCCCGCCGACCCGGATCATCTGCTGCTTGGAAGAAACGACGGCACGGTTTATTACAGCGGCAATGGGGGCGAAAACTGGAAAAACGTCTCGTCCAACCTGCCCGGCTTTCTCATCCGGGATGTCACCTTCGGCGGCCGGACCGAGTTGTGGGCCGGCACGGGCATCGGCGGCGGCAGGGGCAACGGCCGCTTGTACCGCAGCACGGACGGCGGCGCTTCGTGGAATGCGGTGGATATCCCGGGCCAGGCGGCCACGTCCGAAATCTATACTATCTTTGTCGACCCGCAGGATCGCGGCGAGGTGTACATCGGCTTGAGGAACATTTACAACGAGATGTTCCGACGCAAAACCGACATCTATCTGGTCAAGACGGCCGACGGCGGAACGAGTTGGACTCCGCTCCGTCTGCCCTCAACCGACGCCATGGTCAACGTTATCGGCCGGGCATCGTATGACGATGCGCTGTACGTCGGCTCGGGAGGCAGGGCGTTCCGTTCCGACGACGGAGGGGAGATCTGGACAGAGATTACGCCTCCCGGGCGCAACGGCGATATGTACGACATCGCCGTTGATCCGCGCGACACGGACGTGCTCTACCTGCCCCGCCAGGCGTACGGCATCGTCAAGAGCGCCGACCGGGGAGCCGAGTGGAAGCCGGTCAACCAGGGGTTGCTGAACACCACCCTTTCTCTCCTGGCCTTGGGGGATCCGTCGGGCAGCGTGATCTACGCCGCCGCCATCAGCGGCGAAGGAGCGTATAAAAGCACGGATTTCGGGAGGACGTGGATTAACGCCACCGACGACGGCATAGTCCACCCATGGTCCGACGAGCTGACGGTCAGCCCAACCGATCCGCAGACGATATGGCTGGTGGCCGACGTGGGCCAGATCTTTGTTTCCCATGACGGCGGCCTCACGTGGAGGTTGACCGTCGACCCCCGTCGGGGCGGAGTCGGTTTCCGCGCCGGGACGGTCTCGGCGGCGGCGATCGCCCCTTCCGACTCGAATGTAATTTATGCGCTCAAGAACGGATTCGGCATCTTTAAAAGCACCAACGGCGGCGCGTCTTGGGATTTCCTGCAGCAGTCGGAGGTGGATTACACCTACAGCCTGGCCGTCGATCCCACCGACCCCGATGTTGTTTTCAGCGGCTACAGCCCGAAACCCTTCCAGGATTGGGCGATGGTCCGGCGCACCACCGACGGCGGCGCAACCTGGTCCACCGTATTGACCGTGCCCCATTCCGGCGGGATCACTTCGGTGGCGATCGACCCGCAAAACCCGAATTCCATCTACGCCGGAAGCGCCGGTGCGTCGGCCGGCGGCGGCGGGCAGATTTTCCATTCCGGCGACGGCGGCGAATCGTGGACGCCGCTCAATCCGCACTTTACCATGCTTACGGTGTGGGGACAGCCGCAGTTGATCGGCGATCCTTCCGACCCCTCGACGGCCTACGCCGCAACCTGGCTCGGCGGCACCTGGAAGACGACCGACGCCGGGCGAACCTGGACGCTGCTGGAACAGGCACCCCGCTCAGCCACCGCCCTCAGCCTCGATCCGGCAAATCCCGATGTGATTTACGCCGCCGACCGCACGGCTCCGAAAGTCTGGAAGAGCGCCGACGGCGGGGCAACGTGGCATGCGGCGGCCAGTTTCGGTTCCTCAGGAGCGTTCCTGGTCAACCGTGTGCTTGTCGCAGGCGGGGCAGTATACGCTTCCACCTTCGGGCCGGGCATCCACGACGGAAAATTGTATTGCTCAACCGACGGCGGCTCCACCTGGATCGACATCACGAACGGTTTGCCGCGCAGCGTGCTCGACGTATCGGTGGATCCCTCCGATCCGCGGCTCCTATATGCGACCACCCATATCCACGGGGCATATAAGTCCGCCGACGGCGGCGCGACGTGGACTGAGATGGGGGATTTCCCCGATATCGGCGCCTACGATATCGAGGTGGACCCCGTCACTCCGGACGTGATCTACGCCGCCGGATTGGGAGCGATGACGGTACCCGATTGGGTTGTTCCGGGCGGATACACCTTCCGCGATCCCGCGGGCGTGTACAAATCCACAGATGGCGGCCAAACCTGGGTCAATGTCCTGGCCACCAGCAACGAGTGCCGCGCCATCCGCATGCACCCCGACAACCACAACCTGTTGTTCGCCTCCTCCCTCTCCGACGGCTTTTTCGTAAGCGCCGACGGCGGCGGCAGCTGGAAGAACTTCAATGCCGGATTGGATTCACTCAACCTGACCTCCGTCTGGGCCGGCGGCAACAAGGTCTACGCCGGCACCCAGGGCTTCGGAGTGTACGCCGGCGATGTGAACGCCGCGACGGGCGCGGTAACGTGGATTGCGGCCCGCTCGAACAAACCCGTTCCCGACGTGCACAACATCCAGATTAAGGTCGACCCTACGGACCCTGACCGCATCTACGTCGGATCCAACCCCGGCGGATTGTTCCGTTCCGACGACGGGGGGAAGACCTGGTACGACAAGAACTTCCTCACCCCGAGTGTCGCGGTGGACGATCCGAAGCGCCAGGGGTATTACACCTTCGCTATCAATCCCGCCGATCCCGACGAAGTGTGGGTGGGCACATGGGGCAGGGGGATTTACAAATCCTACGACGGTCAGGATTTCAACATCGGAGCCAACGGCGGCGACCGCATCATGTTCGGAAAGGACGTCAATGCCTTGCTGTTCCATCCCACGTTGGGAGTATTGGCCGCCACCGAGCAGGGCGTCTTCCGCACCGCCGATGGAGGGTTGACGTGGACGAGCTGGAGCACCGGGCTGGACACAATGCAGGTACGCACCTTGGACCTCTTTAACGACGGCACGCTGCTTTGCGGCACCGCCGGGTACGAGCTCTATGCGCGAAATCCGTCGGATTCGAAATGGAAGCAGCTGTCGGGGTTCGATAATTTCGGCACCTTTTGGCCGATCTGGAACAACCGCCCCTTCTATCAGTACAGCACGCTGCTTTTCCACCCCACCGACCCGAACATCATCTACTTCGGCTCATTCCCCTCCGGGATTTTCAAGAGCCTGGACGGCGGGACGACCTGGCGCGAGTACAACGTCGGCTGGTTGAACGACGGCGTGTTCACGCTTGTCTTTCATCCCCGGAATACCGACATCGTCTATGCGGGTACGTACAACGGACTGAGCCGCTCCCTGGACGGCGGGGCGCATTGGCAGCGATGGGATGCCGGTTGGCCCGGCGAGCAGTGGGTCTTTTCCGTCGCCTTCGACCCGCGGGATCCAAACGTGATGTATGCCTGCTCCAAGAACGGCGAGAACGAAGGAACCGGGCGGCCGGGCTTTCACGGCACCGTCATGAAAAGCACCGACGGCGGGGCGCATTGGTCTGTCATCACCGCCGGTTTGGATATCAATCAGGAGTTTTACAAGATCATCGTGGACAGGTTTTACCCCGACACACTCTACCTGGCAACGCAGTCGAGCGGCGTATATATCAGCTACGACGGCGGCATGCATTGGGAATCCTGGAATGACGGATTGACCAATGGGATGGCGGGAACCAACGGCAATAATGTCACCAACATCATGGTTCTTTCTGACGACGGGGTATACCTGTATTTTGGCAGCGCCGGCTCGGGCGTCTTTCGGCGTTCGACATTACCGTTCGGCCGCCGCGATTAACTGCCTTTGGTCAAAAAGCCGGGGCACGGAAGAGGATTTCGATTCGCTTAAACCGTTATTATGCAAGACTGTAAAATACACAGGAAATTATTTACAATGACGTAATGGATCCACTAATCTCAAAAAACAAGGAATAATTCCGTGGATATCATCCTGCAAATCGTCGATTTCGTCTTGCATGTGGATGTTTACCTTAACGATATTATTGCTCGTTATGGGGTCTGGACCCTGGCTTTGCTTTTTCTTCTCATTTTTTTGGAAACTGGTGTTGTGGTAACCCCCTTCCTCCCGGGTGATTCACTCATCTTCGCAGCCGCAACATTCGCGGCGCGGGGCGCGCTTAATCCCTGGTGGATTTTTATTTTGCTTTCCATCGCCGCCATCACCGGGGATACCTCCAACTACTGGATCGGTCACCGGGTGGGCGCCAAAGCCTATACCGGCGAAGTTAAATGGATCAAGAAGAAATACATGGAGCGCACACACGTCTTCTTCGAGAAGCATGGAGGTAAGACGATCTTCCTGGCCCGTTTCGTTCCTATCATACGCACCTTCGCACCATTCGTAGCCGGAGTCAGCCAGATGCCGTATGGATTTTTTATTCGCTGGAATATCATTGGTGGTATCACCTGGGTGGCTGTTTTTACATCGCTCGGCTACTTTTTCGGCAACATACCCTTCGTCCAGAAAAACTTTGAATTAGTCATCATCGCCATAATCGTTATATCGCTCATTCCGGCAGTGGTGGAGGGACTGAACGCTCGGAAGGACTTTCAGGGGCGCAAAGAGAAAATCGAGAGTTAGCGAGGGATTGGGGTGACTATGGCAGCGGCAGTTATAGGCTATTTGCAAGTCATCCGCCCAAGCAGCTGCAGCCGACCCCCGAAAAGAGCACTCGGGGGCAGGCTCTGGCCTTCAGCTGCAAATATTCGATGGTTTCTTCTTCGATGGAGTATCGTCTAAAATGAACTTGGTCCTGCACAACCGACCAAGCGGCTCCCGCTCTCGAAATCTTCGTATCGGAAGCCCCCGCTTCGTTATCGCAACCGTTCCCGAAGTTTATTGGGAACGGTTGCACTCCGCGAGGGCGGACTCACCGATGCTCATCGCTCCCTCGCTGCGCAAACATCCCTGCTCATGAAACAAACCCGAGCAGGAATGCTTCGCAAGAGCAGGTTTCGGCTTTGAGTCTTCGATGGTTCCTTCTTCGGCAGTGATTCAGGTAAAATAAACCTGATTATGCACACTCGGCCAAGGGTCTGAAGCACCAGCCGTCGGGAAAAAAATCATTTTTCCAAATCGAATTGTCAGCTGTACCTGACGAAGAACAGGGTATGGCGAATCGGTAACTCGTTCCGCAGGAGCGGATCATGATCCTTGTAGATTTTGTGAAAGAAGCCTGCAGCCAGATTAACCTCACATCCGAGGCGCTGCAACAGGTCGCCGCGCGCTTCGAGGCGGCCATGCGCGATGGTCTGGCCGGGCGGCCGAGCTCGCTTCGAATGCTGCCCTCTTACATCAGCCGGCCGACCGGCGCCGAGCGGGGCGAGGCCGTCGCGATCGACTTCGGCGGCACCAACGTCCGCATCCTGAAGGTCCGTCTGGCCGATGGACAGACGCATTTCGAAAAATCCAGTTCCTTTTGCCTGAAGGATCCAAAAGGAGCCTACGACTATACCCAGGAGCAAACCCGGGCGGAGGAGCTCTTCGACTTCATCGCGGGTCATGTGGTGGATGTGCTGGCGGGCGAGCGCTCCACGCTGCCGCTCGGGCATACCTTCTCCTTCCCCTGCCGGCAGGAGGGCATCAACCGGGCGGTGCTGATCCAATGGACCAAGGAGATCCGGACGAGCGGCG
>CAZFPL010000109.1:0-8401 GCA_964521085.1 uncultured Anaerolineales bacterium | reverse complement strand
ATGTTGTCCTTGGTCACCATCAGGAATCCGGTGTCCAAAGTTTTGGCAACCGTCTTGCCCAGGAAGGCGACTTCGTAGGCGGTCTTGACTCCCAGGTAGCCCATGTTGTAGGAGCTTTGAACGGCGATGGCCAGCAGCGTGCCGTCCCGGACGAACTCCTGCAGGGCGCTGTTGCCGTCGAAGCCGATCGCCACGATTTTCCCCGAGAGACCCGCGGTTGTGATCGCGCGGGCCATGCCGATGGCGGTCGGTTCGTTGGCGCCGAAGATGCCGACCAGGTCGGGGTTGGCGTTCAGCACATCCGTGGTCTGGTTGAGCGCGGTGGGCATATCCGCGTTGGAGTACTGGGTCGTGACGATTTCCAGTTTCGAGTTCGCGGCGATATAGTCCTTGAATCCGCCCACGCGCCCGATCTCGGAACCGACGCCGGCGACGTACGACATCACGGCGATCTTCCCGGTGTCGCTGCCGGTCATGGCCTTCACGCCGTCGATCAACGCCTTGGCGCACGCTTCTCCCGCCGCCTTGTTGTCGGTGGCGAGGAAGGACGCGTAGTTCGACTCGTCACCGAGCAGCAGCGAGTCGATGATGATGACGGGGATCCCCGCGTCCTTGGCCTTTTTCACGGCCGGGATGAGGGCATTCACGTCCGAGGGGGCAAGGACGATCGCCTTGACGCCGCGGTCAATGGCGCTCTCGACCATGCCGATCTCCTCGTTGACGTTGCTCTCGGACTGGGGACCCAGGAAGGTGACCGAGAGTTTCGGTGTCTGCGCCTTGAGCTCGTTCTGCGCATCGATGGCACCCGTCTGCACGTTCTGCCAAAAGCTGGAGTTGCCGGTCTTGACGATGACCGCAATCTCCCCGCCCTCGGCGGCCTTGGCTCCACCGGTTGCTCCGCAGGCGCTGAGCAACACCATGGAAAGGATGGCCAGCCCTATCGAAATGAACCGCATCTTCTTCATAAGCTTCTCCTTTGTCTTGGCTTGCGCTCGGTCCAGGCGGACCGGGTTACCCGAAAGAACACCACCTCGACGCGCCGACGCGGGCGGGGCCGTTCTCACTTGCGGCTCCGGAGCTGGTCAACCGTCACGGCGCCGATGACGACGAGGCCGATGACAATCTGCTGCATGAAGTAGTTTGCTCCCGCCATCGTGAGCCCGACGGTGAGAATCCCGATGATGAACGACCCGATCACCGTTCCTCCCACCGTGCCCATGCCCCCCATGAAGCTCGTGCCGCCGATGACGGCGGCGGCGATGGCGTTCATCTCATAGCCGATGGCGCTGTTGGGCTGGGAGGTGACCATCCTGGAGGCGAGGATGATGCCGACCAGGGCCGCGAGGGTCCCGCAGATGACGTAGCTGGTGATTTTGACCTGGCCGACCTTGATCCCGGCCAGCCGCGCCGCCTCCTCGTTCGATCCCACCGCGTAGGTGTACCGGCCGATCCGCGTCTGGCTCAGGATGAAGTGAAAGAGAAGCGCCACCCCGATCATGATCAGCACCGGGAAGGGGATCCCGGGGAATTCCTGCCCGGTTCCGAAGATGGTGCCGTTCCCCAGGGCGCCGAAGGCCTCCGGCGCCGGCCACGCGTTGGCGTTCGTGATGGTGAGGGCGACCCCGCGGGCGACCATCATCATGCCGAGGGTCGCGATGAACGGCGGCAGCTTCAAGCGGGTGACCATCAGCCCGTTGAGCAAACCGCAGACCACTCCGATGAGCAGGCCGAGGAGCATGCTGATCCAAACCGGAACTCCGGCAATCGCAGCCATCACGGCCACCGTCCCGGAGAGGGCGACGACCGACCCGATGGAGAGATCCACCCCGCCCGAGATGATGGCGAAGGTCACCCCGATCCCCATGATGGTCACCGCGCTGGTCTGCAGGGCGAGGCTGAGGACGCTCCGGACGCTGAAGAAATTCCTGGCCGTAAACGAAAAAAAGATGAACAGCGCGATCACCGCGGCGAAGGTGAGAAACCTGTCCAGCGCATTCCTGGATCGCCCCGGCGCTTCCCGGATCTCGGCGGCCCCTTTGCTGATGTGTTTTGCTGTCCTTTCGCTCATGGCTGCTCTCTCGCTTGGGTGAATTTTTGGTCGGGCTCAACGGCCGCCTCGGGAAAATCATTCCGGGCGCCGACAATGTAGGCCACCACCCGCTCGCGGAATTCGTGCAGGTCGCCGGCGACGGGATAGTCGCAGACTTTGCACCCGTGGCGCAGCACCACCATCCGGTCGCAGACCTGGTAGATATCCTCCAGGCGGTGGCTGATGACGATGATCGAACTGCCCTGCGCCTTGAGCGCCCGCACCAGGTCGAGCACCTGGCCGATCGCCGCCACGCTCAGGGCCGCCGTGGGCTCGTCCATGATGATGACCTTGGCGTTGAACGCCGTCGCGCGGGCGATGGCCACCGATTGGCGCTGGCCGCCGGACAGGCGCTCCACATCCAGCCGCACGGAGGCGATGTCGATCCTTAATCGATCCAGCAGGCGCCGCGTCTCTTGTTCCATGTGACGCTTGTCCACCACACCGATCCGGCCCAGCCGGGCGGACATCTTTTCCCGCCCCAGGAAAACATTGGCCGACACGTCCAGGTGGTTGATCAGGGCCAGGTCCTGATACACCATCTCGATGCCCATATGCCGCGCGTGCAAGGGGTTGTTGATCTCGACTTTCCGGCCTTCGATAAAGATCTCCCCTTCATCGGGGATATAGGCGCCGCTGAGAACCTTCATCAGGGTGGATTTGCCGGCGGCGTTGTCGCCCACCAGCCCCAATATTTCGTTGTGGTGCAACACCAGGTCGACCCCGCGCAGCGCCCGGACGGCGGCAAAGTTCTTCCGGATATTCCGCATTTCCACGACGGATGCGGCTTCGGCCGCGGGTTCCCCCGGGATGCCCTCGCGGGCGGGCGATGATTTGTCAGGCGGCATATGGGTACACTCCATTCGGAAGACTTTCGGAAACGGACGGCGGGAAGCTTATCTCCGCGGGTGACAGCGTTCGCCTAGATCCATCCGGTGTGGTCTGCCTTCTCCAATTGCTTGACGATGATCCGCACATCCTGCACCCTCTCCTTCGCGCTCACGAGCAAGGCATCGTCCGTGTCGACGATCACCAGGTTGTCGACCCCGACGGTGGCGATCAGGCGCTTGTTGCCCATCACCAGCGTATCGCGCGTATCCACGGTTTCGTGTGGACCGATCAGGATGTTTCCCGCCGGGTCGCGCGGCAACAGCTCGAAAAGGCTCGACCAGCTGCCCACGTCGGTCCATCCGATCCGGGCGGGGATCATCGCCACCTCCCGCGCCCCTTCCATGACGCCGTAATCGATGGTCTGTTCGCCGACCTGCGGCCAAATCCGCGCCATGGTTTCCGTATATTCCTGCGAATCCCGTAAAGACGCTTCCACGTCCATCAGCTGGGAATAGAGATCGGGCATTTGCTGCCGCAGCTCTTCCAGAAAGCGTCCCACGCGCCAGATGAACATTCCGCTGTTCCAGAAGAATTGACCGCCGGAAACCATCCGGGCGGCCTCCTGGGTTTCCGGCTTTTCGATGAACCGTTTCACCCGGAAAACCGGTTGATCCGATTCCAGCGCCAGAGGTTCGCCTTTTTGAACATAACCGTAACCCGTCGAAGCGAAGGTGGGCGGGATCCCAAGCGTGACCAGAAAATCCGCTTGCGCGGCGGTTTGCGCGCCCGCCAGCACTTTGTGAAAGGCCGGGGTGTCGGCGATGGAGTGGTCCGCGGTCAGCGCCGCCATCACGGCATCCGGGTCCCGCTTCCGTAGATGGATGGCGGCAAGACCCAACGCCGGCGCGGTCCCGCGGCCTTCCGGCTCGACGATGAAATTTTCGAATGGCAATTCGGGGGATTGAGTTCGCAGCAGGGGAACATAACCGGATTTGGTTACTACCAAAATCCGATCGAGCGGGAAAAGGGGATCCAGGCGGTCCACAGCCTGCTGGAAAAGCGTCCGCTCTCCAAAGAGCGTGAGCGATTGCTTGGGGCGGTTGCGCCGGCTCATCGGCCACAACCGCGTCCCGCTGCCGCCCGCCATGATCACGGCAAAGTACATCAGGCCTCCTGCTTACCTATCAGAAACCCCTCAGATCCGTGCTTCGCCGAGGAGGCAAGCCGGGTTTCGGCTCCCTCTTCAGAACCACATAATCCAATCCGTGCCGCCGGCAGAATTCCTTTTTCTCGGGCTGATCTCCGTCGTCGTTGACAAGATAGATATCCGGGCGGATGCGTTCGATTTCCGGTTCGGCATCCATCCAACCCTCCCCGGTGGAGATGAGCGTTTGTGCGACGAAGCGGACGGATTGCACGACGTAGCGCCGCTCCTCCTGAGGAAACAGGGGATGCCCTTCTCCTTTTAAAAGGCGCAGATTGCCGTCGCTGCCCACCACCACGTAAAGATCCCCAAAGGCAGACGCCTCCTCGAAGAAGCGGACATGTCCGGCATGAAACCAATCGAAGCAGCCGGTGACCATCACCTTCTTTCTTCCCGAAGGCCGGGGCGGCGGAATTTGAGGAAAGCCCGCCCGCTCGCTGGCTTCGATGACCCTGTATTGAATCCCGTGCTTTTCGCAAAACGCACGGCGCCCTTCCAGGTTTTTTTCTTCCTCCACCGCCCAAATATCCGGCCGAACTCCGCCCGGCAGAGAAAGCTCGGACCGTCCCACGCCGTCTTCCGCGATCGTCACCGCCGAGACGTACCGATTATTCGCAAGAAGGCACTGCCGCTCCGGCAGGGTAAATTTCAGCGAACCGGACGGGAGGGCTTCTTCCGGTTCCTCCGGCCGCAGGAGGACATGAACCCTCCCCAATTTGGCGGCCTCTTCCAGAAACCGGATGGTCGGCGATTGCATGGTGTAGAAGGCGCCGGTCACAAGAACGTTTCGATCGTTCATGTCAATGCTTGATCCGAATTTGCACTTTAATCGCCCCCGGCACATTTTCTTCCGAGACGACATACAGGTACCCGCCGCCGCAACCGGAATACATCGCCCCGGCGTAGCGCGCCTGATAGTATTTCAGGATTGGTTTCAAATCGATGGTGATCTCGGGATGCGCGATGGTGTTCGGCAGAAGATTTTCCCAGCATCGCATGCATTCATTCATCGACGCGCCCAGCGCGCGCGCATCCTGCGCCAGAATAGCGTAAAAACAATCGCGTCCGCTCTTTCCCAAACGGGCGATCCATTCGGGGGAAAGGTTCTTGACGCCCAACGGGTTGTACCGGTCCGGCCGTATGGCCACCGGAATCATATGGATCACATTTTGCAGCCAGCTGGCAACCGCGGGATCGTTGTTCGATTCCACGTGGGCGGGGAAAACCCCTCCCTCATTGGCAAAATCGTAATCCAGCCGGTTGATCCCGGGATACAGCAAACCCGCCATGTCCTGCGAGCCGGACGGCTCCGTCTTTTCCTTGTTCTCCTCCGCGTATAACTCGCGCATCAATTCCGCCGGGTCGCGGTCGGGAAGAACTCCGTTCCACAGCCGCTTCGCCACCTCGCGCGTGCTCGTGGCCATCCCGCAGCGGTCCAGGAAGCGGATGGTGGGTTCGAGCGCCACCACGACCATCGAACCCGGCGGTTCCGGATTGAGCCGCGAAATGAAAGGCTGATCGATCCACCCTCCGGCGAACGCCATGCGGTAGGGGATCTGGCTGATGACATCCGTGATTTCGGCCACCCGCGATTCGGTCATGGGACCATCCCGGCGCAAACCCGAACGGATTTCCTTCGATGGAAGAACATTAATACACTTCCTTGACGATATGCCGGCCGGCCTGGCGGTCCTGGAATTGCGTCTCGATCCAGGCGTATGTTTTCCGGAGCCCGTCGCGGAACGGCGTGGCGGGCTCCCAGTTGAGCACCTGCTTGATGAACGTGTTGTCGCTGTTGCGCCCGGCCACACCGCGCGGCGCCGTCGGATCGTACCTGCGTTCCAGTTTAACCCCGCCGATCTCCTCCGCCAGGTTCACAAGCTCATGGATGGAGAACAGTTCGCTGGAGCCCAGGTTGATCGGGGTCGCGATCAGCCGGTCGCAATGCATGATCATGTCGATCCCCTTCACGCAATCGTCGATGTACATGAAACTGCGCGTCTGCGTCCCGTCCCCCCAGATGACGATTTCATGCTTCCCGGATTCCTTCGCCTCGATCACCTTCCGGCAGATGGCCGCCGGCGCCTTTTCGCGTCCGCCGTCCCACGTCCCATTCGGTCCATACACGTTGTGAAACCGCGCGATGTGCGTCTCCAACTGCCGTTCCGCCCAGTATTCCTGGCAGAACATCTCCGACATCAGCTTTTCCCACCCATATCCCCGTTCCGCCATCGCCGGATAGGCGTCGGATTCCTTTAGCGCCCGCACGTTCGGGTCCTGCTGCAGGGTGGTGTTGTAGGCGCAGGCCGACGACGAGAAGAAATAGCGGCTCGCTCCCGCCCGGTAGGCCGCCTCCAGCATGTGCGTGTTGACCAAAATGCTGCGCAGGCATTCCACGCGGAAGTGCTCGATGAACCCCATGCCGCCCATGTCCGCCGCCAGGTTGTAAACCTCCACGGCGCCTTCCACGGCGCGGACGCAGTTCTCCTTTTCGCCCAAATCCATGGAGAGGCATTCCACCCCGGGCACCCTCTGATACCAGTGCGGCAGAGGTTTGCGGTCGACGGCCCGGATGCGTGTAAACTCCTGCTCATGAAAATAGCGGGTCAACGCTCCGGCGATAAATCCTCCCGCGCCCGTGATGACAATCAGGTCATCCTTGTGGAGTACATCCAGAGCGGTTTTGTTGTTGGCGGTTTGCATGATTTCCCTCTAAGAAAAATGGTACCGTTACCATATCCCCTCAAAAAAAAGCTCCCCGGTCGCGGGACTGCCGGCTCAGGGAGCCGAAATAGGGGATCCGCTTGAATGGTGGATTTCGACCTCCGTAGGCAGTACCACTTCCTGATATCCTCTCGGAGCAGTTCCGGCAAGCCGCGCCAGGAGCAGTTCCGCCGCGCGCGAACCCATCTCATACGCCGGCTGCCTGGCCACCGTCAGGAAGGGATCGATCGTCAAATTCGCCGGAAGATCGTCAAACCCCACCAGCGCCATATCCTCCGGAACCCGCACATGGAATTCCTGCAGCACTTTCAGGGCTCCGATGGCGATGAAGTTATTCCCGGCGAAGATGGCCGTCGGCCTTGGGGAAAGCTTTAGCGCATGATGCGCCATCTGCGCGCCGCTCTCCACGGTGAAGTTGCCGTATTGCATCAATTCCGGTCGTATCGGTATCCCTTGTTCTGCCAGAGCCCTTTGATAACCCCGGACGCGATCTTCGGCGGTTGAGATATTCTGGGGGCCGCTCAGCACGGCGATCCGCCTGTGACCCAGGGAGAGCAATAAATGGATAAGCTTGTAGGCTCCCCCATCCGAATCGCACCGCACAACATCCGCCTTGGCGCCCGATATTCTTCGGTCCAAGACCACCACCGGCACGTCCTGCCGTTTCAACATGCGAATTGCGGCGGGGGTATTTCCCACCGGAACAAACAAAATTCCATCAATCTGTTTTTCCAGGAGAGCCGTTATGTAGCGCCCTTGTTTTTCTTCCGATTCGTCCGTATTTCCAAGCATCATGCTGAAACCCGCTTTGCTCGCCGCATCTTCCGCGCCCCGGGCTACGGTGGTCCAGAAAGGGTTGGTGATATCGGTGAGCACAAGCGCCAACGTGCAGGTCTTCCGGGATCGCAAGCTTCTCGCTAGCGTATTGGGCACATACCCCAACTGCCGGACCGCGGCTTCCACCCGCTTCTTCGTTCCTTCGCTGAAATAGCTTGTGTTATTAATTACTCGCGAAACCGTTATGGGCGAAACGCCAGCCAGCTTCGCCACGTCTCGTATAGTCGGCATCCTTTGCTCAATCCCCAATGTGGTTTTCCGCGAAGAATATGATACCGTTACCATAATAGCCCGGTTTCTTCGTTTGTCAAGAAGCAATATTCCCCTTTTCCGGCAAATCAAGAAATTGGGAATTTTCAGGGGGAATAATCGGGCAGAACACCCGGGGCAATGGGATCAATGAGTTCGGCATTTCCGGCGAACCCATGAAGCGATTTTCATAATTCAGGCACGAATCATGCTTCTATTGTTAAAAACCGCCTTTCATTTTTCAGCGGATCCCCCTTTTTTCCATATCCGGGCCGGACCTTCTGGTGGCGCCGATTCTACACGCGCGCGCCCGGTGCGGGAAGCTTTGCCTGCTCGCAGGATGTCCATGGAAAAACTAGTGGACGGACCAGAGCCTCTCCGGCGGGAAGTGGATCGACACGGAAGCTTTCCCTGGAACAAATCCCGTTGTTCCTGCGGGAACACGACTTAATTATTAGGAATACACT
>CAZFPL010000108.1:0-8794 GCA_964521085.1 uncultured Anaerolineales bacterium | reverse complement strand
GTCTTGCTCCGCGAGGGCAGGCGCGGGGACAGGCTCAACCGCGAGCCGTTGGGCGCAAAAGGGAGCATCATATGGGATGCGATCCGTGTGAAACGGACTGCAATGAGCGTGGATCTGGGAGGCTGCGGCGCTGGCATGATGAGCGCCTCCCAGTGGCGAAGACAACCTCTTTCCCCCGAGATTTTCCCCATTATCTAATAAAAGCGACCCCATGTCGACATATATAGACAGGCTTTTTCGGGTGTGTGTCATTGCAGGGAGCCGCGGAGCGTGCCCACCTGCACCCTGAAGGGCGTTTTCATTTCCACCGATTGGAAGCCACAGCAGGCAAGCCAGCCGTTCCTTTTCCCGGTTCGTGATATTCCTGACGGGGCAAGTCTCACCCCTGGATGGGTGATGGACCCGGCGAAGTGTATTGAGACCGGGCTGGAAGCGAACAAGGTTCCTGCGGGATGCTCCTCATAGGCTATTGAAACCCCTTTATGATCTTCCTATAATGATATGAGTTCTTGAGTGTATGCCCGTCGAAGTTGAGCCCCGTCCTGTTGCCCCTCAGGATGGCATCCGGGAGGGTTTCCATGAAACGCAAAGAATCCAAACACCTTCATCTGGGGGGACTGGCAGCCTTCCTGCTGTTGCTACCGGCTGCCTGCCAGATGCCCGGCACCCCCAAGGTGCTCTGCGTGGATCCAGAGCTTGCCACCTGTTATGACACAATTGGTCATGCGCTCGCCCAGGCCACAGACGGCGACACGATCAATATCTCCGCCAACACCTACAACGAGATCCTCTACATCAAGAAGAGCGTGAACCTGGTGGGCACGAGCGAGGGGCCCTATCCCGGTGTCCGCACCGTGATCCGCAGCAACTACCCGAATGCCCCGGTCATCCATATCATGCTCGGCAAGACCGTCCATTTGTCCACGCTGGAGATCACCGGCGGCCATTATTCCAATGGGGGAGGCGGCATCCTCAACATCGGGGTGCTGTACATGACCGACGTGATCGTAGACCACAACAGCACCACCAGTATCGGGGGCGGCATCCTCAACATCGGTTCGCTCATTATGGTGGACAGCCTTGTCCAGTACAACACCGCAATCGGCCCGAACCCATATTGGTACCAGGCCGGATACGGCGGCGGGATCTACAACCATCAGGGAACGGTCACTCTCACTGGAACCGATGTGAGCTACAACACCTCAAACGGCAGGGGGGGAGGGCTTTATACGAATGGCGACCTGACGATGACGGACGGCAACATCAGCCATAACGAGTCGCAGTCGAGTGGAGGAGGTTTGCAGGTCGAATTTTGGGTGCAAGATATCCAAAATTGGGAGAACCTAGACGCACCTGATACCCCCAACGTTCACCTGGAGCGTGTAACCATCGACAACAATAGGGCAGCCGGCTACGGGGGCGGCATAAACAACAATAATGGCACCATCGCCCTGACGAATGTCACTATGAGCGGGAACGAGGCCGGCCTTCGCGGTGGGGCGGTTGTGACCTCAAGAACCTTGAGCACCGCCGCCGATGGCGGCAATGTGATCATCAACGCCAGCACCATCGCCAATAACAAGGCCCCCTCCCAAGATGGAGGCGGAATCGCGGACATCGATTACGAGGGCACTGATTCCACCACGATCACCGTCTTCTCGACGATCTTCGCCGATAACGAGGGGGGCAACTGTGCGATCGCCGGCTCGGCGACATTCCAGTCCTGGGATTACAACATCTCGGATGACGCCACCTGCAACCTGCCGTACCATGCGGACCTGATAAACACTGACCCCATGCTAAACCCCCTGGCCATGAACGCGCCGGGCAGGGCGAAGACGCATGCCCTGCAGATCGGGAGCCCGGCCGACGACCATTCGATCGATGGCTGCAATGCCCCGGTGGATGCGCGCGGCGTGGCGCGCGGGCTGCCATGCGACACCGGAGCGTACGAGGGGACCGTGGAGCCTTACAAGATCCCCTTGGCCACTGCGGTTGTGTCGGTGAACGCCATTTGCCGGGCCGGGCCGGGCACCACGTACGCGGCGATGGGTTACCTGAACGCTGGCGAGTCCCACACGATCAGCGGACGCAATCCTGATGCGACCTGGCTAAAGCTCGAAACCTGCTGGGTGGCACGCAGTTTACTCACGACGGAGGGCGATCTGGAGTCTATCCCGGTCCTGGATGTCTCACCGCCTCCGACGCTAACCCCTACGTCCAGGCCGCAGACATCCTGCTCCAGCTGGACGAGTCCCGAGGCTTGCAGGGCCGCCGGATGCACGTGGAATTACTCGTCAGCCGGGCCCGGCTTCTGCAAGTAGACCTTTCGATACGAGGAACGGTAAAGCACCGGCCCCAATCAATACTTACTCAAATACGCTCGCATAAACTACTAGGTAAATGTTAAAGTGAAGCTCGCGATTATCTTGTTGCTGCGATAATAAATCATCATATGGATATTGAATTTGTCAAAATATTCTTTGATCGGCATATGATGCTTCCATAATTGAAAATAATACAATATTAGCATTGCATTTTGAGAAGATACGAAACTTATGTTTTAGATAATTGCGCCCAACCCGCGGTTGGAACCGACCCCCGCTTTATAATCTCGCAGGTTCGAAGATCAAACCGAACCTGCGCATTCTCCCCCGCTTCGTGAACGCGCAGGTTCAAAGAACCACCTGAACCTGCGCACTCCCCCCCACTCGCGAATTCATCGCACCAGGGGATCACTGGTGCTCATCGCTCCCATCGCTTCGCAATCATCCCTGCTCATGAACCAGATCGAGCAGGGATGCTTCGCGAGGGCAGGCGGGGGGCAAGCGCGGGGGCGGGCCCCCGCTACGCAGACATCACCACTCAAAGAGAAGAACCGAGTGGTGATGCTCCCCCCGCTTCGCTGACATCACCACTCTAAGAGCAAAACCGAGTGGTGATGCTTCGCGGGGGTTCCGCGGGGACAAGCGCGGGGGCGGACCTTGGCCCCTCGCTTCCCCGCAAAAGGCGCGGGGCAGGCGCAACCGAGGTGCTTCCAAAAACCGGAAACACCTCGCTACCCTTGCTTCGCATACAAGGTGCTTCCAGAAAAGGGAAGCACCTTGCTCCGCAAGGGCAGGCGCGAGGACAGCCTGCCCCGGTTGGGGTAGGCCGGGGGCTTCGGCCCCTTGCTTCGAAAACGCACAGGTTCCTAAAAACCACGGGAACCTGTGCTTCCCCGTTCCGTGACCGCACACATTCGGAAATTACACCGAATGTGTGCACTCTCACGGGGACAGGCTTTCGCAAGAGCCTGCCCCGGCGTGATCCAAGCCGGGGGCAGGCAGGGGTCAAGGCGCCTAGAGTCTTCGTTGGGGTTTATTGTATACTGAACCTACATAAGCACAGCCTGCCCCCGCTCGCGAATTCTTCGCATCGGAACCCTCGTTCCGCAACCATCCCCGCTCAAAGATCAAAAACGAGCGGTGATGCTCCACGAGGGCAGGGAATCACCGATGCTCATCGCTCCCATCGCTCCGCTACCATCCCCACTCTAGAATCAGAACGAGTGGGGATGCTCCGCGAGGGCAGGCGGGGGACAAGCTCAACCGCAAGCCGTTGGGCAATGCAACCGGCTATCTTATTTCGGTTTTTGAAAAGAAGGTCTTCTCCGAAGGGACGGATCATCCTATCAAGGGTAAAAAAAACCTGCAAAGATGAGAAGGAGAATATCAAGTAATGGATCGTGGAATGCAGGCGGAAAATAATGCGAAAAGAGACTGGCCGTGGGGCACGATATTCGTTTTTTCTGCCGGTAGACTTTACATTTCCTTTACAATCATTGGTACCCCCCTTTTTCCGAAGCCGGTTTACGCACTTTCCACCTATCTCAGCATGCTAGGTAATGCCGATATCAATCCGGATGGATAGATATTCTACAATCTTGCCGTGATCCTGGCCAGCTTGGTTGAAATCCCATTCTTTGTCGCGATATCTGCATATTATTCTAAAATCGCTCACAAGTGGTTGATAAGAACAGGATTTTTAGCAGGGGTTACCAATGGCTTGTCGGTGTTAATGTCCGGCGTTTTTACCGAACATATCAACATGGACCTCCATATCACCTGGAGTTACCTCATCTTTTTCTCCTTCATCCCCGTATTGTTGGCATACAACCTGGCTTTCCGGGGAATGCTGATTACTTCGAAGTCCATCCGTATGTATGGGTTCATAGTGTGTGGAATCGATATCTTCTTCCTGACCACGATTCTTATCGGCGGACAAAGCCCCGGTTTGGGATCGATCATGGAGTGGTTTTCGGTATTTATTTTCTTGGCTTGGGTGAAGCTCGTATCGTTGGATTTATTAAAGAAGCTCTCGCCGAAAGCCGGTCCCAAACTGCACAAAGATCCATCCGACTGAGAACGGAAAGTGGGGTGGGAAGACCAAGAGGATCAGGAAGCACTGCCCAATCCGCGACTTCAGCCGACCGCTTGGCATCTGGATCTTGAACGCATACGCCATGTTGTTTGAGAGCCTCGTCTCCGCCTGCTGCATCACCCGGGGAAGGCCTGGAAGCTGGAGTTGTCTCAACTGCCTTGAATCCATCTATTTTCTTGACACATGCCGCAAACCGATGTACCTTATTCTTAATTGAACCTACATTAAACCTCATGGTTGGCTCTGTACGCATGACCTCTCCCGCCCCGAAAACCATTCTGAGAGGCCGACCAATAGAGCCAATCTGCATATCCTCTCCGGCTTCTCGACCGGGATAGCTCTCCCGGTCAGGTCCTCAAAAACAGCGGAAAAGAAATAGGGTATTCAGAATGCCGTCTCGGATTGGTATACGGCTAGAAATCCCGTATGCCCGCCTTGGGACCTGCTCACGTTATCTTGGAGGCAACCAATAATGAGAGCGGACAGAAGACCAACAATAATAACAATTGCATTCATCCTTTTTATTTCATTCACGCTCGTTCCCGTACAATCCCTTGCCCAAGGTGCTGTCACCATCGTCATCGACAGCGACGCCCTGACCATCGATGGGGACGGTGACGGGTACGCTAATGCATTCAAGGGGATCCCCTTCACCTCATGGGTGACCGGGGGAATCGCCGTCTTCAACCTTAATGGCGACCTGATCCTCGCCGACGGCGAAACACTCACCGGCCAAGGGAGCAACGTCATCTCACTGCGCGTGACCGGAAACGTTGTGATCGCGGCTGGGGCTGTCATTGACGTATCGGCCATGGGCACCATGCCTGGTCCCGGGGGCGGGAACGGAGGGAGTGTCGTTCAAGGCGGCTATGGTGGGAGTCACGGACAAGGTGCAGTTGTGGACATGGCCCACAGGGCGGCACGTGGCGAGGGCGGGCTCGGGGGTTCTGCAGGAACCTGTCCGTTTTTTGAGTCCGGCGGAGACGGTAAGAATGGAAATCCGGGAGGTCCGGGTGTAGCAGGAAATTTCGGTGACATTGGAGGCACTGGCGGCTCTAATCCCGGCATCGACGGTGTAGGAAGCCCGGGGAGCGCCGGAACCGCAGGCTTGGTTGGTACGGGCGGCTTTCCTGGCGCCGGAGGGACAGCGCCAGCTGGAGGCAGGTACGGACTTGGGGGAGGGGGAACCTATTTTCCATTCCCACTTTATGTCGGTGGCGACGGAGATCCGGGATATGGAAACTTTGGATTGGGAGGTGAGCCCGGTGCTTCAGGAGGAGAGGGCTCGGGCGGCTTGAACACGGGCACTGGTCCTACGATTTCCGGCGGGGGTGGAGGCGGCAGTGGCGGCGGCGGAGGGGGCGGAGGCGGAGGAGGTGGTGGAAGCACCGGTTCCGGCGGCGGAGGCGGCGGCGGGGCTGGTGGCGACTCATGCCATCATGGTACGAAGGGTGGATGGGGTGGTTATGGATCCTTAACGGGCGGAGAAGGAGGCAGAGGCGGTGCCGGGGGTGGCGGCGGCCCGGGAGGGGCCGGTGGGGGCGCGCTTGAAATCGTCGCGCAGGGACGAATGCTTGCCGCCGGAACGCTGATCGCGAGGGGAGGCGACGGCGGCAGCGGTTATGGGTATGAGGGAGGCAGGCCTGGCCATCAAGGAACACCCGGGTATCCCGGGACCACCTTTAACGATGAATGTATCGAGTACGATTGCTCCGTAGGAGGGTCGGGAGGGACGGGAGGATGGGGCGGGCAAGGCGGCGACGGCGGCGACGGCGGGGACGGCGGCGGAGGGGCCGGCGGCACGATCAAACTCGCCGCATACATGATCAATACCTCCGGGGCCCGCGTCATCGCCTCGGGAGGAACAGGCGTAAACCCGGGAGCTTCGGGGAGGCTGATCTTGGTGCAGACACGGGAGAATCCTTTCGAAGGCACAACCACCGACGCCCGAGTGGAAACATACTACGGGGCACTGCCGCTCTCCGCCATGCTGGTGGTCAGCGTGAACAGCGTGCCCGATACCGGCGACGGCGTGCTCCGCTACGGGGAACTCGCTTACAAAGCTATCACGCAGTTGATCGTGACCTTCAGCGAAGAAGTTTTCAATCCGCCGGGCGACAGCGATCCAGGCGATGTTACCAATCCGGGCAACTACGCTCTTGCCAGGAGCGACGGCGTGGATTTTCCCGTCCAGAGCATCTCGTACGAGAACAACGGCGGGGCAGGACCTTATGAAGCCACTTTAGTTCTGAATGAACCGTTGATAGAAGGCTATTACACCCTCACCGTGAACGGTTCCAGCTCCATCCTCGACCGGTTCGGCCTGCCGCTGGCCGGCAACGGGCTGACCGCGGGCACCGACTTCAATCTTGTATTCAGTATTTATATTCCCTGGCCTTCGACGGGCTTTGCACCGGACCGGATAACGAATCTGCGAAACCGGCCGGAGGGCGAGGCTTATCGCCATTACGACGATCTGTGGCTGGAGATTTCCTCCCTGGGCGTCGAGGCGGCCATCGTCGGCGTGCCGCTCTCTGCAGACGGCTGGAACGTGGATTGGTTGGGGAAGAATATCGGCTATTTGTACGGGACCGCGTACCCCACGCATCCGGGCAACACTGTGCTCACCGCGCACGTATACGACGCCGACGGCTGGCCCGGGCCGTTCGTGGACCTTGGGCGGCTGTCGTGGGGCCGGCAGGTGATCATCCATTTCGAAGGGCAGCGGTATGTGTACGAAGTACGCTCCGTGGATCTCTGGGTGGCGCCGACCGACACCCGCCTCATCACCAAGCACGAAGACTACGATTGGATCACGCTGGTGACATGCCGCGGCTTCGACGAAACGATCGACAGCTATCGTTGGCGGACGGTCGTGCGGGCGGTGCTGGTGAGTGTGGGACCGGAATCATAGCAGTCCTCGCTTGGTAAAGGAATTGAATAAATACGGAAATTCAAAGGGAATTAATATATTCCCATTTGATAAACCAATTCCATATGAATGGATTTCCATGATTATCACATTCAGGGTGAAAGAATTATTGGAAACTGGAAAGGTTCTTTCCAACACCAAGGGTCATCAGCCGACGGCGATGAACGAGCAGGCAACGGGCTTCGCGGATGTGGGCGGGGGGAACCCATACTTGGGGGATGAGACCGGCGGCGCAGAGCTTGGCGAGCTTGATGGCATCGTGCTTGTCGGTCTTGACGCGTGATTTGTTGATCCAGGGTAGCTGGCCGGTGTTTGCGATTTCAACCCGAGCAACGAAATTGACGATGCCGTCGTAGAAATCCCAGGAATTGGTGGTGGATTCGACGGCGAGGATGTCGGAGGGGATGAGATGATCGCGAGCCCATCGCGGCCAATTTTCGAGGGGGATTTTGAGGGGTTTGAGGATGATTTGCTGGATGGAGTTGACGGCGGCGATATAGAGGAAGTGCTTGCCTGCCCTGGCGGGCTAGGCCAAGGTGAAGATCGACACCGAAAAAACGGATAATGCTTGAAGGGGATGGAAGAGACATGCTACACTCCTTTCGTGGGAACTCGGTGGGCGCGGATTCCAGGTGAGGAAAAACACCTACCGATGCGGGCGCGACAGTATTTTGTCGTCCCAGATCAGATATGCGACGGGCGGGCCAAATAACAAGACGGGAATCGGCATCCCATGGGCACAACCGGCCACCCGAACAGCCTGTCCTGAGCGAAGTGAAGGACTCCACGCCCGCGGTGCGTGCCTGTCCCTGATCGGTTCGAGCATACACCACCGCGCCCACCGAGCCATCGCGCCGCTGCCAAAAGCACAACGGCACGATGATTACATTCTAATAACCCGGCGCTGCAGCTGCCTTGGCCTTCGGCTGGAGTCTTCGTTGGTATGTTTCGAGCGAGCTGTAATATACTGGAACCTAATCCTGCACAGTCGGCCAAGCGGCCCCCGCTACGCATTCATGTTGCCATAAAAACCAATGGCAACATGCTCCGCGGGGACAGGCTCAACCGCAGGACGTTGGGCCGTAAAGCAATTACACAAAGGAACAAATAAAATTATTCATATGAATTTTCAAATTGAAGGCCCTCTATATAACACGTCGGTAAGATGTCGACCCATAATACTATCTTTACCAGAATGGTTTGGAATAAACGAAGCAGTTAAAGCATATTTGAAGCAAATTGATAATCAACCTACTTTTATTGCCAATACGAAAGAAAATGACATTGGATTTCTTTGCGTAAAGCAACATAATCCTTATTCAGCAGAAATTATTATTATGGGCGTTTACAAAGAATTTCAAAGGAAAGGAATTGGTCGCAGCTTGGTGCATACAGCGGAAAATTGGCTATCGAGCAATAAATTTGAGTTTCTTCAAGTAA
>CAZFPL010000107.1:7946-9138 GCA_964521085.1 uncultured Anaerolineales bacterium | reverse complement strand
TGGATCGACTTCGGCCAGCGGCGCGTGCTCGAGGTGCGCGAAAAGCTGCCCGGCAGCCGCACGCGCCTGCGCGACATCCTCACCGGGGAGGAGTGGGACGTGTACGACCGCTCGCTGGCGGCGCAGGCCGTCCAATGGCAAATTCATTACGCGCGGCTCTACCCGATGCCGGAAGCGATGGGGATGTTCGGCACTTCGTTCCTCCTGGAGCCGACGGACGCGCCCGGGATCCGCGCGTTCCTGGAAACGCTCCGTGCGGGCAGGACGGCGCAGACGGCGGCGGAGTTCTACCGGGATTTCTCCCCGGTCATCCTGAAGGAAGTCCTGCGCTTGCAGGATGAACGTTCCCGTCCGCCGGTGATCCTCACGCCGGAGGGCGATGCCATCGAACCCGGCATGATCCGGTTCCGCATAATCGATAGAAAAGCCGCGCTCGCCCGTCTGAATTCGATGCCGGACGTCAAGCCGGAAAACCCGGATGCCGACGGCCGCTCGGTTCTCCATTATGTTTGGCTGGAATCGGGGGACGGCCCGGTGCGAACGACTCCGTCGGCGGCGGGTGGGTTTACCAACCATTCCTTCCGGATGACACCGGACGGCCGGGGAGTGATGGAGTCGGAACGGATCCTGGGTTTCGTGCGCGTGGTCCGCGGGCGGTTGGAGTTGGAATGCCTCTCCAGGACGCGTCTGGAACGCGGCCGTTCCCTGCTTTCGGAGAGACTGCGGGGCGCCGCCGAGGCGGAGCCGGGCATCCATCCTCCCCGGCCCGCGGGAGGAAGCGGAGGAAAGGAAGAAATACCTCCGGAAGCGATCCGGGCGATCGAGGAAAAGATCAGCCGGAAATTCAGCGCAGAGTGGCCGGATCAGAGCATTCCGGCGCTGGACGGATTGACCCCGCGCCAGGCGGCCGCCGATCCGGCGGCGCGGATCAAATTGGAGGCTTTGCTGAAGGGGATGGAGGTGCACAACGCGCGGATGGAGGCGGCCGGCGAGCGGCCGGTGATGGATGCGGCGGGCATCCGCAGGGAGCTGGGAATGGCCGCCGGTGATGATCCGGACGGCTTAAGCGACGAGGCGCCGCCCGAAAAGGGCCGCGGAGTATTTAATCCCCCGGGGTAGGGGAAAGGACGCGCGTGATTATCCCCCGGTGTTAAGCGCATCGGACAGGATTTACAGGATGTAAAGCCAGACG
>CAZFPL010000107.1:3073-7846 GCA_964521085.1 uncultured Anaerolineales bacterium | reverse complement strand
AATCCTGTCTATTTTCTTCCAGTCAAATTTAAAAAACCCAATTGTCATTTGGCACAAACGCCAGCGAAAGATCCGAAGACGCGGGTCGTAAACCTGCCGCGAGGAGAATGGGCTCCCAATCCGGCGCATTCGCCCGGTACAGGTTGCCGTCCGCATCGAGGAAAAGCAGCGAGTTTCCGGGCGGCATAAAGAGGATTTGGTTGGGCGATATTTTATCGGCGAAGATCTGCCGAAGCGCCTGGCCGTATTCGCCGATCCACACCCCGCTCGGGCTGTCGAAATGGGACGCATCGGAATAGGCCCAGAAGCGGCCGTCGGGAGAAACCGCCGGGATCATGGGCTGGTTCTCCGCCAGAACCCGGATCTGGACGGTCGGCAGGACCTCATATAAACGGTTATCGCTTGCGCGGGCAAGGAAGGTGCCGCTGCCTTCCTCCCACGCGATTTCGCGGATGTCCGCGTCGCTGACTCGCATCTGCGTCCCGCCGTTCCCGGATGAGATGAACAGCCACAATCCCGGCTGGGGGTTGTCATCGAACATCGCCGTATCGGGGGATTGCGCGAAGAGGATGCTGCCCGCGCCGACGGCGGCGGCGCTCAGGCAGCCTTTGAAAATCCAATCCACTTTTTGGGGATTGAGGTCCACCAGGCGCAGGTCTGAAGACCCGCAGGTTATAAACCAGGTGCGCGTCACGAGCGTCTGGTTGTTCAACCAGCCGAGCGCCTCCTCGCCGCCGCTGCGTTCGGAGGTTGGATACAGCGAGATGACGCCGCTCCCGTCCGGGTTCGCCGCCCATAACTCCTGCGCGGTGTTTATTAAAAGCCAGGGGCCATCCGATGAGAGCCCGGAATTCGGCGTGGCGGTCGCCGTCGGGATTTGTTCCGTAGGCGCGGTTGTGATCGCCGGTGATATGGCAGCGGTAAAAGCAGGTGTTGAGGTCGGCGCAACCTGCGGTTGCGGATCGCAGGCCGCCAGGAATAGAATGAGAAACGGTGCCCCGGTCCGCGCGATTTACGAAAACGATCGTACGCACATGTATTCCCTCCAGAGTATCTGATCAGGTTAAGATTGACAAATAGAGTACACCGAAACCCCGAAAAAATCCGAAGACACTGAATATTATGTAAAAACGAAAACGACTTTGGAAAGGCCTAAAAAAAAGGATTTTCAGTGCACTCGGCTCTGCTCGGTGTCCCGGCCCGACCCGGTGGGGTCGGGCATCCGTGTACAGCTTGTGATTATATTCCAATGGAAAAAAAGGTTGTCTTGTCGCCTAAAAGCATTACCCCCGTGGGTTTCGGGGGTCGTGTACAAGCGCGGGGTTTCAACCCCGCGCGAGCGGACGCACCGGATGGAGCGAATGAGATAGGAATGGGATTGCCACGCCCCTTCCTTCGCCTTCGGCTCAGGGAAAGCGGGGCTCGCAATGACTGAGCTTCATACTTTTCCCAGCCGCGCTTTTGCGTCATTATTCCGGTTAAGTCCAATCGCCCGGCAACGATTAATTTGGGCAGGATTGCCAAGATTCAAAAAGAAAAACAAATCCTGAAAATCCTGTAAATCCTGTCTATTCATTTCCATGGTTCAAGAACCTCTCAGGCTGCATTAATCCGCACAGGTCTATAATCTCCCCATGCCCGACCCCTACGAAACCCTGCAAGTCTCCCGCAAAGCCGAAATCGAGGTCATCGAGGCCGCCTACCGGCAGCTGGCGCGCAAATACCACCCGGATAAGAACGCCTCCTCCGGCAGCACCAAACGGATGCAGGAGATCAACGCGGCGTATGAGATTCTCAAGGATCCCATGAAACGAAGGGAGTACGATCGCGCGAATCCGGTCCCCTCGGGCTATATCCGCTATCAAAGCGAGGAATCGAAGCTCTGGGCGGATCCGTCCGACGCGGAAGCGGAATCCGGGTGGGCGCATTCTTATATGAAGCGCCGCTCAAATCCGGCGCCCATACCCAGGCCGGATTTCTGGCAGAGGAACTGGGGCTGCATCCTTTACATAATCGTGTGTATCTTTGTTTTATATGAAATCCTTGTGGCGGTTGGGGGGAAGTTGTAGAACCGACCATGGACCACGGACGATGGCCGATAATTGTCATGGATAGGTTTCTCGTCTATTGACCATCACCGATAAAAAGTTGTGGTTGGTTTAAAGGTCAATAGTCAAGAAATGCACCCCAATCGACTATCAGCCATGGTCCATCGTCTATCGTCCATCGTCAATAATTGGATATTTTTCGAGCTTATGGATCGGATCCGCCTTCATAAATATGGTACCATTTTAGAAAGCGAGAAGAGAAAAAATGAACATTCTCTGTGGTCAAATATTATTATTCATAATTTTTTTTATGGCTCTTGTTGGGCCGGGGTAAGCCCGGCGTTAGGACAATATTGATTTCCTTCGGAGCAAATAAGCGCCGCCCTGTGGATATCAGTGATCCGCCGCAACCTTTGCCGGCCGAATATCAGCCCGCCGTTGACGCCCTTTCCAAACTCGGATTCAGCCGTTTGGGTGAAACGCGGGTGAAAATCACCGGCGTTCAAACCGTAAAAAGCCGGATTTTTATTTCTGCCGATAAATTGGTTTTTGCCGAATTGACGGAAATCAAAATACAAAATTGGATATTTACCACCGTATATTCGGATGATGCGGTCCTGGAAACGGGTTTCCCGTGCGGCGAAAAAATAGAGACGGCCTTCTTTCGCTCCCATACGATCACCACCGATCTGGAGAAGGCATACCGGCATCAGGTTCAACAGCTGGACTCCTTTGGAAGGATCCATGGCGCTCCGCGCAAAATCGAAACCATGCAGGATTACTTGTCTTGGGATGCCATGTATCGCAAGCGGTATTTCTCGCGAAAAATGAGACGTTTTATGTGGTTTGCCTTTTTCGACATTTTAGCCGTGGTTTATGGAGTCGCCGCGCTTACGGCGGCGATCGGATTTTTATGGGTGTCGGATAAATCGACGGCCATCCCGAGTATTAATGGGATGTTTGTTTTGTTGTTCGCAGTCATTCCAGCCGCGTTGGCCGCCGCTATATTGCCATTAATCGATTATTGGAGCAGCCGCCGGGAGACAAAATCCGCTTAGTCGGAAAACTTGGATATACCGTCCATCATTACGTTGATTAACGTTCGATGATTGATTTTTCGTTCCAGTATGTGGGAATCCGCGGTTGATCCCGCTTTCGCGGGATGAGGAATATCCCGCCGCTTGCGGCGGGAGACCTTGGGGATTGCGCTCCGTGGTGCCGCGCGGCGTTCCGTTATAATTGGACGTATCCAAGACCGATGCAATTCTATAAAAAGGAAATTTGTTGCACGGAAGATCGTCTCCCTCCGGCGTCCGCGGAAGGCGCGCGCGGCGCGGAGGATCGGGATACCATAAAAGAAAGAGGAGAAATGACTTTGAAAAGAATGATCCGAACGATTGGAATTGCCGCTTTTATTCTACTCGCGGGATGTTCCGGCTCGCGGTCGTCCACGGGGAATACTCCCGTTCCGGAATCGCGAACAACGGCCACGAGCAAGTACGCGCCCCCGGTTACGGTAATTCGGACCGACGGCTCCAGCGTGACCATGACGTATGAAACGATATCCAATCTACCGCTACAAACGCTCACCATCGCCGGCAGATCCGAAAATGGGCCGATCGTGCCGGATTTTCTTGCCGCCGCCGGAGTGACGGAATTTTCCCAGGTCACGCTCACCGGCTTGGAGAATCGGACTCTTACCTTCACCCGCGAACAACTCACCGACGAGTATATCCTCGCTTTGCGCAGCAGTTCCCGGGCGGTAAACCTCATGAGCCCGAATCTTCCCGAGGAGCAATGGGTGTTGCACGTGTTCCGGGTGGAAGTTAAGTAGGGGACGAGCGAACATAGCGGGGGAATAAGAATGACAACTTCCATTCTCCCGCCGGTAATGCCGATGCGTCGTCCATTTCATGCAAAAGATCTGAAAGGGTGGGGTGGAAAGACGACGAAGATTTTCGGCGACTAGGATCTCCGACCTTTGTCATTGCGAGCCCTGGTTTGCCCTCCGCGATCTTTGGAGGGCTAGGGCGAAGCAATCTCCTCCGCGTGGATAGGATGAGATTGCTTCGTCGGGCCGGCGACAAATGAGCGCGTCACCAGCCCTCCTCGCAATGATAACATTCCTCATCCCCTCGGCAGGGTTGACGCGTCATCTTTCACATTGGCACCCGAACGTCCTACGCATACCCGGCGAAGCCTGCCGAGGGCGGCATTTGTAGTACCAATGGAGCCTGAAAACCGCCCTAAAAACAAGCGTCATGTGTCATTTGTCCCTTTCATGTCATATATGGAACCAGTATAATTTTATAGTTTCAGACATCATCCGTTCCTTTATAAACGGAAGCCTGGATCATTCATTATTTTGACCGGGATATCCGTCTCCGTAAAAGGAGGGATATGAAGCTCACCAGCAAACGAGTGCTAAGCTTAATCACCATCCTGGCCGTGATACTGATGCAACTCTCGTCGGCCGCGCGCGCCCTCGCCGACGACGGCACGCCCCCCGAGGAAACTCCGGTTGTTTCCCCGACCGAGGATCCTGCGGGGACGGAGGTTTCCACCGAGACTCCGGAAGCGACTCCAACCGAGGAACTGACACCGACCGAAACGGCTTCCGATCCGACGGAGGAATTAACTCCGGAGGAGACCGCCACGCCCGATCCGGAGGAGACCGCCACGCCCGATCCGGAGGAAACCGTCACGCCTGACCCGGAGGCAACCG
>CAZFPL010000107.1:0-2973 GCA_964521085.1 uncultured Anaerolineales bacterium | reverse complement strand
GAAACCGTCGCGCCCGAACCGGAGTGCATCCCTCCGGCTGACGCGGCGGCCGCCGTGCCGGGGGAAACCGGGGACGAAGCAGCCCCCGTTGAAGAAGGCGCCGTGCCCGGGGAAACCGGGGACGAAGCGCTCCCGACCTGCGAAGGGCCGGTCGAAGTCACCGTCGAATACAGCGATCCGGTCTGGTGTCCGACAGGCGCTGTTCCGGGCGATGCGGCATGCACTCCGGCGCAGGCAACCATCAGCGATCTGATCGCCTTCCTCCAGGCCAATTCCGCCACCTACTACGGCGACGGCGCGATCTACTTCCAGACGGGCAACTACACCGGACCGGAAGGTTACATCATCATTGATTACACGGTTCTTACAGAGTTGGGCACGCTGAGCGTGTTCGGCGGGTGGGATCTGGATCCCACCGGCGGCTATTCCGGAAATACCGGGACCACCACGTTCACGGTGTCGGTGGAGGTGGTGTGGGATTCCGATGTGACGCTGGCCGACCTGGTTGTTAATCTTCCGCCCGGCAGCCCGGACCCCGGAATTTTTGTCAACACCGGGGGCGATATCACCCTGGATAACGTCACCGTCCAGGGCGGTTCTTCCGGCGCGGAACTCGTCAACTCCAGCGGCACCGGCAATGTATCCGTCACGAGCAGCAATTTATCCAACAATACGAATTACGGATTGCTGATCTATTCCTCCGGGTCCGTCACCCTTGTCGATGTTGTCGCCTCCAGCAACAACACCGGCATCTACATCGATAATGAATCCGGTACGGGGAATGTGAGCCTGAGCAATATCTTCGTCGATGAAAACGGTTGGACCGGCGTGGATATCCGCTCCTCCGGCGATATCACACTGGATACCGTTACCGCCAGCAACGGCACCGTCGGGGTGAACCTACAGGCAACGGACGGCGCCGGCAATATCTTCGTATCCGACAGCACGTTCAACGGCAACAGCTCGGTCGGCATCCGGGCCGTCACCTCAGAGGGAAATATCACGCTCGATAACGTGCAGACCGACAGCCAAAATGAGCCCGACAGCGTTGGAGCCTGGTTGAAATCCTACAGCGGCGGAACGATCACCGTCACGGACAGCGTTTTCATCAATGCCGATACCGGCCTGTTCGTCGTCGGCACGGGCGATGTGGTTCTGAATAACGTCACCGCCGGCGGGAACACCGGGGACGGCGCGGTGATCGAAAGCGGATGGGTGTTCGGCTGCTTCGGGCCGGACGGCATCGCGGTGACCGTCAACGGCGGAACCTACCAGGATAACGGCGGGTACGGATTCAGCGTCTACCCCGGGCCCACCGGCTCGGCGACGCTGGCCGGGACCATTACCTTCCTGAACAACACCAACGGCGATTACAACGTCGACCTGACCCGTTCCTGCAATCCGGGAACGGAAGAACCGTCCAAGCCGTACCAGGTGGTGGAAATTTCCGGCCTGGGCGACGACCCGGTGCTGCCGGATTGTGAGCTCTACTCCGGGGCCATCCTGATCCTCCCGGATCAGACGCGCGTAAAAGTTTCATGCCCCGCCGAGGATGAAATCACGGTCACCGTGATTGAGGAAAAAGACCTTCCCGGTGATCCTCCGAAATCCGTCGAGGTGATCGCCGGTTTGGTGGTCACGGCCGGGGATTCCATCCTGCTGCCGGAAGGCAGCTCGGTGCAAATGTGTTTCGCGATTCCCCCCGACAGCCAGGGCAAGCATTTCGCCATTATGTACTGGGATCCCACGGCGAACAGCGGGAAGGGCGGATGGATCGAGCTGCCGATGAATCAATTCGGCGGCCAGGTATTCCAGCTTCATCCGGATACGCCCGAGGACGGCATGCTGATCCTGGAAGGCGTGTACCAGAAGGGCAATTGCATTTGCGTAAAGGTGAATTTCACCGGAACCTTCATCCTGGTGGCGCGGTAGAGTATGGCGAAGAAGAAAGAAATCAAAAACCGAGGGACGGGGAAACCGTCCCTCGGTTTTTCCACCCCGAGCAGCGATTTCCCGTATCGCCGGCTGGTCCCGATCCTCGTAATCGCCGCGATCATTCTGCTGATCATTGGGGTCAGCTCGTCCGTGATCAAGCCGTTCGGAACCTCGCCGACCAAGGCGAAACCAACCATCACGAACACGGCGCCCCTGACCGCAACGACCGACCCCTGCGCAACGGAACTTATCCGCGGGGACGTCAAATTAGTAGACGCCCTCATGCTGGAGTTCTATGACGCCTCCGCGCTGGCCTCCCAGACGCCGGCCGATCAACTGCTGCAGATCATCCCCAACCTGCAGGAGATCCGCCGCCGCGCCGAGGCGCTCGAAGTGTCCCACTGCCTGAACACCCTGCGGTCGTATCAGATTTCGCACATGAACATGGTTATCAATACGTTGCTTGCGTTCATGGCCAAATCGGATCAGGGCGTCCTGGTGGAAGGCATCGTCCAAGCGCGCCTGTTGAATGAAGAATATAAAAAGGAAAAGGCGCGCCTGCTGGGGGAGAAGTACATACCGCCGGCCACCCGGACCCCTCTGCCGACGACGGGAACGACGACACTCCAGCCTTCCCCGACGCCGTAAGCGGCACCGTTCCATATAGGGGGAGAGGCATGCCACACGATCCATCGATCCACAATCGAAAATCAATCCGTTTACCGGGATACGATTACACCCAACCCGGTGTGTATTTCATTACCATTGTCGCGAAAAACCATGAGAACATATTCGGCAAAATTATCGCTGGGGAAATGCGGTTGAATGAATGGGGGGAAACCGCCCGCGCGGAATGGTTGAAAACCGCGGTCATCCGTTCAGAAATCGCGTTGGATGAATTTATAATTATGCCGAATCATATCCACGCAATCATTACGATTATGGAATCCGAAAATGGTTTTATCCGTATGGATATCACGAACCAAACGATCGAATCACGGCATGCGGATGTGGGGGCGCAGCGCCTGCCCTCGCGGA
>CAZFPL010000106.1:0-9716 GCA_964521085.1 uncultured Anaerolineales bacterium | reverse complement strand
GCATCCTCGGGCGGTATTCCCAGCGCGCCAAAGTGCTCGTTCCATTCCAGCAGCAGGAGGTCCGGCTCATTTTTTTCGATTAGTTTCCGCAGGTCGAACCAGGGGTTGTGCGAAACGTGAACGAGAGTCCGGGCCCGGATCTTTTTTCCGACGGCAAGTTTCATCATCCGGAAACGAACCTTGCGCGCCATCGAGGCTCCGACGCTCAGCGATTTTCCGGATGGGACCCTGACCAATCCCACCAAAACGACATTCGCATCCAATGCCATGGCGGCTTTCAGCGCCGCCTTCCCGCGGCACCCGTACACCACCGGGACGAGAATTGTCCGAAAGGAGGTAAATTTCTGGGTTTTCATGATCCGTTACCGCGAATCGACGACCGGCCGGCAGCTTCCTTCAGGAGGGGTTCGATCCTCTCCTGATAAATACGATTCCATTGAAATCCTCCTCGAACGGTTTCCGCCAATCGGAAAATCGGATCGTTCCGCAAACGCCCTGCGATGAGAGAAGCCACACGCTCAGGGTCATCATCCGGAGAAAAATATGTGGCGGATTCCGCGCCCAGTTCCTTCAGGGTGGGGAGATCGGCGCAGAAAACCGGCCGGCGGCTTATTCCCGCTTCCAGAAGAGGAATTCCGAAACCTTCCTCGCGGCTTGGCAGGAAGACCGCATCGGCCAGCCGGTAGAAATCGGAGATGACGGTATCCGATAGCCAATCGTCATCCAACTCAGCCAGAAAGTGAAAGGCTGAATCCATACACCGCGTCCGGCGCAGCGTCAGTAAATCCTGAAAATATTTTTGGTTTTCCGGGTTGTGCGCGCCAATCGGGCCGGTGACAACCATGGACGCGGCCGGAAAAACCTCCCGCAGGCAGGCCAACGTGCGGATCGCCAGCTCCAGGTTTTTTCGCGGAGTGATCCGCACCGGAACCAACAGGAGCGGAGCCGCTTGGAGAAGATTCAATCGATTCACAAATCCGGCCGTCTTCTCCTCCAATTGGAGGAATTCTTCCACTTGGATCCCGTTGGGAACAACGCGAATCTGCTCCGCGGGGATACCGGTAAGGGTGGAGAGTTCGCGCTGACGCAAATCGGAAACGGCCACGTGAATCGCCCCCGGCCATTTATCCCGGAGCAAATCCCACGGCTGGCCGGGATGCAATTCGGGGAGGTAGCGCGGCGTCGTCCAGGCCAGATCATGATGCCAAAGGACGAGTTGCGGGAAATTCGGTTCGCGGTACAAGTGGTGAAGCGCATCGGTTAAAACAAGGTTCTTGTTCAGCGAACAGACGTTGTGCGCGATCAGCACGTCCGCTGAGGAAACGGCGGAATGCAGCAAACCGATCAGACGGTTCACGAGGGATGGGAAGGCGGGTGGAATCCGGCCGGCGTCCAGCTCTTTTTTTATCGCGAAAATTTCCTCGTCCAGCGAGTCGACCAGCGGCAAACGGACGAATTCGATCGCCTCGTTCCAGGACCGGCCGCGGGCGGCCACGATTCGTACATGGTGGCCGGCGGCGGACATCAAGCGCGCATGGTGCTCCAGCACGCTTTCCACCCCTCCGATGACGGGTGGAGCGGAATGATGCATCAGAACGATGTTCATCCGGGTTCTTTCCCAGCCGTCCTATTCACACCCTACATTTCCCCGAGACAATCCGAGAGCAATAACTGCAGGCGCCGCCGCAGGACGGAGTAGGAAAAATAGCGTTTCGCCAGCATATAGTTTCTATCCGCCCATTCTTTGGTTTCTTTCGGATGAGTCAGGCAGTGCCGCACGTTCTCCAACGTGACCTCATCGATGAAGCCGTTGAACTCGATTACGGAAAAGCCCTTCGGCTTGATGTCCACTTCATAGATGGAATAATTATTCACCACGATCGGGCGCCGGTAATACACCGCTTCGAGAAAGGCGTTTCCAAATCCTTCGATGCTCGAAGGATAGGTGACCAGGTCAGCCTGCGGGTAGACATCCGCCAGCGAGTAGATCTTCCGGCCGTCGGGCGTCTTGCCGCGTTTTTGCTGAACGATTTTCGACTCGAAACTGACCGTAACGTCGAGCAGCGCGGCGAACTGCCGCACCCGGCGTTCGTAATCCGTGCCTTCATCGCCCGCCGCATGCGTGATGACCAGCTTGGCGGGAATCCCCACCCGGCGGGTCAGCTCGATGGCATGTTCGATTCCCTTGCGCTGGATGATGCGGGTCGGCTGGAGGAACAGCTGCTCTCCCTCGGCCACGCCCAGATCGTCGCGGGCGCTCAGCGCATACTCATCCGGCGGTTCGGGAGGGTGCTCAAAGTCCATTACATTCGGGATCACCATCGCCGACAAACCGGTCCGCGAAGCCAGTTGCCCGGCGGCAATCGAATTGATAACCACGTGGCGCAAGGAAGGCAGGTTCGGCGGGAAGGCGGCGGCAATGTAATCCCGGACGCAGTTCACCATGAAGCGCCGGCGTTCCCAATGGAAATCATGATGGTGGGCGATGGTCGGAAATCCGGTTTCCGCGATGAACTCGGTGATCGCCAGGCCCAACGGCAGGTTCAGGGGAATGGAAAGCGCGTTTTCCACGATGATTACGTTCAGGGCGAAATCCTTGGCGAATGCGTACAGGCGCTCTTTGAACATATCCTTCAATCCCTGTATCTGCAGCGTCATCTGCGGAGGGCGCACGTAGATGGAGAAATAATCCCGATACAGGGGAACAATTTCCGGATGGGATGCCCGGGCTTGAGCCGTGGCAATCCAATCTCCCGCATAGGCGGTCCGGTTCATCGCCTCAATAACGGGGTGCCGGTGGAATGCTTCCGGCACGACACGGCTGCGTTCCGCGGGACGGTCGGATTGTCCGGAGAAGTAAAAACATTTATGTCCGAATTGCTCCAAGACGGAAGCCCATTTAAAAGATTCCAGCGAAACGCCGTCGGTCCCGGCGAAGCGGGTGGAAATGAAACCGATATGGCAGGGAGTGAAGGAAGGATTCGCATTCATGCCGGATGGCTCCTTTCCTTTTTCGACAGGGGGGAGAGGCGGCCGCGCCAAGCAAGCCAGCAGGTCTGATAGGGATCGAGCTGGACCGAATTAAGTTCGCGCGGAGAAGACCGCGTGCCGGTGATAAGGTCGAGTATCGATTGGCCTGGGGACGCCGGCTTAAAGACCGATTCCGCATCCATCGAGATTACCTGGCGCTTGCCGGTCACGTTTTGCATGCAAAGCACGTTTTCTCCGGTTTCAGGATGGATCCGCACCAGGCCGAACACGGCGCTTCCGAAATCCATCGTCCTCTGAATTCCGTACGGATCGAAGGCGGGCGATTTTATCCTGGCCCGGATCAGATTCGCCATGCCCGAGAACACCCGGCTTCGCAACCCCGACCCGTCCGCCAAATCGCGTTCCAAGTCCGCGCGCTCGAATTTCTGTCGGTTGATGGTTCGGTTCAGGCCGGTTTGTTCGACGCCCTCCCTCCAGCCGCGGGAACCGAACAGACTGTGAAAGTATATCGCAGGTATGCCTGCCAAGCTGAGAAGGATGGCGTGCGCGGCAAGGAAACGGCGCACCTGAACCTCAAGCGGTTCACCGCCGCCCGGATCGGAAAGCGCGTCGAAATAATTGATATTCAATTCATAGGGTTCGGTCGTGGTGTCGGGATTCCGTTTGTCGGATATTTTTCCCCCGTGATCCAAGGTCGCCCGGATCAGCGTATGCACATCCTCTTCCGGGAGAATCTCCCTTGCCGCATTCAATCCGATGCCGTCGTGGGAGGCGAGGAAATTCAGAAAGGCGGCTTGCCCGTCCAGCGGCGGGAGGTTGTCCACCCATTGCGAAAGCCTGCGGGGATCTCCGGTCAGGAAAGTATGCAATACCAAGGGGGGAAGCGAGAAATTGTATGCAAGATGCGCTTCGTTGTGCCCATCGCCGAAATACGAAATGGCATCGTCCTGCGGGACGTTGGTTTCGGCGACGAGTTTCACATCCGGCGCCATTTCCTCGAGTACGGCGCGGAAAAGGCGGACAATCCCGTGGGTTTGGGGCAGATGGATGCAGGAAGTACCGACTTCCTTCCAGAGGTAAGCGACGGCATCCAGCCGGACGATTGCCGCACCCCGGGCTGCATAGAAAAGGAGCAGGTCCATCATCTCCAGCAGGACCCGCGGATTCTGATAATTTAAATCCACTTGGTCGGCGCTGAAGGTCGTCCAAACCGTTTTCGCCGTTGAGATGCCTTCGAAACGGTGCAGGAGCGGCGAAGTACGCGGCCTTACCGCCCGAACGAGACCGGGCTGATTCTGCATTTCGATAAAGTAACCGCGATACCTTTCTTCATCCCGCAGAAAACCCTCAAACCAGGCGCTGCGCGCGGAGACATGATTGATGACGGCATCCATCATCAGTTGGAAATTCCTTCCCAGGCGGGAGATATCCGCCCAGGTTCCAAAATCCGGATCCACCCGGCGATAATCCGTAACCGCGAATCCGTCATCGGAGGAGGAGGGATAGAAAGGCAGGATGTGCAGGATGGAAATCAATCCTCGGAGGTACCGCCCGCAGAAATCGGATAAAACCGCCAGCGAAGAATGCCCGGCCTTCCGAATCTGATCCGGGTAAGTGATGAGGATCACATCCCGTTCGGTGAGGTTGCGTTTGCGTGTATCCGGGGATGCCGACGCGGCGCGGTGTTTTTTCAACAGCGCGGACATTTCCTCCAGTGCAGACCCGGTTTGCCGCTCGTCGTAGAGGCTGCGAAGCAATTTCTTCCAACAGGCCTGCGGATGAGCCTTCATGCCGACATCCTTTCCTGCTCCGCCTTGATATTACATATTCGGACGAGGCCAAAAAGAAAAAGGCGGCCACAAAGAGTGACCGCCTCCACCATGAGTAGAAAAAAGACTCCTCATTTTCCGCAATCGGATTGTCCTATCGCCGCAAATATATCAAAAATCATACCCAAAAGCCAGCGCTTGAATCCGTTGATAAAGAATGATTATCCAACGGGTTTCGATCAGCCCAAAAAGCGCATAAGGAGAAAAAAATAATCTGTTTATTCTATGCTTCCTACGGCTGCATGGAGGATCCTTGATAAGCGCGCGGGGCGGAGGAATGGCGGACTTTCCGCCGGACTATAATGGCGGGAAGACAGGAGTGCAAACCGGGCATTCATGGATAGCTCATCGTTGTCATCCCTGTTCCTGAATAATTTTGAATTTTTCGGAATTCTGGCTTGCGTGATCGTTATGGCCGGATTGGTCATCCCCATCCCGTTTTATTACGGACGGGACGGTGAAAGGTATTCCGTGCTGAACCACTTCGTCTCCGAACTTGGCGAAGTGGGAGTCTCAAAGGGAGCGAGGATGTTCAATGGATGCTTAATTGCGGCAGGCGGATTATTCATCCCATTCACCCTGGGATTGGGATTATCCATTGACAATTGGTGGGCTAAATTGGGGATGGCAACCGGTCTTTGCACGGCGGTCTCCCTGCTGCTGATCGGCGTTTTCTCCATGGATAAACTCGAACCGCACGTCCGTGCCGCGCTATCTTTCTTTGATGCCGGGTTTTTCACGATTATCCTGTTTACAATAGGAATCTGGCTGCAGCCGGCCGGCACGCAGATCCTTCCCAAAGCGGCGGGGTGGATCGGGGTTCTATGCATCCTGGTCTATTCGGTATTCCTTGTTGGTAATCCCCGTCCGCCAGCCGGTGCCAAGATCGCCGATTTCCTCCGCCCGGACCTTACGAAACAACGCCCCAGGATTTGGTCAAAACCTATTATGGAATGGCTTGTCGTCCTTATGTCCACCCTATGGTACCTTAGTACTGGATTGATTATCGCTATGTGGTAACCTCCTCATTCCAAGTGGTTTCTTGGATCCCTGCAGTATGCAACGCAATGGAAGTTTTTGATGACCGGAAATAGAAAGAATTTTATACCCCGTTTTTTTCGGGTGGTTTTTACTGCCGATTTACCTACGAGATGGTAGTCTCGGAAGGTACAAGAGTGGGAGTAAGAGTCGGGGTAAAGGTCGGAGGCGGAGTAGGGGTCTCGGTGGGAGTGAGAGTCTGCGTGAATTTTGGTGGAAGATATGTTGGAAGGACAACCGGTGCAAGCGTCGGTGTGGGGGTTATCGAAAGTGAATTGATTGCCGGGCCGATGACGCCGATGTAGAAAATCACGGCGGCGATGACCAGGATGAGAGCCACAAGGACAATTGTGATAATGCGGAACGACTTCCCGGAGAAGAGTGACTTCTTCTTTGGTGAAGGAACAAGGGCGGCCAGAGGATTGTCCGGTTCGGGAGCAATTTGAGCTGTGGGAACGGGAGGCGGACCGGCGATTGGATGTTTGGCAGGGGACGGAACGGCGACCGGGCGTTCGGCGGGAGGCGGGATGGGAACCGCGGCAGGAACCGGTTTCGGTTCCATGACGGGTTCCGGCGGCGGTTCCGGTGTGGGTTCCGGTGCGGGCTCCGGCTCAGGTTTCGAAGGGATGGCGGTTGGAGGTGCCCCTGACTTTCTGAACAACTCCTCTGTTCTTCGTCCCAATAAATGAGCCAGCTTGGATTGCGCAACCGTGTTATTGGGGTTGATTCGAAGAACCCGTTCGAGGCAGTCTTTTTGTTTGGCGGGATCGGAGAGGACGTAACTCATTAGAAGCCAGGCCTGCTCCGAGGAAGGATTTTTCACCAAGTACCCCATGAGGGTTTCCCTGGCCTGATCGAGACGGCCGTTTTTCACCATCTGAGTGGCCGCAGTCAGGGCATCGGTCGGGGGAGGAGTTGAATTGCTCATGGATGTGTTCCGTCCGGGACGGACCGGATTAAGTATGGCACAAGGTGGGCGGAATTGTCAAAGCCTTTTCCCAGTGGATCCGCCGTCCACAAACATGAACCAGATCGCCGGGTTTGATATAATTTTATTCCGAACGGTCCGTCAGGATTGCGGTGGCTGATCCGAGCAGGGGTTGGAGAAACAAGCGGGTTCGGCCGAGGGTTTTCTGAGGAAAACATGGCACTGGAAAAAGGGTATCTGCTTTACGGAAGGTATCGGATCGACTTGGTGCTGGGCCGCGGCGGAATGGGATCCGTCTATAAGGCCCTCGACGAGAACCTCGGCATCCCGGTGGCTGTCAAGGAAAACCTGTTCACCACCGAAGAATACGCGCGCCAATTCCGGCGCGAAGCGACGATCCTTGCCAGCCTTCGCCATTCAAACCTTCCCCGGGTCACCGACCACTTCGTCATCGCCGGCCAGGGCCAATACCTGGTGATGGATTACATCGACGGCGACGACCTCCGTTCGCGGATTGAAAAAGGGAATCTGCCCAACGAACGCCTGACGGTGGATTGGGCGCGTCAGATTTGCGACGCACTCCACTATCTGCACAACCGCCAGCCCCCGGTCGTGCACCGGGATATAAAACCCGGCAACATCCGGATCACATCCGAAGGCAGGGCGGTCTTGGTGGATTTCGGCCTGGCGCGCCTCCTGGAGGGACCCACGACGACCACCGGCGCCAAAGCCATGACGCCGGGATACTCCCCGCCGGAGCAGTACGGCGCCAGCCGCACCGATTCGCGCACTGATATCTATGCGCTTTCAGCCACGATGTATACCCTCCTGACCGGCGCCATGCCGGAAGACGGGTTGGAACGTGCATTGGGGCAAAGGACCCTCACCCCGATCCGGACGCGAAATTCGAGAGTTTCCCCCGGCGTTGCGGCGGCCATCGAAAAGGCCTTGGAAGTCCTCCCAGAAAATCGTTTCCAGACCATCGGTGAATTCCAAAAAGCGCTGCATCAGGCCCTGCCGACCGGCCCGTTGCCGTCAACCGTATCCGCGCCTCCCAAACCATCGACCGCATCCGCACCTCCCAAACCACCCATATCAACCGCCTCCGCCGCGTCCGCGAAGTCGCCGCCGGTCAAACCCAAGAAGGCGGCCGCGCCGCCGGAACGCCAATCCCAGAAGGGATTCCCGTGGGGATGCGCGCTGAGCGGATTATTCGTTTTGATCCTGCTGATCGCCGCAGGAATTCTCTTCGCCTTCCGCGGGCCGGAAATCCTGGCGATGATCCGATCGATCTCTCAAGGAACCCCGCCGGTAATCGCGGGCGCTCAAACCGAGACGGCGCTGATCCCCACCTTCACGGTGACCGCGACGGAAGCGCCCACCCAGACACCCGAACGCGGCACCGATACACCGGAGCCGACCGAGACCGCCACCGAGAATATCACCCCCGAAGGCCGGGCTCGGTCGATCGCGTTTGTTTCCGACCGAAAGGATGGGATTCCCCAGATCTTCACCATGAATCTCAACGGGGACAACCTTCAGCAGCTCACCGATGAACCGGAGGGAGCCTGCCAACCGGATTGGTCGCCGGACGGGGAAAAACTTCTTTTCACTTCACCCTGCAAGTCGATCGATGGATCTTTTATAAAGACCTCCATCTTTCGGATCAACGCCGACGGTTCCGGAAGGACCTCGCTGACGAAAGTGCCGGGCGGCGATTACGATCCCGCCTGGTCACCGGATGGAAAATCCATCCTTGTCACTTCGCTTCAGGACGGCCGGCAGCATATTTATTTGATGGATGCGAACGGCGATAAACGCATTCTCATCAGCAGCACGCCGGGAGCGGTCGATTTTCAGGCGCGTTGGGCGCCGACCGGCGATCGGATCATCTTCGTCACCATGGCCGGCAGCCTCCCGCTCATCTTCACCGGGGGGATTGACCCGCAGAATGCCTGGCGCACTGAATTTTCCACCGTCTCCTATACCACGATGAGCCCGGATTGGTCGGTGAACAATTACATCATCTATGTACTGGGATCCCGCGGCCAGGTCGTCATTTGCCCGGTGGATTCGCGGTTTACCTGCCAGAAGAATGAATTGAGTCCCGCCTATAACGGCACGACCGTCGCCCGGTTTTCTCCGGATGGGCAGTGGGTGATGTTCGATATGAACGTGAAGAACAACCGCGATATCTACCTTCTGCCGATTGTGGGAGCGCAAGAACCGCGCCGGATCACCGCCGACCGTTCGATCGAGACGGATCCTGCCTGGAGACCGATCCCCTCGGAATCGTAAATGACCACCCGTCTCGTTTCCCCACCGCCATGCGGGTGATCTCCGGCTCCGCCAAAGGAAGAAAACTAAAATCCGTTCCAGGTCCCTCGACCCGGCCGATTACGGACAGGGTGAAGGTCGCCCTGTTTGACATTCTGGCCGGTGAGCTGGAGGGCTCCGTATTCCTGGATTTATTCGCCGGAACGGGGGGAGTGGGGATCGAGGCGCTTTCCCGCGGCGCACGGCGCGCCGTTTTTGTGGATATCGATCCGAAATCGATCCAGACAATCCGCGAGAATTTGAAGATCACCCGCTTGGAAGAGCGGGCCGTCGTAATCCGCTCCGATTCTTTCCGTTACTTGGATCGCGCCGAGCATGAATCGTTCGATCTGATCTACATCGCCCCGCCGCAATACCATGGGCTTTGGATTCAGGCGCTGCAGACGATCGACCGCCGCAGCGAATGGCTTTCCCCGGACGGTCTGGCCGTCGTCCAGATCCACCCAAAAGAGATCCGGGAGCCTCCCCTGACTCATCTTACGGAATTCGACCGGCGCCAGTACGGCAGTACGCTGCTGTGGTTTTTTGAGAAACCGGGAGAATGAACGACCGCGCGGCAAGCCGCGCGGTATCACAGAGCGCAACCCCCAAGA
>CAZFPL010000105.1:0-9976 GCA_964521085.1 uncultured Anaerolineales bacterium | reverse complement strand
GAATTTTTCTTTGGACGAATGGACTGGATTCCCGCTAAGTGCACGCGGGAATGACGGCAATCCATAAGGTTGTCACACCTCCACATGCGGGAACGAATTCAAAATGCTCGTCATGCCCACGTGTACCTGGCGGGCATCCTGGAATCGATAGGTTTGTTTCCTTGACGCGTGCCCTGGATCCCCGCTAAAAACATGCGGGGATAACGGCAGTCTACAAGTTCGTTATGCCCACGGCCATGCGGGGATGACGATCTACTACTTGTTATTCCTTTCCCATCACGGCTTTCAGCCTGCGGGTGAGCGGTTCCTGCAGCAAGGCCGTCTGGCCGCGGCGGTAGGGAATCGTATTCCAGTTGCGGACGTCGAAGGGGAGCTCGGAGAGCGGCGTGGAGCAGATGTGCACGGTCGGTTTGCGAAGCGCGTGGGCAAAACCGGCTTCGTAGAGGACGTTCGGCTTGGCTTCCGAAAGGTCGACTATCACGGCCGCGCTGGAGGTGATCAGGCGTTTGATCTCCGCGACGATATCGTCCGAGAACTCCTTGCGGTCCACGCGCTTGCATTCGGCGCCCACCTGCTCGGCGGCGTGCGACATGGCGATGAAGTAGGTGTCGTCGTACTCGCTGGCAAACGGCATCGCGGCGAAGATCATCCGCTTGGACGCGGCGGGTTCGGGCGCAGGCCGCGGCCGGCGGCGCGGCCGGGCTGCAGCGCGTTCCGGGCCTTTCGCTCCGCCTGTTTCATCCCGGGGATGAGCCGGTGCGGCGGGCTGACCTTCCTGTGGCAGTTTGAATAATTTTTGAAGCGTGGGCAGGACCGTTTCGAGCTTGATGACACCCCTGCGTTTGTAATTCTTCTTCAAGTCCGGCATCACGATCAGCGCCTGGTCGGCGCCGGTGGCCTTTTTATACAGCTGGACCTGGTGGAAGGCGCGGGCGGTGTTGCCTCCGCGCGGATCCCACATCTTGACCTCGAGGACCACTTTTTCCCCGTGCGGGCCGATGACGATGAAATCCGGGCGCAGCCCGCCGATGGAAGGCTGGCGCCGGTAGGCGATGTGCGCATCCCGCAATATGTTTTCTAATTGGTTCTCAAATTTCTTTGTACACATAGGCTGCTCCCTCAAAACCTTTTTACCGCAAAGAAGCGAAGGTCGCAAAGATTTTTTTTAATTAGAAAAAACTTAGCGTCCTTTGCGTCTTTGCGGTGAGAAGGGTTTTCCTTCACGGCCACGAGACGTAGACGACTCCGAGGGCGAGCCGGTCGCCGGCTTGCAGGCGGATCAGGCGCGCGGCGGGATTGTCCGGCGCGACCTCCGCCGGACACCAATTGTAGGGAGCGGAGACGACCAGGAAGTAGCTCCCCGGCGGAATGTTGGTGAAAGAGAAGTTGCCGTAGACGTCCGACCGGCCGGTGATGTCGCCGCGGGCCGGATCCGGGCCGGCCAGGAAGGGCGGCATCGCGTCGCGGTTTTCCCCCTGGGCCGGGGTCAGATAGAACATCGTTTCGGAGATGACCTTTCCGATCGTGTAGGAATAAAGCGCGCCGGAAACCGAAGCCATTCCTCCTTCGGGTTCGGGCGCGTCGGCGGGCGGCATCGGGGTGAGCAAAGTTTTTTCGGCGTCCGTCGCAACCGGGCCGAAGTAGTCGCCGCCTGCGGGGTAGGGGCCAACGCCCGCGGGGGTGGCCGTGCGGGAAGGCTTACAGCCGGCCAGGATCAATCCCACTACGATGCAGCCAAGCAGCGAACGCTTCATCACGGGAGGGCGCGGGTGAAGACGCGGTGGGCCATGAACTGGTCGCCGCTGACGTTCTTGTAATAGGTGAGCTGGACATAGCCGTCGATCGGCTGGCTGGAACTCTCGATCCGCAGCGACCCTTCCCAATTGTTGGGAAGCGCGTTCTCCGCCTCGGGGCTCGAGGTTCCCGTTCCCAGGCGGTGGTTGCGCTGCAGGCTGCTCCCGCCGGGGATGACCAGTCCGTCGATGATGATCGTATCCGCCGCATCCACAACCCCATCATGGTTAATATCACAAGTGGAGACGGGGCAGTTGCCGTTGGTGGCGGGGATGTAGACCAGCCGCAGCGTGGTGGCCGAAGCGCCGAGGTTGCGGATTCCGACCACGCTCGCAAACCCGTTGGGCAGGACCTTGGCCACCAGCGGGACGAACATCACCCGGTCGGTGCCGCCGGCGCGAACCGCTTCGTAGGCCGAGGCGCCGATGACGCCGCTGGGCGAGTTGTAGTAACGCATCTGGACGATGGCCGCGAGGGTGGCGCCCGCCGCCTCCACTTCGCAGGTCCCGGCCCACGCGACCGGGTAGAGCTGGGCGTCGCCGATCGGATTGAACGAATAGGATCCGTCCGTCGCGATCGCGGTCGGGTTGGTGAAATCCAGTTCCGTGGGCGTGTTGCCCCAGATGGTGGTGCAGTGCATCGCCAGCGCGCCGGCGGCGATCTCCGCCCCGCCGATGTTCTGGACGGTGATCACGGTGCTCAGGCCGTTATCCAGCCGCGAGAAGAAGATCGGCACGATCCAATCCGGACCGAGTTCCTCCTGCGGGAAGGCGTTGAAGGTCTGCAGGATGTCGGGACCCTGGAAGAAATTCGAAACGACGGTGATCTTGCGCGAGGCCAGCGCGGTGACGACCGCCGAGCCGATCCAGTTATTTGGCAGGTTGGTCTCCTCGGTGAGATCGTAATAATAGGAAACGCCGGGCTGGATCGCTGAGATCGTGCGCGTGTAGCCGCCGGTCGAACCGGTGTTGGGGATCAGTTCCACGGTGACCGTGACCGCCTCGGCGTCCGCGTTTTGGATGATGATCTGGCTGTTGCCGGTGCCGCTGAGGGTGAAGCGGTTGCGGGCCACGAGCGGGACGTAGTAGACAGAGTGCCCCTCGAGGAAGCCGGTGTAGGCGCCCTGGGTGGGGGTCTGGCCGCGGGCCTGGATCTGGACGATGGCGCCGACGGGACGGTCGGCGGCGATCACCACCGAACCGCGCCCGGGCTGCATGGTCGGATCGAAATATTGTTTGATCTGGATCGAGCCGCCGTTGGCGGGCAGGTTGAAGCTGAGGTTGCCGGCCGAGACGCCGGGCCAGGCCGCTCCGCTTTCGAGCAGGTAGGAGATGGCGCCCGTGGCGGGATTGTCCTTATCCAGGTTGACCAAGGTGAAGTTGGTGCTGAGCTGCTTGGCGGTGGCGGCGGCGCGCGCCGGAAGCGGCGCGGAAAAAACAAGCGCGGCCAGCACGGCGGCGGCGGCGATAAGGGTTTTCCGGTGGATCAATAGCCGGTGAATCATGATTTCCTCACTTCGGAAAAGGCGGTCGAGTAGCGTTCTGTGCGTATCGAGACCGCCATCTCGTTACGCAGGATCCAAGCTCGTGCGTCTCATTTGGTTAATGGTCTCGATACGCCCGCGATGAACCTGCGGGCTACTCGACCGGCGTGTATGCCAGACCGCTATTACCATATCATACCTGCTTGAAATTTCCCACTTTCGAATCAGGTGGAACGCGAAGCCTGCGCCGCTTCCGCATACACATCGAGGATCCGGCGGGCGATCACGGGCCAGTCGTACCTCTCGCGCACGGCGGCAGCGGCCGCCTGCCCCATCGCGCGTCCGCGGTCCGGGCGCGCGAGCAGATCCATCACGGAGGAAGCCAGCGCGGAGGAATCCCCCGGCGGGACGAGCGCGCCCCATTCGGGGTCAAGCACTTCGGGAATCCCGCCGACGTTCGATGCTACGCAGGGAGTGCCGGAGGCAAGCGCCTCAAGCATCGCCACACCCTGGCCCTCTTCCAGCGAGGGCAGCACAAACAACTCGGAGCGGCGCATCCAGCGCGCGACCTCCGCCGGAGGCAAACTCCCGGTAAAGCGGACGGAATTCGAAAGGCCGGATTTCTCAACTTTCGATTCCAGTTCCTTTCTTTGCGGGCCGTCGCCGATGAGCACCAGGTTGTGCGAGGGAAACCGGCGGCGGATGAGCGCCATCGCATCGATCAGACCCATAACTCCCTTGCGCTGGGTCAGCGAACCGGCAAAGAGCACGACCGGCTCGCGCGGGACTCCGTTCGGCGCAAACATCTTCGCATCCACGCCGTTGGGGATAACTGTGATCTTATGCGGGTCGACGCCCTGAGCGGCGGCCGCACCGGCCAGCGACCGGCTGAGCGCGATCACCTTGCGCGCGTGGCGCAGCGCGGAGCGGGCGAGAGAACCGGCCACGGGAAGGTGCATCGCCTGATAAACATCGCTGCCCTGGATGGTGCACACCATCGGCCGATGATGCAGCGAAGCCGTGATAGATGAGGCAAACGCGGAAAGAACCCAGTGGGCATGGATCAGGTCACAGCCGCGGGCGAGGCGGGAAATGGCCAGCGCATGCGAAACAAAAAACGGAAACACCGCCAGGCGGCCGAGCTTGCGTTCCTTCCACAGCACCGGTAACCCGCCGGGTGTTTCCAGCAATAACTCCCATCGATCAGGCGCCAAATAACGCGGACGGAATATCTCCACGCCGCTGAGTTCCTCGTGCGTTTTTGCGCCCTTGGCATGCGGCGCGACGACGCGAACCTGCGCTCCGAGCGCAGCCAATGCGCGGCAGCCTTCCCAGATGAAGGTGCCGCGGTGATCTCCCTCCCAGCGCGGGAAGGACGTGGTGGCGACGAGGATGGTGAGCATAAAATCCTTACCCTCCCCACCCCTAACCCCTCCCCATTCCGAAGGAATGGGGAGGGGTTAGGGGTGGGGAGGGAGGGGTCAGCTTTTTTTCTTCCTCTCTAACTCCATCTTCCGCGTGCGGTAAAGATCCTCTTCCAAAATGCGCCGGTTGAAACCGATCAGGTCGGCGACGAGCCCGATGAGGCCGACCATCATCCCGACGATCAGCAGGACCGCGGCGAGGATGACCGACTGGACGTGCCCCGCGCCGAAGCCGGACGCGGCGAAGTACAAATACCGCACGCTGAGGATGAGACCGGCGAGGAAAAACAAACCGCCGATGATCGAAAACACGCGCAGCGGGCGGTACATGACGAACGAGCGCAGCAGGGTCGCGCCGGAGAAGACCAGATAATGAAGCGTGCCGGTGGCCAGGCGCGAGGGGCGCGCGGGCGGATTGGTGCGCACCGGGACAAACGCCACCGCCTCGCGGCGCGCGCCGGCCTGGATCAGTGTCTCGAGCGTGTAGGAATAACCGCTCATCACAAGCGTGCGCAGGGCGGCCTCGCGCGAGAAGGCGCGGAACCCGCTGGCGGCATCCGGCGTGCGCAACCCGGAGACCCAGCCGATCAGCGCGCTGCCGAGGCGCTGGAGCAGCCGCTTGCCGGGTGAAAACCATTTCAGGTTGGCCACCCCGCGGTCGCCGACGACGAGCGCGGCCTTCCCGGCGAGGATCGGTTCGATAAGCGCGGGGATATCTTCCGCGGAGTATTGATTATCGGCGTCGGTGTTAACGATGATGTCAGCGCCGCGCGTGAGCGCTTCCTCGAGACCGGCGGCGAACGCGGCCGCCAGCCCGCGGTGCGCGGGGAGCGTCAGGACCCGGTCCGCGCCGGCTGCCTTGGCGGCCTTCGCGGTTCCGTCGGTGCTGCCGTCATCGACCACGAGGACTTCGATCCCGCTCACGCCGCGCAGGCGGCGGGGAAGCGCGCGCAGCGTGGCCGGCAGAGTCTGCTCTTCGTTATAAGCGGGGATTTGGATGATGAGTTTCATAGAGTGGGACTGACCCCTCCCCTTTTTCCCCTCCCCATTCTGGGGAGGGGAAAGGGGTGGGGTAAGTGGATTTTACACTAGCGCAGGATGCCCGGCAGGAACCCGCAATAGCCGGTCGAGACGATCAGATCGTAGGCGGTCTCATCGCCGGCGGCCATCGCGTCCTGCGAATGCACGCGCACGAAGAAGATTCCATCGCGCGGCGCGGTCCAGCAGATCGCGGCGCCCTGTCCGATCATGCTGGTGGAGGGCGGGAGCGCACGCAGCAAAATGGTCGTTCCGTTGGAGTTGACCAGTTCCAGGATCGCCCACGATGTGGGGCCTGCGGCGAGGGCGCGGATCAAATAGGTGGTGCCGCCGGTCACCTGGAAGAAGACCCAGTCTTCGTCGCCGGAGGGGCAGGAGGTGTGCCGCTGGGGGACTCCGAGCTGGATCAGGTTTGAATAGCCCGCGGAATTGTCGGTCTCGAACGAATCCGGCGTGCAGGATTTGATCGACGTGCCCACTTCGGCGGAAGCGGAGTTCCCGGCGCGGTCGAAGGCGATGATGCGGAAGGAATAGGCGTGGCCGGGCTGGCCGGCGTAGACGGTCGAGCGCACGTCCGGCGCGAGACCGGTGAGCCAATCGACCCACGATCCGCCGTCGACCCGGGTCTGCACGTCGAAGCCGTCGAGGCCGGAGAACGAATCGCTTGCGGACCAGGTGAGATTCACGACGGTCGAATCCTGCTGGGCGGGAAGCGGCGTGACGGCCAGGGCCGGGGCGGTGCGGTCGTTGGAGATTCCCCACACGATCGCGACGGCCTGGTTGCCGGCCCAGTCGGTGACGCGGGCCTGGAAAGCGAGCGATGTGCCCTCCGGCAGGGTGGCCGGATCGAGCGGGCAGGACCAGCCGTCGACGGAATTGGTGTCGGTGCAGACGGGCGTCCAATTAGAAGTTGCCCAATCGGAGTTGTGGCTGAAAATTTCCACCTTGGCCACTCCGCCGCCGTCGCTCGCCGAGACGACGAGATTGGCAGGCAGGGCGGAAAGGAACTGGCCGGACCCGGACGGTGTGACCCACGAGACCGCCGGGATATCGGAATCGGTGGTGAGACGGATGGTGTAACCGTGATCGGTTCCACCCTCCGCCGGATGATTTTGCGAATACACTTTGACGAAGTAGGTGCCGGAAGTGGGAATCTGATACCCGACCGATCCGCCGTCGGACGCGGCCAGGACACTTGTCCCGTCGAGATCGATCAACTCCATGTAGGGCTTGAGCGCGGAGTATCCCTCGAGCTTGGCCACTGCCCGGCTGCCGGCGGTGGCGGTGAAGCGGTAATAATCGATATCACCGGCCGCGCAGATCTGGCCGCCGAGCGCAGCGCCCGCGAGAATGGTGGCGGTGGCGGCGGTGTCGTTCGATTCATTCGGATCGCCGCAGGCCGGCGCGGATTGCAGCGCGACCTGGAAATCGTCGATCGCCCAGCCACCATTGGCGTTGCCGTATTCATCCAGCGAGTAGAACGCGAAGCGCACGCGGACGGTGTGCCCGGCATAAGCGGAGAGGTCGATAAACGGACCCGACTGCCAGGTTCTCTGCTTGTCGTCGGTGAGCTGGTAGAGGTTGACGTACTTGCCGCCGTCGACGGCGATCTGTATCCGGCGCTGATCCCAGTGCGGATTCGAAGTCTCCGTGTCGTTCCAATATTTGAAGCGCAGGGCGTACCCCGCGGCGGGAATGTAGACCGGCGGCGAGGTGAGGAAGCCGTAGTTGGCCGCGCCGCTGTTGTAGGTCGAATCCGAGGCGCGGTTGTAGACCCAGGCATGAGTCCCGCCCGCGACGGGGGTGGCCGCCACCCGCCAGAAACCGTTTGCGCTCCAGGTGGAGACGCCGCCTTCGATTCCATCGTTGAAGGGCGCGTTGACGGCCGCCGGCCAGGCGGGCGCGGCGACGACGTTGAACCCCCGGTCGCGCCACTCGCTGAGGCAGTCCGCGCTGCCGGAGCACGAACGCTGAATGAGGTACCAGGTCTGCGATCCAAGGGCTGCGGTGGCGTCGCCGTCCAGCGCGCGGTAGGGCAGGCGCTGTTCGCTGAGCGGGCCGGTGGTCGAAATTTCCAGCCCCGAATACAACGCCGAGACTCCCGTGCGCCAGAAGAAGACCAGCGCGTCGCCGCGTTCGAAGGTGGCGCCCGGCAGCGGCCAATGCATCGTCGCCGGGCCGGGCATCGCATCGCGCTGGGTCACGTGCAGGGAGGAGACGGTGCCCGCGCCGATCGTGTTGTCCTCAAGGTTCCGGTCGTCGGAATCGAACGACTCCACCCGTCCGTAATAATCGCTTTCCGAATAGAGCGTGGCGATCACGTTCGCCCCGACCCGGATGGATGCAGCCTGATCGCCTCCGACCGGGGCCAGGACCGAACCGTTGGCGTAATCCCCGATATCTTTTACCGTGCAAGCTCCGCCGAAACCGACCTCGGCGAAGAGCGCGACCTGGTCCGCGGTGGGCGAGCAGGCGGGCGGGGGAGCCGGGCAGGATGCCGTGTGGACGATCGAGCGCAGGCCGGGGTAGCCGTCGACGGGATTGCCGTCGCGGTCCCAGGCGCGGAGCGAGATGCTCACCGCGCCGGCTTCGACCCCGGATGCGCACAAATTCCAATCGTAGGAAAACGGCGAGGAGGTTTGGATCGGGCCGACCTGCTCCCAGCCGCTGCCGGAATTGGCGATGAAGTAGCCGTGGCTGAACCCGCTGCCGGAATCGGTGGCGTAGCCCTCGAGCCGGACGGTGGAGACGCTCACCGCCGCCTGATCGGCGGGGGCGGTGATGCCGGCGGTGGGCGGGGTGAAATCGGTTCCGGACTGGTTGCCCGAGGTGTAATAATTCGCGCCCTGGCCGCCGAACCAGGCGGCCTCATCCACCCGGCGCGGGCGTCCGCCGTTGATTTCCACGTCGTCGAAGGTGATATCGACCGAATTGCCCCAATAGGAAGCGGGATTGGTGTGGACTTGGAAGTGCAGGTGGTGCCCGGTGGAATAGCCGGTATCGTCGGCAATGCCGAGGAACTGGCCGCGGTAGACCCGCGCCCCGACCGTGCGGAACGCGACCGGGATGCTGTTCTGCGCCAGGTGCAGGTAGATCTGGTAGGAAGTCGGGACGGTCGAGGTGTCCTCGAGGACCAGGTAGTTGGAGTGGTTGCCGTCGCCGTCGTAATAGCCGTTGGGGTAGGTCCACACGGCATACTTCACCGTGCCGGTGCGCGCGGCGACGATCGGCCACATGGGCTGCGAAGGATTGTAGAAATCGTAGGCGTAGGCCATCGAGGAGGAGTGGCTCACCGACTGGGTGAGCATCTGATTGACCCCAGCCGGCCAGGGCAGCTTGTAGCCGCCGAGCGTCTTTTGCATTGCGTGGGTCTCGGCATCCGAGGGGGTGGCGAACTGCTTCTTGGTCTCGGGCGAGACGAGATCGTCCGGGGTGGATGCCAGTACGGAGTTCCAATCCTCGTCCGCCTGGAGGGTCACGGTCCAATCCGAAGCCGTCCGGCGCCCGAGCGCCATCCCCGGTTCGGTCGGGATCTGTTCGGGGGAATCAGACTGGATGTAGGCCAGGGTCGCCAGCGCCCAGTTGCCGTCGTCGGAGAAGAGGATCTCCTCCACCTTGACCTCATAGATATGGAAGGCCATCACCTCGGTATGCGCGGCGACCGCCTCCCCGACGAGCTCCTCGATGCGGGCGCGGTCCTCGGGCGTGGGCGGCGCGGATGCGCCTATGGGCATGCCGGATGGGCTGGCTACGGCGGAGAGGAACAGCGCCGCAAGGCAGAGGGAGAAAAGGACGGTCAGACGCCGGATGGTCATCGCAATAGAATGAGGCCCGAAATGGGGCCGATCCTTCCCGGAAAGAGGGTGCAAAATGCGTGCCAAGGGGGAGTATACGGGAAATCACCGGAATCCACGAAGGACACTAAGGGCATGAAGAAGATCAGAAGCACACGAAGGAGAATAAGGATCCCCCGGCGGGCTTATCCCGAGTAAAGAGAGGGAGTGGGCCGGGGGCGAGAAGGGGGGGAAATGTAGGAAGGAATACAAGAAAGGATACGCCAGGTTTTTTGATCATGCGCGGGTGATGGTAAAAGGCTCAAACGCATCCGGATTATTGCGGCAATAGGTTAAAGAACGGAATAAATCCATATTTGTACGCGATATGAGGTAATTGCAGATAAGCTAATCCGCATATCATGATGATGGATATGTGGTTATAATCCATATACTAGGATGTT
>CAZFPL010000104.1:0-10338 GCA_964521085.1 uncultured Anaerolineales bacterium | reverse complement strand
TTCGTTCAGGGCATTGTCATCACCGGCGTGGAGAAGTAAGCCGGCCGGAAAAAGGCTCTCCTCTCGCCCGGTTTTCCGCAGCGCATATTCCTCAGCCTGACGCCTTGTCAGGCTGAGCGTTTTTCCCGGCACATGCCGCATCCGGTTCGGCGGATAATCCGGCGCGGACGGCACATCCGATGAGTGCAATGGAGGGTTCGGTTCGCAACCGACGGCCTGCTGGAAGGTATAATGTGGATTCCGGAGGAAAACCCGGAAGCCGGGAGGGGTTTCCATGCGGGCGAGAAATTCCCCGCGCCGGTCCTTTTTACCGCGGCGGAACGTTTCTTCATGAGGGGAATCGTCACCACCGGAATGGAGAATTTATGACGCTCAAAACACAGGCTTGGATTTTCGCGTTTTCCCTCTGCGGTTGCGTCCTCCTGACGGCCTGCGAGGCGATCGAGTTCGCCCGAACGCCGACGTCGTACCCGACGGGTGTGTTCCTCATCGATGCCTCCTCGGATCTCGGCGAAATCAGCAAATTCGTCCTGGGAACCAACCATGGCCCGTGGGCGGACCTGGGCGTGAACAACCTCGAACCGGCCAAGAACGCCGGGATCACCTTCCTGCGCTGGCCGGGCGGCAATTGGGGCGACCGCAACGACATTACGACCTCCCAGCTCGACAACTACATCGGCCAGGCGAAGATGATGGGTGCGGAGCCGAGCATCACCCTCCGGCTTCCCGGCAGCACGCCCGAAGCGGCGGCCGAATGGGTGCGGTACGCCAATGTCGAGAAGAAGTACGGCGTGAAATACTGGAGCATCGGCAACGAACCCAGCCTCTTCGAAGCCGACACCACCCTGGCGGGCCAAACCTGGGACGCTGCAACGTACGCGAAGCGCTGGCGGGAATTCGCCCAGGCGATGAAGAAGGTCGATCCGAAGATCATCCTCTACGGGCCGGATACCCACCAGTTCAACGGGGATCCCTCCTTCGACCCGAAGGATTCCGGCGGCAAGGATTACCTGCGCGAATTCCTGAAGGTGAACGCCGACCTGGTGGACATCGTCACCGTCCACCGGTATCCGTTCCCCTCCTGCCCAACTTGCGGAACGCCATCGAAGGCCGAACTGCTGGCCAATACGCCGGAATGGGACAGCATCATCCCCAACCTGCGGCGCGTGATCAAGGAAGTCACCGGCAAGGAAAAGCCGGTCGGGATCATGGAATACAACTCGAACTGGTCCAACGTATCCGGAGCGGAGACCTCGCCGGATTCGTTCCTGGGAGCGCTTTGGACGGCGGATGTGATCGGGCGCATGATCCGCCAGAAACCGGAGCTTCTGGCGTATTGGACCCTGAAAACCGGGAGCTCGGGCGCCGGACATGCCTTGATGACGTCCTACAGCATCCGGCCGAGCTACTACGTGTTTCAAATTTATAAACGATTCGGCAACCATCTGCTGGCGGCGAATGCCGACGATCCGATGGTCTCTTTGTTCGCCGCGAAACGCGAAGACGGGGCCGTGACGGCGATCTTCGTAAACCGCGGTGACGCCGCGGTAAAGATGATTCTCCGTCTGGATAAGGTCGATGAGATGGCGATGGCGGAGGGCTACCTTTTCGATGAGACGCATGATGCGGAATACTTCAATCCGCCGAAGTTTAAAAACGGCGATCCGGTGGAACTGGCTCCGCTGTCGGTGACGTTGTTCATCTTCTATCCCTTGCAGTAAAATCAACCGAGTGCAAAACGCCCCTCGTCTCAGGGGCGTTTTGGTCCGGGAAAGAGACGACGGGAACAACCTGCACCTGCGCGCATCCGGAGGTCTCATGAACAAACGATCCATCCTTGTCATGACAGGCATCTGGCTGGGTTGGTTTCTCGTCCTGTACGGGTTACAGCGTCTGGCGACCGCCCGTTTTGAGATTCGGCGGCCGGATACCGCGGTCATCTGGTCCCAGACCTTGACGCGTTCGAATAGTGAGCGCCGGTCGGTCTATCTTCAGGATCCCTTCCTGAACGAGCAGGTCGCCTGGGATTCCGAATATTACCTCGGCATCGCCGTGGGCGGATACGACGATCCGCTGGCGGGACGCGAGACGAATCCCGAAACCGGCGTGAAAACCGCGCGCAATTATTCCTTCTTTCCGCTGTATCCCTATTTGATGCGCGCGCTGGCTTATCCCCTTCGAATTTTCAGGTTGAACCTGATTGCCACCGCCGCGCTGGCCGGGGTCATCCTCTCCCTGCTGGGAACACTGGCCGGAATGATCGCCCTTTATGATCTGACAAGCGGGTATTTCGACGAAGAGGGCCGTTTGCGGACCGTCTTTTATCTGCTGATCTTCCCTTCCGCCTTTTTCCTGGCGCAGGTTTATACCGAGGGATTGTTCATCGGCCTGGCGTTTGGGTCACTCGCGCTTATGAAACGTGGGCAATGGATCGGAGCATCCCTCCTGGCCGTACTGGCCGCCTGGACCCGCGCCTACGGCGGCGTGTTGGCGCTTCCCCTGGCGTATGCCTGGTGGATTTCTCCGGCTCGAAAAACCGGCTTCCAGGGAATTTCTTGGAAATGGATCCTGCAAGGAGTGTTTGTTCTGCCGCCCGTGGGGGCGTATGCGCTGTGGCGGTTTTCGGCGCTCGGCCAAGGTTGGGCCGAACTGCAATCTTTCTATTTTGTGAGGGGTTTTCTATCTATTCAAAACTCCATCCTGACCTGGATCGCCGGCTTTTGGTTTGCCACCACCAATCGTCCCGCCGGGGTCTATTTCGGCATTGAAATATTTGTCGTCCTTGTCACCCTGGCGGCCAGCATCGCGCTGTGGCGAAAAGATCCCCTCATCGCGCTCTTCAGTCTGGCGGTGGTCATCCTGTCGGTCCTCAGCGGATCCGCGCAGAGCATGGAACGCTACATGCTGGCCGCTCCGGCGGTATTCATCGCGCTCAGCCGGCTCGGATGCAGCCGGGCATTCGACCGGGGTTGGACGATCGCCAGCCTGCTGATCATGGGGATGTCGGCGATGTTATTCAGCTTTAATTTCTGGGTGGGATAAGGGAAAAGGCCGGTCGAGTAGGTCGCCGGTTCTTGGCGACGTACCCCGACCCCCCTCATCCGGCCTTCAGCCACCTTCTCCCAGCTTATGCTGGGAGAAGGATGGGATGAGGGAGAGGCTGAGTAGTTATCGGTGATCTCCGGGTAAGGCGGGAATAACTCCGGCCACGGATGGAGATCGTATGGTCTACTTTTCCGTGAACTTCGCCAGCGCCAGTTGTTTTTCCGCCTGGGTCAGGATCTTCTTCATCCGCTGAATCAGCGGCTCTTGGGGCGTGGATTCCAAATCATGGACGGTGGCTTTCAGCGCCGCAACGAAATTATCGGTGATTTCGGCCGACCGGTCGGTTAACATGCGCTCGGCCTGTTCGTCGTTCTCCTGGCCGAGGAGGTCGCGGACGAAACGCAGCTCCGGGGGCAGGGATTTTTCAAGGGCGGCAAGGATTTTCGTTTTCACTTCCTCCAAACGCGCGATGGCCTTCTCCTGCTTATTGCGCCGGGCGCTTTCCAGATTGGCCTCGAGTACGGCGAAGAACAAATCGTTGCATTCCGGCAGGGATTCCTCGATCGCGGCGTCCAGATCCGGCGCCTGCACGATGTTCTGCAGAATTCCGGCGGTGAGATTCATCTCCGATTGCACGGACTGCTGGACGCGCTGGACCTCCTCCAGCGCGCGGTCGCGGATGGCCGTCAGCCGTTCGCGTTCGGTCCCGGCCGCGCGTTCGATGTTTTCCGTGAAGCGCTGGAAGAACGGGTAATCCATGACCTGCCAGGCGAGCGCGGCCAGCGCGGTGACCCGGTCCAGCGATGGAGCTGCGGCGACCAGGCGGACCAGCGCCTCCAGGCTGAACTCTTTTCCCAGCACCTCCAAATCCCGGGCGGCGGTTTCCAATTCTTCTTTCTGAGCCTGCGAATGCTTTCCGGCCGTGGAGTGCTGGTACACATCTTCCCTCGCCCGCAGCACTTTGTCGGCAAAGGGTTTATCCTCCTTGGCCGAAACCGAGCGCGCGATGGCGCCCAGCAGGGCGAGCACGTCCGAATCGATCCGCCCGTCCTGCTCGCGGATCAGGGCGAGCCGCGCATCTCCTTCCGCATTGATCAGGTCCCTGACCAATTTGGATTTAGCGCGCTGCTCCTCGAGCATCTCTTTGGTGATGCCGTCGGCTTCGAGGATCCGTTCCATCAACCCCTGCGCGGTGAGGATCGCCAGCGGGCGCAGGAGATATCCCTTGCGCTGTTCGGGCGGCAGGGAATTCACCACCTGCAGGGTCAGCCCGCCGAGGATTTTTTCCTGCTCGATGGGCGAGAGCCGCAAATCGGGGGGAACGAAGGTGAGAAGCAATTCCTTCACCGGGTCGTGGTACACCAGCGGAGAAGCCAGGGTTCCTTGAAACCCGCATCCGGGGCAATGGAAGAAATTCAACCGGCCCTGCAGCAACCGCGTTTTGGACGAGGGATCGCGGACGGCATCGATCACCTGCTCGATGACGGCCGGCTGCGGAGTCCCGCAGGTCGGGCACTGGATGGTTGTTTGAATGGGAGGCATGGATTCCCTTTCGATGGGTTCTCCAAACGGACTTGGAACAGAGGGAGGGATGCTGGATTTTACCCGGGAGGGAGGTTCCTATCAAGACGACCCGGAAACCTTTCTCACCGCAAAGAGCGCAAAGAATTCGAAGAATTCCTTCGCGTCCTTTGCGCCTTTGCGGTTGGAAATGGTTTTTCCCATAATCATGCAGCGGTTTCCGGCGTGCGTGGAAGTGTAAAGGACGCACGGGTGCCTTTTCCGGGTTCGGATTCGATCCAGATCCGCCCGCCGTGCGCTTCCACGACGGCCTTTGCGAGATACAGACCCAACCCCGCACCTTTGATCCGCTTCGCCGTTTCCGGCCCCCGGTAGAAACGATCGAACACATGCGGCAGATCGTTCGGATCGATCCCATACCCCTGATCCTCGACTACGACGGTCACCTCATCGGGAGACGCCATGCCGCGGATCACCACCGGCGATTCGGCGGTGGAATATTTGATCGCATTGGAGACCAAGTTGGTGATCACCTGGCTGATCCGCTGTTCGTCCGCGGAGACCTCTGGAAAATCATGCGGGAAATCCGCACGGATCGTGCGGCCCGGATATTGCCGGGTCAGGCGCTCCGCGGCCTGGGAAGCCAGCCGGGGAACATCCACTTCCCCGTAGTTCGGGGCGAGCCCGCCGGCTTGCAGGCGCGAGGCATCTAAAAGGTCGTCGATCAACGCGGTCAGGCGATCGGCTTCCTCCTCAATGACGGAAAGCGAATCCTCCACCACGTTCCGCTCCCATTGTACGTCCTTGCGGCGCAGGGTGCTGGCGTAGCCTTTGATCAGAGCCACGGGCGTTTTTAGCTCGTGGCTGATGATGGAGATGAAGGTATCCTTTATCTCCTCGGCTTCGCGGAAATGGGTCAGGTCGCGCATTCCAACGACGATGTTGAGCAGATTGCGGTCCTGCGTGAACACGGGCGCATAGGTGACGCCGACGCTGATCGGGCCGCCGGATACGCGGACCAGGTCGGCTTCCAGGTAAAGCGTGGCCCGGTCCGAGAGCGGCCATCCGCCGGCTTCCGCTTGCGAGAGGGTGCGCCCGGTTTGCACCGAGGTGAACCGCAGCACATCGTCGTGCACAGCGCCGATGGCTTTCTCCGCCGGAATGCACGCCAGGCGCGCGATCGTGCGGTTGAAGCGCTGGATGCGGTTGTCGGGTCCGAGGATGGCGATGCCGTCGGCGGACGAATCCAGGATGGCGTCCAGGCGCTGCTTTTCCTCGCGCACCTGGGCGAACAGCCGCGCGTTCGCAACCGCCACCGCCGCCTGGTCCGCGAAGGATTGCAGCAGCGCGCGCTCATCGATGGTGAAACGGACCGGCCCGGTGCGGAAGATGTAGGCCGCGCCGACGACGGTTCCGCGCGTCACCATCGGCAGCCCGAGACTCGCCAGCCAGCCCTGCGAAGCCTTGCGCGTCAATTGTTGAAGGCGCCGGTCGATTTCCGGAAGGAGCCGGCGTTTCGGATCGTCCGTTTGGGGAATTTCGCGCAGGATGGCTTCAAGGGATTTCAGGAAGGCGGGCGCGACGCCCACGGACGCGGCGATCCGCCAGGAGGATGGATCCGCCAGCCCGCCTTCGGGCAGCGCGATAATTCCCGCCTGGCCATTGAGGATCTCGACCGAGTTGCGGAGGATCTTCTCCAGAACCCGGTCCAGGTCCAGTTCCTGGGTGATGGTGCGGATGATTTCGAGGAGAGCGTCGCGCTGTTGAATGCGGAAATCGGGGAGCATTACGCGCATCCTTGAGGGCGGATCAGGAAGTTACGGAAAGCCCTTCTTCCATGCCCGGCACAAACGCGTCGCACAATCCGGCGTCTCCGCTCGGTAGGGCGGAGTCGTCGGTTCCCCCGAGGTCGACAGCGTTATTGAGGTCTTTGGGCATGGGCGGGAGTATACCGGTCTATCGAGAGGGGGGCAAGCATGCAATTTCCCTTTTCCCATGAGAAGTATCAGTTCCGATTGGCAAATCTTCCTTTTTTCTCCCGCATATTCAAGTAAATGATCAATGGAAATATTCTGCAGAGGGAACGTAGATGACACCACGAGGCCTAATTGCCTTTAACGGGGTATTATGTTGCATGTATAATACGGCTAATCTTCAGGCGGATAGCCGGCTGAAAGAGGCCTAATACGTAGTTGGGCGGAAAACCTAAAAGTAGTAAAATTTATTTCCAAGGGGGAAATATGAAAAGATCACGTCAAACCATAAAAGCAGGCCTGCGAGGCACTAAAAAGCTGGTTGATAAATTTGGACCGGATCTTTTGTTCGTACGTTATTACTATGATTTAGAAAAGCACAAAAAGATAACAACCGTTGAGATCGTTACCGATAGTAAAAAATGGGAACCCAAGAAAATTCCACCGACCACAATTGTTAAAGTAAAGGTCGGAATTGGGGAACAAGAAATCCAAAGGAAAATAAGGGAAAAAGGCGGCAAATGGAACAAAGAAAAAGGGGTTTGGGAAATTGCATTTGGAAGTGTAAAAGAACTTGGTTTACAGAGTAGAATTGTCCGAAAATAACCGTTCCTGCCGGTAGGGATAAAATCCTTCCGGCAGGAATTCTGTATAATAATCGGAATGTTATTACCGGAAGGATAATGTCTGGGCCGGTAGATGCCTTTTCCGCCTAATAACATGTTGGGCCATAAAACCAAAATCACATGAACACATATAATAATTCCGAAAATAATTGGGTTAGGGATTCAAATAGTTTTGATTCTGTAGCGGAATTATATGATTTATATCGCCCGAGTTATCCATCAAAAATAATTGAAATAATTCATTCGATTACGAGGATTCCAAAATCTGGAAAAATATTAGAAATTGGAAGTGGAACAGGAAAGGCCACAAAATTATTCATCGAAAATGGATATAATGTCCATTGTATAGACCCTGGAAACAACCTTGTAGAAGTAGCCAAGCATAAATTTGCATATTATCCTGATATTTCTTATGAAGTAACCAGATTTGAAGACTGGAAAGTAAAGGAAAATTATTTTGATCTCATAGCATCCGCACAAGCTTTTCATTGGGTAGATCCAGCCATTGGATACAGAAAAGTAAATAAGTCTTTAAAATCAGGAAGATATATCGCGTTATTCTGGAATATGTACGTTGGATTTGACAGTCCTATTGATAAAGAAATAGAAGATGTTTATAAGGAACATGTCCCTGATTTAGCGAAACAACGTGAAAAAATTGAAGAGGTAATAAAACAGAGAGAAGTAGCTATAAATAACAGCGGTGAATTCACCGATGTTTCAGTCCATAGAGTGGAATGGTCGAAGACATTTACAACTGAAAAATATCTTGGACTATTAAACACATATTCAGATCATATATGCATTCCAGAAAAAACTCGGAATGAGTTATTCAAAGGGATTGCAGAGGTATTTCAACATAATGGTGGTTTACTTAAAAAACCGTACTTAACTGTTCTATATTTGGGTAAAAAAGTGGAATAAGTCAATGACATGTCTTATTACCAAGAATGGCCCAACCAGCGCATGGAGCCGACTTGGCCTTCGGCTTAGTGTCTTCGTTGGATATATCCTCGTCCTTGAATCAAAGTACAATGCTTGGTGGTAATTGGCAGGTCAAGTCGGCCAAGCGGCTCATGTGCAGGTCGTTGGGCGGTAATAATTTACGTTCAGAAAATTATTATCAGATAATATAAAATATCCCGCAAAAAATAATTTAAAGGATATTAGTGTTAAAATAACGAAATCGGTTCATAATTTACGCAGCTGATAAAATTGCTTTATAAGCTAGGAACAAGTGTAAAATAGAAGGGATAGGTCAATATCCAAAATGAGGTATTTGCATCATGGATGCCACGGAATTGCGAGAACTAATCGAAAAACTTCAAACGGAAATACAATATGATCAATCAGTCAACGAGAGAGATCATGAATTGCTAGCCCAACTAGAGTCAGAGATACGAAAGTATCTCGACCGAACCGGAGGGAATGAATTAGATATTAATATCAACACTATTAATCACCTTAAGAAAAGGCTAAAACAGTTTGAATTAACCCATCCAATATTGAAAACACTTATCTCTCAACTACTGGATGCACTAAGTCATATCAATAACTAACAAGATTTGGATGATATTATGTAATGCAATAAATCGCCTTTATTTCTCACGTCTTCAAATTATTACTCATATTCGTGTGCATTCTAATTGCTAATTCCGCCCAACCAGGCGCGAGACCGTGTAAAAACTCAAAGATAAAAATCCTAGTGGGGGAAAATTCCTATTTTACGACTCTTTTTTCTATCTTGTCCCTAAAAGAGGTGATTTTTATCCGCCTAGTGGGGAAAAATAAAATTTTTTTCAATAAATTCACCCTTTTTACACAGTCTCGCGCAGCAGCCGACGTGGCAAGGCGCGGCGAAAAATTGATTAAATGCGTTTCTTTATTTGCGGGTAAAATGCTTTCTGGAAGAAGTCGGGCCACGCGGCTGAGCGCCAAGCCGTTGGGCTGTTTTACGATCAACGTATATGTTGAGGCAATATGAAGACAAGAGAAAGTGGAATGCCGGATGAGCAAATGTGGGAAGAATATTTCAATACTGAATATATTCTAAATTCCTTAGGTGTAATAAATCTATCAGGTAATGTTGTTGATTTCGGATGTGGATATGGAACATTTACTATTCCAGCTGCAAAACGAACAAAGGGATTGGTTTATGCAATTGATATCGATGAACAAATGATAAATATTACTACAGAGAAAGTAAGGAAATACGAATTATCAAATATAAAGGTTATTGCAAGAGATTTCTTTACAAAGGGGACGGGACTTGATGATAACTGCTGTGAATTCGCGATGCTATTTAATATTTTACATGCTGAAAACCCGATAATAATATTAAATGAAGCAAAACGAATATTGTCAAATGTAGGAAAAGTAGGAGTTATTCATTGGAATTACGATCCATCCACCCCACGGGGACCTTCAATGAATATTAGGCCCCGTCCTGAGCAATGCAAAAATTGGATAATTGAAGCCGGTTTTACATTTGATGGAAAAATCATTGACTTACCTCCATACCATTATGGTTTGGTAGGAAGAAAGGAAGGATGAAATGAAGGTATTAATAGTAATTAACGATGCGCCATATGGATCCGAACGTCCATATAATGCACTGCGTATCGCTATGAATATGCAAAAAGAGTATCCCAATGTGGAAATAAGAATATTCCTAATGGCCGATGCTGTAACCTGTGCTTTGCCCAAACAATCAACACCGCAAGGATATTATAATATTGAACGGATGCTAATGGGCATTATCAATAAAGGTGGTCAAGTAAAGCTATGCGGAACGTGTTCGGAAGCACGAGGACTTAAAGGAACTGAATTGATCACCGGAACAGAAATCAGCTCAATGAAACAATTGGTCGATTGGATAAGCGATTCGGAAAAAGTATTGAATTTTTAAAAACAGCCCAACCCGCGGTTGGAACCGACCCCCGCCAGGAACACGCGGGGGCAGGCTCTGGCCCCCCGCTTCATAATCGCGCAGGTTCAAAGGTCAAACCGAACCTGCGCATTCTCGCGGGGGCAGGCTCAACCGCGAACCGTTGGGCGGCCACAGTGATAAAATGAGTCAAGAAAAGGGGGATATATGACAAGATCGCGCCAAACCATCAAAGCAGGAGAACGTGGAACAAAGAAATATTTAAATGAATATGGCAAGAAATTAG
>CAZFPL010000103.1:0-10555 GCA_964521085.1 uncultured Anaerolineales bacterium | reverse complement strand
GTCCACATGCTCGCGAGGTAGAATCCATCGAGCCCGGGAACCGTCTTCGGGATGAAGGGGTGCCGCCTCTGGAATTCCTCGCTGGTCTGCCAGGTCATGTGGGTCCCCTTCCAATTCCCGGTATAGCGCTCATAGGTGAGCGGCGTGGCAACATCGACCATTTCGACCTTGGCGCGGATGCCGGGGTAGCGCGTCTCCAACGCCCCGATGCATGCCTCGGCGGTGCGCTCCTTCTCCGCCTGGTAGGCCGCGGGGTTGCCCTTGAGCTTCTCCCAGTACGGCCAATCGCAGAGGAACATGCTGAGGAGCACCGACTTGCCGCGGGGCGCCATATCGGGATCGTAGGCATAGTGCTTGAAGTTGAACCAATCGACCGTACGCCCGCCGATGGAGATGGGCTTCGGCAGCTGGAAGGCCTCCAACTGGGCGGCCGGGCTGCCCGAAAGATCGAGGCCCGCGCCGACGGCCACCTGGATGACGGGACCGATGACGGTGCCCGTATCCAGGAGCTCCTTGTGGACGGGGTCGATCCGGCTCCCATCCAGGAGATTCGTGAGCGTGCTCTTCATGTCGCAGGCCGCGATCACGGTGTCGGCTTCCATTTCCGTTCCATCCTCGAGCCGCACGCCGGCGGCCCGGCCGCTGCGTTCCAGCACCTTGGTCACCCGTGCGCCATAGCAGACCGTTCCCCCCAGGTCGGTGAAACGCGCCTCGATTGCGCGGGCCAGCGCGAGCGATCCGCCGATGGGATACCCCCCGTCTTTCCGGCTCATCCAGCCGAGGGGCATGATGATGGTAAAGAGCGATCCGGGGGCGCCGTAGTTCGCGTACTTTATTCCGTCGCGGAGCAGTGGATCCTTGAAGCGGGCGGCGAAGGATTCCAGCGTGAGCGATCCCAGCTGGCCGAAGAGCTTCATGAACGGCAGGAAGCCAAGCATCATCTTCGCTCCATCCAGGAAGCCCATCAGTTCGGCCGGCTTATCCACGGGGAGGTTGAAATGTGCGAACCGCCGGACGTACCCGCAGAACTCCTCGGTCGGCGCGGCGTCGGCGGGCGAGAGCTCCTTCATGTGGCGCTCCAGCCGGTCGGGGTCGGTGTAGAGCCGGAACACCCTTCCGTCGAGCGCGGTCATGCCGGCGAAGTATTCGTAATCCACAAAGCGCCGCCCCTGGAGTGCGCCGAGCTCCCGCCAGATCTTATGATCCGAGCTCGCGGGACCCGACCCCACCAGAGAGTGGCAGCTGCCGTCGATGGAGTACCCCTTCCTCTTCCAGGTCGTACACAAACCCCCGGGGAGGGAGTGCGCCTCGACGATCCGGGCCTCGTAGCCGTTCATGGCGGCGTAGCAGCCTGCCGAAAGCCCGCTTATGCCGGCGCCGATAATGATGATTTTCTTCATGGGTTTACCTTTCCTTTCCAAGAGAGTAAACGGGAAGCCGGTTCTGAGCGAGCGACGATTCCGCCGGCAGGACAACGCGGAATTTTTTCTTGTCTTTACCGCAGATTGTCTTGATCACCGCCTTGCCCGAGCCCGCCGCCGTGGGGACGCCGCCGCCCGGTTCCACCCATTGCCCGCACATATAGAAATCCCCCAGGCCGGGCAGCGTCTTCTCCATCCCCCTGCCCATGACCATCCCGACGGTCTCGGTCGTGATCATCCAACCCTCCTGCGAGCCCCGCCAATTCCCTGTGTAGCGGACCACCGTCAGGGGCGTCGAGACGTCGACCACCTCGATCTGCTCCGCAAAGCCCGGCATCCGGCGCTCCAAAACCCGGATGACCTGGGCGGCGATTTTCTTCTTCTCCGACTCGTACCGTTCCGGATCCTCACCGAGATCCCTCCAATAGGCATAATCGGATGAGAACGCAGCGACCAGGACCGACTTGCCGGGAGGCGCCAGCGAGGGGTCGTAACAGAAATGGCGGAATCGGACGTACGGATGCTTCTCGCCCGCGATCTCCAGCGGCTCGTCGAGCAGGTAAGCCACCGCCTGAGCCGGATCGGAGAGGTCGCGTCCGACGCCGAGCGAGACTTGGATCCAGGAGGGAAAGATGGGCAGCTCCCGATAATACCCGCGCACCTTGTCGTTGACGTATCGGCCCTGCAGCATGTCGAAGATCGTCGCGTGTCCGTCGGCGGCGGAAATCACGAGATCGGCGCGGTGTTCGATTCCGTCGGTCAGGCGGATTCCCACGGCGCGGTCGTCTTCCACCAGGATCCGCTCGACCGGCGACCGGTAGCTTAATTCGCCGCCGAGATCGAGATAGCGGCGTTCGATGGCGTGCGCAAACTCGAGGGAACCGCCGGCGGGAAAACAGCCGTCGCCTTCGTGCATAAAGGCCAGGATCATCATCAAGGTCATCGCCGGCATTCCCCGCAGGTCGTCGACCGCCGCGCAGATCCCCAGGCGCAGGAGCGGATCGCGGAACTTGGCGGCGAACTCTTCCGTCGACATCCTGCTGTACTTGCGCAGGCTGCCCAGGAAGGGCAGCATCCGCAGGCCCATCTTGATCCCGTCGAGCAGGCCGGCCGGATCTTCGAGATTTCCCATGACATCCAAAAACCGGGTGAAACCGCGCGCCCCTGCGCAGAACTCCCCGATCACATCTGAATCACCCGGAGACAGTTCCTTCAAGTGCCGTTCCAGCCGGTCGAGGTTCGTATAGAGCGAAAGCGACCGGCCGTCGCTCCCCTCGATGCGCTGGTACACCTCATGGTGGATGAACTTTCTCCCCTGGGCCGCGCCGAGCTCGTGCCAGATGCGGTTGGCGGCAGTCCCCGGTCTTGTGCCGATTAACCATTCTATGCAGCCGTCGAACGTGTATCCCCTGCGTTTCCATGCGGTGCACAGTCCGCCGGGTTTGTCGTGCAGCTCAAAAATCCGGGTTTTGTATCCGTTCATCTGGCCGTAGCAGCCGGCCGAGAGGCCGGCGATGCCGGCGCCGATGATGAGGATTGTTTTCATTTTTTTACCGTTCCCTTCTGGGGAAAATCCTTATGCGGGTTTCCCGGGGTTGCGCAATACACTGGTTAAAATCTGCGGAGTGATTTTCTTCTTCATCTCATCGTTGTTGAGCAAAAACAGGACAAAACCCTGAACCAAGCCGACGTAGGCAAAGAAGAGGAGTTCCGGATCGCCCGGCGCCGCTTCCCCCGATTTCTGCGCTTCCATTATGAGCGGCGGAAGCTCATTGTAGTAATCCATGCTTTGATAGATATGTTCCATGAGCCCGGGGATCCCCTTCCCCTGGGTCGAGGCCTGTACCATGATGATGGAATAGAGGGAAGACTCATCGGTAAAGGCAACCCTGACCACGTTTTCAGAAAGCTTTTCAATCTTCTCCCAGGCGGTCCCCGGCGATTCCAGAGCTTCCTTCCAGGTGTTCCTCGATATCTCGAGCGCCGTATCCACGAGATGGAAGAAAATCTTCTCTTTGGAAGGGAAGTAATGATACACAAGGCCTTTGCTCAATCCCGAAACCTTCATGATCTGTTCCATGGTGGCGCCGTGAAACCCGTATTCCGCGAAAACCACCAGAGCGGCTTTGGTGATTTTTTGGATTGCTTCGGCGCGCATTTTTTCATTCAGTTTCTGCCCGCGTGGCGACATATTCACCCTCTTTTGTATTGGTTGAACGTATAGTCAATGATAATAACACTAAAAATCATCACTTGTCAAGGCTTTCCTTCTCTATTCTGACCCGGGTGCCTCCCGGCGCATCCGAAAGCCACGCCCCGCTCCGCATAAACAGGTCCACTATCCATTCGCAACCGGTGCAGACCGACCTTTATCCCGCGTTCGCGGGATGATGAATACCCCGCAGCAAGCCCCGCTTTCCTCATCTGAGGCTATTGTAGAAAGCGGGGCTTGCTGCTTCGTTCTTGGGGATTGCGATCCCGGATACCGCGCGGCTTGCCGCGCGGTTGTTCATTCGTAATGCGCGGTCATTCCCTGAATGGAATACCCGTCCGATGGAATGTGTCTTTGGCACGGTCCCGGGCTTGCAATGCCAAGAAAGCGTCCCGCTCCGGGGCGCGCTTCTGCGGGCATTCAAACCGATGCCACGCTGCCGGATTATCGGCCGGCCGCCGCCTTCCGCTTCTCGAGCTCCGCGCGCATCGCGGCGTGCTTTTCGCGCGTAATCGGATAGGCGCGCACCGCCAGGAAGCTCAGCAGCAGAACCGCCGCACCGACCGGGCCGATCAGCACGCGCATCGCCAGAAGCGCCGAGTCGGGCTGGACGGGGTTGGGAACCGCAGCCGTGGCGTTGATGTATCCGGAGAGTTCGAGCACCCAGCCGGAGACGAACAGCCCCACCGCCAGGCCCATCTTCTGCAGAAAAACGAAGAAGCCGTAGAAGATGCCCTCGCGCCGCTGGCCGGTCTCCAATTCGTCCAGCTCGATCACATCCGGCACCATGCTCCACGGCACCAGGTACCCGACCGAGATGCCGATCCCCGCCATGGCCGCGAGGAGAAACGTCGGCACCGTGTCCCCCGGCCGCAGGAAGAACAGCCCCATCAGGGCCAGCACGAAAAAGCCCGCACCCAGGTAATACACGTTCTGTTTTCCGATCCGCTCGCTGACCTTGGCCCAGATCAACACCCAGATGAAGGAGGAGAACTGGATCGCCAGCAGCAAAAAGCTGAACATGGCCATATCCAATTTGATCCAATCCTTGGTATAGATCTGCAGGTTGTTCTGGGCGAACTGGATCGCCAGCCAGCTAAGCATATAGATCAGTGTGACCAGGATGAACGCCTTGTTGCGGAAGGCGATCCGCAGGCCTTCGAAAAATCCCGGCCCGCCGGCGGCCGGCTTGGCGTTGATGGCGAAATCCGGTTCCCGGGTTCCAAAGTAGGTGATGAAGCACGGGATGGCGATGGCGAACGCCCAGATCGCGGCGCTGGTCATGTAGCCCAGATTGGGATTATCGGGGAATTGGCTGACGATGATCCCGTGGAAAAAGGCCGCCAGCACCCCGCCGACGATCGAGAAGCTCATCCGCACGGAGGAAAGCCGCGTGCGCTCGTCGTAATCCTGGGTAAGTTCCGCGGTAAGCGCCGCGTACGGCACATTGACCGCCGTAAAGGCAAAATCCAGGAGGACGGCAACGATCAGGTAATACACAAACTTTCCCGCATCGTCGAAGGGTGGCACGATCCACTGCATGAAGAAAAAGAGCGCGAATGGAATGGCCGCGATGAGCAGCCAGGGGCGGCGGCGCCCCAGCTTGCTCACCGTGTGATCGGTCAGCCAGCCGATGATGGGATCGTTGACCGCGTCCCAGATCTTCACGATCAGGAAGATGTTGCCGGCCATCCCCGGGCGCAGCCCGGCGACGTTGATCAGGAAGTTGAGCAGGAAGAATCCGTTGATGGCGGTGACGATCGCCGCCCCCAGGTCGCCGGCGCCGTAGGCCAGCTTCGTCTTGCGGGAGAGTTTATCGGGTGTCATGATTCCTCCACAGGTCGATGGCTTTCGAATGTTCGATCGTCCAACGCGAACGGAAGTCGGGCGGCAGCGGGATGCCCGCCGCCTGCGCCTGCGCGCGGAGCCGGAAGTGGTCAAAGAGCAGGTTGGTCACCGCGCGCATCCGCCGCCGCTGCTCGGGGAAGGTGAGGTTGTGCGTATCGAAAAGGATGTTCACCAGGTTCATGCGCGGCGGAAGGTTATAGGAATGCCCGTCGGGCTCATCCAGGTGGATGTTCAGCAGATTGGTCAGCTCCCGGTCGAGGCAGGCCACGAGCAGGCCCGGGTCGTAAAAGGCGCCGCCGCCGTCCATGTACTGTTGGCCGTCCAGGACGGTCGGTATGACGTAGGTATTCATGCTCCAGCCGGCGAGGACGGCGCGCACGACCGGGGCGGAGACGATCCGCCAGGCGCGCCCGCTCCACTCGAAGCCGCGTTCGGGTTTGGTCATCCCGAAAAACTCGGTGTATCCGTCGGTGCGGGCGGCCGTCACCGTCAGCGGGAGGGCGATATCGTCGAAGGTGATCGTGCCTGGATGCTTCGACCCGGTGTAGGCGGCCAGTCTCTCCAATAAGAACCCCTCGAGCGGCCCCAGGTTAGCCCAGCCGGTCCAGAATTGAAGAGGATTGAGGTTGACCGAGACGATTTTGCCGGGTTCGCAGTGCGCCATGAAGGTGTCGAGATCGTCGAGGGCGCGGCGCGCCGCCGGGGTATACACGTCGGGGTGCCGCGCGGCGGCGAGCTGAACCGCGTGGAAGAATCCGTTCAATACCCCGGCCGAGACGCCGTAAATCTGGCGGACTTCGCCGCCCCCGCGCGCAAAGCCCTCATCCACCGCCCGCGTGGCGACCATGCCGGCGAGGATGCCGGAAAAGCCGCCCGCTCCGTAGATGACGTTGGCCGGCTGGTCGAAGGGAAACGCGTCCAGCTGCCCGTCGAGAATCTCCTGGAACCGCGCCGTCAGGGCGGCGCGGTTTTCCACCGATTGGCGCATATTGGTGGAGGCTTCCGTGCTGCCGATATAGGGCAAATCCACATGGCCAACCACCGGATGGAGAGGAGGGAGCGGGGGGCGAGGCGTGGAACGCGGCGCTTGCGCGAGTGCTTCCGTCAACCCACGCTGACGCCCCAGCAAATCCAGGTAGCTCTCCGCCAAAAGCGGTTGGTTGCGCTCGTGGGACGAGTGCATTATGAAGGAGGATGTAACCCAGTTGATCGGCCATCGGCGGACGGCGGCCTGAGGCCTCGCGCGCATGATGGGACGCGGGTCGGCGGCTTCCAGGTCGGCCACGATGGCCCCGGCATCCACGATCGACGGGCGGCAGTCATACCGCCAGGCTCCTTTCACCGCCTGGGTATCGGTGGATAGGCGGGTGCTCAACCCGGCAATCAGCGCATCCAGGAGCGGGGCGTCCTGCGGCGGGGGAATGTGCACGAAGGGGTAATCGCATTGCAAGTTGTCGTCCGGCGGTCCGTACATGCAGAATATGGCGTCACGATCTACCGAGCATAGGTACAACGGCATACCCAGTTCGGAGATGCGCCAATCATCGCGGCCGGTATAGGCGCGCAAGCGCGAAGCCACCCAGCGCCGCAGGGGCTGCAGGGTGTAGAGACCATAGGCGGGATTAAGTTTCAGCCTGCGAAGGTCGCGGCTGCGCGCATGGCGCAGAAAAGCGCCGAAATCCGCCGGCGCGCTGCGGGCTTTGCCCCAAATGTTTGGGGATTTTTGGGCAGCCCGCGCCAAGGAGAAGGCCAGCGCCACCAGGTTGCCCCCGCTCACCCCAAAGATTCGCCCCACCGTAACGCCATCGCTGAGCAGGTGTTCGGCCCACTCCAGTTCTTTGAGAATCCGAGGTAGGTCGCCCAGCTTGGCGGATTGGAAGATGATCGTAGCGGGAGACGCCAAGGCAGGGGCAGGGGTTTCCACATGCGGAATCGTACCGTAAGTGGGAAGTAATCGCAACCGATTTTCCCTACACCGATCCCTTACAGCGACGAATTCCTCTCACGTCCGGATGTGTCAGGTCGGGGACGGTGAAGCCGGGGTGGGCTACAAGCGCATGGTCGGGCTTGATAATCAATTAATGAATATATTTATCGGATCTCCGCTTATTTGCCATTTTCCGTTTATTTTTTCCAAATAGTACACATCCTCTTTTGCGGCTAATCCATTTACATAAATGTTAATAATTGAATAAGCTCTCGTTTCCCCGGGAAAATATATTTCTCCGAGAGTAATAATTGCTCCGTCAACAACAGCTCCCGCGCAGCAATCTTCGATTGGCACTTCTTTCCTATCATTTATCCATTTAACGCCGACTGATTTTAAAGAAAAATATTCTTGGATAGTATTTTTAATCGGTTTTGTCAGGCTATTGGTTTTTTGTATATATAAAGTCGCAAACCCTGGAAATGTTTCTCTATTCTTATCTCCATCAAAAGTATCTGTTATCAACGTTATATACATATCGGCTTTTTCTTCCTCGGTTACTCTAAACATGATGCCATCTAAATTAATGAAAGCCGCAATGGGTACTCGATAAACAACAACATATAGTATTTCAGGGAGCGATGAGTAACAAGAGAAAAGAATTACGACCGCTGAAATAAAAATTATGCTGCAAGGAAATAATCTCTTTTTCATAGCATGATCCTTTCCTTCCTCCCAACGACCGGCCGGCTGATGCTAGCCCAGTTGACGTATCCATATGTAACGGTTGCGCAGCAGGGTGATGTAGATCACGGAAAGAATTATGCGCCATCCTCCAAGACTGCTGCCGCACTCGAACCGGACGCTCATCCCCTCGCGTACGCTGAATTCAACGGGCTCGCTGCGGCACCAGTCCATCTTTAATTGAACGGTATGCGTCCCGGGAGAGGCTGTAATGGATATGGATTGCCCGTCTCTTATCTGAGCGACTTCGCCGCCGTCGACGAGCACATTGTAGGCCTGCAGCTTATCCGCGAGCGCCGACCGCCGTAAAAGGCTGATCCGGGTCCCGGAGAATGCGCCGCCCGCCTCCGCAGCTTCCTCCGGCTCTCGTTCCTTCTCGCGTGCGAACAGTTGCCACCATTCCACGTTCTCCGATTTGCGCACACGATCGAGCAGTATGAAGCCAAGGATGATGGGAACGAAGCCGCTCAGTTGTGCCGCCCACAGACTGCTACCATAGCCGGCCAGCAACATGATTGTCACATCCCGAGTAAGGTTATGCCAGAAGTGCGTCCATCCGACCAGGGGGATGCTCTCGGTTCGGTACCATATCCATCCCATCACCGCTCCGAACAGGATGTTGCCGATGACCAACTGCACCGCAATCACAACGCCGGCTCCCAGTAACTCCGGAAGGGTTCGTTCTCCTCCGATGACCTGCACGATTATTGGTGATACAACGACCGGCCAGTGCCATAGCCCGCGGATCACACCCGAAACAATCAAAGCCCGCGTCTTGCAGATCTTCGGGGAGAGTCGCGGCAGCAAGTATGCACACCAGCCCGTCTCTTCGCCCATCCCGGAAATCCATCCAAACCCCACCATCGTAAAGATCGCGATCCATATGTGCGTCTCAACCGGCGAGACAACCGTATCCCCGAAGAAGAGCCCGATCAGTCCGGGCAGAGTCCATAAGGCGAGCATCGCAAGCACGACCCATCCATAATACTTGGGACGGCTCCACTTCCAAGGGGGCGGTGATTCCCTGTGATAGAGATACCACATGAACAGCGCCGCTATAACCGGCCCCAGCATTGCCAGCGAATGCCCAAACATGACAGACAATCTTGCCGCAGCCACATTACCCTGCTGCGAGAACATGGGCTCCAACCAGGCATCGACGCAGAAGAAGATGATCCAAGAGAAAAGAAAGCTGATTATTATGAATAAACCTACCGCACGCGTCTCTTTGTTTTTTATCATTGTTTGCCTCCTGGGTTTTCTATGCATAAAGGTCCGGCGATTGATAAGGGCGCCCAACGGCATGCGCTTCAGCCTGCCCCTGCGTGGGTTGGGCAGGGGGCGGGCTGCAAGCGTGGGTTGGGTGCCATTATCCGTGAAATAATCGGCAGGCTCTTATTGCTTGCTCAATACCCAAAGAAGAAATGGGCTCTTCTTCGATTGGAAAACCGAACGCTCATAATCTCCGTATAATGACACCACCCGATACCCTTGCGACTTGGCAAGCGAAGCAAATGTATCCCTGGAATGAAGATAGAACTTTACCTCGACAAACCGTTTTGATTGCATTCCTCCGTCAAGATCATACAACTCATAAAACTGAGCACCCGTTACAAGACGCGTATCGTCGTCATAACTTTCCAAGGTTGAGAGAAATAATGTGGCCTGCCTATCGGGTAAGCTATATTTACCACGTAAATGGACTTGTCCATCTATGGTCTTCCGCCGGATTTCCGGATTATGAAGTGTGTAAATCAGACGCCCACGATCCGCCAAGTGAGAATGGATTGTATCCAGAGTCGCCCGCTGCACAACCGGATCGGTGAATTCTGCAAACACGTTGAATGGGATGATTATCAGGTCAAATTTCCGGGGTAGTTTAAAGCTACTCGCATCCATTTGGTATATGGGAGCGGATAATCCTTGATCGAGAAGTTTTCTACGCAGGACGGCGAGCATCTCAGGCGAATTATCAAGGCAAGGAAGAGGAATATGATCTTGAAGTAGAGGTAATGAAAGCCGGCCTGCTCCCGAAGTGAGCTCAAGAACATTGCGACATCCCTGTGCTTCTTGAAGAAAGAAGGGGAAATCGACATCGAATCGAGCATAGATGTCGTATAAATCTGCAATTTTCGAATAGTCCATTGCCGGCATCAAATTGCTCCTGAATATGGCGCCCAACGGACTGCGCATCAGACGCTTGGCCATGCTTCAATCAGCAAGCATTTTACCTGTAAAGCTATAAACGTATTTGTTAAAATTTTTCGCCGCGCCTTGCCATAGCCCCCGGCCCGCACGGCGGAGCCGGGGCGGGCTGCCCTCGCGAAGTACGTCACTTCCGATTTATAGAAGTGACGTGTTCACGAAGCAAGGGTGTACTTAGCGGGGGTCGGCTTGAAATCA
>CAZFPL010000102.1:0-10615 GCA_964521085.1 uncultured Anaerolineales bacterium | reverse complement strand
TGCTTCGCTAAACGAAGTGTTCCAAAAGATAGGACATCCATTATCAACGGATCAAATGGGGGAGGATTCAAGGAGGGGGAGAGATGGGAGAAGGGAGCAATCCATAAATAAGAACCCCCCTCCCAGCATCAGCTGGGAGGGGGGTTGGTGTGAGGGGGTTATTTTTTCAGCACGCCTTCCTTCTGATACCGCTGAAACAATTTTCCCCATCGGTTTTCCGCGCGCCATTTTTCATAGACGCGTTTGGATTTCAACGGCCAGTGGACGTAGTCGTGGTTGAACTCGGAGAGGAAAATCGGGATCGCCACCAGCGGAGTGTGCAGAACGAGTTTTTGAAACACCTTGGTCGGGCCGAACCAGGCCATCCACGCCATGAACGTGTGCACGTTGCTGCCCACGTGGAAGTGCCAGTTCTCGCCCGAAAGGTCGTCGCCGACGAGTTCGATCTCGCGTACGTCGCCGACACCCAGCCCCTTCTCATGCGAAAGCCGGATGTACCCGATCTTCATCGGATCGAAACCCATCATCTTGGCCGAGACCGCATCGATCGCGACCTGGTCGGCCGAGGCCAGGATCACATTCTTCTCCACCGGAGTCGGTGTGCGCGGCCCGGTGCCGTCGCCGGCGGTGGTGCCGTCCATGAAGGCGAACATCCCGGGGTGGATTTCCTTCTGGATGGCCAGCAGATCCGTGAGAGTTTCGTGGATCCAGGAGTGGGTGTAATGCCGGTAGGTGGAGAGCAGTCCGCCGAAGGCGTTCTTCACCGCGCCGGTCGTGGTGGTGTAAATATGCGTTTTTACTGTCGGCAAGTGGACGATGTTCTTACCGAAAAAATAATCCGGGATCCGGATCCCCTTGTCGAAGATTTTATTCAGCACGAGCATCTGCGCTTTGGGCTTATACTCCACCCAGGACATGTCTTCCGGACGGAAGTTATATTTCACCGGGATGCCGTAATGCCGGAAGACCGGCACGAACCCGTTAAGATCCTCGCCCTTGAAGGCGTTGATCACCACCGTCTGATTCTGCACGCAGACCAGATCCCGGAAGCCTGCATTCCGCAGGGCCAGGATCGAGCCTTCCAACTGCCAGGGGGTGGTGTTCGCGCTCGGAAGCGGGTAATGCCAGGAGATGTTGTCTTTCAGGATAGTGGTCGTGTTTGGCGCCAGCGCTTGCTTCCCGCCCGCCAATTCAAACAGACGCGCATAATCCGCCAGGACGGTTTCCGGAGTGGTTCGCAAAACAGCGACTTTGGATTTCGCGGCCATAGTTACCTTTCTGTATCCGGATTATAGCGCATGGCAAAACCGACCATCGCCGTATATATTCAGACCCCTTCCTCTCTCTGTTCCTGGTGAGCTTACGGGACAGTCATGGTTGCAGTAATTCGAATCCCGTGGCCGGATCCATCACCCGTTTCGCATCCGTTCCGGTCAATTCCCAGAGGATGAGCTCCATCACGTGCCACACTTTTACGCCGCGCCGGACGCAGCCGGTGATGGTCGATCCCTGCCGCCCGCAGGCAATATGCATATGCAGAATCGGTTTCCCATCCGCGCCGGAGAAAATCGTCCCCACGCCGGCCGCCTCGCTCGTCCCGGCCAGGATGTGCTCCATCGGATTCACCGGCGCGGCGCGGGCCTTCTCGGGGCCCACGACAAGCTTGCTGCCCTCGTCCGCCCCGCCCAGGACGACGCACGCCGCCGCGCGGATACCCTGCTTCGCGGCGAAGGCTTCGACGGTTTCATGCAAGATCTCGCCGTCTTCCAAACGAATGATGAAGATGCGGCCGGGGGTTGCGGTGGTGAATTTCAATGGATCCTCCTTGAAAAGAAAACGCTGATACAAGCCCGAGCTCCCTCCCCCCTATAGTCCCCCCATTTTCTAAAAAAAAATGGGGGGACAGTGATTTTCAGGGGGGGCGGGTAAGGAGAACGAGCTATAACGCAATATCCACTGTTTCTACTTCCCGTTCCTCAGCCTCAGCGTCGGATCCCCCAATAGGATCCAATTCACATTGCGGGTAACCGCTCCGGAACCGCCCGGAGTCGCCTCCCCCTGCACCGCCATAAAGGCGGCGCCGACAGGGATATCCGCAAGCGCCTGATTCCAGGATACGAATTCTTTCCAACGCATCTCAGACGGCGCGGAAAATCCGACGAACACCAAAGTTCCCCCCATCGTCAGGATGCTGCCCAAGTTGTCGCTTCTGGAAATAGCTGCGGTGGAACAGGACGCTGAAAAAATGAGAACCGGCAGCCGACCCCCGGATTTGTAAATCGAAACAACGTCCCGATTGGTGAAGAACTCGGGCCCCCAGGCTTCCGGAGTTCCGTGGATCCCGATCGAAAGATAATCGTACCCCCCGCCCATGATCTCCCGGAACTGCTCCCGCGCCGGAACGACGGTTTTCCGGTTGAGATCGCTCACCGGCCAGAACTCCGCGGTCCACTTTCCGGAATCCGATTCGTCGACGGTTTCATCGAAGATAAAGGCATAGGTGTCGGTGAAAAGAGCTTGGATGGATTGCAGGATCTCCGCCTTCGCCCACTCGGCATTTTCCGCGCCTACCCATCCGTAGAGGGTATGCGCGTACGTGGAATAGAGGGCTGCGTTCCGGGTGTCGAGAGTCCCCGTCCGGAAGGCATGGTCGCGGTGGAGATACGACTTCACCATCTCCAATTCGGATTGATCCAGGGCATGCACATTGCCCCCGTTCAGCCGTCCGACAAAAACCTCCGGCTGCCGGTCACCCTGCCCGTCGGAATGGGTGTCGTAGAATCCGTCGCCGTTCGAATCCGACCACTCGCCGTCCAAATCCATATAGAAAAAATCCGCCGCCCCCGGCTGATCCGGATTCTCGATCGGGTATCCCCACATCTTTGGGTAGGGAAAATCGCCTATGAGAAAAATCCCCGCGAAAGGTTTTTTCACATAGATCGATTGAAGAACCTGCCGCAACTCATCCGGAGAATCAACGCGGAGAGAAGAGATCACGGGCTCCCAATTCTCAGTTTGCATATCGGCTTCCAAGACAGTCAGTTCTTGGGTCAAACCATCCAACAGCCTCGGATGAACCAGGACAAGGATGTTTCGAGAAGAATCATCGGACAGGGCGGCGATAATTCCTGTGATACGATCCGCCGGATTTATTTCCGGGGACGCCAAGGTGTATATCGCGGTTCCTGCAGAATCCTTCAAAGGCGGAGTCGTACCCTGCTGCCCGGAAACAATGCAACCGGCGCAGAGGAATGGAATAAGAGGTAGGAAAAGTCTGCCCGCTTTCACGAATCCACTTTTGGGAAAGGAAGTAGTAGACCGCTCCGGCTTACTTCGCCTTCTTCATGCTTGCATGGGTGATTATCAAGAGGCAGCCGTTCGCAGCCGCAGCGTCGGGTCACCCAGGAGAATCCAGTTCACATTCCGGACGACCGGGCCATACCCGCTGGGTGTGGCGAACGCTTGCAGTTCCTGAAACGCCGGTCCGACGGGAAGCACCGCCAGGGATTCATTCCAGTATACAAATTCCTCCCACCGCATCTCGGCCGGGGCGGAGTATCCCAGGAATACCAGCGTGCCCGCCATCGTCAGGATATTGCCCATGCTGTTCGGATAAGAAATATCTCCGGTGGAGCAGGAGTTGGAGACGATGAACACCGGAAGCTTCCCGCCCGCCGAGTATACTTCTTCCACGTTTTGATTGGCGAAGAAATTCAATCCCCAAGCTTCCTGCCAGCCGTGAATTCCGATCGAGAGGTAATCATACCCCTCGCCCATGATTTCCCGGAACCGTTCCTTGGCGGGTACGGCGGTTTTTTCTGCCGGGGAACCAACAAGCCAGAATTCCCCCGGCCATTTTCCGGCTTCCCCCGGATCTTTGGTATCGTCAAAGATGAAGACGTACGTACTTCCCAGCAAACCCTGCATGGATTTAATTTCCTGTTGCGACCACCACGCGCTTTCCGGGGCATCCCATCCATAATGATGACCGGCGGGCGCGGCATAGACCGCGGCGTTCCGGGTGGAGAGGTTTCCCGTCCGGTAGGCGTGGTTGCGGTGGAAATAAGCCTTCAGCATATCCAATTCGGATTCCCCGAGGAAAGAGACGTTTCGCCCGCTTAGCCTCCCAACGAATATTTCCGGATCGCGGTCTCCCTGACCATTGGTATGGACATTATAGAAACCGTCCTTGTTCGTGTCCAGCCATTCACCGTCCAGGTCCATGTAGTAATAATCCGCCGCACCCGGCTGGTTGTCATTCTCGATTGCGTATCCCCACATGCGCACGTATGGGAAATCTCCGACAAGAAAAACCCCGGCATAGGCACGTTGGGAATAAATCTGCTGTAATGCTCCCCGCAGGTCTTTCCCGGAGCCCACCGGAAGGGTGGATATCACGGGTATCCAATTTTCATCCCTCAGATCGGTTTCCAAAACAGCCAACTCCTTCTCGAGCCCGTAATACAGCCTCGATTCCACGAGGACAAGGATGTTGCGGGATGCCTCCCCGGACAGGCGGGAGACAATCCGTGCGAGGATGACGTCCAGGGTTTCCTCGGTCGGCGTCTTCGTGCGGGTGGGTGTGCGCGTCTGAGTCGGCGTGGATGTTGGAGGAGGTACCGTGAACGTATGGGTGGCTGTTTCCGTGATGGTCGGCCGGACCGGAAGAATCCCGGAGCTGGCGCAGCCGGTTAACAGGATGCAAAAAGGAATCGAGACAAAAAGGAACTTCCTCCCATTCATGATTTTCCTCTCCCAAGGCGGATTTGATTGTAAAGAAGTCTACGTGGATAGCCGGAAAAGGTTTAACGGAAGGTAATCGGGGAAAACCGGCGTCCTACCACCACACCTCGAATTCGACCACAGATTCCAAAGGAGTCGTCTCCCATATACCCTGCACGATAACCCGGATCCGCGTCCCGGGATCCGCCTCCGGCACCCGGAAGGAAAGCGACGCCATGCCGTTTGCATCGGTCGGCGGAAGCGTGATTTCCAGCAGCGCCTGGCCGTCCTTCTCCAGCGTTACCCGGAGCGTCACGCCCGGAATTCCCGCGCCGGTCGCGTCCGTCAGCGCCACCTGCAGAGTTTGCATTTCCCCCGGGCGCAGGGTCGGACGGGCGAGCGACGCGTACAGCCGCGTCACGCCCGCCGCCGGACCGGCCGCTCCGGATGCCGGCTCGCGCAGCGAACGGTCGTATCCGCGTTGGAGGAAGAACGTTTCGCCGCAACGTTCGCGGATGATGCCCCCGCCGATCCACTGCAGCCGGGCATACTCGAAATCCTGATACAGGATCCCCTCCGCGTCCATCGTCATCTCGGCCACCGGCGAGCCGAAATGCTCGACGCCCGCGGTGCGGACATACTGGCGGAATTCGTAACACAGGTTGTGTCCCGTCTCCTGCGAATAGGAACAATTGGAATCGTTCGAAGCCTGGACTCCCCCCTGCCGTCGGCCGAGCAGGTCGCTGATTTTGAGAAGAAAGATGTGCGAGTCGTTCGGATCCTGCGCCAGCACGCCGTATTCGAAGATCTGCAGCGTCCACCCCAGATCGCGGTCCGCGAATGCACGCGTGACCGGACGCCCGAGCCAGCGTTCCCCGTCCATGCCCTTGTACGTATCCAGGAAGGGATATTCCAGGAGCAGCCCGTTGTCGAAACTGGCGACCTCGCCGGAATATACGACGGGCACCGGCACAATCTGAAGCGCGGACTGCGCTCCGGGAGAGGAAGCCGGCGGGGAACAGCCGGTCAGGATCATTTCCAGCAGCAGCAGGAAGAATAAGGAAATGACCCGTGAACGGCGGCCGAAATGAACGCTCATGCGACGGATCCGTCCGCGCCGGAAAGCACGCCTTCCCGCGCGGGGTTTTCATTATATATCTTATACCTGTGTTCAAAGGGCGGATGGGGCTTTCGTACTTATTCTTCCAACCAAGGCCGAAGAAACCGACCCTGCTGAAATTTCTTGAATTTCCATGCGCCATAGCGGCTTCGCGTCTTTGCGTTAAAAATCATTACCGCAAGGACGCAAAGGCGCAAAGAATCAATGGGAAACCAGGTTGGAAATTATGTTTCCCCGCGCCGCAACCGTAAAAAGGAATCATACCGCTCCGGGCTGACCTTCCCTTCCTCGACCGCCCGCATCACGGCGCAGCCCGGGGTGTTCTCGTGGGTGCAATCTCCGAAGGAGCAGTGTTCGACCAGCGGACGGATCTCCGGGAAGTAGGCGTCGAGTTCTTCGGGGGCGATATCCCAAAATGCGATCGCCCGCAGGCCGGGCGTATCCGCCACGTAGCCGCCCTCTTCGAGCTCGATCAGTTCCGGCGCGACGGTGGTATGGCGACCTTTCTGGTGTAAATGGCTGACATGGCTGACCGCGAGGCCGAGCCCGGGCTGGATTGCGTTGAGCAGGCTCGATTTGCCCACCCCGGAAGGTCCGGAAAGCACGCTGAGTTTCCCGCGCAGCATGGCCCGGAACTGATCCACACCGGTGCCGTCTTTTACGGAGGTAAAAAGCACCGGATATCCGATTTTTCGGTACACGCCGAACCGTATTTCCGGCTCGCCCGGATCCACCAAGTCGGTTTTGTTGGCGCACACGACGGCCGGGATTTCCGCGCGCTCGGCCGCGACCAGAAACCGGTCGAGCATCCGCAGGTGCGGCGGAGGCTCGGCGCAGGCGAAGATGAAAACGGCCTGATCCGGGTTGGCGACGATCACCTGCTCGGTTTCCCCCTTTGTATAACTGCGCCGCCCGCCGGTGGAGGGCGCGGAACGCGAGAGGACCCGGCTGCGCGGGAGGATCTCCTCGATCGCGCCGGTCCCATCGGGAAGGGGCAGAACGGTTACGCGATCGCCGACCGCCGCGATGTCCGTCGCGACCCGCTTCTTCTTCAGCCGGCCGCGCAGTTGGCAGGTGATTCTCCCGCGTTCTGTCTTAACGGTATAAAAACCGGATTGCGCCTTGACGACCAATCCCGGCAGCTTCTCATCCATAATAATTTCTCATCGGTGGAAGAAAGAGGAGACGGTTTCAGGCGCGGTTCCGATTTGCTTGCGAAGAAGACGATGGCCGCAGCTCATGGCGCTAGAAGGATCCTTCCGGGGTGAAGGTCGGAGTCGGTTCTTCGGTTACCGTCGGCGTTTCGGTCGCGCGGATTCCGTATTCGGATTCCCACGGATACAGCGTGGAAGGCCGGCCGAAGAAGTAGATTTCGAGTACGCGGCGGACCATGCGGGCCGCGTACACCGATCCGTCGCCGGCATATTCCGCGATCACCGCGACGGCGATATCCGGTTTGGAAGTCCCTTCATTAAAAGTATAGGCGACGAACCACGAATGCGATTCATCCCTTCCGGATTCCGCCGACCCGGTTTTTCCGGCGATCTTAATGCGGTCGGAAATCACATAGAACCGCTGCCGGGCGGTGCCTTTCGGATCGTTCACCACGCCGCGCATCGCGCGCTGGACGGCCTGCAGGTTCGCGGCATTTACCGGCAGTAGGCCGCGGATGATGGGAGTAAAGGAAAACACCGGATCGCCGACTGGCGGAGTAATGGAAAGGATGACTTGCGGCCTGTAGAGCATTCCACCGTTCCCGACTGCGGCGACGAAATCCGCCACCTGCAATGGAGTCACCTGGAGCGCCCCCTGTCCGACGGCCTGATTGAGCGCATCCTGCACGGTCCATCCGCCGTCGTCGGGACCGGGCACGCGGCCGGCGTATTCATCCAGGAAAGGAATTCCCGTTGCTGACCCGAGCCCGAAGCCTTTGGCCATATTCGGGACCCGATTGGGATCCTGTTTCCACAGGGTCTCCCCGACATTCCAGAAGCAGGGATTGCAGGATTGCACAAGGCAATATTCCAAGGTGATCTTCCCGTGCGGCTGCATATCCTTCTCGATCGTCCAATCCGTCCGGAGAATCCCGTCGGGCCCGGTATAGGTCCCATCCACATCATCGTAGACGGAACTTGCCGTGAACAATCCGGATTCCAATCCCGCGGACATGGTGATGATCTTGAAAACCGAGCCGAGCGGATACAATCCTTTCGTTGCCCGGTTGTTCAGCGGGCCGTCCGGATCGTTCAAAATATTCTGCACGAGATAGCCGCCGTTGAAGCTTCCCGGGGTGAAGAGATTGCTGTCGAACGTTTTGCTTGACACCATCGCCAGCACTTCGCCGGTGTTGCGGTTGAGCACGACCACGGCGCCGTTGTACGGCCCCATCACGGTCCGTTCGATCTGCGCCTGCAGGTCCCGGTCGAGGGTGGTGTAAACCGCCATCGCCGGCTGCGGGCCCGATTTGGCCAAATCCTTCAGGTGCGCCCCGGCCGAAGAGGTCAACCAGAGGGTTCCCCCCTGCCTGCCCGCCAGCTCCGATTCGGCCGATTTCTCCAGCCCGGTGGCGCCGACCGTTTCGCTGCCGGAGTATCCGCGCAATCGATATTCTTCCTGAAGTTCCTGAGAGATCTTGCTGGTATATCCAACCACATTCGAGGCCACGCCGCCGCCGTAGTAATAACGACGGGTGGAAGTGGTGACATAAACCCCGCCCAGTTGGGTTAACGATTCAGGCCCGCCCGCGACATCCTCCGCGTTCGCATCCCCGATCGGGATGTAATCGTTCGGCGGCGCATCCGCATATTTCATCCGGATCATCTCGCGCGGCATGTGCAGCACAGCCGACAGCCGCGCCAAAACGGTCTCCTCGTCGGTGATCTCCTCCGGGATGACACCGATCTCCACCACTTCGGCATCCGCCGCCAGCGTCCGCCCGTTGCGGTCGTAGATGTTCCCGCGCGCGGGCGCCGCGCGTTGCATCACCAGCTTGTTTCCATTCTCGAGCTCCGGCAGGACCGTCTGCCCGTCCCAGGCCACCTTCCATTCCCCCTTCTGGTTCTTCAGCAGCATCCGTGTCTGGCTTTTAATTTCGCCGACCAGGATCGTATGCAGGGTGAATTCGAATTCCACCGTCGCATCGGTGGGGGTCATATCAACGGTGAGGAGTTTATATTCCAGTGAGCGCAGCGTGGTTTGCAGAGCGACGTCCCTGTAGAAGGCCGTGAACTCCTCTTCCGAAATCGCATCCCGGGTCAGCGGCGAGAGGAGGGAGTACATTTTAGAATAGTCTTTCGATTGCCAGCCGTCGAGGAAAGCGCGCGCAGTTGGTTCGGGCGAAGGCGGCGTGAGGAGGGTTGGTTCCGTGTAATGGGGAGTCGACGAGGCGAACCCCGGCAGAACAATGTTCGCCCCTTTCCACCAGCGTGGAATTAGGATCGCTCCGGCGATCATCAGAATCAACGCGGCTGCCCACCTGGCATACTTCTTCCAGGCATTCCGCTTGTATCGATCTTTCCATTCCGGATGCTGATACTGCATGATCCCCCGCTGTCGGGTGAATCCCTACGGGCTGGTGATTTCCTCGGTCGGCTCTTCGGTCACTTCCGGCGTATCGGTTCCGCGCATCCCATATTCGGATTCCCACGGGTAGTACGCGGACGGACGGCCCTGGAAGTAGATCTCGAGGATCCGCCGCGCCATGGGAGCCGCGTAGGTCGATCCTTCCCCGATCCGTTCGACGATCACCACAACGGCGATATCGGGCCTGTTCGGCTTCTCGCTGAACGTGTACGCGACAAACCACGAGTTCGGCAGTTCGTATTCGTTGACCTGGGCAGTGCCGGTCTTCCCGGCGATCCGATAAAGGTCGGAAATCCCGTAGAAGCGGTGCCGCGCAGTGCCCTTCGGGTTGTTTACCACGCCTATCATTCCCTGCTGGACGGCCGCCAAGTTGTCCGCCGAGACCGGGAGCATTCCCCGGACCTCGGGCTTGAAGGTGAACACCGCGTCGCCGATCGGCGGGCGGATCGAAAGCAGAATCTGCGGCCGGTAGAGCGTTCCTCCGTTTCCGATCGCGGCGACGAAATCCACCACCTGCAGCGGAGTCACCTGCAACTGACCCTGGCCGATCGCCTGGTTGAGCGCATCCCCGCCGGTCCAATCCACTCCCTGTGTGTCGTGCTTCCAGCCTGGATTGGGCACGAACCCGGCTTCCTCCTCCACTCCCATGATCCCGGTCTTGGAACCCAACCCGAACGCCATCGCCATGTTCGGAACCAGCCAAGCGTCCTGGTAATACAGCGTCAAACCGACATGCCAGAAGCATGGATTGCAGGACCGCTCCAGGCATTGCACAAGGGTAAGCTTTCCATGCGCCTTCATATCCTTTTCGATCGTCCAATCCGTGCCGGTAAAACCTTCCAACTCGCGGAAATATCCGTCGACGTCATTGTAGACAGAATCCGGGGTGAACAATCCGGATTGCAGGCCGGCGGACATGGTGATGATCTTGAACACCGAACCCAGCGGGTAGAGTCCGCGCGTCGCCCGGTTGACCAGCGGGAAGCGCTGGTCGTTGATGATCCCCTGCACCAGGGCGCCGTTGTTATACGTGCCGTTGAAACTGCTCGGATCGAACAGGTTGCTGTCGTACCCCGGGCTCGACATCATCGCCAAGACTTCGCCGGTGTTGCGGTTGAGCACGACCGCCGCGCCGTTGAACGGCCCCATCAGCGTCTGTTCCATCTGCTGCTGCAGCTCCCGGTCGAGCGT
>CAZFPL010000101.1:0-11151 GCA_964521085.1 uncultured Anaerolineales bacterium | reverse complement strand
ACTCCGAGAGCGGGGTGAGGAGGCCGGCGCGCAGCCGATCCGGATACGTCCAGGCGGACGTCATCGGCCAGTGCATCTCGCGGCCCGCGGCGGATACGAGCGCAATCGAGATCCACCAGGCGCGGAAACCGGGCCGTGAATAATGATTCACGAGGAATAGATAGGAATTCGAATCCTTTGGAATATCCCCGCCTGTCTGTAATCGGTCGATCCCCTCGCTCAACCGCGCGGCATCCCGCGCGAAGGATCGTTTTCTTCCCAGGATAAGATCCCGAAGAATGGAAAGGGTGACCCGTGCGGGGTACCGGTAACTCGGGGGCATGCAGGATATTGTAAATCAAGCGGGGTTAAAAAAATAATCGTACGCGGATTACGCGGATTTTAATATATTTTTAGAAAACTCCGCGAAATCCGTTTTTTCCGTGTAATCCGCGCACAATATTTTTGATTTTCTCTCGTCAATCCCGGAATCCCCGCAGCCGCAGGCTATTGGTCACCACGAAGACCGAGGAGAACGCCATCGCCCCGGCGGCCAGCATCGGGTTGAGCAATCCGATCGCCGCGGCCGGGATCAGGATGACGTTGTAGAAGAACGCCCAGAATAAATTCTGGCGGATGGTGCGCAGGGTGCCGCGGGAAAGCGCGATCGCGCGCGCGACGTTGCGCAAATCACCGGAGATGAGTGTCACCGGCGCGGCGGCCATCGCGATATCCGTCCCGGTGCCGAGCGCGATTCCCACATCCGCTTTGGCCAGGGCGGGAGCGTCGTTTATTCCGTCTCCGACCATCGCCACCCTCTCCCCTTCCGCCTGCAGCCGCTCCACCTCTGCGGCTTTCTCGCCCGGCAGCACGTCGGCCAGCACGCGGTCGATCCCCGCCGCGCGCGCCACGGCTTCCGCCGAACGGCGGTTGTCACCGCTGATCAGCGCCAGCTTCACGCCGGTTTTTTTCAATTGCGCTATCGCATCGAGGGATCCTTCCTTTAATTTATCGGCTACCGCGATCAATCCGGCCAATTTCTCATCCGCGCCGACAAGGAACACCGTGCGCGCCGTTCCTTGCAGCCGGTCGACTTCGCTTTTCAGCGGCTGCGTGGAGATGCCGGCTTCTTCCAGCATCCGCTCGTTGCCCACCCGCACCGTTCGCCCGGACACGACCGCCTTCACCCCGCGTCCCGGCTCGGCTTCGAACCGCTCCGGATCGACCGCCGCCAGCCCGCGCGCAACGGCCGCCGCCCGCACCGCATCGGCCAGCGGATGTTCAGAGGATTTCTCAGCCGACGCGGCCATCCGCAGCAACTCATCTTCGCCGCCGGAAGAATCCAGCGCGATCACATCGGTTACTTCCGGCAGACCGCGCGTGAGCGTGCCGGTTTTGTCGAAGGCGACGGTTGTCACCCGGCCCGCGTTTTCCAGGGCTTCGGCGCTGCGGAAAAGGATGCCCATCTCGGCGCCTTTCCCCGTTCCGACCATGACCGCCGTCGGAGTCGCGAGGCCCATCGCGCACGGGCAGGCGATCACCAGCACCGCCACCGCGCGGATCAGCGCCGTGGTGAATGCGTCCGGGATCTGCATCGCAAGCCCGTATACCATCCAGCCGCCGAACACGAGCGCGGCGATGACGATCACCGCCGGGACGAACCATTCCGAGACCGCATCCGCCAGCCGCTGGATCGGCGCCTTGCTGCCCTGCGCCTCCTCGACCAGGCGCATGATCTGCGCCAGGACCGTATCCCTTCCGATCCTCAGCGCTTCCATCTTGAACGCGCCCTGACGGTTGATCGTCGCGCCGATGACTTTGTCGCCCGGCCCTTTTCCGGCCGGGATCGACTCGCCGGTGATCATCGATTCATCCACGTTCGACCGGCCGTCGATCACCGCCCCGTCGACCGGGATTTTTTCGCCGGGACGGACGGCAAGAATGTCTCCCGGTTTGACTTCCTCCGCCGGGATATCCCGCTCGGCTCCGTCGCGAATGAGGTGGGCCGATTTGGCTTGGAGGGATGCCAGCTTGCGCAGCGCATCGCTCGTCCGGCCCTTGGCGCGCGCTTCGAGGAACTTCCCCAGGACAATCAGGGTGACGATCACCGCGGCCGTCTCGAAATACACGTGGCCCGGAAGCAGGCCGAGCATCACCGGGATGGAATAAAAGTAGGCCGCGGAGGATCCCATCGCGATGAGCACGTCCATGTTGGCGGATCCGCTGCGGATCGCCTTGAAGGCGCCGGTGTAATATTCCCAACCGACCCCGAACTGCACGGGCGTGGCAAGCAGGAAGAGCACCCAATTGAACCACGGCGCCTCGCCGACCGCTTCGGGGATCAGCATGAAATCGCGCGCCATCGCCAGCAGGAAAAGCGGCACCGTCAGGAGAATCCCCCAGATCAGGCGCCGCTTTTGGTGCTCAATCTCCATCCGGCGCGCGTGCGCTTCGGCATCCTCGCGCCCCCCGACCTCCTCCGCCATTTCGATGCCGGCGGAGGAAATTTCCTTTCGGATTTCCGCGACCGTGATCACAGTCGGGATGTATTTCACCGCCGCCCGTTCGGACGCGACCGAGACGCTCGCCCCGAGCACCCCGCGCAACGCGCGCAGCCGGTTTTCCAGGCGCAGGGCTTGTCCCGCATCGGAAAGCCGCTTGAGCGGCACATTCTCCTCGCCGACAGCCACATCGTACCCGGCATGGCGGATCCGCTCGACCATCGCCTCCTGCCCCAGCAGCGCAGGGTCGAATACCACGCTGGCCCGTTCGGATGCCAGGTTCACCTCGGCGTTCTGCACTCCCGGCAGGCGTTTAAGATTGCGCTCGATCGTCGCCACGCAGTTGGCGCACGTCATTCCGGTGATGGGAAGGATGATCTGTTCGGTGGACATAGAAACTACCCTATCCTTTGCCCCCCTCGCCTTTCCACTCTGTCAGGGGATTACATCCAATCAGATGTTCGACGGCTCGTAATTGATCTCGGTCAGGACGTCGTGTATGATTTCAAGCGTTGCAGGGGCGTCGAACTCCACAACGACCTGTTTGGTGTTTTCATCGCCGGTGACCTTCTTAACTCCGGTGATGGCCATCAATTCCGAAGTGATGGTATGGATGCAATGACTGCAGGTGATGGATGGGATTTTCAGCGTTGCGGTTTTCATTTTTTCTCCTTGCCCCTCCCCTTTTTTCCCTCCCGATAACGGAGAGGGGCCGGGGCTGGGGTATGAACGGCCGGCAAATCTACGCCCGGTTTGCCGCCTGGAACACTTCGGAAATTTCCTTGAGAACCTTCTCCCGTGCATCCGGATCATCCCCGCGTACGGCGGTGGTAACACAGGATGCCAGATGGTTCTCCAGGATCATCGCCGAAAGCCGGTTGAGAGACGCCTCGACGGCCTGGATCTGGCGGATGACGTCTATGCAATACTCATCGCGTTCGATCATTTTCGCCACACCGTCAAGATGCCCGGCCGCGATCCGGGTCCTTCGAAGGATATCTTCTTTTTCGGCCATTTCTTGCCTTCCTCACCCCACCCCCCTGGGTAGGGTATATGGATGATAGCACATACTATATTTGGAGTCAATATGTCTTAATTCAGGGGAAAAAGAGGCTTTATGAAAAAAAGAGTAATTACGCGGGCATAAAAGTTCATGAATAATCGATCTCTTCCGTGCAATCCGGTTTTCTCGTGCGATCCTTTGTGATGCATTTATCCCTGCCCGCATGTGCCGCAGGATCCCCCCGCGCAGCCCGAGCACGAAGGTGCGTTTGTTCCCGCAACGCTTTTCCCGCCGCTTTGGGCGTTGAAAACCGAAAGCTTTCGCTTCGTTCGTTTGCCGCCGCAGGAATCGCACGCCGCCGGCGCACCCGCCTGGCTCATCGGCCGCAGCAGGTCGAATTCATGGCGGCACGTTTCACAGACATATTCATAGATCGGCATCGACATCGCTCCTGACGGCCCAATTGTAAACCCTTGCGGGCTTAATCCCGGGCTGGAGAAGGCAGGGAATGTATGGTTGGGTTTTGGGAATTGGTTCTTCCGGCTGGAATGAGAGCCTGGTTGTGGAAACCGTACTCCTACTTCCCGGGATTCATTATCTTCATGAACGCTTTGACGATGGTCGGGTCGAACTGCTTCCCGGCGTTGCGTTCAATCTCATCCAGGGCTTCCTTTTCCGACAGCGCCTTGTGATACGGCCGGTTGGTGGTGATGGCGTTAAAAGCGTCCACCACGGCGATTATCCTCGCCCCTTCCGGAATGGCTTCCCCTTTCAGGCGGTCCGGATAGCCTGCTCCGTCCCACCGTTCGTGATGATGGTAGATCCAGGGGATGATTTTCCGCAGCGGTTCGACCGGGCGGAGGATTTGGGCGCTGTGATACGGATGCAGATAGATGACGTTCCACTCATCGGGAACCAGTTCCACCGGTTTGCGCAGGATGTCGTCGGGGACGGCGATCTTCCCCACATCGTGCAGGAGGGCTGCGAATTCGAGCATCTCCAGATCAGCGCCGTGCCAGCCTAGCTCCCGGGCCAGATGGACCACGATCCGGGTCACGTCCTCGGAATGGCCGCGGGTGTATGGATCGCGGGCGTCGATGGCGGTGGCGAGGGAAGAGATCGTCGCCACGGAAATGGCGCGCACGTCTTCGAAGAGTGTGGCGTTCTCGATGGCGATCGCCGTCTGGCCGGCCAGCGCCGAAAACAGGGATTGGTCGGTCTCCGAGAATTTTCGCCCCTGCTGACGATTGATGGCCAGCAGGACCCCGAGGACCTTCTTGCCGTGGATCATCGGCACCGCCAGCACATCCTTGACCCGGAAACCGAGAGTCGCTTCCTCGTGCTCGGCCTCTTGTTTCCAGCGCGGATCGGAGTTGACGTCCCCGACGATGGCCGGACGGCCTTCGATGAACACCCATCCCACCAATCCTTCCCCGGCGCGGTACTTTATCTCCACGCGCGCGGAGCCCGCCGCATCCCCGGCATGCTGCATCACGAGCCGCTCCTCCACTTCATCCCAAAGGAAGACCCAGATCGCCTGGGCGTGGACGGCGGTCGGGACCGTATGGATCACCAAGCGGACGACATCCTCCAGCCGCAGGCTGGTGGACACCGCCTGCCCGAATTCGTACAGCGAGCCGAGCTCATGCACCCTGTGCTCCAATTGCTCGAAGAGGTTGGCCCGGTGAATCGATCCCCCCGCGACGTCCGCCGCGGCCGTGAGCAGCCGGATTTCATTCTCGCTGAATTGCGACCGGCTGTACGAAACGAGCAGCAGCACGCCGACCACCTCGTCGGCCGTCCGGAGCGGAAGGCAAAGTGTGGACCCGACCCCGCGCACGACGGCGACCGACCCGACGGGCGGGATCAGAAGCGGATCCCGCGGCAGGAACGGGGTCTGGCGGATTTCGCCGCTGGCCGCCACGCCGCCGATCAATCCTTCCCCCAGCGGCATGCGCCGGTCGATGACCTCCACCGCCAGGCCTTCCGCCGCGCGGCAGACGATTTCCCGGCCCTCCACCAGGGAGATGCTGGCCGCATCGGCCCGCGCCATGTGGAGCGCCTGATGCAGGAGAAGCGGAAGCATTTCGTGCAAGGTCATCGTTCCGCGCAAGACGCTGGAAAGCTCGTACAGCGCGCCGACCTCCTCCAATCTCCGTTCGGTCTCCTGCGTCAGACGCGCCCGCTCCAGCGCCATGGCGGATGTGTTTGCATACGTGGTCAGCCCGCGAATCTCTTCCTCGGAGAATGTGCGCGAATCGGGATAACGCACGAACATCGTTCCGATGACGCGGCCGGCGGCCCGCAGGGGCAGGCCGATCATCGCGCGGATCCCCGCCGCCGACATCTGCGGGGTGATCTGCGCTTGTTCCGGATCCGGCTTCGCCACAACCAGATTCTTGCCGTCGAGAAAAACCTGCATGGTCAGGCCATGCGGCCGGGGAGGCGGTTCGAGCGACGCCACCCCGCGGCCGTCCGCGCCCAGGCGCAGGCTCACCTGGCCGTTCGGATCGATCAGCGTGATGATGACCGAATGGGCATGGGTGGATTTCGCGACTTTCGAGCAAATCGTCCGCGCGGTGTCCTGCATGGTCGAAAGGGAAATTATTTCCGAACCGAGTTCATACAGCCCCTCCGCCTGTTCGCGCCGATGCTGCTCCGATTCGAACAGCTGTGCGTTATGCACCGCGCTGCCGATCTGCTGCCCGATCGTTTCCAGCAGATCGATATCGTCCGCGGCAAACGTGCGCTCCGCCTGGGTGAACAGCACCAGGACTCCCAGCGCCTGGTCTTTGGCGATCAGCGGCGTGCTGGCCACTGTCATAAAACCGGCTTGGAGGATTCCTTCCACCAGAGGATCTGCGGGGAGGTCCGCGGTATGCGCCACCACAACTTTCATTTCGATGGCGGCTGCGCCGATTGCGCGGTGCGAGGGATCCACCTGCCCCATACCGCCGGCCAGCTCCGCGGAAAGCGCCTGATGCACTTTCAACCGGAGTGATCCTTTCTCCTCGAGAAGGATCCCCCCGGCATCCATTTTCAGCAAATCCAAAACCTGTTCCAGCGAAACCTCCAGCACTTCTTCCAGCGCCAGGGTTTTCGAGGCCACCCGGTCGATGGCATACAACGTGGAAAGGCGGTGCGTCTGCCGTTCCACGGCGTCCGAAAGCGCGCCGCTCCAATCAGCTATTTTGAGTCGCATCGTATTAAACGCCTGGAACAGTTGCGACGTTTCATCGCGCCCTGCGGCGTTGATCGGCGTGGTCAGGTCGCCCTCCGCCAGCCGGCTGGTGGCCCGCAGCAATTCGCGGATCGGTCCGAGGACGATTTCCATGTCGACCCATGCGAAAGCGACGGCAATCAAAAGAAGCAGCCCGCCGAAATAGACAAACTGCCACCGCAAGGTGCGCAGCAGGCTGAAGACGCCGGCCTCCGGCTGTTCGATCAGCACGCTCCATGAAGCATTTTCGAGGGGAGCGATCACTGCCACGATATTATCTTCCGCCTGGATCTGGGTTCTATCCAGGATGGCGATTCGCGCCACTCTTTCCTGCAAATAGGGAAGCAAATTACTGTAATGCGGCGCCGGACGCACGGTGAGTTCCCCGTTCTCATCCAGCCCAAGGCTGTTCCCGTCGGAATCGACGACCATGGTATGGCTGCCGGCTTCCTTCGCCAGAAGTAAGGAAAAATCCCGGATCGGAAACGTATCGAGATCCACCGATCCGCCCAACCACCCTAAGACTATGCCGTTGGGATCTCGTACCGGTTCCAGAAGGATGACCTGCGGTAGGCCGTCTTTTCCCAGACCAAATCCGCCCGTCTGACGCACGCCGGTCTGGACGGCCTTCTTCACGTCGGGGGATTTTTGAAGGTTTTCCACCGCCGCTTCGGTCATCGGAGGATCCGACGCGACGACCGATCCGGCGGCATCCAGAAAGAAAACCCCGCCCGGGAACAATTCCGTCTCGATCAGATGGGAAAGGATTTCCTTGGCCGAATCCGGAGAGATCGGTTTTTCGGCTAACACATCGGCTTGATATGCCAGGTTTCGGAAGTAATTTTCCAGGTGCGAATCGATGCCTTCCGCCGCCAGGCCCGCATAGCGGAGTTCCATTTCCTGAATCCGGCTGGTGCTTTCATTCAGGGCGTCTGAACCCAGGAACGCAAAGATGCCGAGCACCGCGACGACGGCGGCGACCATCAAGCCCATGGTCCGTACACTCATCGGAAAATTACGCAGCCAGCGGATCATCTATTTATCCCGCGCAATGGAAAAGCGGTCGAAATCCTTCACCACGGTCGTTTCCGGAAAGACCTCCCGCGCTTCCTCCAGGACTTCCCGGTCGCGGTACCTCCGCGATAGGTGGGTAAGAAACAATCTCCGGACCTGCGCCTCCCGCGCCAAGCCTGCCGCCTGCCGGGCGGTAAGGTGCGAAAACTCGCGCGCCAGTTCCGCTTCCACTTCAAGGTACGTGGCCTCGATCACCAGCGCATCCGCCTCCCGGCAATACTCCACTATATTATCGGTCCGTCCGCAATCCCCGACAAACACCAAGCGAGTCCCGGGGGTGAGCGGGCCGAGGACGTCGTCCGGTGCGACAGTCGAACCGTCCGGCAGCGTGCAGGGCCGGCCTCCGACAAGCTGCGCGCGCAGCGGACCCGGCGGCACGCCCAGCGCGTCGGCCTTTTCCGCCAGGAACGGCCGGCGCGGTTTCTCCTCGAACAGGAACCCGAATGTCCCGCCGCCGCGATGGGTCACCGGAAACGCGGTCAACCGGAAGGTTTCGTCTTCCATCAGGCACCCCGGCTCGATGACGCGAAGCTCGAGCTTGACGGGAGGACTGGCGCCGCGGAGAACCACCCCCAGCAGAAGATCCCGGATGCGCGCCACCGCCGGCGGCCCGGCCCAGATTTCCAGTTTTTCGATCGCCTCCCAGCGCATGAAGGTGGAGAGCAATCCGGCCAGCCCGAGGATGTGATCCAGATGGGAATGCGTAATCAGGATCTTATCCAGGCGCTTGAACCCGAGCCCGGATTGCAGGATCTGGCGCTGGGTACCCTCGCCGCAATCAATCAGGAACCGGTACTCCTTGTGCATCACCATCTGCGAGGGAAGGCCGCGTTGGATGGAGGGAGCCGAGGCGGAGGTGCCGAGGAAGACGATGTCGAACAAGGAGATCTCCGGAGGATCGGATCAGGATGAAAGGATTCTACCGCAACGAGGGACCGGAATATATATGAAGTAGGCCGCCCTGCGGGAGCGGCCTTTTCACGGTTTCAGCCGGGCGATCGCGGCCGGATCGGCTGCCTAGGGCAGAATATCCCGCTGTTGGAAGGCAACCAGACCCATCCCTAGGAATAATAAGGAGCCAAGGATGAGGATCGCGGCGTGTCCCGGAAGGATGCCGGTCGAGAGCGGCTGGCTGGCGGAATACCAGTAATAGAGGGTCCATTCCTTGACCGGCGCCAGTTTGTCGGAAAGCGGTACCAAGCCGTTGAGGATGAAGCCGCCGACGGCCAGGGTGGCCGCCGTGCCCGAAGCCGTGGCGCTGCCGCGGACGGCGCAGGCCAACCCAAACGCCACCGAACCGAAAAAGAGCGTGATGGGTACCGTCTGGATTCCGGCAAGCATCCACTTGGCCGCCGGCACGTCGGATTGGATGAGCAATCCGCCGATGACCATGCACAAACCGATCTGCAGCCCCACCGCGAGTACGGCCACGGACAGGGCGGCATACTTCTCCAGAAGAATCCGCCACCGGGGAAGGGGATGCGAGAGCAGGAATTCCATCGTCCCTTTTTCCACCTCGGAGGTCACCATCCCGATCGCGGCGGCGATCGAGTAAATGCAGAGCACGAGCGGCAGATAGACCAACAGGGTGTAGGTCATGTATCCTTCCACCGAGCCCACCGCCTGCACATTGCCGAAGAAGGCCATGAATCCCGGCGGCAGGCTTCCCATGAAATTCTCCAACTGCCGGTTCGCCGAGAGGGAGGGGAAGAAGAGTTGCGTGAAGATCGCGAGTGAGCCGACTCCCAATCCCCAACCAAAAATAGCCACCGCTTGGTCGCGAAGAGTCTTCAGGAACATATTACGCAACATGGGATCCTCCTTCGCGGTAAAACGCCAGGAAGAATTCTTCCAGATTGGGTTCATAGGTGACGATGTTGCGCAGCGGGTGCTGCGCGACGGCTTTGATCAGGGAATCCAGATTCCCCTGAACGACCATGCTGAGGGTGGATCCGCTTCCCCGCACTTCGGTGACTCCGGCGATGGACCGGAAGGTTTCCGCCGGGACGGGGTTCTCGAATATAAAATCGATCCGGCGGATGGCCTTCTGCTTCAATCCGGCCACCGCTTCCATCGCCGCCAGTTTTCCCTCCCGCAGGATACCCACCCGGTCGCAAAGCCGCTCCACCTCGGGCAGGATGTGGGAGGAGAAGAAAACCGTCCGCCCGTCCTTGCGAACTTCTTCCAGTAATTCATAGAGAACCTGCTGGATGAGGGGATCCAACCCGCTGGTCGGTTCGTCCAGGATGACCAGATCCGGTTTATGCATCAAGGCCAGGATCAGCCCGACCTTTTGCCGGTTCCCGTGCGAATAGGCGCGAATGGGGCGCTGTAAATCGATCTCCAGCCGTTTGGCCAGGCGGTCGATTTCAGAGCGTGGTACTCCGCCGCGCAAATGGGAGGAATAATCCAACACCTCATTCCCGGTGAGATTCGGGTAGAGCGCAAGCTCGCCCGGCAGGTAGCCGACCTTGCTCCGGACGGCAATCCCTGCTTTCTGCGGATCCATGCCAAGGACGGAAGACGAACCGCGCGTGGGATGGATGATATCCAGAAGCGTGCGAATGGTGGTGGTTTTTCCGGCGCCGTTGGGGCCGAGAAAACCGAAGATCTCCCCCCGCTGCACGCGGAGGTTGAGATCCGTGATGCCGCGCGCCTTGCCGTACGCTTTTGTCAGGCCGCGGGTTTCGATGACCAAGGCATCGTTCATGGGGAACGCTCCTTTCCCTTGTTCTTCTTCCGAGAACTGCACCGGTCTTTGCCGAGGATGCACTCGCAAAAACGCTTGGAGATTGTAATCCCTATATGGGAAACCGTCGGATGGACAAATCCCGCGCCCGGTGATAATATTCAATATTATGAATATGTTTTTCCGGCAGGTATCATGAACGGACTTGTATCCCTAGCCCTGGAATTCAAGGCGCTCGCGCATCCCGCCCGGCTTGCGATCCTGGATGCGCTGCGCGGCGGCGAACAATGCGTGTGCCACCTGGAACGCGCGCTGGGCATGCGCCAGGCCTACATCTCCCAGCAACTCGCAGTATTAAAGGAGGCTGGCCTGGTTCAGGACCGGCGCGACGGGTGGAACATTTATTACTTCGTTTCCCGTCCGGACATCTTCGCGGTGATCGATGCCGCTCAGGCGGCGCCGGGTGCGCGCGGAAGGACGACGATCCGGCGCGCCGCCCGATCCGCCCGCTGCACTTGCCCCAAATGCCGGCCGGAGAGGGAGCGGGATTTGGAGCGGGAAAGGCCTGCCCTTCCGTAAAAGGTTTAAGGATAAAGAATGGACATACCCGCTTTTCTTCTGGAACTTTTACGCGGCGGATTGGGCAACCTTGCCGCATATCTCGCCGCGCATGTGCTGTTGTGCC
>CAZFPL010000100.1:0-11257 GCA_964521085.1 uncultured Anaerolineales bacterium | reverse complement strand
AAGGAAAATCCATCAGTTCCCTGATGACCGAGAACCGGAAGTTCCCCGCTCCCGAATCGGTCAGGAAAACCGCTTACGTAAAGACGTTCGACGAATACCAGAAGTTGTGGGAGCAATCGATCAACGACCCGGACGCGTTCTGGCTGAAGCAGGCCGAGATGCTGACCTGGAACAAAAAACCCACCAAGAGTCTGGAGTATGTCTGGAGCACCAAGAACCGGGAAATTCACCACACCTGGTTCGCCGACGGCGAACTGAACGTCTCTGTCAACTGCCTGGACCGGCACCTGGGCACCCCCATCGCCAAAAAGACGGCGATCCTCTTTCAGGGCGACGACGACGCCCGGGTGCAGAAATTCACCTACGAAGAGCTGTATAAAGAAGTCTGCAAGTTCGCAAACGTCCTGAAATCGAAGGGGATCAAAAAGGGCGACCGTATTTCGATCTACATGCCGATGGTCCCGGAGCTGGCAATCGCGATGCTGGCGTGCTCCCGGATCGGCGCGATCCACAACGTCGTCTTCGGCGGATTCAGCGCCGACGCGATCAGCGACCGCGTGAACGACTCCGAATGCAAACTGATCATCACCACCAACGTCTCGCTTCGCGGCGGCAAACACATCAAGCTGAAGGAAATCGCCGACGAGGCGATGAAGAAAACCCCGAGTATCGAGGCCTGCATCGTCGCAAAAATCACCGACGATCCGTGCCCCATGCAGGCGGGCCGGGATTTCTTGTGGCACGAGGAAATGGCCAAGGCTTCCGACAAGTGCGAGCCGGAGAAGATGAAGGCCGAGGATCCGCTGTTCATCCTCTACACCTCGGGCTCGACCGGCAAACCCAAGGGCGTAGTGCACACCACCGCCGGGTACCTTCTGCATGTGGCCCTCTCGCACAAGTGGGTGTTCAACATCCACGACGATGACATCTACTGGTGTACGGCCGATATCGGCTGGGTCACCGGCCACAGCTACATCGTCTACGGGCCGCTCGCTAACGGAGCGACCTCGATCATCTACGAGGGCATCCCGACCTATCCGGATTTCGGGCGCTTCTGGCAGATCGTCGACAAGTTCGGCGTCACCGTAATCTATACGGCCCCGACCGTGATCCGTTCGCTGATGCGCGCCGGCGAGGAATGGCCGGCCAAGTACAAGCTGGATACCCTGCGCGTGATCGGCACCGTCGGCGAACCGATCAACCCCGAAGCCTGGATCTGGTATTACGAGAAGATCGGCCACAGCCGCTGCCCGATCGTGGACACGTATTGGCAGACGGAGAACGGCGGCTTCCTGATCACGCCGCTTCCGGGAGCGATGACCACCAAGCCGGGCAGCGCCAGCCGGGCATGGTTCGGCATCGACCCCGTCGTCCTGCGCGACGACGGTACGCAGTGCGACCCCAATGAGGGCGGAAAGCTGTGCATCCGCAGGCCCTACCCGGGGATGACGCGCACGATGTGGGGCGATCACGACCGGTTCATCGACACCTACTTCACCATGTTTGAGAACATGTACTTCACCGGCGACGGATGCCGCGTGGACGCGGACGGCGACTACTGGCTGATGGGCCGGATTGACGACGTGGTTAATGTTTCCGGCCACCGCATCGGCACCGCCGAGGTGGAAAGCGCGTTGGTGGCGCACCCGAAGGTGGCGGAAGCCGCGGTCTGCCCGATGCCGCACGAAATCAAGGGCCAGGCGCTCTACGCCTTCGTCACCCTCAAGGAGGGCGTCCCGGAGAGCGAGGAGTTGAAGAAGGAACTGGTTGCGTGGGTGCGCAAGGAAATCGGCCCGATCGCCACGCCGGACATCATCCAGTTCGCCGAGGGTCTGCCCAAGACGCGGTCCGGCAAGATCATGCGCCGGATCCTGCGCAAGATCGCCGAGAACCAGACGGACAACCTCGGGGACATCACCACCCTGGCCGACCCCAGCATCGTCGAAAAGCTGGTGAAGGGGCGGGGCGGATAAGCCGCAGCACTTCGGTCGATCCACGGCCGGACGCAAACGAAAAAGCGCCCGGCCGTTTTTATAAGGAGGGAAACCATGGCCAATTCGAAGGTTATGAACCGCTGGTGGGTAGTAGCCGGCGCGCTGGTGATCCAGGTCAGCCTCGGCGCGGTGTACATCTGGAGTGTGTTCCAGACGCCGCTCAAAGCCGTGTTCCAGGACTGGAGTGAGACGCAGGTCACGCTTCCAGCCCAGATCGTTCTGGCAGCGTTTGCCCTGGCGGTCATCTTTGCCGGGCGGATCCAGGACCGTGTGGGGCCGCGGATTGTGGCCACCGTCGGCGGGATCATCCTCGGCGCGGGACTCATTCTGGCCAAGTTCACCGAACTCTTTCCGTCGGGCACCGCGCTTGTCTGGCTGATCGCGACCTTCTCGATCCTCGGCGGCATAGGGATCGGCGCCGGGTATGTGTGCCCGATCGCCACCTGTGTGAAGTGGTTCCCGGACAAACGCGGATTGATCACCGGCCTGGCGGTGGCGGGTTTCGGCGCCGGCGCGTTCTTCTTCGCGCCGCTGGCCAAGGCGCTGATTTCCGGCGGGGCCTATGAATTGATGGGCGCCCGCCTGTTCGAACTGCCCCAGCTGGGCGTGTTCAACACCTTCCTGGTGCTGGGTGTGATCTTCCTCGTGTGCGTCGTGGCCGGCGCGCAGCTCCTGCGCAATCCGCCGGCCGGGTACGTCCCGGTGGGCTGGACTCCGCCGCAAGCCAAGACGGCCGCGGCCTCCGCCGTCAAGGCGGATCTCACCTCCACGGAAATGCTGCGCACGCCGACATTCTGGCTGTTGTGGGTGACGTATTTTGCGGCTTGCACGGGCGGGCTGCAGATTATCATGAAAGCATCGCCGATCTGGCAATCCTTCAGCCTCGGCACCCTGACGCCGCCGGTCGCCCTGAAAGATTTCGGCCTGATCGCCACGGCGGCTGCGATGGCCGTGTCCGTCATCGCCATCTTTAATTCCACGGGACGAATCCTGTGGGGGATCGTATCCGACAAGGTCGGGCGCAAGCTCACGCTCATCGTCATCTTCGTTCTATGCGGGATCGCCCTCCTGGCGTTGGATTTCCTACGCCCGTACCCGCTGTATCTGGTGAGCGTGTCGCTCGTCGGATTGTGTTTCGGAGGATTTCTCGCCCTCTACCCCGCGCTGACGGCGGACTATTTCGGCACCAAACATATCGGCGCCAATTACGGATGGATGTTCACAGCCTACGGGGCGGGCGGGATCGTCGGGCCCTACCTCGCGGCGGCGCTGATGCGGGTTGTGTCCAAGATTCCGTACGAGGCCAAGGATGCCGCCGGCGCCATCATTCAAAAATATTTTACCGTTGGAGATTACCGGATGGCCTTTATTGTCGCCGGGATCGCCTGCCTGATTGCGGCGGCGCTGGTGACACAGATCCGGCCGGCGCAGGGGAAATAAGGACGCGACCAGACGTGGAAAATCCTGTCATTCCCGCGTGTTCTTAGCGGGAATCCAGGACATTCGGTGTGGGAATCATTACGCTGGTTCCTGGATGCCCGCTACGTAAGCGCGGGCATGACGATCACGTCCTCATCGGTTGTTCTAATAATTATCGGTTGGGGTATGGCATACGAAAGGGCGAGGCAACGCCTCGCCCCTACATTTTTAATCCGTGGATCGGAAATACCAATGATTTAACCTTCTTGATGGTGTAATCCAGCGCCTGGGTCACGGCTTCTCTCTGCTGGTCCGGGATCACCAGTTCCCTGTCCCGCAGTCCCCCCTTCCAATCCGTGCTGCCCAGCATCACGCCGCCCAGCCCGGCATTTCCATAATCATCGTCGTCCTGCCCGCTGAGGACGCTCCAGGCCAGGGACCAGGCGCGAACCGTGTTCTCGACGTTGTATCCGCCTCCGCCCGTCATCAGGATCGGCTTCTCGAATCCCATCACGTTGCGCAAGACTTCCACGTACACATTGTTCGTCAGCTGCAGATGCGCCAGCGGATCCTGGGCCAGGCCGTCGGTCCCCAATTCAACGGCGAAAACATCCGGACGGAATGCTTTGATCAACGGTACCGCCACCGCGCGGAATGCGCCGAGGTAGGCCTCGTCGTACGTTCCGACCGGAAGGGGGATGTTGACGCAATAGCCCTTGCCCCTGCCCGAGCCGATTTCGTTTTCGAATCCGGTTCCCGGGAACAGAATGCGCGGATTTTCGTGGAGCGAAATCGTCATCACGTCCGACCGGTCCTGGAAGGCGAAGGCGACGCCGTCGCCGTTGTGCACGTCGACATCGAGGTAGAGGACGCGCTTGCCGGCCTCCGCCAGCGCCATGCAGCCGAGTGCGGAATCGTTGATGTAGCAGAAACCGGCGGCCCGTTCCGGAAACGCATGGTGGAAACCGCCGTGCGGATTGAAAGCCGCGTCCGCTTCTCCGGCGAGGATCCGGGCGGCGCCGGTGAGGGTTGCGCCGGCCGCCAGGACCGAATGCTCGTACATGCCCTCGAACACCGGGCAATCCGAGGTTCCGATGCCCATCCGGAGGACGTCGAAATTCCAATGGCCTTCGGATGCGTTTTGCAGCGCATCGAGGTAACGGGGCGTGTGAAATTTTTCCAGCACAGCGCGATTGACCGGCGTTGGTTCCACCTCGGTTTGATTTCCACCGGAAAGCCAGCCCATGTTTTTGATCAGGTCGCGGGTTTTTGGCGCTCGGGAGGTATTAAAAGGATGGTCGGGTGGGAATGGATACTTCTGCAGTTCGGGGCTGTAGAGGAAGATGGATTTCCGGGGTGCCATGCCGGGATTATAGTTGCAGGATGGTCCGGTAACAAGTGGTTTTAAGAGGGCTGTCCGCTCTGCCGCCGTACGGCGAGGAGACGGGCTTTTCCACGCAGATTACTGGGGAATCCGGCTGCGGAGATCCCGGCCGGCGAGAGTGCCGTTTGGTAAACGCGTCCTCTGAATTATAATGGTGCGGTTACATCCGGGCGGTTCTCGATCCTCAGCGCCGGTCATTGGAATCGAACGCCAAGGCAGATCCGCATACGATCCACTGTTTGATGGATTCCGCCGCCTCTCGGATGCGCCGGGATTCGCACGGGGGGTGTATACCCGATGATTGCAAGCGGATACCGGACGGATGAAAAAGAAAGCAGAAACTGAAAGGAGAATGTAGATGCGCAAAAAACCATTTGAATTGGGCTTGCTGACGACTGTCGGCGCCATGCTCGCGGCCTGCGGGCCGACGGTGACCGCAACGGTCACGCCCGCCACCCAAACGGTTGCCACGGTAACGGAAGCCGTGGAGATCCATTGGTTCACCGGTTTGGGGACGGGATCCGATCCAGCCCAACATAAGGCCGAACAGGCGGCGGTCGAAACGTTCAACCAGACCGTCGGACGGGAGAAAAATATCAAACTGACCCTGGAAGTCGTCTCCAGCGGATTAGCCGAGCGAACGCTTGCCGCCCGGATCGCCGATGGCAAAGCACCAGATCTCATCGGCCCGGTCGGCATGGCCGAGTCGAATGCTTTTCATGATCAGTGGTTGGACCTCAATCCGTATCTGAAGGAAACCGGCTTCGACACCAGCGTGTTCCCGTCGAAGGTAAACCAACTCTATACGGATTCGGACAGTGTTTACGCCCTGCCGTTTGCGGTAACCCCTTCGGTTATTCTCTACAACACGCAGTTGTTCAACCAGGCCGGGTTGGCCTACCCGCCGAGCCGCTACGGCTTAAAGTACGTCATGCCGGACGGGTCCGAAGTCGATTGGACCTGGGATAATGTGGCCGCGCTGGCCCGTCTGATGACGATCGACGGATCTAGCCTGAATGCCACCGATCCCGGTTTCCATTCCGATGACATCCGCCAGTATGGATTCACCTGGCAGAGTTCGAAGCATCCCAATGAATGGGGCGCCTATTGGGCCGGCGGAACCATGCTCGCTTCCGACAAAAAAACGGCCAAAGCCCCGGATGGATGGAAGGCCGCCTGGCGCTGGACCTACGATGCGATCTGGAGCGACCAACCCTTCCTCTCGAAGGATCCCGCCGTTTCCTTTTACGGCGATACCGTCGCCATGACTGCTACGCCGTTTGGATATTCCTGCTGCCTCGAAGGATCCAAGAACTGGGATGTGGCGGTCCTGCCTTCCAATAACGGAACTGTCAGCGGACGGATGGAAGAGGCGACGTTCCGAATCCTCAAAGGGACGCAGCATCCGCAGGAAGCCTTCATGGTTCTGTCATACCTGGTCACTACCGCCGTCGACACCCTGATCATCGGCGACGCCAAGATTCCGGCGGCGTTCCCCGCCGTCCCCGCGTTATTATCCGCGCAGGACGCTTGGAGAACCGCTGTGGCGGATAAATTCCCCTGGGCATATAACCTGCAGGTCGTGCTCGACGGCGTCTACAATCCGGACCTTCCGTCCGTCGAGGGCTACACGCCGCATTTCGACGAAGCCTGGTCGCGCGGCGAAGTGTTTGCGAACCTGTTGCGGACCATGGGCAACCTCGATCTGGAAAACGAAATAACCATATATGTAAATGACCTGACGGCGATCTTCTCCCGTACGGAGCCCCAATAGGTTTTTACGAAAAGGCTCCGGCGTACCGAAAAACTGGGTACGCCGGAGCCTTTTTTGAAAAATTTTCATCCCCTGTTTTGTTTGTAAAAATCAGCCTTATCTGACAGACAAATTCGCAAACAGAAACAGCGGAATTGACAGATTTGTTGTTCTTAACCCTTTAAAAACCTTTTCTCGGCTGAGAAAATAAATTAAAACTTCGAATAACGGTGGAAAAAACAGTAATCGAAACAGCACAACTTTTTCTTTGAGGGGAGATATCCTTTTTAACCCGAATTAAAAATTATTTAATCAACAGCCGCCAGGAATATCCTATAACGCAGGCGCTGAAAGCGTCCGGAGCATGGCAAACAAATATTTTTCGAGGGAACACCCGCGCCGGCTCCGGATATTGGTTTAAAAAAATTTTATCGAAACTGAATCCCATTTTATTAAAAATGGAAAACCAGTTGGCAAACCATGTAAACGTTTACATAATTGGATAAATTACGTCCTAAAATGTCGCTTTTTTTTTATAATTTCCATGGCGGATAAAAAATGGCTGTTTTTTGGGCTTTTTTGGGGCTCAGGGTGTTGACAATCATTTATATGGCAGTATAATCTGGCCTGCTTTTACGCGCACCTAAAAAAATATGCGTTTCGCTTCCACATATGCTTCAGGTCTGACGGTGGTTGGAGCGCGAGCGGCTTTATCCGCTGGAACGCGTTCCGGTAAAAAATCCGATCATAGATTCCGAAGACATGAGAATGGTCTCCAAGACCGTGTCAAACTCTCTCCCGTGCGCACGAAAATATATTTGGGTTCTATTTAATACCGCGGTGCATCCGAAGACAACCGCGCTTCCTTTGGATTGTGGTTTTATCCTTTTCCAGACGAAGGGAGGTGGTATCCGGGGATAATGGACGCGATTCCGTTTCAGGCACGAAATCGGTACGTTAGTCGACTGTTATGAATTTTCTGAATGAGGAGAAAGGAGAAAGGAAATGCGTAAGATTTTTGTTGTGTTAACTGCGGTGGCCGTCCTGAGCATGCTGCTCGTAGCGTGCGGCGGAACAACCGCTACCCCCGAGCAGGTCACCGTGAAAGAGACGGTGATTGTCGAGGTTGAGGCTCCTACCGCCGAGCCGCTGCCCGAGGGCGTGATTCAGGTCCGGTGGTACGTGGGCATGGGCACGGGGACCGATCCTGTCCAGCTTAAGGCCGAGATCGCCGTAGTCGACGCGTTCAACAAGTCGGACCTCGCCAAAGCCAACAACATGAGAATGGTAATGGAAGTGATCCCCTACGATTCGGCGAAGGACACCCTTTCGACCGAGATCGCGGCCGGCGCAGGCCCCGACATCATCGGGCCGGTAGGCTGGGGCGGATCGAACGCCTTCAATGGGCAGTGGCTGGACATCGCCCAGTATATCGAGGATACCAATTTCGACACTTCCGTGTTCAATCCTGCTCTCGTGGACATGTACGAGACCTCGGAAGGCACGGTAGGCTTGCCGTTCGCGGTGTATCCTTCGGTCATCTTCTACAACACGAAGCTGTTTGACGAAGCCGGCCTGGCCTACCCGCCCGCCAACTACGGCGAAAAGTACAAGATGCCGGACGGCAGCGAAGTCGAATGGTCGTGGGATACGCTGACCGCAGTCGCCAAGATGCTCACCATCGATGGCGCCGGCGTGAACTCGAGCGAAGCTGGTTTCGACAAGGACGACATCAAGCAGTACGGGTTTTCCTGGCAGTGGGAGGGTCACCCCTTCTACTGGGGATCCTTCTGGCAAAGCGGTACGATACTTGCTGCTGATGGCAAGACCGCCCAGGCTCCGGATGCGTGGGTCGCTTCTTGGAAATGGACCTACAACGCGATCTGGGGCGATCAGCCGTTCTATGCCAACGCCGCAGTTGAGGGCAGCCAGGACTACAACAGCGGCAACGTTTTCGGCAGCAACAAAGTTGCCATGGTCGACCTCCCGTTCTGGTATACCTGCTGCACGGGCGACGTGAAGACCTGGGACGCTGGCGCTATGCCGACCTACAACGGCAAAGTCGGCGGCCGCATTGATGCCGATACCTTCCGCATTTGGAAGGGCACCAAGCACCCGAAGGAAGCCTTCATAGCCATGAGCTACATGGTCACCACGGCCGTTGATATCCTGATCGTCGGCAGCGAGGCAATGCCGGCGGCCTATGGCGCGATTCCCGCGCTGACCTCCGCGCAGGAAGCCTGGAGAGCGCAGAAGGCGATTGCATTCCCATGGGTTAAGAACCTGGATACCGTTATCGCCGGTCTGAGCTACCCGGATACACCCAGCGCCGAAGGCTTTATGCCGAACTACAACGAAGCCTGGGAACGCGGCAATACGTTCTCCAACCTGTTGAGGAACACCAAGGGTCTCGATCTGGACAAGGAAATTGCAACCTTCCTGTCCGACCTGACCACGATCTTCAACAAGTAACGGGTTCTGGATACACTATCGGGCGGGCCGGCGTGAAGCCGGTCCGCCCGATATTCAAACGGAGTAATGCCATGGAGCAACTTACCCACCTGCCCAAATTGCCGTCGCTGGGGTCCTTGCGGAACATGCCGCCGTTGGCTCGGCGGGAATTTCGCAACGGAATGCTTTTCATCATGCCATGGTTGTTGGGTTTCCTGGCCTTTACCGTCATCCCCCTCATCGCGACCTTCCTGTTCACCTTTATGGACCTCAGGATCGAGGACCAAATCCTGGCGGCACCCAAGTGGGTGGGATTTGACAACTATGCTTTGCTGTTTAAAGACAATGCGGTCTGGAGTACAGGCAAGACGCCGGGCGCGATGTGGGTGACGATCCGTTTCGGTTTGCTTGCCCTGCCGGTGGGGATCTTCCTGCCGCTCTTCATCGCCCTGTTGATGAACAACAAGAACCTCAAAGGGCAAAACTTCTTCCGGTCGATGTTCTACATGCCGTTCATCATTCCTTTCGTCGCCAGCGTCATCTTGTGGGGCGGCGTACTGAATCCGGAAAACGGTTGGGTGAACAAGTTCCTGTTGATCCTGGGGGTGCCGAAGTCGAGCCTTCCACTCTGGGTAAACGATATCAACTGGGTGTATCCCACCTTAATCCTGATGGGGATCTGGGGCATCGGCAACGCCATGCTGACCCAGCTGGCGGGCCTCCAATCGGTTCCGACCGAACTCTACGACGCTTCGAAAGTGGACGGCGCCGGGGTTTGGGCGACCTTTTGGAATGTGACCTTCCCGATGATCTCCCCGGTGATTTTCTACAATCTGATTTTAAGCATCGTCGGCCTGTTCCAGTATTTCCTGGTGCCGCTGGTGGTCAACCAGGGCACCGGGTACCCGGGCGGCGCGACGATGTTCTATAACTTATTCCTGTACCGGACGTTCTTCCATTACCATAACATGTCGTACGGGGCGACCCTGGCCTGGGTGTTGTTCCTGGTCATCCTGGTAGTAACGTTCTTCCTTTTCGCAACCGCCCGTTACTGGGTGTATTACGCCTCTGAGAAATAATCCAGAGTGTCTGGAGGCAGAACCATGGAAACCACATATCGGTCATCCAGAATAACGAAAGCCTTGCCGTCGATCTTGGTGACTTCTTTTACCACGCTCCTGTTGATCCTGTTCCTGATCCCGTTCGTCTACATGGTGATGACGTCTTTAAAAACGCAAGCCCAAATTCCTTTGCAGAACGCGCCCATCTGGCCGGTGGTTCCTCCCACATGGATATATCCGGGCGGGAACACGGGCACTTATACCGTCAAGGTGAACAAAGTGCTCACCACCCCCGTGGATGAAACGATCAATTTGAATGATTATGTCGGCAAGACCTTGGACCTTTACTATGTTCCCGTCGAAGGCGGAACGAAAAGCATGGCCCTGGTGAAGGGATTTCAAAAAGGAGCCATCTTCATCGACCCGAAGGACGTCGCCGCAGGGCCGATCGCGTGGAACGGAGGCTCCTTCAAATCCCTTCAGCGCCCGTGGATCTTCTCGCCCGCCTGGCAGAATTATGTCGAGATGTGGAACGCCATCAACTACCCGCAGGTCCTGTGGAACACCTTCTTCTATGCGTTCAGCACGACCATCGGCGTGTTGGTCTCCTGCATTCTGGTGGCATACGGCTTCTCACGCTTCCGCTTCCCGTTCCGCGACATCCTGTTCATGCTGCTCATCTCGATCATGTTCATGCCCGGCACCGTCACCGTCATCCCGCAATTCCTGTTCTTCACCCAGATCAAATGGGTGGGAACCTGGCTGCCGCTGGTTGTCCCGGCGTTTTTTGCCAATCCCTACGACACCTTCCTGCTGCGGCAGTTCTTCATGACCCTGCCGCGCGAGCTGGACGAGTCGGCGATGATCGACGGCGCCAGCCCGCTGCGCGTCCTGTGGTCGGTCATCATCCCGCAGTCCTACCCGGTGATCATGGCGGTCACGGTCTTCCATATCGTCTATGCTTGGAACGACTATTTCGGCCCGCTGATTTATCTTTCCACCAAAATGGATATGCAACCGGTCTCCGTGGCCTTGGCCCGCTTCAACGGGATGTGGGGCCAGCGTCCGGAACTCATCCAAGCCGGAGCGCTCGTGACCCTCATTCCGCCGCTGATCCTGTTCATTGCCGCCCAGCGCTTCTTCGTTCAGGGCATTGTCATCACCGGCGTGGAGAAGTAAGCCGGCCGGAAAAAGG
>CAZFPL010000099.1:0-11262 GCA_964521085.1 uncultured Anaerolineales bacterium | reverse complement strand
CGAAGGTGGTCAAAATGAAGCCCTCTGGGAAGGGTAGGCGCATTTTCCCAAATGCCGGAGGGCTTGTCAATACAAAACCGGCTGAAATTATGCCCGATGCGCCCGGGACCGGCGGTAAATACGGCGATATGTGCTATTGGAACGGCGCGAAAGAGATGCGGGGAGTATTTAAGAGATAGAACTCAGACCCGACAAGTCTGTATGACTTGTCGGGCCGAGAAACAGGAAAGAGAAATCGTTGCGAGTCATTCTGTGTAAAAACGATCCGGTTGGGATTGGGGTTGAATTGTATCAGACCTTTCGGGCTTCGCCAATCGCCTGCCCCAGGCGCCGGATTCCCTCGCGAATCCGCTCCGGCTTCATATTGGAGAAATTCAGGCGGAAATACCGTTCGCCGGCTTTCTCATCGACCGAAAAGAAGCTGTTTCCGGGGACGAAGGCGACGTTCATCTTGATCGCCGCGCGCAGCAATTCCGCGCTGACCAACCCCTCCGGCAACTTCACCCACAGGAACAACCCGCCCGCCGGATGAGTCCATTCCACTCCCTTGGGGAAGTATTCGTCCATCGCGGAGAGCATCACATTCCGCCGCTCGCGGTAGACCTCGCGGATTTTGGGGATGTGCCGCTCGAGGAAGCCGTCGCGGAGGGTCTCGTAGGCCGCCATCTGGACGAAGATCGGCGTGTGCAGGTCGGCGCCTTGCTTAATCTGCACCAGCTTGGCGATCACCTCGGGCGGGGCCGAAATCCAGGCCAAGCGCAATCCCGGTGCGAGAGTTTTGGAGAAGGAACCCATGTAGATCACATTGCCGGATGGGTAGCCGTCGCCGGTCTTGAGCCGGGCGGCGTCGAGCGCCAGCAGAGGCGTAAGCGTTTCCCCTTCGAACCGCAGCGCACTGTAAGGGTCGTCCTCCACGATGGGGATCCCGTATTGGTCCGAAAGGGCGATGAGCGTTTCGCGCCGCTTCATCGAGAGCGTCACCCCGGCTGGATTTTGGAAAGTGGGGATGACGTACATGAACCGCGGGCCGGTACGGAAGGCCTCCGGCAGCAGGTCGGTCTGCAGCCCGTCGTTGTCGGTCGGCACGGCGGTGAAGCGCGCGCCGAAGATGCTGAACACCTGCAGCGCGCCCAGAAAGGTCGGGTCCTCGACCAGGATGCGCTCGGCGTTGTTGAGAAGCAGTTTGCTCACCAGGTCGATCGATTGCTGGGTGCCGGTGGTGATCAGGATATTATCCAATCCCAGTTTCATACCGAAGGTATCCATCTGGCGGGCGATCATTTCGCGCAGGGGAGCATAGCCCTCGGAGTTGCTGTATTGCAGAGCCATGGCGCCATTGGTGGTGAGGACTTTATCGCAGGCGGCTTTAAACTCCTCGATCGGGAATACTTCCGGCGCCGGCAGCCCGCCGCCGAACGAGATTACCTCCGGGTTGGCGGTTACCTTGAACAGCTCGCGGATGGCGGACGACTGGGTGGATTTGGCGTTTTGGGCGAAGCGGTGCTGCCAGGGGGTTGGCATGTCGGTTTCCTTTCTGCGGATTGCGGCTGCGGGAAATGGGATTTTTCGCTTGCGGGAAGCAGGCTAATTATAAACCGGAGAAGGCATGTGGAGTATGTGATTCCGAGGGGCCGACAGGCCCCGCCTGTCCCGAGCGCAGCGAGGGAAGGAATCGGTTGGTTTATTCGATGAGCCGATCTGTTCGAAAGTTTACGGTCGATATCCAATGTGATGCCTACTCCTCGGGCCTTCGGCCCTCGGAGTGACATTCGCCGTATGTATCTTCCTTATCGCATCATCCGGCTTGCCATGGCGGCCATGAACTGACGGGGCATGAGCGGGGTCAGCCGTGCGATCAGCGCGTTGAGCCAACCAGCAACTACGCACGATCGATTGCCCAGCATCGCCCGGATGCCGATCCGGACCACAACCGGGCTGTTCATCGCCGTCAGGCGCTGGAACGCGGTCATCTCCTGGCCGGCGATGTCGAAGAATTCGGTGCGCGTGACGCCCGGGCAAAGCACGGTGCAGCCGACGCCGCTCGGGCGCAGTTCGTTATGCAGCGCCTCTCCGAAATATAAAACATAGGATTTGGCCGCGGCGTAGGCCGCGTAGAGCGGGGTGGGTTGGAAGGCGCCGGTGGAGGCTACCAGCAAAATGTATCCGAACCGGCGCGCAGCCATGTCGGCGGCGAACAGCCGCGTAAGGTGAGTCAACGCCACCACGTCCAATTCCAGCATGTCGCGTGTTTTCTCCCACTCCACGTTGTGGAATTCGCCGTAGACGGCATACCCGGCGTTGTTGATCAGCACATCCACCGTCTGGCCGTCGGCCTTGATTCGATCATGCAGTTGCTTGGGCGCATCGGAAGCGGCCAGATCGAGCGCGATCGACTCCGCGGGCGTGCCGTAGCGCCCGGTGATTTCCTTTTGCAATTCCTGCAATCTATCCGCCCGCCGGGCAACCAGAACGACCCGGCAGCCCATCGCCGCGAGCTGGCGCGCGAAGTCCGCGCCCATTCCGCTCGAGGCGCCGGTGACCAGCGCGGTTTTTCCGCGAAGAATTTCTTTTATCAACGCAAATACTCCCTTATTCCAGGACTTTGCACAGCACGTCATAGGAGATGATTTCGTTGATACTTTCGACCAACGGAGCGACCCCCGGTTTCCCGCCGATGATCGAGCTGCGCAGGATCATCGAGGTGAAATCGAAATCCTCCGCGCCGCGGACGGTGGCCAGCACACAGCCTTCGGCCGCGAAACCGGTTACCACCACGGTGTCGACGCCTCCCTTGCGCAATGTCTCCGCAAGCGGCGTCTTGGTAAACGAATTGCCGTACGTCTTATGGATATGTAAATCGTCGGGAAGAATATGCAGGATTTCCGGCACGTCGAACCCCGCCTGACCCGGAACGAGGTTGTCTTCGGGGTTCGTATGTTGGACGCAAACGATGGGAAGGTTCTTTTTCCGGAAAAGATCGATCGCGGCATTGATGTAATCGGCCGCGTTTTTCAGTTCGGCGGACCTTGCCATATTATCGGTGAAGAATGCTTTCTGTACGTCGATGACAAGCAGGGCTGGTTTCACGATTCCTCCTGTTGCGGATCATTTTTCCGGGCGAATGCCGATCCGCCGATAAGTATAACGCGGAGCGCCTGAAATGAATCAGGCGCCCATAAAATTAGTCTTTCAACATTTTTACCAGGCTGCTTACCGGGTATTCTTACGCATTCCCGATCCGCGGCACACGGTTCGCGACCAGGCGGAGCGGGATGACCGCGCACGCCAGGCTGAACACGCCGCCGGCGAGAATTCCAATCACTTGCCCCACCGTTTCGAGTCCCAGAATTGTGAACAGCATTGGCGGACCGAAGAAGAGAGCCAAGCTGATGCCCAAGTAGGCAACGCTTACGAGCATGCTGGTACATCCCGACCAGCCGGAAAGCATCCGGCGCGGATCCTCCCAGGTCAGGTTGACTCCGGTCACGCCGAAAGCCACGTTGACCCCGGCCGATCCGAGGGTGGAAAGCGCGATAACCGCCAGGCCGAAAAAGAGGATGGAAAGCGAAGCGCCCCGCACCAGCGAAATGATGACCAGGAAGACCGCTCCCATGATCAAACCGGGCAGGTATGCGACCAGGAATTTCGCAATCAGCAGCCATGCGGCCCTTACCGGCGCGACCTTAAGCATCCAGTAATTTCGTCCTTCCTGGGAGAATCCGATCATCCCCAGGCGCGAGATCAACGACCAACCCACGAACAGCGAGATGCCGACGTTTCCATAAACCATCGCGCTGCGGATGATCTGCATGAACCATTCCGGTGCGTCTCCCTGGCCTTCCGGCGTGATCACTCCGGATCGGATTATTATGAATCCATAGATAATTCCGACGATAAGGGGTGAGATCAACTGCATCATATTTCGCGGGTCGCGTCGTAGAGTGAGGAAATCCTTGCGGACGATGCCGAGTACGGGTTGCGGGATGAAACTTGCGAGGAATGCCGAACCCGCTCTGCTTTTCGCCGGTGCAGCGGGTTGGGGTTTGGTTGTCCGTTTTTTCCTGCCGCCGGTCTGCATGCTCGCCCAACCGGTGTAATAAAGCCGCTCAGCGGCGTGCAACGAGAGGAGAAACATGGCACTCGTGAGGGCAAGCGTGAGTCCCAGGAATAGGATGGCCGCCGGCCAGCGGCCTGTGCCGAGCTCCACCAGCCCGCGCCCGGCCCACGACAGGGGATTCCATACCGCATTGAAGCGGGTTATCGCATCGAAAGGGATTTGCTGCGGGTTGATATCCTGATTCTTCAGATTCATGGAGTTGACGAAATTTCCGGATTGCGAACAGATGATCGAGATCGTCGCTCCGACGGCGCCGAGGACTTCGGCCACGCGCCGGGCGGGGAAGATCCTTACCACGCCCATCACCAGCAGGCTGCTTACTCCCGCCGCGGCCAGCGCGAGCATCGCCAGCACGATCACCACCAGCGGGTAATAGAGGATGTTGTAGCCCCCGGATGCGCCGAGCCCGAACAGCACCGGCAGGCTGAGAAGCGCGATGAATCCGAAGTTGGGAAGGATCGCCTGCAGTTGTTTTGCGACGAATACCGCGCGGATGGGTACCGGCGAAGAAAGGAGGAAATCCATATCGCCGGAAAGGTAGAGAGTGGAAAGCAGCACGCCGAAACTGGTGATGAGAGTGCCCAGGAAGGTGCCCGCCAGGATCAGCACGGGTACGGTTTCCAGGAAGGGGGTTACCGATGGTTGATTTTGTTGGGCGAGGATTTCAGCCAGCTGGGGCGAACGCAGAGCGCCGAGCAGCATCCAGCTGACGGCGAATACGCCGCCGGCAAAAATCAATACGATCACCACAAGGATGATCGTACCGATCTTGCGGCGCAGTCTGGCCGTGCGGAAGGTGCTCAGGGAGATCGCGGCCTGCAGGCGGAGCAGCTTCCAAACGTAATGCCAAAGGGAGTGTTCGGGAAGAAAAGGCTCCTTCCATGCGGCCGGGTGGGGCGTTGCGGGCCGGGCGGCAGCGGGAGTCATTTCAGCACCTCGGCGATCTCGGCTTCCTCGGCGCCGCCGGTCAGGCTCAGGAAGATATCCTCCAGGCTGCGTTCGCCCTTGCCCGTCGCACGCAGCTCTTCCATCGTCCCCACCGCCACCAGATTTCCGTGGTCGATGATTCCGATCCTGTCGCACATGCGCTCGGCGATCTCGAGGATATGGGTCGAGAGGAATACGGCCGCGCCGCGGTCGGCCAGCTGGCGCAGCATGTCTTTAATCAGGCGGGCGGATTTTGGATCCAGGCCGACCGTCGGTTCATCGAGCACCAGCACCTTCGGGTCGTGGATCAGCGCGACGGCCAGCGCGGCCTTCTGCTTCATCCCGTGGCTGTACGAGTCGATCAGGTCGTCGCGCACCTCCGCCAGATCGAACAAGCGCAGCAACTCCTCGCTCCGCTCCTCGATTTTTTCGCGTTTCAGCTCATACAGGTCGCCCACGAAGCGGAGCAATTCCCGCGCCGAAAGCTTCATGTAAAGGTTGGGCGTATCGGGTACATAGCCGCTTGCCGCCTTGGCCTGCATCGGCTGCAACTGCACGTCGTACCCGGCCACGGTCACCGTGCCCGAGGTGGGCTGCAGCAAGCCGACGATCGCTTTAATGGTCGTGGTTTTCCCGGCTCCGTTCGGGCCGAGGAATCCGAACACCTCTCCGGCGTTCACCGTAAAGCTGACGTCGTTGACGGCGACCTTTTCGCCGAACTTCTTAACCAAATTCCTGGTTTCGATAAGCGGGGAAGACGCGTTCATGAGTACCTCTATCCTGTTGAGAATCTCGCGGATTTAGAAATCCGGGAGGATGGAAACCGGCGCATGAATTGCAATTATCGGCTCCACTACAACATACGGCGGATCCTTCAGCGAGGTTTTTCCGGTTGAAAGAGCATGTATGCAGGCCCTTGGAATAAACAAGGCCCATAAACCCGAAAAAACTCGATGCTTTCAAATTTTAGTTTACATCCGGCGGCTTGCGGAAAAGGAATCTTATCCGACCGGTTTTGGTCCAATACCGGGGTGATCCCGGGTATATGCTTGGAACAACGACGTTACTCCGCTTTACATCGCAACCTTGACGATATCCGCCGCCGCCCGTTTTTCCTTTGGCAGGAACCGTTCGATTCCCACTCCGATCCCTGCCACGGAGAGGGCGAGGATACCGTAGACCAGGAACAACCCGCGTCCGCCGAGGATTTCCAGCAGCGGCCCGCCGAGGAAGCCGCCGGTAGCCGCGCCGATTCCGAATACCATCGCGGCGAAGAGACCCTGGGCGGTGGCGCCCAACCCCGCCGGGGCGCGCTCGTGCGCATATGCCACGCCGGCCATCCACATGGCGGGGAAGGAAAAGGCGTTTAGCAGCTGGATCAGAAGCACCAGGTCTGGAGATCTGTTCACTCCAAACAGGATCAAGCGCACTCCCGTGATGAGCATCGCCGTGATGAACAATCCATAAGGTTTAAAAAGACGGATTAAACGATTGCCGAAGAAGAGCACCGGATATTCGAGGATCGTACCGACCGTAAGCGCGACTCCCATAAGAGATTCGGGAGCCCCCAACTCCCGCATCAGCGGGAAGAGATAGTTGTTGGCGGCGGTCAACGCCAAGCCGCCCGCGAATGCAATGACCAGGAACAGAATCCAGCGCGGATCCGCAAGCAGAGTCCGGATGCCGCCGTCGGACGACGGCCGCTCGATCGCCGAGCCATGGTCGAACTTGAGGCTGACCAGCAGGCCCAGCAAATACATCGTTCCGGCAATCCAGAAAGCCGTCCGCAGGCCGGTGTCTTGAACGATGGCGCCGGCAATCGGCGCGACCAGCCCGAAACCGACGGTCCCGCCCAGGCGCACGCGGCCGTATAGGTCTTTCTTTTCCCCCAGCGTATGCATGGTGGCGTTGTCGGCGAAGGAGGAAGCCGGGGAGAGGAAGAAACTCATCAGGATCGATATGACCAGGATGGGAAGGAATGTCGACAGCAAAGGAAAAAAAGATATCGCGAGAATCCCGGACCCCATGGTTACACTCATGATCAGGCGGTGCCGGCGTGTCGAATCGGCAAGCCGGGTCCACAGCGGCGCGCCGAAAAACGTGATCAGCGGTGAGATGCCGGTCAGCAGGCCGATCTGCGCGCCGGAAAATCCCAAATCCTGGTAATAGACGACGATGAATGGGAAGGCGGATGCGTATCCTGCGAATAAAAGGAAGTAAAACAGAAATGAACGAAAATGTTTCAAAGCATCCTCCGGGGATGGATCCGGCGTAGTGTATCAAATACACAGCCGGTTGCAAGGATACCGTATTTCGAATCTGCGGCCGTTCGGATGATCGGAAACGAGCGGGGCTTCCCGATTCTACACAGAGCGGTCGGAAGATGATTCGGCTTGTTTCGATGCGGTGAACGAAGGGATGGCGGATTCTTAAGTTTGAACGCTGCCCGCCGCAGCCTGCCGCTCCGGTGGCAGGCGCATTTCGAGCAACGCGGCGATCAGCACCGTGGCTAGTACGATACAGCCGAAGACCAGGAATAGGACGCGCCCGCCCATGTTTTCCAAAAGCGGGCCGCCGAGAAATCCGCCCACCGCCGTTCCAAAGCCGACAATAGTCGCGCCGAAGAGTCCCTGCGCCGTGGCGTTCATCCCCTCGGGAGCGTACTGGTTGGCGTAGGCCACGCCCGCAATCCACATCGCCGAAAAAGCGAAGCCGAACAGCAATTGTACGAGGAGGATCATGGTTGAGGTGCTGCAAAAGGCGAACAGTAAAAGACGGATGCCGGTAACGGCCATCGCCAACATGAACATTTTATGCGGTTTAAACCGCCGGATCAGCCGGTGGCCGAAGAACAGCACGGGAATTTCGGTGACTGCTCCGATGGCGAGCGCGATTCCCATCGTTGACGTATCCGCGCCCAGTTCCTTCATATACGGCAGGAGAAAGCTGTTCGCCCCGACCAGAGCCAGGCCGCCGGAGAGCGATACGATCAGGAAGAGGATCCAGCGCGGATTCAAGAGGAGGATGCGAATCCCGCGCCCGGCCGGCGGAGCGGCCTTCGATGGAGCATGGACGAACCCCTGGCTGAGGAATAATGCGAAAAGGAACACCAGCGCTGCGCTCCAGAATCCCGCCCGCAGGCCGAAAAACCCGATCAGCACTCCCGCAAGCGGCCCGGCCAATGTGTAACCGATTGTCCCGCCCAAGCGGATTCGGCCGTAGTATTCCTTTTTCTCCCCCAGCATGGACATGGCGGCGTTGTCGGCGAAGGCTGGAACCGGCGCGAAGAAAAAATTCAAAATAATCATGACCGACAGGATGAGGATAAACCCACGCAGGAATGGAAAGAGGATGTACCCCGCAATCTCGACCACCATGCCCGCGGTCATGATCAGTCGATGCCGGCGGGTGATATCCGCCAGACCGGTCCAGAATGTTGCGCCAAAAAACGTGACCAGCGGCGTGATCCCCGCCATCACGCCGATTTCCGCGCCGCTGAACTCCAGGCTTTGGAGGTAGAGTACGAAAAACGGCGATAAGAGCGCGAAGCCCGCGAACAGGAGAAAGTTAAACGAAAACAAGCGGAAGAAACGGATGGCGGCCTCCGGGTTATCGGGTATGGAGTCGATGGGCTTAACCGCGCAGCAATCGAGGGGTCATCCGGCTGATCTCATTGAGGTGGACGAACGGATGGCGCGTCGCCGGCATGAGCAGTAAATTCGCGTACGGGTTCCCGCCCCAGAATTTCAACAGCCAGGCGGCGTTCGCCCGCACCCCTTTTTCATTGACGATCCGCTGGAGGCGTTCCGGTATAGGTTTTTCCCAGAGTGTCTGGGGTGTTAATTTCCGCAGGATACTCTGCGTGCGTCTGCCGACCGCCAGCCGGTAGGCCAGCAGGGCTTTGACGTTCATTAATTTGCTGATCCTCGCCGCATCGGCTTCCGCCATCCCATTGCCGACATCCACATAATCGATGCCCATCTTCGCAAGCCGGTCCCCATTCAGCAGCGAATGGCTGGTGCCGGCCAGCAGGAGGTTCAGGGTGAGATCTTCAATCCGGGTGATGTGCCAAATTTTCCAGATGACGGATTGGCCGCCCTTGGGGACGATGCGCATCTGCGATTCGGTGAGCGCGCCCAGGACTTCATCTTGATAGGACCAGCAACCACCAAGTTTGCCCGAATGCACCGCGGCGTGGTGTTCGAGCAGAAGCGGGAGCGCCTTCCGGTAATCCTTTTCTTTCATCAGCAGGCGGCGGAGAAGCGCGTGCTGGGCATTCCACTTGCGGCGGTTGTTTTCCATCCTAATTACTTCCCTTTCCTATTCATCATGTATATCCCTGGGAGACAAAAAATATTATTACAAAATGAATTTCTTTGCGCCCTTTGCGTCTTGGCGGTGAAAAGTTTTTATTCCGGATACAACCCCTTCGGTTTCTTCTGCGTCCCGGCCAGTTCGGCGTACAGTTTGGCGTCGTAATCGCGCGTGCGGACGACCACCGGCATCGGCACCGCGTGCCCCAGGATCAGCGCCTGCTGGCGTGTATCCAGCCGCGCGAGCACCTCGCGCAAGCCGCCCGCGCCCGAGACCCCCGAGAGGACCGCCTTCACGTCGGCTTCGTTGTCGAGCAGGCAGGTGACGCGCGTCCCGATCTGGCTCATCACTTCCTCGTCGATCGCCGACGGGCGCTGGTCGACCACCAGCAGGGTGACGTTGTATTTGCGCATCTCGCGCGCGATCGAGCCGAAGATCGTGAAGCGGGCGAGAGACGGATCCAGGAACTTGTGCGCCTCCTCGATCACGATCGCAAGCGGCTTCGGCTCGGCGGCGTTCCCGCCGGCGGCGCGGTTCTTACGCTCCACATACCGGGCGTGGATCCGCCGGGTGAGGTAATTGGCGACCAGCATGTAGGCTTCGAGCCTGTTCCCGTGCCGGCCGAATTCGAGCACCACGCTGATGCCCTGGTCGAGCGTGGCAAAGATTTCTTCGACCGGATCCTTCTCCGGACCCTTGTTCTGCAGGAACGAGAGGCGACGCAACATCTCAAACTTGCGTTGGATCGCGCTGAGCGTGGATTGCAAAATGCGTTCGGTATCCACCATGTCTTTCAAAACCGGATCCATCTCCGCATCTTCTTTTAATAGCTTCACGATCCAATCTTTTCCCAGCTTCCGGTAAAGGATGTACAGCGCGCCCACCTGCACCTCGTTCAGGGGAAGCAGCTGGGCGATCAGTTCGATATCTTCCGGCTCAAGCTCGTCCAGGCCGATCTGCAGCGTGCCGTCAACCTTGCTGCCGCGGTGGCGCGAGGTTTCCGGGTCGAGCGTGTAGACGCTGACGCGCGAATCGAACAGTTGACGCAGGCCCTTGAACTCGCGCCCGGCCTCGTCGCGCACCGCCCAGCCGTAATCGTTGTGCATGTCGAAGATCAGGCACGAGGCGATCTGCGAGCGGATCAAGCCCGCGAGCAGGATGCGGGTGATGAAGGACTTTCCGGTGCCGCTTTTACCGAATACGCCCGACGAGCGTTCGACCAGCCGCGCCAGATCGAGGTTGACGCGCGCATCCTCCATCTCCAGCGGCGAGCCGATGTTGAAGTGGAGTTTATCTTCCTCGCCGAAGACCAGGTTCACCTCCGCCTCGCTGGCTTCCTCGACCCGCGAAAAGTGCGCCGGGATGGTTTTGATCGGCCGCACCTCGTGCGTGCCCTCCTCGAGCACCAGCATCGGTGAAACGTGCATCGTCCCGTAGGCCATCGTCCCGAGGAACACCTGCTTGGAAAATTCATCTTCGGCTGCGGGCGGATTGGCCGCGAGGGCAGGGTTGAGACTCTCCAGGCGGATGTCGGTAACCATCCCGAAGAAGGTCTTACCGGTCTGGCCGCGCAGGACCACGTAACGGCCGACGGCCAAGTCCTCGAGCACACTCTGCGGATGAAGCTTGACGGTCAGTCCTTCGGTGAGCGAGCCGCCGACGACGATCCCGAGCGGGTGGCGCTGTGCCGAAAGCGGCGCGCGGTGGAGGGCTTGATCGAGTTCGTTTTCGGGCATGGGATCTCCTTCAATGACCTACCGATTCCTCGTCGCCCTTTCAGAGCTCCTCGGAATGACAGTCTGCGGGTGCCATCCCGACCCCGAGCATGGCGAGGGGATCGGTGACGCAAGATGTCCGCAGTGTGTCATCCCGAGGTCCCGGTGGATTTCCGGGCCGAGGGATCG
>CAZFPL010000098.1:5454-11306 GCA_964521085.1 uncultured Anaerolineales bacterium | reverse complement strand
CCGGCTTCGCCACTTTCGAGAAAGTATATGCCCGCGCGCCGCAGATACCCATCATCCTCCTGACGGGATTGAACGACGAAGCGCTTGCCTCCAAAGCCGTGCGCGGCGGAGCGCAGGATTATCTGGTCAAAGGGGATGTCAGCGGACGGCTGCTGGGACGGATGATCCGCTACGCCATCGAGCGCAAGCGGGCGGAAGCAAGCCTGCGGGAAAGCGAACGAAGGCTGAAGGAAGCCCAGGTGCTCGGACGGGTGGGAAACTGGGAAGTCAACCTGCAGGACCAAAAAATCACCTGGTCGGACGAGACATTTCGCTTGTATGAGCGCGATCCGCAAATGGGTCCGCCCAGCGTGGAGGAGGAATCGAAATTCTATTCACCCGAACAGGCGGAAAAACTGCGCCAGTATGCGCGCCGCGCCGTCGCGGAAAAGAAGGATTTTGAATACGACCTGGAAGCGGAATTGCCCGGCAGGAAACGGATCTATCTTTCGTCGAGGATGCATCCCGTTACGGACGCTCAGGATCGCGTAGTCGGGCTGTTCGGCACGGTGCAGGATATCACCGCGCGCAAGCAGCGCGAACGCGAACTGGAAGCCGTCGCCGTCGTGAGCGCGGCTTTGCGGGGCGCCTCGACCCGCGCCGAGATGATCCCGGTCATCCTCGATCAACTGATGTCCATGCTGGAGGCGGACGGTGTCATGATGACACTGCCCTTGCTAAAAACCTGTGATTTGCAGGTTGAGATGGGGCGCGGCACGTGGGCTTCCGCCACCGGCGGGAACATAACCATCTCTTCTGAAACCATTGCCAAGGCTCTGACCAGCGGCCGTCCCTACCTGAAAAACGAGGTGCGGAAACACACCCACCCGTTGCGATCCGAATTGGTCGGCGATTGCCGCTCCATCGCCAGTGTGCCGTTTATTGCCAAGGGGCAAACCGTCGGATTATTATGGATTGGCAGCCGTCGAAACCTCACTAATTATGATCTTCAATTGCTAACCGCCGTCGCCGACATCACGGCTAGCGCCTTGCGACGCGTCACGCTGCTCGAGCAGACGGAAGAACGCCTGCGAAAATTGGATTCCCTGCGGACGGTCGACCGGGCCATCACCGGCAGTACCAACCTTGGAGTAATTCTCAACGTGGTTACGCGCCAGGCGATGGACCATCTGAAGGCGGACGCGGCGGCGGTTTTGCTGCTCCATCCGCCGTCCTCCGTCTTGACATTCGCCGCCGGGAGCGGCTTTCGGACGCCGGAGATCGAGCGCACCCGCCTGCGGCTGGGAGAAGGGCAGGCCGGGAGAGCCGCGATGGAACGGAGCACGGTGAACATTCCCAATCTGGCGGCCGACACCGATACCCTCCGTCAGTCGATGATCGACGGCGAAGGATTTGTATCGCATCACGCCACTCCGCTGATCGCCAAGGGGCAGGTAAAGGGAGTCCTGGAAGTGTTTCGCCGCACGCCGCTGAACGTCGATTCGGATTGGACCGGCTTCTTCGAGACTCTCGCGGAGCAGGCCGCGATCGCCATCGACAACGCCCAGATGTTCGACGGCCTGCAGCGTTCGAACACCGATCTGGCCATGGCCTACGACGCCACCATCGAAGGCTGGTCACGCGCCCTCGACCTGCGCGATAAAGAGACCGAAGGGCATACCGTCCGAGTCACCGAGATGACGCAGAAACTGGCCCGGTCGATGGACATCCCCGAAGGGGAACTGGTCCACATCCGCCGCGGCTCTCTATTGCACGATATCGGAAAAATGGTTATTCCCGATGCAATCCTGCTCAAACCCGGACCGCTCGATGATCAAGAGTGGGAAATCATGCGGCGGCACCCCACCCAGGCGTTTGACCTGCTCTCTCCGATCACGTATCTCCGCCCCGCGTTGGACATCCCCTACTGCCATCACGAGCACTGGGACGGATCCGGCTATCCGCGCGGGCTGAAAGAAGACCTCATCCCCCTCGCGGCCCGATTGTTTGCCGTGGTGGATGTCTGGGACGCGCTGCAATCGGACCGGCCGTACCGGGGTCCCTGGCCGGTGGAAAAGGCCCTCGAGCATATCCGCTCGCAGACTGGCATCCTCTTTGACCCGGCGGCCGTAAAGGCTTTCCTGGCCATCGTATGAACGGAACGGGGATCGCGTGCATCCCGGCCGGAAGCGTGATTGCGAGAACCGCCCTTCGCGCCGGAGTCCCATCGATCATCCGGTAAAACCCGACGAGATCGTTTCGGCCTCGGATCCCGCAACGCACGGGGATTGCCGGGCTTCCTCCGGACGGTTGAAGGGGGCGAAGGCAATCGATCGGAACATCCTCCCTCCCCTCCTCCCGTCGGCCTGGGCAGGCATCGGAAAAGGATGCGGTTGCCGCTCAGGCGCTTGAGTGCGGCCCCCGGATTTCCAACATCTTCCCCGATCGTGATTCCGCCCCCGGGCGCCAACCGGGAGGCGATGGCATCCCGCGGATCGGCTCACCCGTTGAACGCGCCCTTGACAGGACGCGATTTCATCCTATAATTGATATTGATAATTATTATCAATTAGGATCCATTCCCTCTCCTTTCCATGGATAGAAAGGATCGCAGCATATGACCAGCGGACAAGAGCTCGCCCAGGCCGTCCGCAGCCGGGGATTAAAACTCACCCGCCAGCGCCGGCTGGTTCTGGAGGTTCTGGAGAACAGCCGCGGGCATCTGGATGCCGAAACGGTGTTTACCAAAGCGCGGGAACGGGATAAGCGGGTCGGCATCGCCACGATCTACCGCACCCTGGCCCTCTTTAAACGAATCGGCCTGGCGGAAGAACACAACCTGGGGGAGGATCACGGCCATTTCGAGGCGGCCGACAAAGCCAAGCCGCATTTTCATTTCACCTGCATCAAGTGCGGAAAGGTCGTCGAATTCGAATCGCCGCAGATTTTACGGACCACTCAATCCCTGTGTGAAAAGAAAGGCCTGCTGGTGACGGATGTCCAGCTGCACTTCAGCGGCTATTGCCGGCAATGCCGCCCTGCCGGATCATCGTGCACCGAAAAACGTTAAGGGATGGCTGGAATAACTTAACACCTGCTTCCTTCCGAATTTGCTGTAATTTGGAGTCAACACAAGGCTTCCGATCCAATCAGCTTTTCCATTTCATAATTGGAGGTTTTTATGAACGCCGATTCTGTGTTTCGACTTATTTTTCTGGCCGCCTTTCTGGTCATGACGATCATCCGCGTCTATTATCAGTCGAAGATCAGCCGGGATACCGCGCGATTCAACTTCAAGGAAGGCGCCGTAAGCCTGATCTTCGGCGGGACCGCGGCGATCGTCACGATCGTTTTCGGTGCCGAGTATCTGATCTTCCCCGGAGCCTTCGCCTTCGCCTACGCCCTGCCGTTTCCGGAAATCGTCCGCTGGATCGGCGTCGTGATGCTGGTTATTGGACTCGTCGTCCTGGGAACGGCGCACTACCACCTCGGGTTGTCCTTCTCATCCTTTGTCGGATCGAAAGACAAGCATACGCTCGTGCAATCCGGGCCGTACCGCCGGATCCGTCATCCGATTTATCTGGCATTCATCCTCAGCTACCTCGGCGGCGGCCTGGTCGCCGGCAACTGGGTGCTCGCCTTCATCCCGGTAACCTGCTACGCCGTCATGATTTCCATCCGCATGCCGAAGGAGGAACAGATCCTGACAGAACTGTTCGGGCAGGAATACACCGCGTACATGCAGCGGACCGGCAGGCTGCTGCCGCGGATCGGGCGGACTGTGTGACAAAAGAAAAGGGATTCGAAAACCGCTGTCGGATCCATTACTTTAATTCTGAGGCGCATGGCAGGAGACGGACATGAAATATCTCCGAGGTTTCGCTTCGTTTCTCTGGACGATTATTCTATATGCGGGATTGCCCGTGATTGGCTGGGGGATCGACGACATGCAGGGCTTCTTCGCCCGGCCGCAACGGCTCGTCTACGCGGTCAGCATCGCCGGATTCGGATTGGTCGCCGCCTGCCAGATGATTTTCCTGCCGGAAAGTTTCCACGGTGGAAAGGGACAAACCGAGAAGTTCGTGCCGCGCCAGCGGATCGTACGCGTCGCCGTAACCCTTCTCCTATTCATCGGCCTGGTCCTGGTCCCCTTCGCCGACCGGCGCAGCCTGCTGGTGATGGCCGACAGTCCACACCTGCGCTGGGTTGGGTTGATTCTCACCACGCTCAGTTTGGGATTGATCTTCTGGTCGGGGTTGGCGCTGGGACGTTTCTACAGCCAGGAAGTGACGTTGCAGGAAGGCCACCGCCTGGTCTCGCACGGCCCGTACCGGTTTATCCGGCACCCGCGCTACCTTGGCATTTTCTTTCTGGGAATAGGCCAATCACTGCTCTTCCGGTCCTGGATCGGACTGGGCATGACCGCCTTGGTGATGGCAATCGTCTTGTTCCGCATACGGGATGAGGAAATCCTGATGAAAAACGAATTCGGTCAGGAATGGGAGATATATTCCCGCAGATCATGGAAGTTGATCCCATATCTTTGGTGAAGGTTTCACAAGCGGAGAATTGATTATGGAACTCTTTCCCGAACTATCTCTTGGCTGGTCGAACGGCTGGATTGCTTTGGCTTTGCTGGTGCTTACCGACAGCATCTTGTTCCTATCTTTCCCCAAGCCGGTTGTTGCGCGGCTGTGGGACCGATCCAGGTGGAGTCGCAAGCAGAGGATCTACACCGTAATCGGTAAATTGATCTCGCTGGGCGGATTGATCCTCATTGTGTTCACGCCGTTGAAACTCGGCACGCCGGTGTTCGTCGTCGGCGCCGTGGTGGCTCTCATCGGCCTGGCGGGGGTGATCACATCGGTCGTCGATTTTGCCGCAACCCCGCTCGATCAGCCGGTCACACGCGGGCTGTATCGGATCTCCCGTCATCCGCAAGTGGTTGCGGCGGGGTTGGTGTTGCTGGGCTCCTCGATCGCCATCGGATCCTGGGCGGCGGTGATCTTGTGGGCGGCGGGACACATTTTCGGCCACTGGGGGATCCTGGCGGAGGAGGAAGCCTGCCTTAAGCAATACGGCGATCCATACCGGCAATATCTGAACTGCGTGCCGCGGTACCTTTTTTTTTAGGGAGGTCTCTTCGTGCCGTGCGAGAAATGCTTTACCACAAAGACACGAAGACACAAAGAAGAGTCTTATATAGCTTGGTGTCTTTGTGGTTGACAAAATAATTTGCCGCCAAGGCACGAAGGCGCCAAGAAAACACTTAACATAGAAGTAACTTCATGTCTTGATGGAAGAATAATCGATAGACAGAACTCGTGAGAAGGAAAAAACGTAAGGGACAATGGTCCGGAAGTGAACGGGGAATTTCTCCATCGGAAGGAGGATTTGAAAATATTATGAAAAACCGCGGAATATTCGGCTATTTCCTGCAACTCCTGTTTTTCCTTTCGGTGTTTGCTGTCTGCCTGTTCGCCGCCGCCGGACGCCTGGATTGGTCGGCGGGGTGGGTGTTTCTCGCCCTCAATGCGGCCGGACAAATTATCACCGCCTTGATCTTGATGGCGAATAATCCAGGTTTGATGGGAGAGCGGGCTTCGATAAAAGGGAAAAGAGACCTCGACCGCGTACTGGCCGGGGCAATGTCGCTTTTCGGCCCGGCCGCGATCTGCATCGTCGGCGGGTTGAACCTGCGCCTCGGGTGGCAGCCTGGGATACCCCCTGCCCTGCAACTTGCGGGAATTGCGATCGCCGCGGCGGGCGCGGCACTGACGATCTGGGCGATGGCCGTCAACCGGTTCTTCTACGGCGTGATGCGGATCGCCAAGGAACAGGGGCATGCGGTGTGCGACGCCGGGCCGTACCGG
>CAZFPL010000098.1:0-5354 GCA_964521085.1 uncultured Anaerolineales bacterium | reverse complement strand
GATGCGGATCGCCAAGGAACAGGGGCATGCGGTGTGCGACGCCGGGCCGTACCGGCTCATCCGCCATCCGGGGTATATGGGGGCAATTCTCTTCGACCTTGCCGCGCCGCTCATTCTCCAATCCGCCTGGGCATTTATCCCGGCGGTGATCACCGTCATCGTCATCGCAGCCCGCACAGCGATAGAGGATAAAGCCCTACAGGCCGGATTGGACGGTTACCGCGATTACGCCGGGCGCGTGCCGTTCCGACTGTTGCCGGGCATCTGGTGAAACCGTTATGGCGAATAGAAACATCACTTTCGGGAGGAATAAATCAATATCAGCAAAAATCCAAATCTGAACAATCCTTAGTATCTTTGTGTCTTCGTGGTCAATTTGTTTTTTACCACAAAGCCCGCCCCGGCTGGGTCGGGCCAGGGACACCAAGACGCGAAGGAAAGGCAAAGGCTATTGCCTTGCTCCAGTAATTATCAGGATCCTTCGGAGAAAAATATGAATCATCTCGCAGATTTCACCAATCCGAAAATTGAAAAACTCTATGCCGGCGTCCCCCCGGAAGAAATGCGGAAGTTCCATGCTTTCTGCGATGCATTTCCCTACCGCAGCATTTCGCATAACGGGATCGAATGGCCATATCTGGCCAACGCGGGCGGCGGGACGCCGCTCTTGATCCTCTCCGGCGCGCTGACCCATCCGGACATCAGCTGGCAATCGATCTCGCACTTCGGAGAAAGCCACCGGATCGTCGTCCCGGCCTATCCGGCGGTGCGCACGATGGACGAGTTGTGCGACGGAATCGCGGCAATCCTCCGGCATGAGAAGATCGAAAGCGCGCATGTGATGGGCGGCTCGTACGGCGGCTTCGTCGGCCAGATCTTCGTCCGCCGTTTCCCCGCGCTGACCCGTTCGCTAGTCCTCTCGCATACCGCCGCGCCCGATTCGACCGGGATCGAACAAACCCGCCGGATGACGGGCTGGCTGTCTCGGTTTCCGGTGGGAGTGCTGCGCTGGATGCTGGGCCGGTCGCTCGCGAAACTCATGCCGGCGGACGCCTCCTCGCCCTCCATGCTGCTCATGCTCGCGTTGTTCCACGAGGTCATGAACCACCACCTGACCAAGGCCGACTTCCTTACAATCATCGACCGGACGCTGGATTTCTACGTCCGCCCCTTTGCGGCCGAGGATCTGGCCCACTGGCCGGGCAAGGTGCTGCTGGTATTGGGCGAGGACGATCCGGCTTCGCCGGAGAGGGTGCGCTCCGCGTTGCAGGCGCTGTATCCGCAGGCTCAACTCCGCCTATTCCACGGCACCGGCCACACGACATCGGTCACCAATCAGGCGGAATACCAGGCCGTGATGGACGAGTTCCTTCAGGCGCAATCCTGATTCCAGGAGCCGCCTTCATCAGCCGGAAATCATCGGCTTCGCACCGCTCCATCAGCCCTCCGGCAGAGGATTTGAATGTCGAAACGAAGAATCGAGACCAAAGCTTCGCAAACGGCAGGCTACACCTGCTTTAGCCGCGCCTGCGCCGCGCGCGAGAAGGATCCGCGCTTCCGCGGTCCCGATCATCTGGCGGAGGTCATTCTCCCGGCCGCCGCCCGATGGATCGTCCGCGTGCCGTTATTGAGAAAATTTTTCATGAACAGGATTTTCCCGGCGGGAATCTACGAATATGTCCTGGCACGGACGATGGAGCTGGACGCGGCATTCGTCGAAGCGCTCGACGCGCGCTTCGATCAAATTGTTTTACTCGGCGCCGGTTTTGCCCGCCCTGGTCGGGCTGGGCCAGGGACACCCGCGCACTGCGGTTTGCGGACCGCAACCGGGGAACGTGCATATTCGAATTGGACGTCCCCGCGACGTTGGAACCGAAACGGGAGATCCTGCATCGGAAGCGGCTCCCGATACCCAATGGGCTGACCTTCGTTCCTATTAATTTCGACACGGAGGATCTTTCCACGGTGCTGTCAAAAGCCGGTTTTCAGACCAGCCGGAAAACCCTCTTCCTTTGGGAAGGCGTCACCATGTACCTCACCGCGCAGGCGGTGGACGGCACGTTGGGGTTCATCCGCAAAAACGCCGCCCCCGGCAGCCGGTTGGTGTTCGACTACCTCTATCCATCGGTCCTGCGGCGCGAAAACCGGTTCTACGGGGAAAAGGAAATATATGAAACCGTCTCCCGGGCGGGGGAAGGATGGACCTTCGGCCTGGAAGAGGGTGAGGTCGGACCATTTCTGACCCGCCGCGGGTTCAAGCTGCTCGCGCATTACACACCGGAGGATTTGCAAAAGAGACATCTGACGATGGAGGACGGCACGCTGCTCGGGCGGGTCAACGGCACCCATTGCCTCGTCGTCGCCGAAGTGGCATAGCCGACGACGAAAAGGATCTAAAAAATAATCGGAATTTATCAAACCTCTTGAGGGAAAAATGGACAAAAAAATCATTCGCAAATTGTTTTGGGGATTTTGGTTCTCCACCACGGTTCTTACGGGAATTCTGACCGGGTTCATGATCTCGCATTCCATCATGCTGGGCCGGTTTTTCAACTGGTATATCGAATCGGACAACATGGAGTTAATGCGCCAAACGTTCACGGTATTCCGCGAGGCCGATACACCGGGTGTTCTCTATAACGCCCCGCTGTACCTTGCTTTTCTTTCCGGAATCGTCTGGACCATTCTGGCATTCCTTCTTAAAAAAGACAGGATCATCGCCATCCTGGCGGGACTCTCGACCTTTTGGGTCGGCAACATCTTCTTCCTATCCTTCCTGAACAAAGCGGAGGAGGCGGTCCTTTCCGGCAGCGCGGATACGGGAATGATGCAATACTACCTTTCGATCAATCTGCCGCTCCACGCCTCCTTTGCAGTCATTTATTTGGCAAGCGTGTGTTTGCTGTTGTGGGTGCCCCTCAAAGGACAGTGGAAAGCCGCCGCCACGGAAGGAACAGGAGGGTAATATGAAAATTCTTGTATATGGAGCGGGCCCCTTGGGCAGCTTTTTGGCCGCCCGCCTGTACGAAGCAAGGCAGGATGTATCTCTACTTGCGCGCGGGCAACGGCTGACGGATCTGCGCGAGCATGGGATTGTCCTGGTCGATACAGAGACAGGCAAAGAAACCGTTGCCCGCCCGGACATCGTCGAACGGCTTGCGCTGGAAGATGCCTACGATCTGGTGTTGGTCGTGATGCGCAAGAACCGGGCGCTGGAGATCCTGCCGGTGCTGGCCGCAAATAAGCACACGCCAAACGTGCTGTTCCTGATGAACAACGCCGCCGGACCGGATGCATTAACGCAGGCGCTTGGGAAGGAACGGGTGATGATGGGCTTCCCGATGGCGGCGGGGTATCGGCGCGGCCACGTGATTCACTATCTCTTCGGTGGAAAGCCGGGCAAGCCCGTTAAGATCCCCATTGGCGAAGCGGACGGCGGCATCCTACCGCGCACCCGGGAAGTCGCCGCCGTCTTCGATGCCATGCCGGGATTCGCGGCTGAAATCCGCACCGACATGGACGCCTGGCTCAAGACGCACGTCGCGCTGCTGATGCCCTCGCTGGCACCGGCGATGCGCGCGGCCGGCCGGGATAACGTGCGCATGGCTCATACCCGCGACGCGGTCGTCCTCGCGATCCGCGCCATCCGCGAGGGATTTACCGTGGTGCGGAAACTGGGTTATCCGGTCGTTCCGTCATCCATCCATCAGCTGGAGTTGATCCCCGAGCCGATCCTCGTATGGTACCTCCGGAAAATGCTGCCCCACCCGCGGATGCGCACCGCGATGCTCGAGCATGCGGATGCCGCGCAGGATGAAATCCGCCACCTGGCGGGGGAATTTTATGCGTTGATCGACCGCGCGGGCGTGCCGACGCCGGCCATCGACGGCCTGAAGAAATATTTCGATCCGGACACCCCGCCGCTGCCGGAAGGCAGCGCGGAGATCCCGCTCGATTGGCGTTTTCTCTACATCCCCGCGGCCATTCTGTTCATCGGGCTGGCGGCGGTTGCCTGTATCTGGCTGTTTTGAAACGACTGCTTCTGCGGGGTTAATCTCACTAGACGAAATGGGATCCGCAGTGGGGTCCGGCCAGCAAGATACCCAAAGGTATGAATAAAAAAAGCGGAAGGAAAAGGTGAAATGTGGCAAACCCAGCTGCAGGAACCGCATATGGGCCAATGAGTATCGTGGCCGCCGAACAGTACTACCCTGTGGATCGTAGATTGGTACAGGACGATCTGGCTTTCCGGTTCCTGCCATTTAGCCTGAAGGTTCTGGCGGCACTGGGCCGATGGTCTCCGGTCAGAAGGATGGTTTTCAATCTTTCGGAAAAACGCGCCTGCGGTGTTTGGGGAAGTGTTCTGTGCCGAAAACGATATATGGACGACAAGCTCCGCGAGACCGTGCCGGCAGGCATCCAGGCTGTGGTCAATCTGGGGGCAGGTATGGACACCCGCGCATACCGATCCTTCGTTCCGGGCGCCATTCCCGTTTTCGAAGCGGATTTGCCGGAGAATATCGCATACAAACAGGAGAAAGTCCGGGAGTTGTACGGAGAAGTCCCTGCGAATGTGTTTTTGGTGCCCGTGGATTTCGACAACCAGGACTTGGAAAGTTGCCTGGCCTCTCAGGGTTATCCGATCGGGTGTAAAAGCCTCTTTATCTGGGAAGCCGTCACCCAATACCTGAGCGCAGAAGGCGTCCGGAAGACGATGGCATTTTTATCAAAAGCCGGGAGTGGAAGTCGTTTGGTTTTTACATACATCCGCGAGGACTTTATAAATGGAACGAATCGATATGGACTGGATGCTTTATATGGGGTATATCGCGGCAAGAATCCTATTTGGCGTTTTGGGCTGGCCCCGGAAAGGGTTCCCGCGTTCCTGGAACAGTATGGTTGGAAGGAATTGGAACAGGTCGGCAGCCGGGAGTACTCCTTGCGGTACCTTCAGCCGATCGGCCGCGCACTGCCGGTGACGGAAATCGAACGGTCGGCGTACGCGGAGAAGGTATCGTAAGACTCATTGAATGGGAAGCCTACTTAACGCCCCCTGCATGAGAACATCCCATTATCCGACCCGACAGGCGGCATCCATTTAGCAGGGTGTTGAAAAAGCCGGTCGAGTAGCCCGCGCTCTTTGCGGGCGTATCGAGACCACGCCAAATATCCGGTGGTCTCGATACGCAAAAACCGCTACTCGACCACCTTCGATGCCTTTTTCAACAGCCTGTTAGTGAGATTTACCATTGAGGCACCAAGATACGAAGAAAAAAGTATTAATTCTTAGTGTCTTCGTGTCTTGGTGTTGTAGATATATTCCTTCGAGGACAGCCGCCGATCCGGAGAAAGCG
>CAZFPL010000097.1:5242-11390 GCA_964521085.1 uncultured Anaerolineales bacterium | reverse complement strand
CGCTGGGAAGCCTACCAGCGGGCGCACGCCTTCGATCTCAACCCGCGCGGGATCATCGAATACTATCGCGAGGAAACCGAGACGATCAGCGATGAGATCCTCGCCGCGCGGAATCGTGTGGCAGACGTAACGCTTGCGCCGGAGACCATCCGCTGCGGGCTGGAGGCGATCCAGAAAATCGGGGTCACTTCCTTGCGGGGGACGAGCGTGCTTTTCGAGGCCGCTCGCGCCTACGCCGCCGCCGACGGCCGCGACCGGGCGGACCCCGTCGACCTCAACGCGATCGCCACCCTCGCCCTGCGGATGCGGCAATCGAACTTCATGGACAGCTACGCATCGGATCAGAATCAGGAGGATAAGGCGATATTGGAATCGTTCCAACCGGCAAAGGAGAAAAAAAACGGCGGCGGACGGAAACGCCGCGTCAACCGCTAAGCACAACGTGTTTCTATAAATCTGCGCAAAATTTTAAACGGCAATTTCGCAATTGACGTCAGCTCCTCCACCTCAAGTGAAGATCCGGGATGTTTATCCGGTTTCCCTGTGGAGTCACAACTCATCGGAATTCGCCTAAAATTTGTACAAGAAGGCTCCCCGCCCCGCGTTGCCCTGAATGGCAATCCGTTTGATTCCTTGTTCTTAATCGGGTGGAGAAGACCGTTTTTGTCGAGGGAACCACCGCCCTGGGCGGTTTCGATTATTGGTACGCCGAATCAAGAGGGCCTAACCACATCTTTATAGATTCGTCCCATTTCCATCCCGGGGCATCAAGCTCGAGCGGCAACTGCTCCCAGCCCGCGTTCACCCGCTCCCGGGTCGCTTCCCAAGTCCGTAAACCACTGAGCGAATCGGCAGCCTCGACGTTGCAGGCCCCGACCGCGACGGCCATCGTCAGCGCTTCTTCAATCGACACGCGGCGCAACAAACCGGCCAGGAAACCGGCGATGGTCGAATCACCCGAGCCGGTCGTCCCGACCACACCGACCTTGAAACATGGGATCCATCGTTCGCGGCCGGCCCAGCCCATTCTTGGAAGCGGCCGCCCTCTGCCCATCGATTCCAAGGCATCCTCGGATGCGGTGCGCAGGTACACGCCGCGGCTGCCCATTTTGATCAGGACGATCTTGACTCCCATCTCCAGCAATTCGCCGCTGAGATCTCCCAAGAGGGGCGGCGTGATCTGATCCAGGATCTCTCCCCGGGACGACATCCGTTGAAATTCCTCCCGCCGCAGGGTAAAGAGGAGTTCGTCCAAGCTGGGCAGAAACACATCCACATAAGGCAGGACGGCTTTATAGATCGGATGCCAGTCTGCTTTACCGCCCTCGGCATTTGGATCGGGAAGCGACATATCCAACGACGTGGTCACCCGGGTTTGCTTGGCGGATTGCATCACCCGCACGAAATCCCGGCCTTCATTCAAATACATCCTCCGTAAGGCCGGCGGATATCCGAAATGGAACAGATCCGCCTTTTCCACCAGCCGGGAGTCTATGTCTTCGGGGCCGAAGGTGTCGTTTGCGCCCGTACAATGCAGAAAAATCCGGTCTGTTGCCCGGTTGCTGATGATGATGCTGTAGGAAGTGATGCTGTGTGGGTCGGCAATCAGCCCGTCGACAAGACCCGGCTCCCTTTTTTCGATCACCCCTTTTAAAATGACGCTCAACGGATCATCACCTATCTTGGCGATTAATGTGACAGGGATTCCAAGGTATTTGAGGGCCAACCCGGTATTGGAGACCGGGCCGCCGCTTGAGAATTGGAGCGCCCCGATCTGCACCAATTTGCCGGGTTTCAACAGGTTTTGCAGATCGTACTCCGAAACCCGTTCAAAATCCGGGAGGATATCCAGGCAAATGTGGCCGGCTACTACGGCGCGGAGGGGATTCGCATTCCTGTTCATGACGAGTAATTTTACTCGAAGGAACGAAGAAGCGGCTGGATCCACCGGCGGGCGGACCCAGCAAACCAATGTCTGCTTACCGGAGAACGCCGAATGCGTTCAGAAGGCCGTATCCGGCGAGTGCAATCGCCGCCGTCCAGGTCAGGAAGTACAGCACAACCTTTACGCCGCTTTCCTGCGAAATCCACTGCCCGGTTGACTCATCCACATCCAGCGGGTAGCGCAGGGAAATGGCATCCACCAGGGTGGACAGAGAGGGATGCGATGGCAGATAGAGAACCGGCTCGAGCTCCTCATCGCCGATCCGATCGTTGGGCAAGGCCTTCGATTTGCCGTCGAAGATTTCCCCCGCGCTTGTCCGGATCTCGTAGGAGATTTCGATCACCGGCGCGTCGTTGACGGTCACGCCCGTCGATTGCATCGAGAGGATGCGCGCATCGGCAATCTGCCCATAGCGCAGCAGCGCCGCCTGCCGCACCCCGCCGATCGCGGCCATTCCGAACAGCGCTGCGCCGACGATCGGAAAAATAAGTACGAAGAGAACCCATGGCGTGAAGGTCGATGACCGTGCTCCCTGGATTCGGGCGATGGAAGGATCCTCCGGAACGTATTCGACCGTCACTTTATCTTCCACGGACCACTCCTGGCCGGTGGAATAGCTGATCCCTGTGACTTTTTCTTCACTCCGCGCGGTGAATGAAAAACCATATTCGTATACCCTGACATCGTTCTCCGACGCGTTCGTCTCGGAAACACTCGTGATGATTCCCCGGGCGGTCGTTTTGGAAAACGCCAGACGAACGTCGTCGATCGGACGGATGCCTTGGGTGAAAACCAACGAAAATAGGAGACCCGAGATCAGAAAGATCGCGCCCAGCGAGCCGGTGATCCCGAGCATCGCGGAGCATACGGTCGGCAGCGGCACCGAACGCGGAGGCGGGGCGAGATTTCGAATGCGGTTGGAAAGCATTTTATTCTCCGGAAGATCTATATTCATCCTTCCTCGCACAGGAAGGTAGGTTCCCGCCCCTTCGATCTTGGAATGGCTTAATCACCTTCATCCCCTCCCGAAGGTTCGTATGAAAGGCGGATCGCAGGGATCGGATGGATATTTTACCCGAATGATAACGGAGTTGTAGTCATCACGCTTGTGGAGGAAGGACCGTTGGAAAAGGAAATGGAGATTCCGTGATCGATCGGGCACGCGGAGGTGAATGGCCTACCCGCATTTCCTGACTCCCGGATTCTTACGGAGTGATCCATTGCAGAACATCTTCCGGCACACAATTTACCTTCTCGCAATAGTATGATTGAACGGCTTGTTTCGCCCATATACCCGTATCGCCGCCGATCAAAATGCCGGAATTGGTTGCAGCCAGGAGGATGATCCCGATCAATATTATTGAAATCCCCGACCACACATACCCGGAAATTCGGGGCGGAGCTTCTCCCATTTTCACCAGCCGCCATGTCTCCCAAAGCGGAACCGCGATCATGAGTGGAAAGGCGATCAACATCGCCGCTATCGCCGGTAATTTAACAGCAAATCCGGTCAGCGCGACGGCGCCCGTCCAGAGAAGCGCCATCCGCCGCCCGCCCTTCCCGCTATACTCCAAAGCCAGGAAGATCCGATATCCGTATCGATGGGCAAGCGCCAAGGCCAAGCCGATCAAGCCGATGCTGACAATCCATAACGCGCACAGGGCGATCGGATTACCTTGCAGGATTACATTGACAAGGACGACCGGGTCGGTGCTTTGCAGGGTCCAAGCCCCGTAGAGAAGCCAGGTTCCGCCGAGCCAGGCGGGATTGAACAGGAGGAAAGCGCCCCAGAATGCGCGCGAGAAGGAGGAAGCCTGCGCGTGAAATCCCTGCGTTCGATAGATCAAGAACACTATTCCCGCCGCCAACAATTGAGCAATCCATCCCCCCAGGATGGCGTAGCGAAACGGCGCCTCCTGACGGGCAAGGTCGGTGATCAATTCCAGTTGTTGGGGGATTCCCCATTCCGCCGGGGAAACCCCGCCGGCTTGCGCTTTTTGCACTGCCGCCAATTCGAAACCCGGATCGGTAAAGTCGGTCTGTCCAAAACGGGCAACTGAATTATGCCAACCCCCGGCGATCATTCCGGTCATTGCGTGCCCGATTTCATGAACCATCATACTGGATAACAGAACCGCCAACCAAAAAAGCAGAAAGAAAACCGCCAAACCCATCAAGTGCCTTTTATGCATATACCCTCTCCTTGGCTTCCCACACGCAATGGACGGCGGGTAAACCACTGATTACCCCTATGAAACCGGATCATGCATGGTTAGGAATCAGTGGATGCAAAGCGTATCCTGAAAATTCCATCAAACCTTTTCTGCAAACAACCAGAAGTGATACTCTTCGTCGCCGGGCGCCCCTTCATATCCGCTTTTCCGAACTACAAATCCCGCCTGTGCCAGAATCCGCAGGTAATTCCCCGGCGTATAGGAACTCCACATCATCGGCGCCCCCAGCCAATCGGGGTCTTCGTCGCATTCCATATCCGATGTCCCCAGGGTAACCAGAATCCTGCCATGGGGCTTGAGCCAGCGATGCATTTTTGCAAACAAGGCAGGGTGCTCCTGACGGGGCAAATGGAATATCGAATAGAAAGCGGCAACGGCGTCAAACGCTTCCGGTAAAAAGCCGATCCTGGAAAAGTCCGCTTGAATATATTCTGCCTGCGGAACATTCTTCCGCGCCAGCGCCAGGTGTTTTAAGGAGAAATCCACCCCGGTCACCCGGAAGCCCCTGCTAACGAGGAATTTATCATACGGAACGCCCGTCCCCGATCCCAAATCCAAAATTCGGGCGTTCCCGGGCAGATCCTGGATGAGTAAATCCAGGAACGCGATATCCAGCGGGCGCAGGACGGGATCGGCGCGAAAATTTTTTTCGTACTCATCCCTTTCATATCCGGCTTGGACCACACTTTGCATTTTGCGTTTCATCTGCCGTCGATTCTTGCGAACCGCATCAGGCGAGCGATCGTTCGCTGAAATGCATATTTCCTCCACCGAGGTGTCCACATCCCGGACTTATCCCTGACCCCGATGGTTCCACTTTTTCAACCGCCGCATCGCCTCCTCCACCCGCTCCGTCGGCGTACCCAGTGAGATCCGCACATACCCTTCCCCCTCGCCGCCGAAGAAAGTCCCCGGGGAGAAACACACGCCGGTCCGGTCGAGAAGCGAGTCCGCAAACGATTCGGCGGTCCAGCCCTGCGGGACGGACGCCCATATATAAAGCGATGCCTTTGGAGGATCGGCATGGATGCCGATCGACGACAACCCAGCCAGGATCAGATCGCGGCGCTTGGCATAAAGCGCGTTTCGCTCGACAAGCCAGGTTTGATCCCCGCGCAGGGCCGCCTCGCCCGCCGCCGTGATCCCCGGATAAATCCCGGAATCAATATTGCTCTTGACCCGCCGCACGGCGGCAACCGCCTCGGCGTTTCCGGAGAGGAACCCCAGCCGCCAGCCGGCCATATTGTAGGTTTTTGAAATGGAGGTGAACTCGACCGCGGCGGATTTTGCATCGGCGAATTCGAGGATGCTCATCGGCGCATACCCGTCGAAGGCCACGTCGCAATAAGCGGCATCATGGCACAGGAGGATATTATGCCGCCGGGAGAACCCCAGTGCCGCCTCGTAAAATCCCCGCCCGGCGACGGCGCCGGTGGGATTGTTTGGATAATTGATCCACAGCAGCCGCGCGCGTTGGAGGATATCCGGCGGGATGGAATCCAGATCCGGGAGGAAATTCCGCTCGCGCCGGAGCGGCAGAATCCAAACTTCGGCTCCCGCCCACTCCGCCGCTACGCGATAGACGGGATAGCCCGGATCGGGAACCAGCGCGACGTCGCCCGGTTCGAGCAGCGCCTGGGTGAGGTGGAAGATTCCCTCTTTGGATCCCAGCAGCGCGGTGGTCTCCCGCTGCGGATCCAGCGCCACGTGGAAACGGTTTTGATAATACTCCGCCACCGCCGCAAGGAGCGAGGGCGTTCCATATCCGAAGGCAGGGTAGCCGTGCGCATCCGGATCGCGGATCATTTTCTCCGCGGCCGCAAGGATATGATCCGCAGGCGGCCTGTCCGGCGAGCCGATGTCCATCCGGATCACGTCAACGCCGCGGGCCTTAAGTCCGGCGATCTTTTCCGCCATCCTGGCGAAGGGGTATGGTTTTAGATTTTCAACACGGCGGGAGAGATGCATT
>CAZFPL010000097.1:0-5142 GCA_964521085.1 uncultured Anaerolineales bacterium | reverse complement strand
TCCGCCTGCGGTTCTTCTGCCTTGCGCACAGTCTGTAACGCGGTGATCGCCACCTCGAGCATCGAACGGTCCGGCTCGCGGGTGGTCATCCGCTGTGTCCACACGCCGGGCGCAGCCAGTATCCGCGCAAGCGTTTTATTTTTCACCGAAGCGGAAAACCGGAGGTATTCGTATCCCAGGGCAACCAGAACCGGGATCCCGAGCAGCCGGCTGAGAATTTTCAATCCGAACGGCATTGACCCGGTGAACGAAAACAGAATCACCGCCAACACTGCAACCGCGATGAGAAACGACGTCCCGCAGCGCGGATGCTCCTTCTTGAACTTCTCGGCCGACTCGGGGCTGAGTTCGGCGCCGGCTTCGTACGCGGCGACGGTTTTATGTTCGGCGCCGTGATAGGCAAACACGCGGCCGATTTCGGGAATGCGCCCGACAATCACGAGATAAAGGATCAGCATAATCAGCCGGATCACGCCTTCGGTCAGGTTGCCAACCGCCGCCGGCAGCCACGCGGGAAGCGCCGCAGCCCGTGCGGCCGTCTCCGTGACAATCGAAGTCGCCGTCACGGCAACACCCGCCGTTCCGGTGAAGGTGCCCAGGACGCTTTCGATCCCCTGCCCGACCGCCGCCGGCAGGAGAAAGAACACGCCGACGAGGATCGCCAGCGCGATCAGGATGGTTCCGAGCCACTCGCGCTTGCTGACCGGTTCTTCGCCCTGAGCCTGCGCGGAAAATTCCAAACTCTCCCAGCCGAGCCCAATCGTATCCCACAGCAGGAGCACGCCGCGCAGGATGGGAATCTTTACAATGCGGCTCTGGTAGATTCCGCTCAGCGGTTTGACCTCGGTCTGGATGGTTCCATCGGGGCGGCGGACCGAGACCGCCATCGTCCGGCGCCCGCGCATCATCACACCTTCGATGACCGCCTGTCCGCCGTAAAAGAAGGAGGCGTTCGCTGGATTATTTTTTAAGTTCATAAAAGAACCGTATGTATGCTTCGACTCCCCGCCAGAGCGTGGGAAGATGCAATTTTTCATTCGGCGCGTGCAGGTTGTCGTCGGGCAGGCTGATCCCCATCATGATCGACTCGCGTCCGAGGATTTCCTGGATCAGCGAGACGACCGGAACGCTGCCTCCCTCGCGGGCGAACACCGGCTTGGCGCCGAAGGCGCCTTCCAGGGCGCGCATGGCGGCCTGCATCTCGCGCGTATCGCGGCGGACGAGGCCCGCCGGGCTGCCCGCCAGATCGACCACCTCCCACTTCAGCCAGCCCGGAGCATGTTGCGCCAGATATTCTTCCAGTTGTTGTTTTACCCGTTCCGGTTTCTGGGTCGGAACCAGCCGCATCGAGAGTTTGGCCATCGCCCGGGCCGGCAGAACGGTTTTCGAACCCTCGCCGGTGAATCCGCACAACAGGCCGTTCACCTCGAGCGTCGGGCGCGCCCCGATCCGTTCGGTGACGGTGTACCCCTCTTCCCCGATCACCCCGAGCCCGGTGGATTGGTCGAGAAATTCCTTTTCCTCCCAGGGCACCCGGGCCAGCTGGGCGCGTTCCTCGTCATCCAGGGGGACGACGTCGTCGTAAAAATGCGGCAGCATAACCCGCCCCCGGGAATCATGCATCCCCGCGATCAACTCGCACAGGATCTGCCCGGCATTCGGAACCGCCCCGCCGAACAAACCGGAATGCAGATCGTGCGCGGCAGTCTCCACCCGCAGCTCAAAGTAGGCCAATCCGCGCAGCCCGTACACGATGGTCGGCAGGTCCGGGCGGAGGATGAGCGTATCGCAGTTGAGCACGCTGTCACAGCGGAGAAGCTGTTTATGTTGGGTAAGCGCGGCTGCCAGATGGGGCGATCCGACTTCCTCTTCGCCCTCGAAGAAGACCTTGACGTGGACGGGCAATCTGTCGGATGCCAGAATCGATTCAAGCGCCGCCATGTACGCCATCAACGGGCCCTTCATATCCGATGCGCCGCGCGCATAGAGATTCTCTCCGCGTACGGAGGGGGAAAACGGCGGCGTCACCCATTCCTCGAGCGGCTCGGCCGGCTGGACGTCGTAATGGCCGTAGAGCAGGACGACCGGCGCAGAGGGATCCGCGTGCGCGCGCGACCCGTAGACGATCGGCGGGCCTTCGGTCGGCAAGAGGCGCGCTTCGAATCCCAGCTTCAGCAGACGGTAGAGCAGCCACTCCGCGGCCCGCTGGGTCTCCGCGGCATATTCGGAAAGCGTCGAGACGCTGGGGATTACCAGCAGTTCGTTCAGATCGCGGAGGAACCGGTCTCGGTTAGCCCGGGCATAGGCGATCGCTTTTTCCATCGGTGGGGGCCTCCTTATCTCCGGCCGACCATGGCGGAGAGAATCGTTCCAAACGTCCCGATTGTCAGCAGCGCCAGGATGATCATCGCGGGCGGCAGTCCCTTGCTGGAAGAAGCGGAAGTGAACGCCGGGACTGTGATCGTCGCGGCCGGGGTGGCGGGTGTGAAGGTCGGCAGGCGCGTGGGCAGCGAGGAGGAAAACTGCGCGGCGAAGGTGGGATCGATCGTCGGCTGATTTTTCGGGATGGCGGTCGGCGGCGGATTCACGATCGGCAGATCTTCCGCCCCGTAATGCATAATCACATAATCCGCCATCACCCACGCCACTCCCCCGGGGGCGGAAGCGTACTTTATTTGAATCCAGATTCCCGCTTTGGACTGGCCGACGGCCTTGCACTTTTCACCCATCACCAGGATGCCGACGATGTCATAATCGGCGGCATTCGGCCCGGCCCGCAGATTGACTTGCTCAACATTGTTCTTGCAGCATTCCACGAACGGCGGCTCGGGGTCGTCGCCGCCCGTGCCCTGGGCACCCGCTGCTGCCGGCGCAAGCAAAAGAATCCCGAACACCAGGCATCCGAGCGCCGCAATCCGTCCGGCGGCAATCACCCAGCGGCGATGCTGCTTGCCGCCCGGCGGTTCGCTGGTCCATCCCATTTCGAATCGATCCTCGCCCAAAATGATTCCTTCCTCCATCCGCATCCGGATGCCGCCCTTCCGGGCGGATAATCCTTGGACGCGTGAGAGTATAATGGTTCCAACCCGCTTCCCGGAGAAACAGCATGCCATCTGGAGAAAGCATCCTGCCCGGTCCGTATGCCCAGCTTGTCACCGCGCTCGCCGGAGCGGTCCTGGCCGCACTCTGGCTCAGCCTGATTCTCTGGACCGCGAAGGATATCCGCTCGCGGTCGGATGACCGCCTGGCGCAAATACTCGCCGTGGTGGGCGTGGCGCTGCTTACCGTTCCGGGCCTGCTGCTCTATCTGCTTCTGCGTCCCGCGCGGACGCTCGAGGAGGAATACCAATCCAGCCTGGAAGAAGAGGCGCTTCTGGCCTCACTCACCGGGCGGTTGAGCTGCCCCGGTTGCGGCCGCCAAGTGGAAAGCGAGTGGCGGATTTGCCCGACCTGTTCGACCGTTCTGCGCAAATCCTGCACCGATTGCGGGCGGATGCTCGATCTCTCCTGGAACGTGTGCCCGTATTGCGGGACTGCCACCGCCGCCAAGGAAACCGAGACATCCGCCGAAAGCGGCGGTTAGTTTTCCTTTACCCCAATCCGCCGTTGGTGAAGGCGGATTTCCCCGCATAACGGGCTTCCTCGCCCAGCTCCACCTCGATCCGCAGCAGCTGGTTGTATTTCGCCACCCGGTCGCTCCGCGCGGGCGCGCCGGTTTTTATCTGTCCCATGTTCATCGCCACACTCAGGTCGGCGATGGTCGTATCCTCGGTTTCGCCGGATCGGTGCGAGGTGACGGTGCGCCAGCCGGCCCTGTGGCAGATCTCCACGGCTTCCATCGTTTCCGCAAGCGACCCGATCTGGTTGAGCTTTACCAGCAGCGCATTGGCCGCCTTCTCGGCGATCGCCTTGCGGACCCGCTCGGGATTGGTCACCAGCAGGTCGTCACCCACGATCTGCAGGCTCCCGCCGGTCTTGGAAACGATCGACTTCCAGGAATCCCAGTCGTCCTCCGCCAGCCCGTCTTCCAGGCTGATGATCGGATATTTCTTGATCCATTCCAGCCAGAAGGCGACCATTTCTTCGCCGGTGAATTTTTTCCCTTCGCGACGCAGGGTATAGGTGCGTGTCTTCTCGTCAAAGAGTTCCGAGGCGGCGGGATCCAGCGCGATGGAAACCTGCTCGCCGGGCTTGTAGCCGGCTTTTTCGATCGCGGTCAGGATGACTTCAACAGCTTCGACATTGGATTTGAGCGCGGGGGCGAATCCGCCCTCGTCGCCGACCAGCGCGGTGTAATTCTTTTCGCGCAGGACGCCGCGCAGCGCGTGATAGATCTCCGACGACCAGCGCAAACCCTCGCGGAAGGTGGGCGCGCCGATCGGCATGACCATGAACTCCTGGAAGTCGGTGGATTGCCACCCGGTATGGGCGCCGCCATTAAGGATGTTCATCATCGGCACGGGCAACACGTGCGCAAACACGCCGCCGATGTAACGGTAAAGCGGCTGATGAAGCGATGAGGCCGCCGCTTTGGCCACCGCCAGGCTCACTCCCAGAACCGCGTTCGCCCCGAGGCGCGATTTATTCGGGGTGCCGTCGAGTTCGATCATCGCTTTATCGATCCCGCGTTGGTCGGTGGCTTCCCAGCCCACGAGCGCTTCGGCAATCTCATTGTTGACATTCTCTACCGCTTTTAACACACCCTTGCCGCCGTAGCGGGCGGCGTCCTTATCGCGCAATTCCAAAGCTTCATGCGTGCCGGTGGATGCGCCGGATGGCACAGCCGCCCGTCCCCAGGCTCCATCGGCGAGGGTGACTTCCACCTCCACCGTCGGATTCCCGCGGGAATCCATAATCTCATGCGCGAAAACCTGCTCAATCGTGGTATCCATATCCATCTCCAGAAAATGAGTTTGTCTCTACCACATCGTTCGATCCCCCACCCTGCGACCGGAGATTATACCGCACGGATTGTGCGTAAAAACACAGGCATTCCATTTAATAGGTAGATGAAGGCGAATTGGACAGGATTTATTGGATTTTCAACATGGGGATTACAGCATATCCGTTGTATCCAATGAGCCTGTCCCCCCGGCGTGACCGCCGGGGCCGGCTCGCCGAAGGCGAGGGATCATGCCTGCG
>CAZFPL010000096.1:0-11402 GCA_964521085.1 uncultured Anaerolineales bacterium | reverse complement strand
CGGATCATCCCCGCCCGGGATCCTGTTCGCCTTACCAAGTGACAACCGGCGACGACGGCTCCTTTGCGTTTGAGGTGTTCGTACATGATACGATCCCCATCTTCCTGACCGCCGAAAAGCCGGGATACAAGTCCATGGAATACCGGTCGGACAGATACCAGGGGGAATTTCAACCACTGCTGTTGGTCCCGAAGCTACCCAACACCTCCAGTATGACTTTGGTGAATCGGCTGGAAGATCAAAGGGACGACCTGCTTGCCATAAGGGACGGTTATGCCTATTTGTCGAGTGGGTTGTCGCTGTCCGTGTTTGACGTATCCGATCCGGCCCTTCCTGCACCGGTGGGAAATATCCTCTTGTCGGGATACAACACCGTGAATGATATCGCGGTCGCTAACGGCTATGCTTATCTTGCCAGAGGGAATGATGGGCTGCGGGTTGTGGATATCTCGAATCCCAATTCTCCGGTGGAATTGAACTCCGGTGATTCCTCGGCGCCCGGCGGTACATACAGCGATCAAGTGGTTATCGAAAATAATTTTGCCTATGTAAGCGAAGCGGGATATGAACGGCTGGTGATTTTCGATCTATCCGATCCGTCCAGCCCAAGGCTGGCGGGAATTTATGCCATGCCGAGAAGGATGGTCGAAGAATCCGACGGAAAATACTACGATATCCTGGGGGGAGAAATTCTGGCGTTCACCGGCAACTATTTACTGGTGGCCGGCATGGATATTCGAATTCTCGACATCTCCAATCCTGTGGACCCGTTGCAGATCGGAGTTTACGATCTGCCCTTTACGGACAACGGATTTCAGACGGCCGATGATATGGCGGTGGCGGGTGGATTTGCCTACGTGGCTGCCGGTTTTGCGGGTCTGCAGATCGTGGATCTATCGGATCCCGCCGCTCCGAAAGGCATAGGGTTTTTTCCGGAAATAGGATACGCAAAACGGGTGGTGGTCGAGGGTGATTTTGCGTACGTATTGGATGGTTATGGAAGAGTGTGGGTAGTGGATATTTCGAATCCTGCTGCGCTGGTAACGGTCGGTCTGTACGACGCACTGGAAGGAGGAGAGTTCAGGATATCGGGTTCGGACTGGGGAGGATTGGATGATATCGGGCTAATCGATAATTATATTTTCGTTGTCTCCGAAAGCGGAGGATTGTATATTCTGAATTTCAATCCTTCTCCGGACGGCGGGTAAGTTTATTCACTTTCCATCCATGAAGTTGCCAGCGGAATCCTTTTTTCAAAGAATCCTTTATGGAAACCAGCCATTTCGGCTGAGGCCCTATCTGGAAACACAGGATTCCACTCCCAGGAATTATTGCTCATTGTCTTTTTCAAACCGGATACAATGATTCGGCATCCATTTTCTGCGAGGTAAACCATGAAAATCCTGGGAATATCCGGAAGCCCCAATCCGAACGGCAGCACGGCGTTTGCCGTCCGTTATGCGCTGGAGATCCTCCAAAAGGAAGGAGCGGAGTGCAATTATGTCTCGCTGGCCGGAAAGGATATTCATCCATGCACCGGTTGTTGGGCCTGCCAGGCCGAGCGCCGGTGTCAATTTGATGACGATATGACAGGAATCCTCGAAGCGATGCGCGCTTGCGACGGATTGATCCTCGGTTCACCCGTCTACTTCGGCATGGTCTCCGGGACGTTGAAAAACATGATGGACCGGACCGTCCCGCTGCGGCCGAGCTATGAGGAGGAGATGGAGATGTCGGGGAAAGTCGGCGCCGGCATTGCCTGCGGCGGGTTCCGCAACGGCGGCCAGGAAACAACCCTGCAGAATATCCATACCTTTTTGCTGCAGCAGAATATGCGTGTGATTAACGATGGAATCGGGTTCAGCCATGCGGGTGGAACCACCATGGGCGAATCGAAAAACGACTCTTTGGGATTGCGCACGGTAGAGAACCTGGCCAAGAACATGTTTCGGATGCTGAACTCCCCTCGTGGGAAGTAAACAGAGGCGGCCGGTAACTTGAGGAGTCGCAAGGGGCAGATGTCTTCCGCGCAGCCTTTAAATGGATTTCTTTATCGGCGCCCGCCTGCTCCGCTTAATTAAGCGGCAGCTCGGTCATCTCAAACCAATATTGCTTAAGGCTTTGCATAATTTCCGTCAAACCCGAAAATTTTACCGGCTTGAGGATTACGCTGTTGGCTCCCAGGTCATACGTGCGAAAAATATCCTCTTTGGATTTGGAAGTCGTGAGGATGATGATCGGGATATGCCGCAGGCGCGGATCGGATTTAATCTCTTTCAAGGCTTCGCGACCGTCTTTCCTGGGCATGTTCAAGTCCAGAATGATCATCCCTGGATAAGACAAGGTCGAGGTCGTCTTGTACTTGCCGCGGTGGAAAAGGAAGTCCATCAAATCTTCCCCGTCTTCGACGAAGCGCACCTCGGCATTGACATGAGTTACAACCAGCGCTTCCTTGATCCACTGACGATCATCCGGATCATCCTCGGCGATTAACATAATCGGGGGGCGTTTGTCTAGGTTCATGGCATGGTCTCGTTGGGATGGTGGACTTTCAGGGTCACGATGAATGTGGATCCCTGCCCGGGTTGGCTGTTGGCGGAGATTTCACCGCCATGGCGTTCTGCGATCCGCCGGCAAATGCTCAAACCGATGCCGGTGCCTTCATATTCGCTGCCGCTGTGCAGGCGCTGGAAAGGCTGGAAAATCCGGCCAAGATATTTTTCATCGAATCCGATGCCGTCGTCTTCCACAAAAACCTGACAAAGGGCTTCGTTTTTGGCGGCTGTCACGGAACGGGATTTGGTGTCAAAGATCCGGCCGAACACCGTGATCCTTGGTTTTTGTTCCGGTCGGTGAAATTTCAACCCGTTCACGATCAGGTTCTGCAGCAACTGTCTCATCTGTGCAGGATCGGCTTCCACGACCGGCAATTCGCCGATGACCACCCTGCCGCCGACCTGCTCGATGCGTTCTTCCAGATCGGCCACCACGTCTTGGGCCACCTTGGCCAAGTCCACACGGATAAACGGTTGGCCCTGCGTCTCCACCCGCGAAAGACTCAGAAGATCATCGATCAATTTCTGGGAACGGTTGGCGGAATCCAGCATCCGATCGAGATAGCCGCGGCCTTCCTCGCTAAGCGATCCCCCGCACAGGGTGGTGAGACGGTCCCCGAGAGTCTGGATCTTGCGCAGGGGTTCCTGCAGGTCGTGGGAAGCAACCGAGGCGAATTGCTCCAGTTCCTTGTTGCTGCGCTCGAGTGCTTTCCGTTCGATCTGATATTGCTCGGCCTGTTTACGCGCGGTGATATCCCGGACAATGCCGCGCAAACCCGTCATTTCGCCCATCATACTCCGGCTGAGCAAGGCGGAGGTTTCCACGAAACGACTCGGACCCTCTTTGGAACGGACTTTGTACTCAATTCCATGGATTGCCCCGCCCAGCTGAAAGGCGGCTTGGTACGCCTGTTTCACCCGGTCGACGTATTCCGGATCGACGAACTGCTGGAAATTCGCACCCAGGATTTTGTTTTTGGGGGCGTTGATGAGATCGGCCAGGGCGTCGTTGACAAATGTGTATCTCCCATCCATATCCAGCTCGTAATAGCCTTCTTCGATGTTATCGAGCAGGGTGCGGTATTTCTCCTCGGAACGGCGCAGCTCGGTGAAGAGGCGGGCGTTCTCGATGGCGTTGGCCAGCTGGTCGGCCAGGATCCGCAGTGCCGTCACATCCAGATCGGAGAAGGCGGCCACCTGTTTGCTTTGGGCGGTCACCGCGCCGATGACCTTCCCACGCGTACGGAGGGGGATGACGGCCTCGGAGAGGGTTTCGGGCAGGAGCGGGTTCCGGATGAAAGATTCATCCTTGCTGACATCCAAGATCACCCATGGCTCTCCGCTTCCCACACACTTGCCGATAAGAGAACTGGAATCCACTTCGAACAGGTGACCGTGGCGGAGCATTTCCCGGCCGGCATCTCCGGTTCCGGCCCGTAACATGGCCCATTGTTTGCTCTCGTCCGTCAGAAACAGGCCGACATAATAGAAATCAAACCGCTCCCGAATGAGTTCCACGGCGGTCGTCACCAGGATGTCCAAGTCGAGGATCGACGTCGTGGCTCCGGCCAGACTGGCGGCGACTTCCATCTGCAGGGAGTAGCGGCCGAGAGTCCTCTGCAGGGCGCTGCGGATGCGTTCCTGCTCGTTGAGAATCGCCTGACCCCGGCCCCCCATAAACCCCTGGATCACCGCATGATGGTATTCATCAATTGCTTGAATAGCGGGGACAATCGGTTCGTTGCTGATCTTGGAGAGGAAGAACTGCCGGCTGGCTTCCGCCAGGCTGAGCACACTTTGTTCACTCAACCCGGCATCGCAAAGATCCGCGCCGTGCTGGATTGCCTTCTCCTTGTCGGGAAGCATCAAGTAGCGCAGCAGATCATCCGCCTCGTCGACGGCAAGCTGCCCCAGCAGGTTCGGCCGAAGCTCGGCGCGGTTGGTGAAAATCCACTTCCGCAGCGTTCGTCGATACAGGTCGATCAGATCCGAATGACCGGATGCCAGCCTGGTAAACAGATTTTCGCTTGACGATGCAGCCGTTCCCGTGGCGTCTTTTGACATGTTCCGAATGAAAACCCTTCCGCGATTGTCCAGCCTGACGCGGCTGTTCTTCAATCATCCCTTCGGGCAAACGGGGCGATCCCGGGCATTTGGACGGAAGACGTCGGCCTGGATGGCTTCGTTCCGGGGATCATTTGACCAGGTACGCTCCGTACCCACCGCCCCCCGGGCCGGCCGACCTGAGATCCTCGTCCGTCATGAAAGACTTGTCAAGCCCGTGCCAGTCGAGGAAGGCTACAAAATCGCCCTCGAGCCGCCAGGGCTTGAGCATCTCGATATATTTTTGATCCGGGCGGTAATGCACGGGCGTGCCCATTTGCTTGTAGAATTCGATGAGCTTCAGGATGCCGGGAGTGGCATTATCTTCACTCTTTATCCCGCCCTGGGCGTTGAAGGCCCAGACGCTTTTCTCGTCGGCCCAGTCATACAAAGCACGGGCCATATGGATAATATCTTCGTCCTCCAGGAACGTACTCAATCCCCAGGTGATAAACGCGACGTCGCGCCGGTCCTTCAGAATATCGTGCACCTCGGGTCGGTTGAGCAATTCTTCGGGATGGCGGGCATCCGCATGGAAGTAATAGACATTTTCGACGCCTTTGAGGATCTCCCTTCCGTATTCCACCACAATCGGGTCCCAGTCGGAATAAATAATGGTTGTTCCGGGGACGGCGGCGACGTGAAGATGATCGTTGGTCGGCAATCCGGAGGCGAAATCGATGATCACATCAAATCCGCGTTTTTTGGAAAACTCCACCGCCAGATCCTGCAGGCACCAGCGCTGCAGACGCATGGACTTCGGCAGAAAAGGGAACATTTTCACCAGTTGTCCCGCTGCCAGCCGATCGACTTCGAAGTTGTGGTTGCCCCCCAACAGATAATCGTATATGCGCCCGGCGTTGGGCTTGCTGGTATCGGTGATGCTGTCTTTTTGCATTGTCGTTTCTCCTGGTCGGGGTGGCGATAGACAAAAATCTGCCATCATCGGCCCCGGTCTGCCGAGGTGGCAGATAATGTGCTCCTCTAGATATGAAGCCGCATCTTAACGCCGCTCAATCCGCTTGCGACGATGGGGCTGCATACAGGCATCCTTGCTGAAAAAAGTTTAGCACTCCGTTACTCCTATTACCCCCGTCATACGGCCTGTTTTTTACCGTGAACATGGTCACCCTTTTCCCTGTCCGGGAGGAGGAGTCTCCTCTTTTCCGACGATTGTTGTCATATGATGATTCCCCGTCCGGGCGGGGAGGACGGCTTCCCCGATGCGCCGGACCCCTTCCGAAAAAAGGACAGAGGTTTTCCCGTGAGAGGAGGCGAGGGAAAAAACCGGCCCATCGGACCCAAGCGATAGGAGGGCTATAATTCCTTTCTTCTGCTATGATCTGTAATTGACCTTCCGCCACCGGGAAGGTGTCTTTTTCAATACATCGAGAGGAGTCCGTCAATATGAAAAACGAGAAGCCGCTGTGCCTGGATATCGATCTCACCCGGCCGATGACTCATGATGAATATCACCAATACTGGGACCGTCTGGCCCGGATCGAGATTCGCCTGGTCGATAAACTAGGAGAATGCAAACATAGCCTTGGGGATGTTTTCTATTACGAGAACCCCTACAAGCGGCCCGAAGGCGTGTGCGTGGCGCTGTTACACGTCCTCGATCTCTACACCTGGCGGGTGACGATGGGTTTTCCTTCGTGGAATGAAAACGATCCGCGCGTCCACCGGATCCACTGTCCCGATCACACCGGCACCGTCTGGGCGGTGCGGCGGGTGGAAGGGTAGATCCGTAAGGTTCGGATATGAAATACAAACACACCAATATCATCGCGAAAGACTGGCAGGCGCTGGCGCGTTTTTACGAAGAGGTATTCGGTTGCGTCCGGGTTCCCCCCGAGCGAAACCTTGAGGGCGAGTGGCTGGCGAAGGGAACCGGCGTGGCCGGCGCCTCCTTTTCCGGCGTCCATCTCCGGCTGCCCGGCTGCGGCGAGCCGGGACCGACGCTGGAGATTTATCAATATTCCAGGAATGAACCCAAAGCCGCGCCGGTCGCCAATCGTGAAGGATTTTCACACATCGCCTTCGAAGTCGAGGATGTTCCCGCGGTCCTGAACGCCATCCTGGCCCATGGCGGAACGGCCATCGGCTCCGTGGTCTCGCAGGCGCTCGAAAGCATCGGCCGTCTCACATTCGTGTATGCCGCGGATCCGGAAGGCAACATCCTCGAACTGCAATCCTGGAAGTAGCCGAAGGGGCGGTGCGGCGATCGGAGGATTCCACGAAGGACACGAAGTAGGTCTGAAGAACACGAAGAATAATTATTCTTACATCTTCGTGTCCTTCAGATTTCCCTTCGTGATCTTCGTGGAGACTATTTCACAAACGGAATGCTGAGCGCGTATCGGACGGGCTTATCCAACAGCGCCCGCATGGCATTGACCACCCCCTGATAGGCGCAGAGGATGCCGATGAGTATCAGGGGCAACGGCAGGCAGATGGTCGCCAGTATGAAGATGGGCGACGTTTCCACCGCGTTCACGGCCGCTTCGCCTGCGAGGATGAGCCCGGCGGGGAAAAACAGGAGCAGGAAGGCGGCGGCGAAGAGCATCAGCATCATGGTGATCTGGAAGTTGAGCACCTGGCGCCCCTGTTGATCGATCTTGTAGGAACTGTTCTTCTTCCACGACCACAGCAGAAGCGGGATGATGAGGATGCAAAACATGCTGCTGAGGTGCAGGACCGTCAGCCAGAGGTTCTCATTGGACGTATTCTCCTCGCCGAAGTCGAATTCGAGGGCCGCGCCCAAGCAGTGCAGGGTGTAGGCGCGCGGATCCACCTCGCCGCTTTCGATGCGCTGGATGGTGCGCGGGCTGACTTCGCAGCGTTCCGCGAGTTGTTCCTGCGTCAGGCCTTTTTGTTGCCGCAGTTCAGAGACTTTGAGTCCGAGGTCGGGCTGGTTCATGGTATTCTCCTTTCGAATTTGTAACCCCCATTCTAGAAACCGCGCCCGTGAAAACAACGGCGTGCAGACGACATTGATGCGACATTCGCCTTTTGTCCACGACATTCCCGGTCCAGCCGCCTGCTCCGCGAAAAACAAGCTATTTTGGCAGGTATCCGCCTGCGGCTTCGCAAGACAAGCGCCGGTCCCCTGCGGTCGCGGACTGCGGTAATTGTACAGGAATTCGCAAGGGCGGTGCGGCGGTTGGAATCCACGAAGTACACGACGTAAAAACCTGAAGAACACGAAGAAATAATATATATTTTTCTTCGTGCACTTCAGGGCCTCCTTCGTGCTCTTCGTGGAATATTCATCAATCTTTCATTATTTTTAGAATCCATTTCCCCCAATGGACGTATAATTAAAAAGAACCGTCGTGGTGTTGATCGGACTCTACCCTCCCCCCTAAAATCACGTCCCCCCATTTCCCTTCGGGAAATGGGGGGATTAGATCGGAACAAAAAAAGGACGGAGCTCGGGGGGGAGAGCGGGCCTCATCCCGCGCAAGGAGGGGAAAACCGTAAAGGCATGAATTTTTTCTTCGTGTCCTTCAGGTTTCACTTAGTGCTCTTTGTGGAATCGAAAGGGGTCAACATGAAAAACGTATTCGTTCCCCATCCTTCGTTTGTACCGGTGATCTTAGGAATAGCAACCTTGTTGGCCGGCGGCGCCTTCGCGCCGTCGAGCAGCCTGCCGGCCGATCCCCAAAGCCGGTCCCTCGCGCAGGCGGATATTCTCTCCGCCGCACCCGCCGCGGATTCGCTGATCCGGATCGCCTTTACGACGGGGACCACCTCGGCCACCGTTTCCGGGACTCTCGCCTCCGGGGCGTCGCAATCCTACGTCCTTTGGGCGGGCTGGAACCAGGTGATGATCGTCCAGGCAACTTCGGCCGACAGCAAAATCTACCTGGAAATATATAACCGCGCGACAGGATATTACCTGGTCAAGTCATCCAGCGCCCTGACTTCCTGGCAGGGATGGCTTCCGCGGACGGGAGACTACATCGTCAAGGTGTACAACGGCGGCGGGAATTCGGAGAATTACTCGCTCCTGGCGGAGATACCCGCCCGGATCCAGTTCGCGCAGGGCGCCTATTCGAAATCCGTGTGGGGCCGCGGAAGCGCGGCGCAGACCATCTCCTACGTACTATGGGCGCGCGCCAATCAGACCATGACCGCCACGCTTACTTCTTCGACCGGCACCGTGTACCTGGCCATCCGCGGGTTCAGCGGCGGCCAAACACTCGTGGCCTCTTCCTCGTCGCAGACGACCTGGACGGGCACGCTGCCTCAATCCCAGGAATACATCATCGACGCCGTGCAGGGCGGAACCTGGGTGGATTTCACGCTGACGGTGAAGATCGTTTGATGCGTGGGGTGTCCACTCGGACAAAATAAACGTACACCGAAGCACTGAAAAGAGCCGAGAGCACTGGGGTCATTGCGAGCGACCGGAGGGAGCGAAGCAATCTCCCACTATAATAAAGTAGGGGATTGCTTCCTCGCTTCGCTCCCCTGGCCCCGCCACGGCGGAGCCGGGGCAGGGCTCGCCAATGGCCCCGGTGTAATCACCTCTTTTCGTTTTCCGCCCTGTGAACGGTATATGCGGATGGGATAATCTGTGCACCAGTGCGGTTTGGCCCCAGGAGCGGGATTGGGTAAAATATGCATTGCGCATCCACGAAGGACACGAAGAAAAACCCGAAGGACACGAAAAATAAAATTCAATCCTTTTCGTGTTCTTCAGATTTCCCTTCGTGCTCTTCGTGGAAAACAAAGAGGACACTCCATGACCAACATCGCCTTGATCGGTTACGGCAAAATGGGCCAAATGGTTCACCGCTTCGCCGCGGCAAAGGGTCATACCATAACCGCTGTTGTGGATCCCATTGCCGGCGGGGATTGTCATAAAGAAATCACCGCGGAGGTTCTCTCGGGGGCGGACGTATGCATCGATTTCACCTCGCCGCAAACGGCGGTGGCCAACATCAGGCAACTCGCCGCGTTGGGAAAAAACATGGTTATCGGCACAACCGGCTGGTATAATCAAATGGACGAGGTGAAACGGATCGTCCAAGAGCGCCGGGTCGGCCTGATCTGGTCGGGCAATTTTTCGATTGGGGTCAATTGCCTGTTCCGGATCGTGGGAAGCGCGGCCCGGATTTTTAATAATCTGCCGGATTACGATGTGTTGGGCCACGAATTTCACCACAAAGGCAAAGCCGATTCACCCTCCGGCACGGCCGTCATGCTTGGTAAAATTCTTCTCGACAACCTCGACCGCAAAGAGCGGCTGGTGACTGACAAACTGGACCGTAAAATCGAGCCGGACGAAATCCAATTTTCCAGCACCCGGGGCGGAGCCATTCCCGGCACGCACCTGGTGATGTTCGACAGCCCCGCGGATACCATCGAAATCAAGCACACCGCCCGCGGCCGCGAAGGGTTTGCCGCCGGCGCGGTCATGGCCGCCGAGTTTATCCAGGGCAAAACGGGTTTTTATACCATCGACGATTTGATGGACAAGGTAATCGGCCTGCCGAATCCATCCTCCCGGGCTTAATTCCGGAAAAAAGGAGCCATCCCATGTTTCGAGGTCTTTATACCGCCATCGTCACCCCCTTCACCGTCAATGAGAACGTCGACGAAGGAGCGCTTAAAAAGCTGATCGACTTCAACCTGGCCGGCGGCGTCGACGGGATCGTCCCGTGCGGAACCACCGGCGAAAGCCCCACCCTGACCCACGACGAGCACGACCGGGTGATTGAATTGACGATCGAGCATATCAACGGGCGCGCAAAGGTTCTGGCCGGCACCGGCTCCAACAGCACCCGCGAGGCCGTCCGCCTGAGCAAACACGCGAGGAGATCCGGCGCCGACGCGCTGCTCTTGGTGACGCCCTATTACAACAAGCCCACCCAGGAAGGCATGTACCGCCATTTCCGGGAAATTGCGGAAAGCGTTTCCATCCCATCCATTATTTACAACATTAAGGGGCGCACCGGGATCAATCTGGAAACCGACACGCTGGTGCGGCTGATGACCGACTGCGCGAACATCGTCGGGGTGAAGGAAGCCTCGGGCGACCTGAACCAGATGAAGGACGTGATCGCCCGCAAGACCAAGGAATTCAGCGTGCTGAGCGGCGACGACAACATGACCCTGCCGCTGATTAAAGCCGGCGGCGACGGCGTGATCTCGGTCGCCAGTAACATCATTCCGGACCGGATGGCGCGGCTGGTGAAGCTGGCGCTGGAGGGGAAGTTCGCCGAGGCCGAGGCGCTGGAAAAGGAGATTTCCCCGCTGTTCGCCGTCGAGTTCGTCGAGACCAACCCGATTCCGATCAAGTACATGCTCTCGCTCAAAGGCATGTGCAATGAAGTCTACCGGCTGCCGATCTGCGAACTGCGCCCCGCGAGCAAGGAAAAAGTCCAGGCGGTGATGAAGCAGATGGGGCTGCTGTAATCCGCGGGCTTCCTGCAGGGCGTTGCGGACCGGCCCAATACACATTCATGAATAAAACATTGCCCTTCACGCTGGATCAGATCACCGGGATCACCCGCCGGTACCCCACGCCGTTTCACATTTACGACGAGAAGGCCATCCGTGAAAACGCCCGACTGCTCAAGGCGTCGTTTGCCGGCATCCCCGGGTTCAAGGAATTTTTCGCCGTAAAGGCCCTGCCCAACCCGTTCATCCTCAAGATTCTAAAGGAAGAAGGCTTCGGCGCGGATTGCAGCTCCCTGCCGGAACTGCTGCTGGCCGAAAAGGCGGGCATCA
>CAZFPL010000095.1:0-11787 GCA_964521085.1 uncultured Anaerolineales bacterium | reverse complement strand
TTCCGGTTCGTGCGGTGCGGAAGCACGGCGCGGGATTCCGGTTCCAGAAGACGCGCCGCCAGCAAAGCGGCTAACGCGTCGAAATCAGCTTGTTCGTGCGTAAGGATCAAATGCATGGCGACATCCGGTTCGATTATACTTCCGGGGAGATGAAGCGAGGTGCCGCATTGTCCGAGTCGATGCCGCCCGAAGAATTGTGGGGCCGCCTCCTTTCGGAAGAACCGGATCTCATCCGCGCCGCCTGGATGAAATTGAGTCAGGAGGAACGGGAGATCATCCGGAAGCATCTGCAGGCCATGTCGCAGGAAGATGGATGGCAGGCGGGTCAGCGCCGGTCCGCCCGCGCGGCATTGCAGTGCCTGGATCGAATCCGGGAGGAGTAGGCGCCGTTCGTATTCCGTCCCTGCGATTGGAAAAACGGTTTGGGAGATTGTCATGCCGATAGAGTTCATTCGCGATGTGGCGTCATGGGACCGGATTTCCCCGGAGTGGAACGACCTGCTCTCGAGAAGCGCGGCCGGTTATCCATTCCTGCGCTGCGAATTCCTGCGCGCCTGGTGGGATCATCTCGGCGGCGGCGAATGGCCGGCGGCAGAATTGCAGATCGCCGTGTGGAGGGAAGCAGGGACGCTGCAGGGAATTGCGCCCCTCTTTCGAAGCGGCCACGATGGCGAATTCCGGTTGCTGCTGATCGGAAGCGCGGAGATCGCGGACTACCTGGATGTGCTGGCCGCTCCGGACCGTCTGCCCGCCTTTTGCTCGGCGCTTTTTGACGCATTGGCGGCGCTGCCGAATTCGGAATTTGCCGCGCTGGACCTCTTCAACATGCAGGCATCCTCCCCCACCATCCCCGTGCTGGAGGTGGAAACCGTGCGCCGCGGATGGACCCTGGACCGGGAACCGCTTCAGGTCTGCCCGGTGATCACCCTCCCGCGATCCTGGGAGGAATACCTTTCCTCACTGGACAAGAAATCACGCCACGAAATCCGTCGGAAAATGCGGCGTGCCGAGGGCGGCGAGGATAAGCTCGATTTAAAGATCTGCGGAGCGGAAGAAATGGAAGAGTTTTTCCGCCTGATGGCATGCGATGAGGCAAAAGCGGCGTTCCTCACCCCGGGGATGCGCCAACAATTCCGCTCCATCGCCGAAGGCGCACAACAGGCGGGGATGCTCGAGTTGGCATTCTTGGAAATAAACGGCCGAAAGATCGCCGCCTATATGAACTTCGTATTCCGGAAGCGAATTTGGATATACAACTCGGGCATGGATCCGCTCTACGCCTCCGCCTCGCCCGGATGGGTGCTCCTGGCTTTCCTGATCCGCCGGGCGATTGAAGCTGGATATCAGGCATTTGACTTTATGCGCGGCGATGAACCGTATAAATTCCAGTGGGGCGGTGTCGGCGAGCCGATCATGCGATTGAAAATCCATAAACCTTAGTCGCGTAAATCCCCTCAATTAGTTTCCACATCAATATCATGCCCGCGTGTTAATGTCGGGAATCCAAACCATGTAATTTGAGAAGTTATCACCATGTTTCTGGATGCATCCCACCCGACTGCGCCAGGCCTGACGCTTAACTTGACTGCTTATTTTCCAGCAGATATGCGCCTGACGCGATCATGGACCATATGGATAAAATCTTGTCTTCTCCGACTACGTAATAATATATAATTTATCCAATTTCTCTATTTTTTATCCGGATATTTACCCGTTGTGGATAACCACCTGTAATCTGTGGAAAAGTCGGGAAAAATCAGGGAAAAATGTAGATAACCAAGGGAGATATGTGGAGAAACCATTGGAGAAAATCCCGGTTCCGGTGGGAATCCGGTGAACAACCTGTGGATTATTTTGCTGCAAGCAAGGAGGCGCTTGCCGCCCACAACCCGAACATCACGAGGAGTGAGACCACCCAAAGGGCATACGCGGCCGGCCGCTGTCCCTTCCGCCAAGCCCACCATCCGAGTATTGCGTTCAAAAACCATACCACCCCGCCGGCGAGCGGCAGGATCAATAACCGGATCGGATCACCCAGGCTGGTCGGCACACCGGAAGGGTCAAATCGAAACGGCTGTTCCGCCGACAATCCGGGTTGGATACCCGTCAGGAAGACGCCCAACGCAACCATCCCTGCCAATCCCATGCCCAGGAAGCCGAGCCCGGGAGGGTTTTTTATTATTTCGACCAAAATGGGGGGAGATTTTATTGACCTCGGCTGGATTTTTTCCAAACCCCCATGCGCAGAAAGATCGGTAAGACGGCGGGCGAAATCCGCCGGATCGGTGGGAGAGATCGCCAGGCGTTGGCGTTTTGTTATCAGAAGCAATAACCGCTGCCCGCGGTCGGTGGCAAGCCACTCAACCGGTTCTTCGTCCGCCATCACCACCCGCCCCTGCCACATCTCCAGCCAGCCCGGAGCCGAATCGCGTACGGCATCGGGGATCCTGCTGCCGGAACGGATCTCTTCGACCTCTTCAATCGGGATCGTCTCCCGCCGCGATCCAAAACGAATGGTAAGTCCCCCGGAAGAAGTGATCTGATAGCCTGCGGTGATAAGAAAATAGATCCGAAAGAGGACCGAGGGCAGCAATAGTATGCCGGTGACGACACCGACCAGCCCCCCCGCGCCGAGTGGATCCGGTGGAAACGTGAACAGACGCCAGGCTGCAATTCCCGCCAGAGCACAAAGGAGCACAGCTCCTAGGAAATGGAGGAAAAGCAGACGATTTCGAACGGGTGAAAAGCGAATCATATCGTGGGGAAAAAACCCGTCGGATTTTTACACCGGACGCCATGCGTGCCGGTATTTGGAAATTCTGTCGATGATCGATCCACTCCGAACCGCTTGCGGAGAGGAAAGCTGCCTGCCTAAATCAACCCGAAGAACTTATCGGATAAATCGGCACGTTCCAGGCGCGGAATTTCGGCTCCATTCCGCGTACGATCCGGAAATACAAATCCCGTAATTTTTCGACAAACGGCCCCATCTTCCCATCGGCGATCGGACGCTTGTCGACGTGTGCGATGGCGGCAATTTGCACGCCGGTTCCGCAGAAGAAGGCCTCTTCGGCAAGGTAGATTTCCGTCCGGTCGATCGGACGTTCGACGACCGTCATGCCCAGTTCTTCCCGCGCCAGTTGGATCACCGTCCGGCGGGTGATTCCTTCCAAAATATTATCGGTGACGGGGGGCGTGACCAGCACGCCGCCGCGGACCATGAAGAAATTTTCGGCGCTGCCCTCGGAAATGTGCCCATCGGCGTTCAGCACGATCGCCTCGTCGTACCCGGCGCGGATCGCATCGGTCTTGATGAACGCGGAATTGACGTACGCCCCGATGATCTTCCCGCGGGCGGGGATGCTGTTATCGTCGATGCGGCGCCACGAGGAAAAGGTTACCGACGAGCCCTCCTCGCTTTCGATGTAGCGGCCGAAGGGGATGGATACGATGGTAATGTCGGCGTGCAGGTCGTGCAGCCGGACTCCGACCGTTTCGTCGGGGACATAGGCCAGAGGACGGACGTAGGTGTCTTCGCGGCGGGCTTCGGCGCGCAGGAGGTCGACCGTCACCTCGGTCAATTGCTGCGGAGTGTGCGGAAGGTCCATGCACAGCAGGCGCGCGGAATCTAAAAACCTCCGGAAATGGTCGAGCGGCCGGAAAAGATAAAGCTGGTTATCCTGCTCGTTCCAATAGGCGCGCAGACCGCCGAAGACACCGGTGCCGTAGTTGAAGGTGTGGTTGAGAACGCCGACTTTCGCCTGCTCATACGGCACGATTTTCCCCTTGAAGTATGCAAACTTTGGCAACGTCATACAATCCTCTCCTCCGATTCGCGGACACGGGAAACTTCTCCCGGTTCGCCCCATTATATCCCGGCCTTGACGTCTTCTTCTGGCCGGTCTACACTAACCTTAACAGGCGCCCCCGTCTGCCCGAAAGGCGCATTGCTTACGGGCGGGCGGGGTTTTTCAAATCGCTGCTTCGGAGATTCTTTTCGGATTTTGCCCGCACGTTAAGCCGATGAAACCCCCTTCCTCCATCTCGAAGTCTCTTCCCGGAAGAAATCCCGCCGCCTTGGGGATTTGTTTTCTTCTGGCGTCTTGCGCGATCGTCGGGCGAAGCGAGAAGCGCGCGCGCATGGCGACTGCCCTTCCCAGCCCGAGCACCACCCCGCTCTCGGCGCCTTTCCGTCCGACGGAAACGCTTCCCCCATTGCTCGCCGAAACCGCGACGCCGGAATCCGCGCTTCCCTGCCCCGATCGCGGGGGAACTCTGCAGCCGGAGACCATTCCCAGTTCGATAACCGGAACGACGGCGGAATTCTATGTTTATCTTCCGCCCTGCTATGCCTTCGATACGCAGGTCCGCTATCCGGTGTTGTTCCTGTTCCACGGATTGGGACGTTCGCCCGATCAATGGCACGACCTGGGACTGGAAAACACACTCGACCATCTGATCCTTTCCGGTCAGATTCCCCCCGTGGTGATCATCCTGCCGAAAATCCTCGGGGATGATTCCAACGATGCCGTCTTTCTCGCCGATGTTCTTCCGGCGGTGGATGGGAAATTCCGCACCCAGGCGGACCGGGATCACCGCGCCATCGGGGGAGTATCCCGCGGAGCCGAGTGGGCGCTCCGGTTGGCGCTCCGGCGGGCGGATTTGTTCGGCGCGGTCGGCGTGCACAGCATTTCCGCCGGCCCGAACGCCCTGGCCGACATTTATCTTTGGGCGGAAGCCGTACCGGAAAATATTTGGCCGCGGATGTATTTCGACGCCGGATATTCAGACCCCCAGCTTCCACAAATGCAGGCGATCCTGCAGGTATTCGATTTATTGAAGCGGCCCTACGAAAAACACATTCCCCCCGGTGACCACAGCGACGGCTATTGGAGCGAACACCTCCAGGAATATCTCCGGTGGTATGCCGCCGGATGGATGAACACAAACGCGCCCGCGTAAGCATCAGCGGGCGCGTTTGTTTTTCTTCGAACACTTTACTTTTTCTTTGCCGGCTGGATCTGCCGTACTCCGAGGATGATCGCGGCAACCCCGGCTCCGAGTGCAAAGAAGCCCGTCGTTCCGGATCCGGAATAAATATGCAGGGTGATGAACGCACCGAGCAATCCGAGGAAGATGGCGATCTTCAACTGCCATTCCTTTTCCGCATCCAGGAACGTAGACGCCGTAATCCATCCGATTACGGCACCCAGCACCAAGCCGCCCAACGGTCGAATCAGGGTCCCAAAGACGTAGAGCAATGGATCCCAAGTGTCGGTTATGAATTTATCCATGAAGCCCTCCCACACAAGGATTCCCGTGAGTGCACGGGTATTTAAGAGTCTAAACCCGATTTCCGGCAAGTGCAAGCCGGTTCGTACCAGAGCGAGAAGGACGAACCCAAAGTCGCAATGGAAACGGGAGAAACGCTATTCAATCCTTTTCCCCTTCTGCATCTTTCCGCCCCTTTCTTAAAAGCGCTTATTTCGGCAGCAACTTGACACAAATGGATTCTGGTATACAATTAGTTCAGTGATACAATTGATACAAGAGGTGCAACCGTGCAGCTTCGGTTGGATTTTCACGAACGGGAGCCAATCTACCTGCAGATCTTCGAGCAAGTAAAGAGCATGGTTGCCTCCGGAGCGATGAAACCCGGCAGCCAGCTCCCGACGGTTCGGGAGGTTGCGGCGGAATTACGCATCAACTTCAATACGGCCGCGCGCGCATACCGCCTGCTGCACGAAGAGGGAATCATCTCCACCCAGCAGGGACGCGGGACCTACGTCCTGGAAGGTCCGCCCCCGGCAGGAGCCAAGCGGGTTAAACGGGAGCGCCTGCAAATGATGGTGAGCGGTTGGATAGAGGAAGCCAAACGGTTCGGATTCACCGCCGAGGAAGTGGCAAAAGCCTGGCAGGACGCTTTTCAGCGGTGGTTACGCGGATGATCCGATAGGGAACGGAAAAACGTATAGTCAGTAGAATATGGAGAGTGAAAAATGACAGAGAATGTTGTACCCACTGGTCGAAGGGGAAGGCAGAATGCGATTATGACGCATCAGGTGAGTCCGGTCGGCCTCTTTCTGTTCTTCGTCATCATCATCGCGGCGGTGATCCTCGCCACGGTCTTGGATTTCTATCATGTTCCGGATGGGATCATCCTAGCGGTAGTTTTACCCCTCATCCTGCTGGCGATGTACATTTTGTTCGCTTTGAGGATGGCAAACCAGTGGGAAAAGGCCGTGGTGCTGCGATTGGGTAAATTCCGCGGCCTGCGCGGACCGGGTATGTTCTGGATCGTGCCGGTCGTGGATTCCATCGCCACGTGGATCGACCACCGCGTGATGGTCACCCCGTTCAATGCGGAAAAAACACTCACCAAGGATACGGTGCCGGTGGACGTGGACGCGGTCCTCTTTTGGATGGTGTGGGACGCGCAGAAAGCCTCGCTCGAGGTGGAAAACTACCGGCAGGCCATCGCCTGGGCCGCCCAGACCGCTCTGCGCGAGATCATCGGCCAGATGACCCTGGCCGATATCCTCGTTGGCCGCGCGAAGATGGACGCCGATCTGCAAAAGATCATCGATGAGCGCACAACCCCGTGGGGTGTGACCGTCCAGTCGGTGGAGATCCGGGATGTGGTCATCCCGCAGGACCTCGAGGACGCGATGAGCCGCCAAGCCCAGGCCGAACGCGAGCGGCAGGCGCGCGTCATCCTCGGAGAATCCGAACGGCAGATCGCGGCTTCCTTCGCCGAGGCTTCCAAGGCATACCACGGTAATCCGACCGCGCTTCATTTGCGGGCGATGAACATGCTCTTCGAAGGCCTCAAACAAAAAGGCGCGCTGGTCATCGTCCCCTCCAGCGCGGTGGACACCATGAATCTGGGCGGGCTTTCAGGCTTGGTCTCGCTTGAGGATCAATTGATCAAGAAGGAATAATCCATGGCTCAACCTCCGTACCCTCTGTGGGAATACCGCGTGGAAGACTTCGGCGGGATTATTAAAAGCGAACCCAAAAAGGAAGATTTCCAAGTCCTGCTTAACGCTTGGGGAGAGGAGGGCTGGGAGGTCGTCAGCGCGTTCTACTCCACAGGAACCACCCGGTTGCGGATCATCGCCAAGCGCCCTCTGACCGCGGCAGCCCGCAGAAAACGCACCATGCCGGGTTTGGACGCTTATCTGGGCTGACCGTTTGCAGTGTCCGTCTACGGAAATCCGTATCCCCAAACCGCTTCGGCACCGGACGGGTGGCCGACCTGTCCGGCTTGGTCTCCCTCGGGGAGAATCTATCCAAGAATGGCTGACCCGCGCCCTGGAACTTTACAAACCGGCGGGGATGGGAATCGGAATATGCGCGGAGGAAGGATAGACCGACAATGAACCCGGCGATCGAAGCGAACTCTCTGACACGCATCTTCAAAGAGAAAGAGGCTGTATCCGGAATCACTTTCCAAGTGCAGCCGGGGGAAATCTTCGGCCTGCTCGGCCCGAATGGGGCGGGCAAGACGACCTCGATCCGGATGCTCACCGGCCAAATCGATCCGAGCGGCGGAAGCGCCGTCGTCGCCGGATGCGACGTGGTAAAGGACCGCTCGAAACTAAAAGAGCGGATCGGCGTGGTGTTCGAAGAGCAAAATTTGTACGATCGCCTTTCCGCGCGCGACAACCTGCGATTCAACTGCTGGATTTACAACCTTCCGGAGAGCCGCGCCAGCGAAGCCCTCGAGTCGATCGGCCTGCTCGACCGGGCCAAGGATCCTGTCCGCACTTTCTCGAACGGCATGAAACAACGCCTGATGGTGGCTCGCGCCCTGCTTCATAAGCCCCCCGTCCTTTTCCTCGACGAACCCACCCGCGGGCTCGATCCGATCGCCGCCCGCGACATCCGCGCCGTCGTCAGACGGCTGGCCGCGGACGGAACGACCATTTTTCTCACGACCCATCTGCTGGAAGAAGCCGACCAACTTTGCCAGCACATCGCGTTCCTCGTCGAAGGTAAGATCGTCGCCAGCGACACGCCGCAGCAACTCAAACTCTCGCACGGCAAACGATCGCTCGTGCTGACGCTTGCCGATCCGGGCGATCCCAACCGGCTGAAGGAAATCTCCCTGAGTATGGACGATCCCCGGGATCAGGCCCGCCTTTCCGAATACATGGCGCAAGGCAGCGTGCGTTCCGTGCACTCCCAGGAAGCCACCTTGGAAGAAGTGTTCGTCGAGATCGCCGGTATTCGTCCGGCATGATGAGAGGAAGGTGAGCATGCACGCACGGATCATTTTAGCCATCATCCGCAAGGACGCCACCGATATCTTGAAAAACAAATCCACCCTGGGCGGCCTGTTGTTTCCCATTGCCATGACGCTGGTTTATTTTTTCATCGGCAAAGTAATCGGGAACGCCAGCACCAACCTGTTGGTCTACAATCCCGGGAATTCGGGCGTGACTTCGGTCGTCGCCTCTGCCTTCTCCAACCCGACAATCGATCAAGCGCCATCGGAAGCGGCGGTAACGGCCGCCTTCGGGGAGAATGGAACCAAGCAGAAAACCTCCTATGCCGCCGGTATCATCGTTCCCGCGGATTTTGAAACCTTGCTGGCCTCGGGTTCCACGCCGCAGATCACGCTGTACTTCAACGGAAGCAGCGTGAACGCGCAAACCCAAGCGCTGATCGCTTCCGCCGTCGTGAATTACGCCCGCACCCGCACCGCCCCGCAGCCGCCGGTCGAACTCGTCACCTCGGTAATCAATCCGCCGGCTTCGACAAATTTCGGAGAGGCGCTGGGTCAATTTTATATGCCGCTGACCCTGCTGATATCGCTGTTTTTCGGCACGATGGTCATTCCTACATTGCTGATTGAAGAGAAGGAAAAAAAGACTCTCCGGATGCTGATGACCACCCCGGCCTCCTTCCTCGACGTTCTCATCGCCAAACTGCTGGTGGTGCTTGCGTATCAGCTGGTTCTGACCTTCGTGATCCTGGCCATCCAGGGAGCCTTTATCGGCCAGGTCGGGCTGGTTGTCCTGTATGCCGTGCTCGGGGGGTGCTTGAGCATGTCCATCGGTTTGCTCCTCGGCGCAGCGTTTGATTCACTCACTGCCGCCAGCGGGGTGGCCGGGTTTGTGATCGTCGTCTACATCCTGGCGGGGATTTTCATCGGTCCGTTCGGTGAAATCCTCGGCAACAGTCCGGTGCGGTATATCATCAGGCTGATCCCCACCTATTACATCGCCGACGGGGTATACAACGCCATCACCAGCGCGGGTACTGCGGGCAGCAACCTGCTCGATATCGTCATCATCGTAGGCTGCTCCCTCGCCTTGCTGGCGGTCTCCTCCTGGATTCTGCGCCGGAAGTCGTCGGTTACGGGAGCCATCTGATATCCTAATGCGGACCGCGGCCCGATTGCGGGGAGGGGCGCGGTATTCGGGCAACAGCCCGGCCCGGGGCGAGACAACCGCGTGAACGCGCAAGGAAGGAGTTCATTCCGTTCTATCGGGAGGAATACATGATGTTTTTGGATGAGCATTCCGTTTCGTTTTGGCAAAAACTGGTTTTTTCCAGCGTTATGTTGATTGCCATTCTGGCATGCATGTTTTCCATGTTGCCGAACCTCTCACTTTCCACCGCTCCGTTCCCGTCGACAGGCGATGGGATGCGTCGAATACTTATCATGGCATTGTTACTCGTCTATTTTCTCAGATCGCAAGTAACCGCCTGGGTATTTCAAAAGCGCAAATGGACCTGGCTTGAGACGGCGATTGTCTCCATCGCAATGTCATTGGGCTTTTATGCCTTCACCTATTTTGGTGAAAGCAACTACCAGCCCATAGGGATGATCGAAATGATTGGCGTCGTCCTGTATGTCACCGGATCCTACATCAATACCAGATCCGAATATGATCGGTATAATTGGAAAGAGAAGAAAGAAAACAAAGGTCATTTGTACACAAAGGGTTTATTTAAATATTCCATGCATATTAATTATTTTGGAGAGATCGTTCTATTTATCGGATTTGCCATGGCAACTCATCCAATCATTGCCTTTATCATTCCATTGGTTATGCTGCTCAATTTCATACTCAACATAATTCCTTCACTCGACAGCCATCTTGAAAAAAAGTACGGTTTGGAATTTTCAGAGTATGCCAGAAGGACAAAAAGGTTTATTCCGTTGATTTATTAATCCCAAGCGGACCGGCATGCCTTCCAGCATGGAGGCCATGCCGTGGAAAAAGGATTATGGATACGTTATTGCTGGCGCATCTTGCAAACGGATTGTTGATGATCGTCCTTCCCGTCGGGCTGGGGATCTACCTCACCCGCCGTTGGCGATTGGGTTGGCGCCTTTGGCTGATTGGGGCGGGGACTTTCATCCTTTCACAAGTCGGCCATATTCCGTTCAACCTGGCGATGGGATCGGTTCTCAATCGCACGCCGCTTGCGCAATTGCCTTCCACAACCCAGCTTTTATTCAACGCCGCCTTTCTCGGCTTGAGCGCCGGGCTCTTTGAAGAGCTGTTTCGTTATGGGATGTTCCGCTGGTGGGCCAAAGACGCCCGCACCTGGAAACAGGGAATCCTGACCGGCGCAGGCCATGGCGGCGTGGAAGCGATCCTATTGGGTGCGCTTGCCCTTTATGTTTTGCTCCAGCTTGCCACGATCCGCGATCTGGATCTTTCCACTGTGTTCCCGGCCGATCAGCTTGCGCTGGCTCAGCAACAGGTCGCCGCGTACTGGTCGATGTCCTGGAACGACTCGCTTCTTGGCGCGCTCGAGCGGTTGTTTACCATTCCGGTGCAGATCGCGTTCGCCGTGATCGTGTTGCAGTGTTTCACCCGGCGGCAGGGTTTCTGGGTTTGGCTCGCGGTGGCGTACCACGCGCTCATCGACGCGACGGCCGTCCTGGCGGTGAATTATGTCGGGGTCTACGGTACCGAAGCCATCGTCGCGGGATTCTCCATCCTGAGTGTGATCATTGTTTTCCTTCTCCGCAAACCCGATCCCGCTCAGTCCGCAGATTCCGCTCCCCCTACCTCTCAACCGGCCTTCATTCCGCGGCCGGTTGAGGAGACGCCGGAAAAATTGGAGGACACGCGATACGTGTAGGTGCCTATGATCCATACCGAGAATATTTCCAAGCAGTTCAAGAAAGTGCTCGCGGTCGACAACCTCAGCCTTGACGTCCGCGAAGGCGAGGTCTTCGGGTTTCTGGGTCCGAACGGCGCGGGAAAAACAACCACCGTCCGCATGCTCACCAGCCTGATCGGGATCACCCGCGGGACCGCCAGCGTGGCCGGTTTCACGGTAGGCCGCCAGGATACCGAGATCCGCCGCACGGTCGGCGTGTTGACCGAGACTCCCGGGATGTACGACAACCTTCCTGCGGAGACCAACCTGCGCATCTTCGCCGAATTATGCGAAGTAAAAGACGTGAAAGGGCAGGTGGAGAAGTACCTGAAGATGCTCGGGTTATGGGACCGCCGCCTGGACCCGGCTGGGACCTTCTCGAAGGGGATGAAGCAGAAATTGGCGATCGCCCGCGCGCTCCTCCACGAGCCGCGCATCCTCTTCCTCGACGAGCCGACCGCCGGATTGGATCCGGAAGCGGCGCACCTCGTGCGCGAGTTCATATCGGAATTGAAGAAGGAAGGCCGGACGATTTTTCTCTGCACCCATAATCTGGACGAGGCCGACCGTCTGTGCGACCGGATCGGCGTGTTCAAGACCCGCCTGCTGGTCCTGGACACCCCGGCCAACCTGCGCAAGTCGGTCTTCGGCCGGAAG
>CAZFPL010000094.1:0-11804 GCA_964521085.1 uncultured Anaerolineales bacterium | reverse complement strand
CCGCCGATCAGTTTGAGGATCCGGCCGTGCTTTTCCTCCAGCCGGCTGGCCTTCAGCGAATAGACCGCCGCTCCGAAAATGACCAGTTCGTCCAATTGATAAATGAGGAGATACAGGAGAAGAAGCAGGATGAAGGCAAGCGCGCCGACTCCCTGCGAGGCCAGTAAATTCGTCCACAGCACCGGAAATCCCGCCGTGCAGGAAAACTCCACCAGCGAGACTCCCCCCGCCAGCACCACGGTTCCGCCCGCCAGACTCCAGAAGGAGCGGTTCGGGTCCATCAATGCCCGCATGCGCTGGAACAGGCCGGGCTTTTTGGAATCGGAGATCGTGAGGGAGAGGCCTTCCTTGTACCAGAAGTAATCCTTGAGGTTGACAAGGGCGAAAAAGAGCGCCACCAGCGCGACGACGGCTTGAATCCATCCCGTAAAACTGAGGACGGTGAACATGGTGAACAGCCCGGCGATGAAGAGCGCATAAACGGCCGCGGTAACGGTGAGGAAGATCAGGCCGATCACAAGCACCTTGCGCCGCGAACCGGTGTGCAGCGTGAGCGCCAGCAGCATCGTCAACACCCACAGCGAGCAGGGGTTGAAACCGTCCACCAGGGCGATCAGCACCGTGCTGATGGGAAGCGATTGCGCGGAGAGGTCGACTTCGCCGATCAGCGGAAGGTTCACCACTTTGGAGGATGTGTCCGGCGCGGATTCGGGAGTCGGAAGCGGGGTGGTTTCCCCGGAGCCCGGTTGCGCGGAGACGATCCCCGCGCCGGGGTCCTTGCAGCCGTCTTTCTGGCAGGCGGTGACGGCGGATTCTATTTCCCGCGCTATCTGTTCGTTGTAGCCCTCCCAATACCGCGAGCCGATGAAGATGGTCGGCACATATTTCGGTTCGAATCCCGCTTTTTTCGCCATGGCCTCGAGGATGGCCTGGTTTTCCTTGTTGTACCAGACTTCATAAGACCGGAGCACCACCCGCGGATCCCGCTGCGCGAGTGATTCCAGAAACGGTTTGGCTTGCGCGCAATGCGGGCAGCCGTTGCCCCAGAAAAAATAAACGCCGACCGACCCGGCGGGGATGGGCTCCAGCGCGCCGTTGTTCGCCGCGTCCGTTCCGCGGCATCCCGCCAGGATTGCCGCGCAAAGTATTCCGGCAACAACCATTCCCCCGGCGATCCGCCGGTGGGGCCGCGTCCTTTGTCCGGACCGATTGGGCTGATGGAATGTCATGGAGACATCTCTGGAAAGGCTCGGTTTCGGGAGACCGGCGCCGTTCCGGGGTCCGGGCCGTTCACCCGGCAGCGCGAAGACGGCTTGGCAGGAGTGGGACGGGTTTCCGTTATTCTTCAATCCTCCACCCGGATGACGCTTCCCGCCCCGACGGCGATCCAATTCTCTCCGTATTCGGCGGCGAACCTGAGGATCATAATCTCGCCGGTGCAATGCGAAGCCGAGACTTTCTGGATGCCCAGCCGCCGGAAATCCTTGAGGACGCGGACAAAATCCCTTTCGATTTTATCGAGCAGGTGGAAGCCGCCCATTACAAGGTAAACGGATTCGCCGGTCAATGCGACCGCCTGCTCCACGATCGGCACGATCCCCGGATGGGCGCAGCCGGTGATCACGACCAATCCTTTGGATGTTCGGATCACCAGCGCCTGTTCGTGAATAGGTCCGCCGAAGTAGTCCCCGGTGGTGAGGATGCCTTCCACAATCTCCATTCCGGGGGCGGTTTCGACCACCTCGGTCTGGTCCTTTACGGATTGTACGAACCCGCTTCCGAACTCGGAGAGCAGGAACACCGGGGGGTGCGAGGATGCGGCCAGGAAATCCGCCAGTCCGCCCGTATGATCCTCGTGGGTGTGCGAGATCACGACATGCCGGACGCGTGCGGGATCGATTCCCAATACCTTCATATTCTGCAGCAAGACCGGGCCGGACGCGCCGGTATCGAATAGGAGGATTTCGCCGTTAAACTCAATTAGTGCGGAAAATCCCCAGCCGGTCGTCAAGCGCGGGTCAGACGGGATATTATCGAACAGGATGGTAATCGTGAGCGGGCCGCCGGGCGGGGGATTTAGGGTTTCCGACGGAAGTGCGGTCAAAGAGACGTCCGTCGGAGTGGGGGATGCCGCTTCGGTAATGGACGGTGGATTCCCTTGGCCGGACGTCGCGCATCCGGACATCACACAGGCGCAACCGGCGCCTGCCAGAAACCATCGTATGCGCTTTCCATGCATGAATGGGTATCGCATTTTAACTGTCCTCCTTCCTGTCAATGCCCGTTGCCTGGATGGAAGGCTACGATTGTCGTGATTCCAAGGAGGATCGACGGAAGTTCCCAGGGCAGGCTGCGCAGTCTGCCGCCGGACTGCGCCCCGAGCAGCGTGCCGATCGCGTAGGGGATCGGCGTGGCGTGAAAAAAGGCCATCCGTTTCCCCTTAAAAAGAAACAACGCGGAGGCGAGCAGGACCGATAAGGCCGGTCCCAACAGCGCAAAGACGACAACGAGTACGAGATCTATTGCCACTCCCTCCGGAGTTTCCTATTCTACAACGATATCAAACAACCGTTTCTCCCGGAGGACTCATTTGCAGCTTGCGGCATTTCTTCCCCGTCGACGCTGGTAGATCGGAGTTTTTTCCGATAAAATCTATTCTATGAGCCGCATTTCCCGGATGATCACCGCCCTGTTCCAGCGCATGCGGGATTTTCTCTTTCAAGTTCCCGATGACACCCCGCTCATCGAAACGGTCGGCTCCGCGCTCGGCAGCCGGGAAGGGATGAAGGGATTGTGGGAAGGACTTGCGGAGCACCTCGAAGCGCTTCGCGGTCATCTCTTCCGTTCGATGGTCGTCCTGACCCTTACCACGGGGATTTGTTTCTTCATTTCACAGACTCTGATGCAGCTCCTTGCCTATCCGCTTGGCGACCCGGCATCCGCGATCGAGGTTGGAACCCAGGGTGGAATTGCGGGATGGATGGAAAAAGCCCTTGCCCAGGGCGCCGACGGGCTGGCGCGGCTTCAGGTGATCGAGCCCACCGAAGCGGTGGGAGTTTTTATGCGCGTCTCCCTGCTCGGCGGGGTGATCCTGGGGTTGCCGTGGATCGTATTCGAACTGTTCCTCTTCGTCGCGCCGGGCTTGATGCCCCGCAGCCGGATGGTTCTCCTGCTGGGCATCCCGCTGGTCAGCGTTTGTTTTCTCCTGGGCGCGGCATTTTGCTTTTTCGTCATGATGCCGACGGCGATTCCCTTCCTCTACACCTTCCTGGGATTCAAAGCCGCTTGGCGGCCGTCGGCGTATTTCGAGCTTGTCACCACGCTCATGTTCTGGGTCGGGGTGACGTTCGAGATGCCGCTGGTGGCGTATCTCCTGGCGGCAGCGGGGTTGATCCGTGCCCGCCAATTGGCGTCGGTCTGGCGATTCGCGGTGGTGATTATCGCAATCGTGGCGGCGGCGATCACCCCCACGGTGGATCCGGTGAACATGGGGCTGGTGATGGCGCCGATGGTTTTGCTTTATCTGGTGAGTATCCTCGCCGCGGCGATCGCCGCCGGCGGACGGAAAAAGGCGGCCCGCACCGGATAATCCCCGATGCGGGCCGCTTGATGTACTGCCATCGCAAACCCTCCAGAAAAATTAATTCACTACTTTTGTCGCTTCCGCCAGGTTCAGGTTGTTCACCTGCCGGATGGCCGGCAGGGTCGCCAGCACCATGGTCAGCAGGATTCCAGCGGCGGTAAAGACATAAGTGGAGGGCGCCACGATGATGTTGAACGTGAACAAGTCGGCGCTGAAGGCGGTTCCGACCTGCAGCGCCATCCAATGTCCAAGCAACAAGCCCGGAGCGAGGGTCACCACCCACAGGATGAGGTTCTCGTTAAAGAGCAGCATGGCGATCCGGCCCACGCCGCTGCCGATCGAACGCATCGTAGCGAACTCCCGTTTGCGTTCCAGAACGTTGACCGTCATGGCGTTGAACAGCAGCGCGAAGGCCATCAGCACCGCGACGGCCATCATGATCCCGATCAGCAAATAGAACAACCCCATGAATCCTTCCATGTCGGCTACCATGTCGGCTTTGCGCTGAACGGCGGCTGCGTTCGGCATGTGATAGAGGTCGGACTTGATCTGCTTGGCTCGCGCATCATCCACGGTCAGGTACAGCCCGTTGTATGGGATTACGGGCGTCTGCATCCGTTTTTGAACCTCATCCATCGAGACATACGCCGCGGCGTTCATCATCTCGTCGGTGAACGGACCGAGCACAAATTCCTGTGTCCCGAAGGGGGTATCCAGGGTCACCCGGTCACCCGTGGATACGTCCATCAATTTCGCCAACCCCTTTGTAATCACCAGCCGGCCGTCCTTGAAGGCCTCACGGGGGGTCGTGCCGTCCGGAAGCTGCAGGATATGCATATCCTGGTCCGGGTCGAATGCCGTGATCATGATATCTTCGGAATGCGAGTTGACTTTCAGCGTTGCCGGGATCTGCAGAATGGGTTCCGCCGCCTTCACGCCGGCCCATTCCTGGATGGTCTGGCGGGTTGCTGGCGGCTGAAGAGTCGTGTACGCAACCGAGATGTCCCATCGTTCTATGATTTCGAAGTTTTGGGTGAAGAAGAACTCGATGCTGTCCAGTAGCCCCCACGTCATTAAAATCAGGATGTAGGCGAAGACGATTCCGAGGGCTGTGGTCAGGGACCGGCGGCGGACGCGGAACACGCTTCGAACCGGAAGACGCAGCGAGAGCGGCAGGCGGATGATCCGCTCGAGGAAGGAAACGCGCCCCTTGACCTGCGCGATGGCCGGATCGAAACGCATCGCCTGTGCGGGAAGGAGCCGGGCTGCGCCGAGCGCGGGCGCGATTCCCGCGACGATGGTGGCCAACAGGCTGAGCGCCGCGCCTTCCAGGATTAGATCCGGATAGAAGCGCGATTCGACGATCGGAATCCCCAGTTCCGCGGCGTAGAGTTTGGTGATCCAGGCTCCCAGTGGAAGCCCGAGCAGCGCCCCCGCGATCGAACCGATCACGCCGATCACCAGCGCATACGACAGGTAATGCCCCATCACGGCCCCGTTTGAATATCCCAGCGCTTTCATCAGGCCGATTTGGGGCGTGTGGGCGCGCACCTGCCGTCCGAGCATCACGTATACCGAGATCGCCGCCACCAGAAGGATCACCGACGGCAGCATGTAGGCAATCTCCTCGAATTGGTTCACGTCGCCCTGCACTCCGGCGTTCGACGGCTGGTCGACGCGCAGGGTGGTGGCCGTCAGCCCGTAGGGTGCGAGCTTTTCCTGCACGCGCTTCACAACGGTAGCTTCATCGGCACCCTCTTCCAACCGGATCGCAATGTCGTTGATCATCCCGTCCAACCCGAGTTTTTCCTGCAGAACATCCAACGGCAGGAAGAACACGCCGAAGGAGCGGGCCGAGGGGATGATTTCCTGCTTGCTCGGACTCGCCATCAGGTATTCCGGGCTGGCCACGATCCCCGCCACCGGAAAATCGACGCGCTGCCCGTTTAGGATGGGCGAAACGGTGTCGCCCAGCCCGAGCTGAAAATATTCGGCGAAGTGGGTGTCTAGGAGGATCGAGGCATCGTCCGCGGAATTGAAGTAACGGCCTTCGAGGACTAGGACGTCGTTGACTTCCGGGTGTTCCGGCGCCGAGAGGCCGATCAGCCGGGCGCGGATGGGGTCCGGCGTCTCGCCCTCGCGTTCCGGCAGCTCCATACCGGTGTCGATCACCAGCCGACCGAAGACCTCCGCCACGCCGTCCATGCTGCGCAATTCGTCGGTCACACTCTCCGGGGCGCTCTTTACCGAAAAAGTGACATCCGCAAAGCGTAGGTCGTCATAGGTACGGTTGTAGGAGGTGTCCAGGTCGCGGTAGGCGGCGACCGTCGCCGCGAAGCTGCCCACGCCGAGCATGACGATGACGATCAGGGCGATGGACTGCGCCAGGGAGGCGCGCAGATCACGCAGGGTTTTTCTCAATAGCATTTTCATGGGATCACCAGGCCAGTTCCGCCACCGGCGCCGGCTGGGGATTGGGTTCGATGCGCGCCACCGAGCCGTCGTGCAGCCGCACGACCCGGTCCGCCATCGGGGCGATGCTGACGTTGTGGGTCACCAGGACGATGGTCGTCCCTTCGTTTTGGTTCAGGTCGCGGATTGCCTGCAGCACCTGGCGCCCCGTCTCAACATCCAGGTTGCCGGTCGGCTCATCGCACAGCAACAGCGGGGGCCGGTTGGCCAGCGAGCGGGCGATCGCCACCCGCTGTTGTTCGCCGCCCGAAAGCTGCGAGGGGAAGTGGTCGGCGCGATCCTGCAACGATACCTGCGCCAGCAGCTCCAAGGCCTGTTTCCCGAGCGCCGGACCGCGCTGCATGAGGGCCAGGGCGAATTCGACGTTTTCCGCCGCGGTCAGGGTCGGGATCAGGTTGAAAAATTGGAATATGAAACCGACCTTCGTACGGCGATATCCGGTGAGTCGTTTCTCGTTGAACCGGGCGATCTCTTCCCCGTCGACCACGACCCGACCGCCGGTGGGCCGGTCCAGCCCGCCCAGAATATTCAAGGTGGTGGTTTTCCCGGATCCCGAAGGGCCGAGCAGGACGATAAACTCGCCCCGTCCAACGGTTAAATCCAGCCCGCGGAGCGCGTGGACGGTCAGATCGCCCATCGGGTAGGTTTTGTTTATCGATTGCATTTCGATGAGTGGTGTGGATGCCATGCTTATCTCCTATCGGGGGGATGCGGCAATCCGATTCCCCTCCCCAAAAACCCCGTCAATCCGAAAATTCGGATGCCCTTGCATCCTCCGGTCTCCGGGGTTCCGAATACAATTTATTATATGAATATATGTTCAGATGACGATTGTAAGGCAACAGGGCGGATTTGTCAAATCCCCGGCTCGTTCCTGCGGCAGCGCAATGGGAATCCGCCGGGCGGCCTGCCCGGCGGGAAGCCGGAAGCGGTCCGGGGTTTTCGGGATTTTTATAGCGAGGATGGGGGGAGAACAGCAGGCGGCGGATGCCGGTCGGGTTCTATTCCGTCTTTTCCGATTCCGCATGGATCACGCAATACCCCGGCCGTTCCGCAAGGTGGATCCGCCGGTGGACTTACGCCGCGATGGCGTCCGCCTTCTCGATCGTGATCCCCTTCGGCACCAGGATATGCATGACCACATGCGTCTTGCCGTTCCCGACGATTTCCGCCCTCAGGTTGTGGACGCCGAGCACGCCCGGAACTTCCAGCGCAGCCCGCCGGATATTCTCGATAAACTCTTTTCCCGGCGAGCGGCCGAGGAGGAAGGAGAGATTCTCGCGGAACAATCCGATTCCATTGATTGCGATTATCGTGGCGACGAGAATGGCGGCGAGCGGGTCCGCCAGCGGCTGGCCAAGCATGACGAACACGGTTCCGGCCAGCGCCGCCAGCAATCCCAGTTCGTCGTTAAAGAGCTCCATCAGCTGGGCCCTGGCGGCCGGACCTTTCGCTTTTCCGCGCAGGAGGGAAACCAGCGGGATCGCGGCAATCAGCATGGAGACCAGGAGCACGCCGATCGCCCAAGGCAGATTTTGATATTCCCTCTCCACCGGGTTGATCAGGTGCGGGACGGCTTCGCGGTAAAGCTCCAGGCTGGTGAAGGAGACGAACAGCGTAGCCGCGACGAGCGCGGCGGCGTGCTGCGCCCGCCCGTGGCCGAACATGTGCGTTTCATCCGCTCCGCGGCGCGAATACGCCGCCGCGATCAGGAGGAACCCGGACACGAAGATGTCGCTCAGCGTATGCAGCGCTTCGGCCAACAGCGCCAGAAGGCCGGAAAAGGAGTACACGATGAGTTTCAGCGAGAAGATCAGGATGTAAATGCTGAGCGTAAGGCCCAGGTTTTTCAAGTCGTCCGTGGATTCCAAATACGCCGGAATTCCTTTTGGAGGTTTGGCGGGGGATCCCTGCGCTTCGAATCCGTCTTGCATCGTGAAGATGTCTCCTTTCTCCGGAAATTTCTCCCGGGGATGAGATTTCACGCCAGCGTCATTTTTCCCCGGCCGCCTTCCCGCGCTCCTCGAGCCCGTCGGCGAAATCCTCGTACCCGCGCAGGATGTCCGCCCCGATCGACCGGTCGACCTGTTCGAATTTACCCTGCAGATCCGCCAAATCCTTCTCCTGCATTATCTTGAGCGTCATCGGGAAGAGAAGGTAATCTTCCTTCCAGATATGATTTGGATATAAGCGGTGGATGCCCTGAAGGTTTTCGAGGATCGCTTTTCTGGCTTCCGGCTCCGCATTCGGAAGAAGCGCAACCGTATCGGAAAGGCCGGCCACCAGATGGCGGCCTTGAACGTGTTCGGCCGTCAGCGCGCCGATCGGGCAGCCGGTCAGCGGGACGCCCTTTTTAATTAATGCCGGAAAGAGAAGTATCTCCTCCTTGCCGTGATGGCATTTGTCGGCATAGTTGCGCATGAATTCGACGATCTGACGCAGGAGATCGGCGTCGACGGGTCTTCCGTCGGCGATTTCTTCGGCCGCCGCGAGGCACGCATGGACGACCTTCTCGATGAAGCGGTGTTCCCTTTCCAAAACCTCGGTCGGAAGCATAGTGCCCATGGGATCCTCCTGCGCGAATGTCCATCCGCTCTGTTCCCGAATCGCGCGGCGCCGCGCCGATCAAGAAATCCTTTTCGCCGCAAGGATTAAATCCGGGCTGGTGCCTGTATCGAACGCCGCCCCGCGCATGCTTCCATAGCGTTCGATTTTTTCGAATCCGGCGGCGGCCAGCGCCCCTGTCAGGTCGGATTCTACCAGCGGCCACAGCCGCGTGGAAGAAACAGATTGATTCCAATCACCGCTTGTTTCCCTTCGCAACGTAACGATGTTGAAGGTAATCGATCCGTCCGTTTCGAAATCGTAGAAACGCAGGAACAACCACTCCCTGCCGTCCGCGGCGCTGCTTTGCGGATCGATCCAGCGTTCCCGCGTCGCGAGCAGGCGGTCGAAATTCCGGTTCTGGAGGATCAGCAAGCCGCCGGGTTTCAGGCAGCCGGAGAAATCCCGCAGCGTCGAAATCAATCCATCCGGAGCTGGAATGTGGGGCAGGGAATTCCCAAGGCAAAGCAGCGCTTCGAAGACCGCCGTTCCGAAGGTGCGCCGCATTTCTCCGAAACCGGCTTGCTCGAAACGCACGCCGATCCCCGCGGCGGATGCGTTCGATTTCGCTTGGGCGATCATCCCGGCGGAGGAATCCGACGCGGATACGGAAAAGCCGCGCTTGGCAAGCTCCAGGGCGTGCCGGCCGGTCCCGCAGGCGGCATCCAGCACGGTACGCGCGCCCGCCGAAGAGAGTTTCTCCTCCAGAAACGGCAACTCCACCGCCAACCGGGAAGGCCAATTGACGAACCGGTCATAATCGGCACTCAGGGAATCGTACATACCGGGTGTTTGTTCCTCAAGCGGAGGCTTCCTTTTCCAACGCTTCGGCCAGGCGGTGATATTTCCTGTGGATCGCCGTGCCGGTTTCTTCGCGTTCGAATCGTTCGAATTCGGCGGCTAGTTTTTCCTGCTCCCGGGGTGGAACAAGCCGTTCGGCCATCGGGTAAAGGAACTCGTTTTCCCGGCGGATGTGCTGGCGCAGAAAGGCGGCGTAGGCCAGCGCGTTGCGGATCAGATCGTCCCGGGCGGAGCCCTCGCCGCCCTCGAGCAGGCGGGCGGCTTTTTCGATCGCGCGGGTGTATCCTCGGCCCTGTTCGTGCTCGGCGAGCATGATTGCAAGCGGTCCGGTCTGATCGGAAAGGCCCGCATCCATCATCGCCATCAAGAACGGGCCTTCTTCCTTGCGGTGATGGCAGCCGTCCGTGAAGTTCCGGAAAAAGGAGGTCGCATCCTGGAAAAAGCCCGGCCGCACCACACTTCCGGCTTGCGCGCGCCGGGCTTGCGTTTCCAGGGCCGTAAGGACCCGCTCGATGATCCGATGCTCTTCCACCAGAATATCGGTTGCTTCCATGGCATCCTCTGTTCGGGGAAACCGGTCGGCCTCCCCGGTGGGCCGCGCTGTGGACGGCGGGATCACCCGCCTTCCGCCAGTAACCGCCGTTCCCCCTGCAATTTTCGAATGCCGGTCACGTCCTGGACGACCTCGATGGTTCCCTGGGATTGCCCGCTGGAATCCCGGACGGCGAAGAAGCGGATGTGGATGAAGCGGGCTTCCGGCGCATCGCCCTTCATTTGAATCCAGAATTCGGCGGCATCGCGGATTCCGGCGCGGAAATCGTCGAGGATCCGTTTGACCTGGAGCACGCTATGAGGCGGGTGACAACCCAGGACGCTGCGCCCGATGACGTCGGGTGTGCGCTCGAAAATCCGCTCTTTGCCTTCCGAATAGAATTGCACTTCGTCATTTGCATCGACGAACGTCACGTCGACGGGCAGGTGGGTCAGCATCAGTCCGATCTGTTTGGCCGTGAGCGCCCCCGTCTGCAGGGGGATGGTGGAACTGGATTTATCCATGGATCCTCCTTTTCCAAAGGTGGTCGAGTAGGCCGAAGGCCGTATCGAGACCACTTATTTGCCGTGAAGAATGAGGTCTCGATACGCCCATGAAGAACACACGGGCTACTCGACCGGCTTTATCTTTTACCAAGCGTACGCCTTGGGGGCTTCCCCGCCCGGGCCGGGCCAGATTTCATCGATCTTCTTCAGCGCGGATTCATCCAGTTTGATTTCCAGCGCGCGCAGCGAGCCGTCGAGCTGCTCCATCGTCCGCGGGCCGATGATCGGCGCGGTGACGGCCGGATTGTGAAGCAGCCAGGCCAGCGCGACATCGGCCGGCTTTTCGCTCGACTCCCTGCAAAGTTTCTCCCAGGCTTCGAGCTTCGGCCGGAGGTTTTCGATTTCCGCCTGCTGCTTCTCGTCGGCGCGGCGGCCTTCCTTGGCTTTTTGCAGCGCACCGCCCAGCACCCCGCCTCCCAGCGGACTCCATGGGATGATCCCGAGTCCGAACGCGCGGCAGGCCGGGATCAGTTCCAGCTCGATCATCCGCGTCATAAGGTTATATTTACTCTGCTCCGAGACCAGGCCGAGGAAGTTGCGCGCCTTGGCGGCGGCGCTGGCCTGGGCGATATCCCACGCCGCGAAGTTGCTGCTGCCGACGTAGATCACTTTTCCCTGGCCGACAAGCACCTCCATCGCCTGCCAGATCTCCTCCCACGGCGTTTCGCGGTCAACGTGGTGCATCTGATACAGGTCGATGTGATCGGTCTGCAGGCGGCGCAGCGAACCCTCGCAGGCCCGGCGGATATTGAGCGCCGATAGTTTTTCCTGGTTGGGCCAGTCGCCCATATGGCCGAAGACCTTCGTGGCGATGACCACCTTCTCGCGCCGGCCGCCGCCCTGGGCGAACCAGCGCCCGATGATTTGCTCGGTGACGCCTTCGCCCAATTTCCAGCCATACACATTGGCGGTGTCGAAGAAGTTGATCCCGAGTTCGAGGGACCGGTCCATGATCCGGAACGCGTCGGCTTCGGCCGTATGCGGACCGAAATTCATCGTTCCCAGGCACAGGCGGCTGACTCTAAGACCGGTTCTGCCAAGATGCGTGTATTCCATGGATCCTCCTGTTCGGTAAAGGTTTGCCTTTTTGGAAGGAATCTAATTATACGATCCGGTAGAATCAATAACCAGATTAAAGAGGAAAACCGCCGGAAAGGGTTTTTTATCCCGCTTTCGCGGGATTAGAATACACCGCAGCTTGCTGCGCAGTTCTTGGGGGTTGCGCTCTGTGATACCGCGCGGCTTG
>CAZFPL010000093.1:0-11853 GCA_964521085.1 uncultured Anaerolineales bacterium | reverse complement strand
CCCGTAAATCCTGTCCATAGATTCTTGCAGGCGCTGCGAGGTGGATCATGGCAAATAATAAAAAGCCCGCTCCGCGTTTATCCCTGGCCCGCATCTCGTTCGCGAAAGGCGATCTCGCCTCCTCGGCCAAGGCGCATACGCCGGAAGCCATCGCCCAGGCTGCCGCCGAGGAACACGGCGGGGCCGGATCGCAGTACATCGGGGATATGGTGCTGGGCGGGCTGGACGGCATCATCACCACCTTCGCGGTGGTAAGCGGCGTGGCCGGCGCCAATCTGGGCGCGGATGTGCTGTTGATTCTGGGCATGGCCAACCTGCTGGCCGACGGATTTTCGATGGGCACAGGCTCCTTCCTCTCCCTGAAAAGCGAACGGGAATATTACGCAAAAGAAAAGGCCCGCGAGAAGTGGGAAGTGGATAATTTTCCGGAGGGTGAAAAAGCGGAATTGCTCGCGATATACCGCAAGCAGGGATATTCCGAGACGGACTCAAATCGGCTGGTGGATATTAAAACCCGCGTTCCCGGCCTCTGGGTGGACACCATGATGGTCGAGGAACTCGGCATGCTGCCGGACGACCGCACGCCGCTTCGCTCGGCGCTTGCCACCTTCACCGCGTTCGTCCTCGCCGGTTCCATCCCGCTGCTGGTGTACCTGCTCGGTCTGGCCGTGCCGATTGCGCCGCCGACGGCGTTTATCATCTCGCTGGTCATGTCCGGCGCGGCGCTGTTTACCCTCGGAGCCGCCAAAGTCGTCGTTACCCACCGTAATCCGCTCCTCAGCGGATTGGAAATGCTCATCGTGGGAAGCCTGGCCGCCGCGGTGGCCTATCTGGTCGGCATTTTACTCAAGGGGATTGTCGGTTGACCGGTTGGTGAGGTCGCTACTCCCGAATCCGTTTTTCAACCGGTGGAGAGACAATCATATTAAAAACCGCATCGACCACCTGGTCGATGCGGTTTTTTCATCGCCCTATCATTTTCCACAGGGAATGGATAGTCGGGAGGTAGAAAAACTGATCCTACTGCTATCTCATTGCAGCTTTGTCAGAAGAGTAAATACATCGATCAGGATTTCTTTTCGCCTTCCGTGTTTGCCGGCTCCTTGGCCGGCTCGTCGTCGTCTTTCAGGCTTTTGCGGAACTCGCGAATGGCGGTCCCGATTTCCTTCACCCGGCCGACTCCGAAAATCAGCACGACGATCAGGAGAACAATCAACAGCTCCGGAACTCCAATTCGAATGGGCATGTTTCACTCCTCTCAGAAGATGATTGCTTTTTCCGGCCGCCCAAGGCTGCCGGATTTATTTTCGCTTCACCAGGTCCTTCGCACGCTGCGTAATGGCATCCTCCGTGAAACCGAATTTCTCCTGCAGAACGGCCAGCGGCGCCGACGCGCCGAATCGGTCAATCGAGATTATTTCTCCCCGCTCCCCGATCCACTTCTCCCAACCCTGCCCCACTCCCGCTTCCACGGCCAGCCGCACCGGGATCTCCGCGGGCAGAACGGACTGGCGGTAAGCGGCATCCTGCTCGGCAAAGAGCTCCCACGACGGGAACGAAACCACCCGCGCCGGAATGCCCTCCTGTTCCAATTGTTTCGCGGCATTCAGAACCGGGTGCACTTCCGAGCCGCTGGCGATCAGGATGATCGCGGCCTTGCCGGCTTTCGACTCCCACAATACGTAAGCGCCCTTTGCCGTCCCCTGCGCGCTTTGATTCTCCTGCCGGTCGAGGACGGGAAGGTTCTGCCGCGTGAGTGCCAGCACCGTCGGCCCGTGCTTGCGGGCCAGGGCGATCTTCCAGGCTTCGGCGGTCTCGGCGGCATCCGCCGGACGCAGCACGACGAGATTCGGGATCGCGCGCATCGCCGCCAGATGCTCGATCGGCTGATGGGTCGGCCCGTCTTCCCCGAGCCAGACGCTGTCGTGGGTATAGATCCAAAGCGTGTGCAGGCTCGAGATCGCGCTGATCCGCACCGCAGGCCGCATGTAGTCGTAAAAGACCATGAAGGTCGAACCAAACGGTATAAACCCGCCGTGGTAGGCCAGGCCGTTGCAGATGGCGCCCATCGCGTGCTCGCGCACGCCGAAATGCAGGTTGCGTCCGCTGTACTCCCAGCCGCCTTCGACCGCGCCTTCGATTTTTTCCTGAGGCCCGTTGGGCTTCTGAAAGTTGCCCAGTTTTTTCATCCAGGTGAACGTGGAGGGGTTGAGGTCCGCCGCTCCGCCGAAAAGTTCCGGAAGTGCGTCGGCCAGTTGCTGCAGGATCTTCTCGGACGCTTTGCGGGTGGCGATATTTCCATCCGCCGGAGAGAAGGACGGAATTTTTTCCTCCCAGCCCTTCGGCAGTTCGCCGGTCCTCCGACGGCGGAGTTCCGCGGCCTGCTCCGGGAACTGCTTTGCATATTTTTCAAGCACGTCATTCCATTCCGCTTCGAGCCGCGCTCCTTCTTTCACGCTCCGGCGGTAGAGCTCGAGCGCCTCTGCCGGAATGAGGAACATCGGCTCGGTCGGCCAACCCAATTTCTCTTTGGCGCCCCGCAGCTCTTCGGCCCCCAGCGGCGAGCCGTGCGCTTCGCTCGAATCCTGCTTTTTCGGCGCGCCGTATCCGATGTGCGTCCGGACCTGGATGAGGGTCGGCTTCGCTTGCTGCCCGCGCGCATCCGCAAGTGCCTTGGCGACCGCTTGCGTGTCGTTGCCATCCTCGACCGCAAGCACGTTCCATCCATAAGCGCGGAACCGGGCGGAGACGTCCTCCGTAAAGCAGAGCGCCGTCGAGCCGGAAAGCGAGATCCTGTTATCGTCGTAGAGCACGATCAAACGCCCAAGCCCGAGGTGCCCGGCGAGCGAACACGCCTCCGAGGCGACCCCTTCCATCAGGTCGCCGTCGCTGGCGATCACAAACGTGTGATGCTGGATCAGGGGAAACCCGGGGCGGTTGAAGCGCGCCGCCAGGTGAGCTTCGGCAATCGCCATCCCCACCGCATTGGAAATCCCCTGCCCCAGAGGGCCTGTCGTGGCCTCCACTCCGGGCGTGATTTCCGTCTCCGGGTGCCCCGGCGTGCGGCTTCCCCATTGGCGGAAGCGTTTGATTTCTTCCAGCGGCAGGTCATACCCGGTAAGGTGAAGCAGCCCGTACAGCAGCGCCGAACCATGCCCGGCCGAAAGCACAAACCGGTCGCGGTTGAACCATTTGGGATTCGACGGATTATGCCGCAGCACCTGTGTCCACAACGTGTACGCCATCGCCGCGGCGCCCATCGGCAGGCCCGGATGGCCGGATTTTGCGGCCTCCACCATGTCGGCGGCCAGGAATCGCAGCGTATTGATGCAAAGGGCCTCTTGCACAGGAGATAGTTTGTTATCTGTCACCGTTGAGTTTCCTTCCCGAATGCTTATTCACTTTTTGAGTGACGGGCGACCATGGACCATAGACGATGGACCATGGCCCGTTCTCAATCCGCTGCGGTTTTCCGTCGATTGTCCGAAGTCTATTGTTTTTGCTCTTTCCATGGTCGGTTGTCCATCGTCTATGGTCGGGTTCGAATTTTCACCCGCCGCGGACGAGTATTTTACCCCACACATTCATCCGCTGGTAGGCAGGACGCCGATTCTCCCTCAACTCTCTCACCTTTTCAGGTAGAATACGCCATGGAAATTCATGGAAATAAAATGGAAATAACACCGGGCCAAATCCTGCTCGGCGATTGCCGGGAAGTGCTCCCGCAGCTGCCCGCCGAATCCGTCGACTTGATCTTCGCCGATCCGCCCTACAACCTCCAGCTGCGGCAGGAGCTCTACCGCCCCGACAGTTCCCGGGTGGATGCGGTCGACGATGCGTGGGACCGGTTCGACTCCTTCGAGGAATATGACCGCTTCACCCGCGAATGGCTTTCTGCGTGCCGCCGGGTCCTCAAACCGTCCGGCAGCCTGTGGGTGATCGGCACCTACCACAACATTCACCGCGTAGGCGCCATCCTGCAATCCCTGGGCTATTGGATCCTCAACGAGATTGTCTGGATCAAATCCAATCCGATGCCGAACTTCCGCGGCGTGCGATTCACCAACGCGCACGAAACCCTGCTTTGGGCGGCGCGCAAGCGCGGGGCGCGCTACACCTTCCATCACCATGCGATGAAATCACTCAACGAAGACCTGCAAATGCGCTCCGATTGGAAATTACCGACCTGCTCCGGCAAGGAGCGGTTGCGAGAGGGCGGCGAGAAAGTCCATTCCACCCAGAAGCCGGAAGCGCTCCTCTATCGTGTGATCCTTTCCAGCACCGATCCCGGCAACCTGGTGCTGGATCCGTTTTTCGGATCCGGGACGACCGGGGCGGCGGCCAAGCGGCTCGGCCGGCGCTGGATCGGGATCGAAAAGGATCCCGCGTACGTAAAGGCCGCCCGGCGGCGGATCGACGCCATTTCCGAAGTCCGTCTCGACTCCGATCTGCTCTCCACGCCTGATCCGCGCAAGCGCGCACGCATCCCGTTCGGGCGTCTGCTGGAAGAAGGCCTGCTTGCCGCGGGCGATACGCTGACCTTCGATTCCCACGCAGGCCTAAAAGCGCGCATCTGCGCCGATGGATCGCTTTCGTGGAAGGGCAAGCGCGGATCGATCCACCAGATCGCGCGCCTGATCCGCGGCGGGCCCTGCAACGGGTGGGATCACTGGCTGGCTCTCGACCGCCGCTCCGGGCAGCGCATCTCCATCGATCGGTTGCGCGAGGAGTTGCGGACCAAAGAAAAACCCGCCTAATCCCCATCCCCTCCCATATCGGTTTTCGGAAAAGGGAGGGCAAGGAGGATCGCATGCAAATGGAAAAACCTTCCCGCTGGTCCCTGGATGTCCTGTTTCCCTCGCCCGACGGACCCGGGATCAAGAAAGCCTTCGCCGAATTGGATCGGCGCGTCACCAAAGCGGAGAAATACCGCCGCCTGCTGACGCCGCGTATCGCGGTCACCGCATTCCTCGCAATGATCCGGGAGTTCGAGGAGATTCGCTCACTCGCCCGGCGGCTGGCAGCCTACGCGGAATTGCACTTCTGCGAAAACACCCAAGACCCTGCCGCGCAGACACTCCTGGCCAACACCGAACAGCACATGGCGGAAATCGAGAACCGCCTGCTGTTCTTCTCCACCTGGTGGAAGGCCTTTCCGGCCGCGCCGGCACGGCGCCTGCTGGCCGGCTCCGGACCCTACCGCTACTACCTCGAGCAAATCCGCCGCATGGCTCCGCATACGCTTTCCGAACCGGAAGAGAAGGTGATCAACCTGAAAAACGCCACCGGCTCGCGGGCGCTCAACACCCTCTACCAGGCAATCACCAACCGATTTCTTTTCGATCTGGATGTGGGCGGCGAAAAAAAGAAGCTTAGCCGTGCGGAAATTACGGTCTACACCCGCTCTCCGGACCCGTCCATGCGGGAAGCGGCGTACCGTTCGCTGTACGACGTCTACACCCGCGAAGGACCGATCCTGGGGCAGATCTATTCCACCCTGTTGCGGGATTGGCGGAGTGAAAACGTCCGCTTGCGAAAATTCATTTCCCCCATCGCCGTGCGCAACCTTTCCAACGACCTGCCGGACAAAGTGGTCCGCCTGCTTCTGGATGTGTGCCGCGCCAACGCGCCGCTGTTTCAGAAATATTTCGGACTCAAAGCGCGCGTCCTGGGTCTGCCGCGCCTTCGCCGTTACGATATTTACGCCCCCATGGCCGCATCCGAAAAACAATTTGAATTCAGCCGGGGATGGGACCTTGTGCGCCGGAGTTTCGAGGAGTTCGATCCCGCCTTCGCATCGCTTGCGGAAAAGGTGGTGATCGAGAACCGTCTCGATGCCGAGGTCCGGCCGGGGAAGCGGGACGGGGCTTTCTGTATGAGTGTGCTTCCCTCGCTCACGCCGTGGGTGCTTACAAACTATCAGGGGCGCTCGTACGATCTGGCGACGCTCGCCCACGAACTGGGGCACGCCATCCACGCCCTGCTCGCCGGCCGCCTGCCGCTGTTCACATACGACGCCAGCCTGCCGCTGGCCGAAACGGCTTCCACCTTTGCGGAAATGCTTCTGGTGGACAGCCTGTTAAAAGAAGAGAGCGATGAATCGGTACGCCGCGATCTGCTTTTCCGCCAGATCGACGACGCCTATGCCACGATCATGCGCCAGGCATACTTTGCGCTGTTCGAGGTCGAGGCGCATGCTGCGATCAGCAAAGGCGGATCGGTGGAGGATTTGTGCGCGCGGTATTGGGACAACCTCAAGGCCCAATTCGCGGATTCGATCGAACTGTCCGAGGAATTCCGCTGGGAGTGGGCTGCGATCCCGCACTTCTATGAGATGCCGTTCTATGTGTACGCCTATGCGTTCGGCCAGCTGCTGGTCCTCGCGCTGTTCCACCAATATCAAACGGAGGGTTCCGCCTTCCTCCCGCGCTTCACACGGATCCTCTCCGCCGGCGGATCCGCCAGCCCGGCGGCGATTTTAAAGCGCGCCGGTATCCGCATCGAGCAGGTCGAATTTTGGCAGGGCGGATTCGATTTGCTCGCGCAGCGGATTGCGCAGCTGGAATGAGATGATCCGATCGGTGATAACAAATCGGGGCGACAGTCTGACCGCCCCGATTTTTTTACAATTTCGTTGAAATAGGAAAAATCCGCAGAAACAACGATCTCAATTCATCCAAACGCGTTGTCCATCAGCCAGGAGCCGATCCTGACGATGGGCCGGAACCCCGCCTTGTGCATCGCCACGCGCCGCTCACTTTCCCCGGCAAGCTGGATGATGTGCTGCATCATTTGATGGGTCGCGTTGCGCACAAGGTCATGGTTTTTTGGATCGCCGGAAAAGCGCATCGGCCTTCCGACCGTAATGGCGTACGGCCCTTCCAGGCACCAGATGCCTATATGGGATTCGTCGTCGATCCGCGCCGGGATCAACCGGATAAGCGACCGGTCAAAGGCGACCCCGACGGGAATCACCGGAACGCCGGTCTCGAGGGCAAGACGCGCGGCGCCGGTCCGGGGCCTGTGGAATCCGCCGTTTAGGGGGTTTATCGCGCCCTCCGGGTATATAGCCATGGATTTTCCCTCCCGGATCAACCTTGCGGCGGCCACCAAAGCCTGGCCTCCGCCGCCGGGGATGACCGGAATATGCCCGAAGCGCACCATATCGAGTCCCATCGTCCGCATCCGAAACAACCGGTGGTCAATGAGCATATGCAGGTGATCCGGCGTCAGTTTCACGATCAGAAAGGGATCGACGGTGCTCGGATGATTGGAAACGAGGATTTTCGGTCCGCCGGGTATCTCCGCGTAGCGGACAATATCCAGATCGAACATCAATCTGCCAAAGATGTCGATCAACCACCATCTCAAATGATGTAGAAATTCCTGCATGTGGAAATCCTCCTCCCGCGCGGGGTGAAGTGGCCCGAAAAATCAGGCTTTTTTAAGGTTGGGATTGCCGCGCTCGGGATCCTCTCTCTCGGTGGGGCATTGTAGCAGACCCCGCCCTCCCTACCAATAATTAACGCAGAATACTCATCGGAGGTTCGTTATAAAACGGTAACCTCCAATGAATATTCTGCTTAATAACGTGGAATGCTCATCAGAGGTTCGCTACAAAACGGTAATGTGCGAAAAGCATTCCGCGGTGCATTTTCGGGGAAATTATTGAAGGATCGCCCCATCCTTCATTTTGAGAATCCGGGTGGCGACCGTCGTATCCAAATTATGTGTCACCATGACGACGGTCGTCCCGGCTGCGTGAATTTCGTGCAACAATTGGATGATGCTTTCCGTGGCAGCCGAATCCAAATTTCCGGTCGGTTCGTCGGCCAGGATCAGCTTCGGATCGTTCGCCAGGGCGCGCGCGACGGCGACCCGCTGCTTTTCGCCCCCGGAAAGTTCCGATGGGAGGTGATTCAACCGCTCCCCCAGACCCACCCTTTCCAGCTTGGCTTTGGCCCGATTCATCCGTTCCGCCTTCGGCATCCGCTTCTTTCCGTCCACTGCGCGCATCGCAAACTCGACGTTTTCCAGCGCGGTAAGCGCCGGGAGCAGATTGAATGTTTGGAACACGAAGCCGATCTTCTCCGCGCGCATCGCGGTTCGCCGGCCGTCGCCGAAAAGCGAGACGTCCTGCCCCTCCAACCGCAGCGTTCCGGCGGATGGGGATTCCAGCAGGCCGATCAGGTTAAGCAGGGTGGATTTCCCGGAACCGGAGGGTCCGACGATGGAAACGAATTCGCCTTCCGCGATCGCAACATCCGCCCCGCGCAAAGCCAGCACGGTGATCTTCCGGCTCAAGGGAAAAAACTTTTTAAGTCCCGTTCCTAAAATCAGGTTATTCATATCGCAATGCCTCCAGCGGACTGATCCGGGAAACAACGTACCCCGGAAGCAATCCGGAAAAAACCCCCGTCAGAAATACCAGCACAAGAACGCGGACGAAGACCAGCGGCGAAAGCAGCGTGGCCGAGAGGGGAATCTCCAGCAGGAAGGAGGCCGGGATCGCCGCGAGGAGCCCCAGGACTCCGCCCAGCACGCTCAGGATGAGCGATTCGTAGAAGATCAGTCCAAGCACCGACCCGCGCCGGGTCCCGATCGCCCGCATCACTCCGATCTCGCGCGTTTTTTCCTTGACCGACATCATCATCACGTTCATGATGATGATGATCGTCACGATGAACACCACCGCGTTGATCAGGCCGAGGATCGACCGCGGAGTCTGCAGGCTGGCTTCCAGTTCCTCCTCGATCTCCGCCTGGGTCTGCACTTCTCCGTTGGCGAATTCCTCTTCGAGCGACGTTTCCACCGCGGCCATCTGCGCCCCGCCCTCGGAAACGACGATCACCGCCGAGATCATGCCGCCGCGCCCAAACACTTTCTGCGCCGTATCCAGCGCCATGATGAATGCGTTGTCCGTGTTGGCGGTGCCGGTCGGTTCGAGGATGCCTGTCACGAGGAATTCCTCTTCGCGGACAAGGAGGGTGTCGCCGACGCCCGCCGCATAGAATTCAGCGGCGGCCGCCCCCAGGATGACGGCGTTTTCCGCTTCACCCTCCAATGTTATGCTTCCGGAAACGGCGGCCGTTTCGGCCAGGTAGGCGGTCTCTGCGCCGGGATTAAGGCCGACGCCGATCACCCTTGCCGCATCCCGTGGATTCTCCGCCGGTTCGATCACCACAAAAAGGATCGGCGTACTCGCGTTCTCGTCCACCCCATCCGCCTTCAGCACCTCAGTTCCCGTCTGCTCTTTGAAAGCGCTCCCGAACGGAGGGTAGGGTACGCCTTTCTGCTGAAAGTACATCGTATCGCCCATCCGGGCGATATCCCCTGCGATCGTCCCTTCCAGGCGGTTGGAAAGACCCTGGATGGTGCTGAGCAGGAAAACGCAGATCATCACCCCGGCGATACAAAGAATAGAACGCACTTTCCGGGCCATTATCTCTTTCACGGCAATATCAATCATGGGCAATCCTCCAATAAAATCTAAAAATTTTATGCCAGCATAGCAGTGGAATGTGGAAAGGCTGTGGAGGGATTGCAGCTACTTCGTGAAGAAAAACGAGGAATTATGCTTGCGTGGACCGTTGGAGAAGATCGGACATCTTGCGGATGCCATCTTCGAAAACCGCGCCGGGCGTCAACAGACTCACGATAACCGTTTGGATGTCTTCGAAATCAAAAAGGTAGCCCGGTTGGATAATGACGCCCTCCTCGTTCAGCATGCGCAGGGCGAATTCCTCATCCTCCGCTCCGGAGGGCAATCCGATTACGGCGTACCAGCCACCGTCGCGCGGAAAAAGCGTGACGTCCGGGATGCCGGCCAGGATTTTCTTCAGGGATTCCTCATTCTGATCCACCCGCAGTCGGATCTGATCCCGCACCTGGCCCCCCAGCTCGAGGAGGACCGGCGCCGCTTGCTGGACCGGCGTGCCAACCGAGAGGAACGCATCGGCGATGAACTCGAGCCGGGTCAATGCGTCCCGCGCGTCGCGCTCCGGCCCGCTGACGATGATCCAGGCGAGTTTCATCTGCGGCAGACCGCAGGATTTCGAAAGGCCGCCGAGAGTGAAGGTCAGCACGTCCGGATTGCCCGCGGTAGAGACAACATCCGCCTCGCGCGCCGGGGAGGGATAATCCAGGAACACCTCGTCCACGATCAACGCCAGCTTGTGCGCGGCGCAGAATCCACTCACTTCGCGCAATTCTTCTTCGCTGAACATGCTTCCGGTGGGGTTGTTGGGCGAGACGGCGATCACCGCCCGCGCGCCGGGCGTCAGTGCTTCGAACAGCGACGCCAGATCCCAGCGCCAATTATCCCCCGTCAGCGCGTAGGGCTTGGCCGTCACCCCTTCCAATTCGGCGATCAGGGGAACCAGCGGGTAGCTGGGCTTGGGGAATAAAATCGATTTCCCCGGAGTGCACAACAGTTTAAAAAGGAAACCGTAGGCTTCGCTCGTTCCGGAGGTTAGAACGATCGAATCGGGGGAGAGGGTGATTCCCCGCTCGTGGTAGTAGCCCGCCACGGCGCTCCGGGCGGCGAGCAGCCCGCGCGGGTCCGGCTGGTATAAGCTTTTGGCGGTGTCCCCAAGCGCCGAGCGAATCTCTTCCAGCGGATATTCCAGCTCGGCCAGTGTGGGATTCGAAATCGTCAGGTCGCCCAATGGGGAATTTTCCGCACGCCGCTGTTCGACGGCGCGGAAGAAATCGTTCGGCGCAAGCTCACTGTGAATGCGGGAGGAGAACCTCATGCCGGGAGAATACCACGAGCGGCGGATGTTGGGAATCCCGGCGTACCATGAGGTAGAGGAACCGCTGGAACCATTGCAGCGTGTTTTCCTGCATGGCGGGCGTAAACTCATGGGCGATCCCTGGATATTCCAGGCAGTGCACCCTTTCCAGCGCGCCCGGATAGAGGTCATGCAATCGGCTGACAAAATCCTTCACCTTGCCCGGATTCAGGTGCGGGTCCAATGCGCCGACCTGGAAGAGCACCGCCCGCGGGAAGAATCGATCCGGGAAGGAGGCCGGCTGGCGGCCGGCGGCGAATTCGGTCAGGAGCCTCCGCTTCTCCGGATCGCTCTCCTCGAGCGTCTCCTCGAATAGATCGTCCCAATAAGGGGATCCGATGTTCGAAACCACCGCCCGGATTCGCGCGTCGAGCACCGCTGCCTTAAGGCCGGCAAACGCTCCCATCGAGATTCCGGCCATGCCGATCCGCGCCCGATCCACATTTTCCTGCCGAAGCATGCCGTCGATCACGATCCGGATATCCTCCGCCGTTTCGTCGATCATTTGCCGGATGGCAAGGATCTCCCATTTGCCGTTGCGGTTCGCGCGGGAGAGGAAATCCGGCCTGGTCCGTTCCCCGTGTCCGCGGTTATCCAGCGCCACAGTGAAATATCCGCGGGTAATGAGATCCGGCATGCTCTCGCGCCAATCCTCCTTGGAGCGGGTGAATCCGTGCGAAAGGATGACCAGCGGCCGGGGTACGGCGGATGATTCGAAACCTACGAGCACGGGGATTTCCTGGATGACGCGCTCTTCGATGACCATGGGACCTCCTTAAAATGAAAAGCCGGTCGAGTAGCCCTGCACGATCCATTCGTGCAGGGCGTATCGAGACCACGGGCATATTACGTATCCGTTTGAGGTCTCGATACGCCCGCACAAATCGCGGGCTACTCGACCGACTTTTTTACATTAAAAGAAAACGCCCGGTTTTTCAACCGGGCGGATGATGACAAAGCCCCTTGGCAATGACCTACTTTCCCGGGCCGTTACCGGCCAAGTAACATCGGCGCTGGCGGGCTTAACTTCCGGGTTCGGGATGGGACCGGGTGTACCCCC
>CAZFPL010000092.1:0-12021 GCA_964521085.1 uncultured Anaerolineales bacterium | reverse complement strand
AGGTCGACCATGTTGGCGGCCTCGCGCGCCGGCTGGGTGCCGGTGTTCATCGCGACCGCCACGTCGGCCTGGGCCAGGGCCGGGGCGTCGTTGGTGCCGTCGCCCGTCATCGCCACCAGCCGGCCTCCGGCCTGGGAATCGCGGATGAGTTTAAGCTTGGTCTCGGGAGTGGCCTGGGCCAGGAAGTCATCCACGCCCGCCTCGGCCGCGATGGCCGCGGCCGTCAGCGCGTTGTCGCCGGTGATCATCACGGTCTTGATCCCCATCTTCCGCAATTGGGCGAACCGCTCGCGGATCCCGCCTTTGACGATGTCCTTCAGGTGGATCACTCCCAGCGCTTCCGCGTTGCGCGTCACCACCAGCGGCGTTCCGCCGCCGCGGGCGATGCCGTCGACGGCTTCCTTCAACCCGGGAGGGATCAGTTTGCCGGCGTCCGAGATCATCGCATACATCGAATCCGGCGCGCCTTTGCGGATGTTCGTGCCGTCGAAATCCACTCCGCTCATCCGGCTTTGGGCGGTAAAGGGGATGAAGTGCATCGGCGCGGCGGCTCTAGTGGTATCGGCGGTTGCACCCTCGGGAAGGGCTTGCGGTTGCTCCGGAACGCCGACCACCCTCCCGCGCAAACCGAATTTTTCCTTGGCCAGGATGACGATGCTGCGCCCTTCGGGGGTTTCATCGGCCAGCGAGGAAAGTTGGGCGGCTTCAGCCAGCTGGGCAGGATCGATCTTACCGACCGGGATGAAATCGACCGCCTGGCGGTTGCCGAGCGTGATCGTGCCGGTCTTATCCAGCAGCAGCACGTCCACGTCGCCGGCGGCTTCCACCGCCCGGCCCGACATCGCAATCACGTTGCGCTGGATCATGCGGTCCATCCCGGCGATCCCGATCGCCGAGAGCAGGCCGCCGATCGTCGTCGGGATCAGGCAAACCAGCAGGGCGACCAGCACCGTGACGGTGACCGGCACTCCTTGGCCGGCCGCGCCGACGCTGTAGAGCGAATAGGGGAGCAAGGTGGCGCACACGACGAGGAAGATGATGGTGAAGCCGGCCAGCAGGATGTTGAGCGCGATCTCGTTGGGTGTCTTCTGCCGCTTGGCGCCTTCCACCAATCCGATCATCCGGTCCAGGAAGCCCTCGCCCGGGTCGGTCGTCACGCGCACGATCAGCCAGTCGGAAAGGAGGCGCGTCCCACCGGTGACGGCGCTGCGATCGCCGCCGGATTCGCGGATCACCGGCGCGCTTTCCCCGGTGACCGCGCTTTCGTCCACCGAGGCGATGCCTTCGATGATCTCGCCGTCGACCGGGATGGCGTCGCCCGCCTCAACCAGGATCAGGTCGCTTTTGCGCAAATTCGTGGACGGCACAGATTCACATCGAGCGTCCCGCCGTGGCGCGCAAAGTTTCTTGGCGATCGTCTCCTTGCGGGTGCGGCGCAGGGCTTCGGCCTGGGCTTTGCCGCGCCCCTCGGCCACCGCCTCGGAAAAGTTGGCAAACAGCACGGTGAACCACAGCCAGAGCGATACCGCGCCGATAAATCCCGTCGGCGCTTCTCCGCGCCCGGCCGCCGCCTGGATCCACAGCGCCGTGGTCAGCACGCTGCCGATCTCGACCACGAACATGACCGGATTGCGGATTTCCCTGCGCGGGTCGAGCTTGACGAAGGAATCCAGAACCGCGCGCCGGTATAAAGCGAAGTTGCGGGAGGTGCGATGTTTGGTGTGAGAAGTCATAGGGTTAGTGTCCAAGCATGAGTTGTTCCACAATCGGCCCCAGGGAAAGGGCGGGGATGAAACTCAGCGCGCCGACGATGATGATCACGCCGATCAGCCAGGCGATGAAGAGCGGCGTATGGGTGGGCAGGGTCCCCGCGCCCGCCGGAATTTTCTTCTTGGCCGCGAGCGAGCCCGCGATGGCCAGGACCGGGATGATCAGCCAATAGCGCGAGACGAACATGGCGATCCCCAGGGCGATGTTGTAGAAGGGCGTGTTCGCGCCGAGGCCGGCGAAGGCGCTGCCGTTGTTGCCGGCCGCGGATGAAAAGGCGTAGAGCACTTCGCTGAACCCATGCGCGCCGGGGTTGAAGATCGTCGCCTGCCCGGCGGGCACCGATACCGCGATCGCCGTGCCGATTTTGGCCGCCAGGATCGGGATCAGCAGTATTAGCGAAGCCATCTTCATCTCATAGGCCTCGATCTTCTTGCCCAGATATTCGGGCGTGCGCCCGACCATCAGTCCGGCGACGAAGACCGCCACGATCACGAACGCCAGCATCCCATACAGCCCCGATCCCACCCCGCCGAAGACGATCTCGCCCAATTGCATCAGGAACATCGGCGCAAATCCGCCCATCGGTATGTACGAATCGTGCATCGAATTGACCGATCCGTTCGATGCCGAGGTGGTGGCCACGGCCCACAACGCCGAGTTGGCGATCCCGAAGCGCACTTCCTTGCCTTCCATGTTCCCGCCGGATTGCAGCGGGCCGGCGGTCTGGTCGACCCCGAGCGCGGCCAGTACGGGATTGCCGCTCTGCTCGGCCCAAACCGCGAGGCCGAGCATCACTGCGAAGAGCAGGGTCATCGTCGCCAGGAGCGCCCAGCCCTGGCGCGTGTCGCCGACCATTTTCCCGAAGGTGTACACCAGCGCCGCCGGGATCAACAGGATGGAAAGCACTTCGAGGAAGTTGGAAAACGGCGTCGGATTTTCGAACGGATGCGCCGAATTGGCGTTGAAAAAACCGCCGCCGTTCGTGCCGAGCTGCTTGATCGCGATTTGCGAGGCGGCCGGTCCGACGGCCAAAACCTGTTCCGTGACGGCCTGACCGGAGGAATCGACCGCGGGCTGAAGCAGCGTGGCGGTCGGATACGGGCTGAAGGTCTGCACGACACCTTGCGACACCAGCGCTAGCGCGAGCACCAGCGCCAGCGGCAACAGGATGTACAAGGTGCTGCGGGTCAGATCCACCCAAAAATTGCCGAGCACACCCGATCCCACCTTTTTCGCACCGTGTAGATTGGGAGAGAGAAGTTGATTGGCCGGCGATTTTTCAGGAGGTTGAATGGAGGCTCGCGAAATTCCGCGGATCAAGGCCACCATCACCGCCATGCCAGTGGCCGCCGAGACGAAGTTCTGCACGGTCAGGCCGATCATCTGAGTCAGATAGCTCATCGTTGTCTCGGCGCCGTATCCCTGCCAGTTGGTGTTGGTCGCGAAGCTCACGGCCGTATTCCAGGAAGAATCCGGCGAAACGGCGCCGAAGCTTTGCGGATTAAGCGGCAGGAGACCCTGCAGCCGCTGCAGCCCGTATACGGCGATCAGCCCTAAGCCGTTGAAGAGCATCACCGCGACGGCATAGACTTTCCAGTTCATCTCTTCTTCCGGATGTATGCCGCACAGGCGGTACACCAATCGCTCCACCGGCCTCAGCACCGGATCGAGGAACGTGGGCTGGCCCTGGTACACGCGCGCCATAAACGTCCCCAACGGTTTGGCCAGCGCCAGGAGAACGACGACGTAGAAGATAAGTTGAATCCAGCTGAGGGCGGTCATTCGAACCACTCCGGTTTCAGAAGTGCGGCAAAAAGGTAAACCAACAGGCCCAACGCAATCAGGCCCGCGAGGATATGCGCCAGATTCATTTCCCGCCCTCCATCATTCGGTCACACAGGACGATCAATCCCCAGCTGCCAAGAAGGAGCGCAAGTGTGAACCCGAGGAGCAGCCAATCGCTAATCGAACCCAAACCTGGAATATTCGGGAGGATGGAACCGGGAATGATCATGGGAGAACCTCTGTATGCGGCCATGGCATAATGTACTGCGGAACCCATAAGTTTTTTATCAAAAAGGCCGCTCTTGGTGTCAAGAAAGCATCAATCCGGGTTTTTCCCCGGATTATCCAAGGTTCCTGGAGGACCTCATGGAGGAAGTACTGCGCGTTTTCATCGCCGTCGACCTTTCCGCCGAAGTCCGTCGATGGTTGTGGGAAGCCCGGGCTTTATTGGAGGGGCGGATGCCGTCCGGCTCCGTGCGATGGACGGATCCCGATGGGATCCACATCACGCTGAAATTTCTGGGGGACACACCATCGCGGCGGATCGAGGAAATCCGCGCCGTTATGGATGAAGCGGCCCGCGGGTGCCGTCGGTTTCCTCTGGTTGTGGAAGGATTGGGGTGCTTCCCGAATGCCGTCCGCCCGCGGGTGATCTGGGCGGGCGCTCGCCACGAGCCGGTACTAGTGGATCTTCAGAAGCGGCTGGAGGACGGCTTGGAAAAGTTCGGTTTCCCCAGGGAGCGGCGCGCTTTTTCACCGCACCTGACCCTGGGCCGGGTGCGGGACGGTGTTACGGGCAGAGACTTGGCGGAGGTCGGCCGTGTCGCAACGACCGCGACCCTGCAGACAACCGCGAGTATGGAAGTGACCGGATGGTGTCTTTTTAAAAGTGTGCTTCGGCCGACCGGGGCGGAATACTCCATCCTGCATCGGACGGCGTTTCCCTCCGCGAGCGCCGATCGGAACTCCGATAGGCAATCCTCTTGATGGCGGGGATCCGGTCCTGGTTCTCGGTTGGACGTTCGGGGCTCATCGTCTCCCACGGATAAAAGGATTTGGACGGCGGAAGAGGGATTACCGGATGACAATCCGCGTGCCGAAACCGCCGCTCCCTTTGATCGATGCCTCGGCCGCGGGGGGATTGGTCCAGCGGTACAGCCACAATGCATCCTCAGGCCGGAGGTTGATGCAGCCATGGCTCCGCGGCCGGCCGAAATCGTTGTGCCAGTACGCCCCGTGCAACGCGACGCCGTGCTCCAGTTCAAAATACCCCACCCATGGGACGCCGGGAAGTTCGTACGCCAGAGGATCGGAAGTGATCTGTCCGTCTCCCATGTGAACTCCGGCTACTTTGATTTGAATATTAAAAATCCCGGTCGGCGTGGCGGTATCTTTTCCGCCGGGGATCCCGGCGGATACCTTTATCTCGCGGACGACCTCGTTGTCTTTGTAGACGGAAAGGGTCTGGGTGGCAAGGCTGACCTCGATCCACTTTTGCTTGGGGTCTACATCGGTCTCGAGCGGGGTGTAACTCTGCGAAGTTAACAAGCGCAGGTGTTCGCCGGGAGCGTAGTAATCCAAGCCCAGCCGCGGATCGCGCATAACGTACCAGATCTTGTTGCGCTGTCCATTTTGTACCGCCTTTACCCAATGAACGGATTTATAGTACAGGCGGTAAAGCGGTTCCATCGAAGGGGCAATCATCCGGTAGGATTGGGTGATGGGCACGCTGACTTCGGCGGGAGTGATTTGCGCGAGGCTCCAGGCCGGAATCTGCGGATGATAATCCACCGGTTGGATGTCTCCGCTGTGAATGTATCCGGCTTCCACTTGCAGCCAATAGGGATTCCCGTCGGGTGCCTTGGCTTCCACGGAACGCAGGATCTGAATGAGGGTGTCCTTGAAAAGGGCGAATAACAGCGGCGACTTGGTATCCGGGTCCGTGTATACGTTCACGGATTTGGCAGCCACGCGTCCGACGGGCAGGGAAGGGGACCTGTTGGTGGAAAATCCCGGTGCTCCGCTCAGCGCGGGAATCCCCGCTGCGGCAAACTGCAGGAAGGAACGGCGTGAGAGGGTGGCCACGGATGTAGATCCCTGATGCGAGGGTATAATCCTTTGAAAGAATAACATAGAAAACCCGGAAGCGGTTCGATTCCATCCGGCGACACCGGAGAGACCTGGAAAAGAGCTGAATTCCCTGCGCATCAGGGAATTTCATTCTCGCGTTCCGGGAAATTACTGGGCGGACTGATTAATCTCGACCTCGGAGGTGGATTCTGGACGGTTTGGCGTTGGCTCGCAGTCTTGTGAGAGCGCTCGAGGAAAAAAAGGCGGAGGAGATCCTGCTTCTGGATGTCCAGGGGCGGTGCTCTTTTGCGGATTATTTTGTATTATGTTCGGCCTCTTCAGAACGGATGTTGCGGGCGCTTATGGAAGTGGTGATTGAAACGGCGCATAAGGAACACCGGGCAGCGGCCCGCATGGAAGGCCGCTCGGAAAGCGGATGGGTGCTTGTGGATCTGGGTTCGGTGATTGCGCACATCCTTTCTCCCGCCCGCAGGGAATTTTACGATTTGGAAGGTTTTTGGAAAGAGGCGAAAGTGGTAATCCACATCCAATAGGTTGCGTCCCAGCACGGATCCGAAAAGTCGATCGAATGGGGGGCTTTTTTTTATACCAAGGAGAGGGCATGAGTGATTCGAAACACTCCCGATCGGGGAAAAAATCCTTTGCATCCATGCTTCCATTCCTGATTGGACTGGTTTTCGCGCACTCATGCAGCGTGCTTGGGCCGGAGGAGACCCCCCTGCGCTTCGGCACTCCTCCGCCTATTGCGATGTATACCCTCCCGGCCACCGACACACTGCTCCCGATCAACACACCGGACCGGCCCGCCACCCAGACGGCTCTGGCGGATGCCACCGTCGCAAGGCGGACGGAAGAGGAACAAACCTCCGTTGCCCAAACCCAGTTTGCCGGTGGAGTCCTGACGGACATCCAGAGTAAATTGCATGGAATCGGCGAAGTCATGGGGTACGGTGCCGTGATCTGGCTGCACTCGTCCTCCATCGAAGTCGAGTCGTCCGAACCTTCCGGGATCCATTATTCCCCGATCGATTCTGCCGTCCAATCGGGGAATTTCGCATTCCATACTATTGTGAAATGGGAAACGAGACGGGGAATCGGCGGCATGAATTGTTTTATTGCTTTCCGGGTCGGCCAGGACATGGAAACCGATCCATGGTATTCCTTTCGCATATCAAACGATCCGGAAGAAGGCCGGGCGAGATTCGATCTTTGGCAACGCTGGACCGTGATCGGACTGGGGAAATGGATTGAAACCAATGCGGTCAATCTCGATAGCGGCGCGGAGAATGAAATCATTCTGATCGCCCGGGGCACTCAATTCGATGCCTATGTAAATGGAAGACAGGTTCAGGTGGTGTGGAATCAAGTTCTCGAACGCGGCGGTTTTGGGTTCGGGATTCTGCAGAAGGCCGGGAGTTCCGTTTGTTCATTCCGCGATAATTGGATCTGGCAATGGGTGTAAATACCTATAGTATTTCCTCCGGCCGGACCACGCGTGAGAGTTGGTAATAAATCCGGAAATCTCCGATTTGCTCGATTTGATAACTGACACCCAGACGGAGGAAGGCGGATTCGAGAACCGAATCCAATGCCGGATTATTCGTGGTGATGTAAGCGACATGCGCGGCCTTTTCCACAAGAGCATCGTAGGGGGAATACCGGTCGTCGCGTGGGGTATACCGAAGGTCTTCATGATACGGCAGCCGCGCGGTGAAAACCAACTCTTCCCCGGATGAAAACGCAAGCGGAAAAGAAACCCAATAATTGGTGTAGCCGCGGGTCTCGCCATGCAGCCGCAGGAAGTCGATCACCTTTGGCAGATCCCTCTGATCCAATTGGGCGACCGGATCGAATTGCGTCGTGACCCCGGGCGGGACGCGCGTTGCGCAGTCGATAACTCCCGACGCCTGGTAAATAAGCAACACCGCGGGAAGTAGATACGCCGCCGGTCCAAAGCGGGATGCCGCCCGGACGGTCAATTCGGCGGCGAATGCGGCCGTGACCAATGCCAGCGGCAGGAAGTAGCGACCGCTGGGATCGTTCCCGAACGGCGTGAACAGATAGACAAGGATCAAGATTGCGACCGGCCCCGCCAGCATCCACCGGGCGGGCCGGACGGCATCCCGCAACCGCAATCCCCAGGCTGCGGTTGCAGCCGCAGCGATGTGAATTATTAACGCGGCGGGGAGAAGAACCGGGATAAGCCAGCGCCATTCCCAGCTGGGTCGAAGCCCGAATAGGGTGGAGATTCCAAAGACAAAGAAGTTCAACAGCCGAAGGGCGAGAATCGTTTCCCATCCGCCGGAAAGGGTATCCGCAATCGCGTTTCCGCCGAGCTCGCTCCACACACCGGCGCCTTTTTGGGTCCAGCCGATGATCCAGGGCAACACGCCCACCCACACGCCGGCGCTCAGAATCGCGAACCATGTCCAGCGGCGGTTTCCGGAGGGAGGCTTTTGAGCGGAATGCCTTCCCAGGATGGCGGCGAGACAGGCGGGTGCGGTCAGGAGCAGCGATAGGGGAAACGACCAAAAACCAATTCCGGTAGAGAGGCCCAAACCGAACCAGCGGGCGGGATTTGCCTTCCCATGGAGGATTTGCATCGCCAAAAACATACTCAGGCTCCCAAAAAGAAGAGCCTCTCCATATCCGCCCAGCGAGATTGTCGTGTACAGTACTGCGAAGACGGGGGGTATGGCCAGGAAAAGAACCGCGATCCTCGCGACCGTCGCGGAACCGAATCCCTCTTCGCAGAATTTAAACCACAGGATCATCGTTCCCGCGTATAAGAGCGCCTGCACGGCGCGGACAATCCAAACCTGCGGGCCGAACAGGGCGAACCCGCCGGCGACGAGGACCGCATCCAGGCTTCCCATATAAGCCTGGCCGTAAAAAAACAGCGGACGCTCCCCCAGGAGGATATGCTTTGCCATAAGCGCGACAACCGCCTCATCGGCATTGAATGGCACGGCCTGCGCCGCAAGCAGCGCGGCTTTTCCGCCGAGGCTGATCGCGAGCGCCAGCCCCAGCACCCCGTAGCGGGTTGCGGTTTCCCGTATAATCGACCGTATGTCACCTCGCACGAAAATCCTCCTTGGGATCTTGGTCGCCGCCATGGCCTTCTCGGCCCGGATCCTTCCCGGCCCCCGGACCATCGACGATGCCTACATCACATTTCGTTACGCCCGCAACCTGCTCGAAGGAAACGGCCCCGTGTTCAATCCCGGCCAGCATGTGCTTGGAACGACCACGCCGCTTTACATGGGCGTGCTGGCCGCCGTCGCCCTGCCGCTGGGTGGAAGCGCCGCGCCTTTCCCGGAGATCGCGCTCCTGATCAACGCCTTGGCGGATGCCCTGACCTGTTTGCTCCTGATCCGCATCGGGTCGTCCCTTCGTTCGGCCGCCGCCGGATGGGCGGCCGCCCTGCTGTGGGCGGTCTCCCCGATGAGCGTGACCTTCGCCGTCGGCGGCTTGGAAACCAGCCTGTACATTCTGCTTCTGATCTCCGTATTGTACTGCCGCTTGCAGGGGAAATTAAACGCGATGAGTGTCCTGGCCGGCTTGGCGTTCCTCACCCGGCCGGATGCGCTGATCCTTGTCGTGCTGATTTGGGCGGAATTGGCCTTTTCCTTCCTGCGCCAAAACGGTTTCCGGGTTGGGCTGGGCAAATTGTTCCGCGTCTCCCTCCCGTTTCTGCTTATCCTGATCGGATGGTCTTCGTTCGCCGGTTTATATTATGGGACGCTTCTTCCACATTCGATGCTCGCCAAATCCGTCGCGTATCGGTCGGATCCCGGCGCCGGATTGATCCGGTTGATCCAGCATTATGGGACGCCGTTCTTCGAGCATCTTTCGTTTGGAACCGGTATCCTGATCATCACCGGACCGCTTTACCTTTTCCTATCCATTCTGGGAATCCTTTCAGCGGAAAAAAAGCGGCCGGGAGCCGGGGCGGCGGCCGGGCTGGCCTTCCCATGGTTGTATTTTGTCGCCTTCTCCGCCGCCAATCCACTCATTTTCCGCTGGTACCTTGCTCCTCCGCTGCCCTTCCTTTTCCTTTCCATTTTCATGGGAATAACCGCTCTGTTGGGCTTGTCACAACCGGGAAGGTTCAGGATGGGTGAGCGGGAAATCATCGCAGGCCTGTCCTCGCAGGGCGGCGGGGAGCGAAGCGATCTCCTTCCACCGGATGTGAATTCAGGATTGTTGGACCGCGTTGTTTCCCGGGTCCGTTTGGCGCTGCCGGATCGGGTGCGTTCTGCGAAGAACAAAACCCTTCCGCAGACGGAACAGGAAAAGCATCCGGATTTCCTCCGCAGGGCGTCCTTCGCCACGCTTGCGGCGGCTGCCCTCATCCTATCTCTTCGCGAATGGAGGCTTGCACCCGATCACGGACCGGCGCAGCCGGCGCCCGAAATGGCGTTCATCCGCCTGGAACTGTTATACCGTCAAGTGGCGGAGGACCTTCAGGCGCGGATCCTGCCGGGATACACCATCGCTGCGGGGGATGTCGGCGTATTGGGGTATTTTCTCGATGCGAGGATATTGGATACGGTCGGATTGAACTCGCCGGAAGCAATCCGCTATTACCCGCTGCCGGAATCGATGTATACGATCCTGTACGCCATGCCGCCGGATCTGATCATTTCGGTTAAGCCGGAGATTGTGATTTTTCTCGAGGTTTACGGGAGGACCGGCCTGCTGAAGGATTCCCGTTTTTTGGAGGCATACCGTATGTGCGGCGAATATCCGACGGATATTTATGGAAGCCGCTCCCTGTTGGTGTATTGCCGGAAGGATTTGCCGTGATCGGCATTCCCGGACGCACGCTGCTTTCCAGCCGGCGGGGAAGGATCCTTGCCGCAGGGATTCCGGCCATCGCCTACCTGGTTTTTCTGCTTGCGACTCTGCCGTTTGTTCCATTCCATCCGGATGAGGCGACCTACATTTTCATGAGCCGGGATCTGGATCGAATTTTGGAGTCTGGACCCTTATCGGTTTGCTGGCGCATCGGCGGCGGTTCCGATCCTTTGCAGGTCGAACGGGAGCGGGATTGTCCGCTGGCCCGTTATTCCATCGGTCTGGCGCGGATCGCGGGCAACCTGCCGGCGACGGATTCCAATTGGGATTGGAATGTGGATTGGGAACAAAACCTGGAGCAGGGGGCGGTCCCTTCCGATGACCTGTTGTTCCTTTCACGGATTCCACAGACGCTGATGCTCTTCCTTGCGGTGATGCTGATGGCGCGGATTGGCGGGCGGCTGGGCGGGGGAGCGGGTGCCGTCTCCGCCGGCGTCCTTTTCGGATTGAATTCCCAGATTCTCCTCCATGCCCGGCGGGCGATGAGTGAATCCGCGCTCCTGCTCGGGATGATTCTCGTGGTCGCTGTTGTGTTGGAACAAAAAAAGGCAGCCGGCCGGTTGGTCCGCGCGATTTGGATGCCCCTGCTGGTCGGCGCCATGTTGGCCTTCGCCGTGCTGGCGAAATATTCGGGCTTGCTTTTGGCGCCGGTTGCCCTGGCGGGCATGTTCATTGGCACGGGGGAAACATCATCCCGCAGGATTTTCCTCCGGGGCGCGGTCCGCTGCGGCGTCATGGTCCTGGGATTCCTTGCGGTGTTTCTCGCCTTCAATCCGGTCTTTTGGTGTGATCCCATCGGGACTCTCTCGGCGGTCGTCGCCGAAAGGCAGCGCCTGCTGGGTGAGCAGGCGAGCGCGCTCCGGACCGCCGCTTCCGCATTAATGCTGGGATCGCTTCCCTTGCGGCTGTTGGCCGTACTCTACGAATTGTTCTTTGCGCCGCTTGCTTTCTGGGATATTCCGAACTATGCGGAGATGACGGCGGCGGCGGAGAGCGCCTATCTTTCCCTGCCGTTTCACTCTCTGACGGCGGGGGGATTTGGGGCTGTGTTGTCTGGATTGCTTTTTCTTTTTGGAATGGGAGTGGTGACCGCGCGCAGTCTACGACGCGGCGTCCATGCCGGGTGGCGGATTGCGGCGATCTGGTTTCTCGCGGTGTTCGTGGGGATCATCGCCGGGGTGCCAATTCTCTGGCAGCGGTACTACCTGCCGCTGATTCCGATCGGTGCCGCTTTCGGCGCCGTGGCGATTGCAGCGATTGTTAAAGAAATTGAAAATAAGCTGCTGGTATCAACAGATGAAAAGAATATACAGGATTTGCAGGAGTGAACTGATTTCTCCATCCTGAAAATCATGTCGACCCTTTCCAATTTCAGATCTGTCCGTGAAATCCGCAATCATCCGCGTAATTCGTGGAAAAAAACCGCCCTATTTCGAATAGGGCGGTCGATTTATCCCGCTTTCGCGGGATTAGAATACCCCGCAGCTTGCTGCGCAGTTCTTGGGGGTTGCGCTC
>CAZFPL010000091.1:0-12120 GCA_964521085.1 uncultured Anaerolineales bacterium | reverse complement strand
AGACGGTTGCCAAAACTTTGGACACCGGATTCCTGATGGTGACCAAGGACAACATCGATTCGAAAGCGGCCAAGAACGTGCTTTACTGAGTTTTGGTCTGAGGAAGAACGGGAGATCCGCCTTGTCGCCATCAACGGGTCGGTTTTCCTGGATCTTCTCCCTTCCTTCTGTTGTGGCGGGTAGAGCGGAGCGTTCCCGCTCCGGCCCTACCCGCCCCGGCCGCCTGTGGAGTGGGAGCCGGTTCCAGACCAAGGGAAGGGCTCCCACTGCCTCAGGACATGCCTGGCGGGAATTATAGCGCCGATGGGGAAGAAAAAATGCAAACGGGAAGCCGCTGCGGGCGCGGGGGATGTGGAAATGGACCGTTCCACTTCCCTTCGGTACCGATCGGCCAAGGGGCTATGCAATGGCCGGAAGCCCGGTTCCTTATGATTCAGTGAACCGGCATTTCATGAAAGGTGACACCTGCGCATGATCATCCAAGGCATTCTCAATCCACAAGTCAATTCGCTGCTTTCCCGCGTGCGGCATACGAACATGCTGGTCATCGCCGATCGCGGATTTCCTTTCTGGCCGATGATCGAGACGGTCGACATCTCCCTCGTGGACGACCTCCCCACCGTCGTGCAGGTGCTGGACGCCGTCCGCGCGAATTTCCGCATCGGACAGATTTACATGGCGCAGGAGTTCCTCGATCAAAACAAGCCGGAGGTTCGCGCGCGCTTCACGCAAAGCATCGCCGGCATACCCATAATTTATGAGCCGCATGACGAGTTTAAAAAACGGATTCCGCAAGCTGTCGGGTTGATCCGTACGGCGGATACCATACAGTATGCCAATATGATTCTTGTCTCGGCTTAAAGGCCTATCCGGTAAGCCGGCAGGTTTCGTCGGAATTATGCTCGCTTTCCGGGTGGGGGGAGATCGGGAGGCGCCGGCCGCATATTGGGAGCGAGAGCCGGCTCCTTCATCCGCTACACCAGCGTTATCGTCCACGCGATGCCGTCCTCTACCTTCCCACGCGGCTTAATGGTTTAATCCTCCTCGGCATCGTGATTCGGGACCGGCGACGGAACGGGGAGAAATCTGCCCTGCCGTAAAAAAACCGCGGCGCATCCGAAAAGCCCCGCCGGAATGAATCCCTTCGGATACGCCCAGCCCACCTGGCAATCGATGGGAATGTCTGATGCGAAGCGATGAACAAGAGCCTTATCGTTGGGATTGGAAACACCCTGCCTGTCGGCAAGTGGTTTTTTCTTGAAAAGGGCTGGCAAACCAAATGACAGCCGAAAAAAAGTCGCCGCACATCGCTACTCTCGCTGACTCCGAAGACGTCGATGTTTTCCGGCGCGACATCGTGTTGTCCATGACCGTAATCATGGGGTTCATCGGATGGCTGACGCTCTGGGCATCCCTGCATTTCCATCAAGCGGGATATTTTTTACTGACCGTTTTCCTGCTGGGAGGCGCGCTCGGGAGCGCTAAACTAAGCTCTGTTCACCGGCGGGGGGCGCTGGTTTGCCTAATTCTGACTCTTATGAGCGCCATTGTCTGCTGGAAGCTTTTTTTTCCGGATAGCCCGGCGCAGTATTTTTTTCCACTGGTTGTGATCGTCTCCGGATTGCTGGAATTAAACTGGAGCGTCTTCCTCGTGGCCGCACTGGCCGGCCTGACAGTTACCGGCGTCGCCCGCCAGCAGGGCGCCGGCTGGCTGGATTATTCCGAGAGCCTCATTCCGAATCTCCTCATCTATTTGACCGCCTTCGTCATTTGGTTGAGCGCGCGCCAGCTGATTGCGGTACTGAGTTGGATGCGCACCACGTACCTGCAGGCCCGGACGCTCCTGGAACAGCTGCGCGACGAACGCGCGTCGCAGGCCCGCACGCTCAAGCAACTGGAGGACGCCTACCAACGCATCGAAAAAATGAATTATGCGTTGATCGAAGCCTGCAGCGCCGCCGAGGAGGCGCGCCGGCTCAAGACGGAGTTCGCCGCCAACATCAGCCACGAACTCCGCACGCCCTTGAACATCATTATCGGCTTCAGCGAAACAATGGCCAATGCACCGGAAACGTATGCGGGGGTCGCGTGGTCCCCCGTTCTGCGCGGAGACATAGAGCAGATCTACCAAAGCAGCCGGCACCTGCTGTCGCTGATCGACGATATTCTCGATCTGACGGCGATGGATATGCGCCGGTTGGGGATGACCGTCGAGGAGGCCGCCATCGAGCAAGTCATCGAGGAATCCGTGGCGTTGATGGAGGACCTCTTCCATGCCAAACGGTTGTATTTACGGGTTGAGGCGGCGCCGGATCTGCCAAAGGTGCGGATCGATGCCACGCGGATTCGCCAAGTGCTGATTAATCTTTTAACCAACGCCAGCCGGTTTACGACCACGGGCGGCGTGACCATCACCGCGCAATTGAAGGGGCGATCGGTGCAGGTGGCTGTGGCCGATACCGGCATCGGCATCGCGCCGGAGGACATCTCCAGGGTCTTCGATGAATTCGGCCAGGTGGACAGTTCCATCCGCCGCAAGCACGAAGGTTCCGGTTTGGGGGTCCCGCTCAGCAAACGGCTGGTCGAACTGCACAACGGGCGGATGTGGTTGGAAAGCCAGCCGGGCCAGGGTTCGACGTTTTATTTCACGCTGCCGGTCGGTGGCGACAGACAATCCGGACTGGAGCGGGGCGATTGGAGTCAGGCCGGGCCGCCGGGCCGGAAGACCGTGCTCATCGTCGAACCGGATTTGCTGCTGCTGAACACAGTACGGCGCCATTTAAGCCAGTGCGAAGTGGTCGAAGTAAAGCGCATGGCCAGCCTGCCGGAATTGATTGAACGGTACCGGCCCGCGGCCTTAATCGTCGACCGTCAGGGCGCGGAAAATTCCGAACGGAGTTTGCCCGTGCCATCGGATCTGCCCGTCATTACCGTTCGGCTTCCAGGCCAATTGCTGGAGGCCCAGACGCTGGGCGTCCGGGATTTCCTGCTCAAACCCGTCACACGGGAACGATTGTTCGAGGCGATCGAAGGACTAGGTCAACCGGCGCAGAGCGTGCTGGTGGTGGACGAGGACCCGGCGCTGGTGGAATTGGTCAGCCGGATGTTGCAGACCGGCGGCACCTTCCGCATTTCCCGGGCCTGGAGCGGGGGGGAGGCTTTGGCGCACATGCAGCGCGAGCCGGTGGACCTGGTGTTGTTGGATTGGAAAACCGGGGTCACCGGCTTGATGGTGTTGGAAGAAATGCGGAGAAGCCCCGGCCTGGCGGACATCCCCGTGATCGTGTTGGGGAGCGAATCTCCGACCGAGAAGATGTCCGTGGAAGGATTGGATCTGAGATTGCTCCGCGCGGAAAATGCGTCGGTGGCGGAAGTGGTGAAGTATTTGGAGACGTTGGTGGGGGCGTTGCCTACGCGGGGACTGTCGGAGATAGAAGACGTTCAACCTGCGCCAGCAACGCCAGCCTTTCCACCGGCTTCTTGAGATACGCGTCCGCCCCGAGCGAAAGGGCGAGCTCGGGTTCCTTCAGCACCGAGCAGATAATCACGGGCGTTCGGGACGAATCCGGATTCTCTTTCAAACTGCGCAAGACCTGCCAGCCATCCAGGTTGGGCATCATCACGTCCAGGATGATCACCGCAGGGCGGGTTTCCTTCACCAGAGCCAGGACCTCCGCTCCGCTGCTGGCCTTGATAATCTCGTAATGCTGGGGCGTCAGGTATCTTTCAAACAATTGCAGGATTGCCGGATTGTCGTCGATCACCAGCACCCGGGTCTGGCCGCCCATCGGCAGGCGGATATTCACCCGCCAATCGGTTCCTCCTTCCTCCACAGATAGAACTCCCCCCTGTCTACGGATCAAGAGGCGCGGCGCTTCCCAATCGTTCTCCGTCGGGCGGACGGGACCGCACGGGGCGCGCAATTGGATCTCCATGAAACCTCCCTGCTGAACGGCGGTTAAGGTCAGGGGGCCGTGCGTATGCTGAACGAGCAGGCGCATGGTCATCAGCAGCGCCTGCCGGGCCATGGTGGTATCCACAAGAACCGGAGCCGGAGGATCGGGTAAATTGACCTCAACGGCGGCCTGTCCCGTCGCCAAGGCTGCTTTCAGCAAGCCCAGGGCATCGTTGACCAGCGTGCGCACGTCGCAAACCTGCCGGGCAAGCTCCCACTGGTTCAGCTCGCTTTCCAATTCCGGCGCGGGCGCCGCCGCTTCCGCCGCGGATGGGGCCACCGGTTCGGAGCCGTTATTCGCCCACAAAAAGGATGCCAGCGCTTCCAGGCCTCTCTGGATTTCCCGTTGAAGTTGCCGGCGGCTCAGACCCAATTCGTTCTCGACCTGCCCGACCGTCATTTCCTGGACGTACCGGTAGCGGAGCGCCAGGTAGCTGCGCCATTCCGGCGAGCGGGACGGCATGCCCTGGGGCGGGCGCAACATTTCAATCGATTCCTTTAATACGCTCCGCAGTTTCTGGGCGTGCGTGGCGCGGTTCGACGTGCCTGCGCCCGTGAGATGCGGCAGGAGGGGATGCACTTCCAGATAGGCCGTATCGTACAAATGTTCTAGGGCGTCTTTGATAAGTTTTCGAAAATCAGCGGATTCTAGGGGCATGGCGCGATTCTGGCGCGACCGTGGCGCAAAGGAATTTTGTAACTATATACCATGACACTAGGAAAAACAGCAATCCGCCTTGAGTTCCCAAATGGATGGCGGATTCCAATAGGCGCGCTGGGATATCCGTCGGTATCCGTATAATATCCACGCTGCTTTCATCTGCCAACGGAAAAAAGAAAGCGCGAGCCTATGAGGAGGTGTCGAACCGGAAAGCATAATTCTCGTCGTTCCTTCCTTGTTCTTCGAATCTTCCAGAGAGTTCATTTTAAAGGAGGAAGAAAATGCAAAAGCGTATTTGGAAACTCGCGGGTCTGTTGGCTGTGGCGGCGGTCATCCTGACCGCCTGCGGCACGGCGTCCGGCCCGGCGGTCGTCACCCAAATGGTGGAAGGAAAGCCGGTGGTGATCACTGTCACCCTGGAGCCCACCGCAAACCCCTATGATGAGAATTCCCCCATCACGGTCTGGATCGACCAGGACCGCCAGCCGTATATCGACGCCTACAAAAAGGCGAATCCCGATAAGGCCGGTCTCATCCAAGAGACCATCGTCGATCGGGAACAGTTCCCGTCCAAAGTCCTGCTCTTCAACAACACCGACCAGGGCTGGCCGGATGTTGTCTTCGCCGAACCGCGGTTGGTTTCGCGCGTAGCCGATGCGGCGCACAACTTCCCGCTCGACCTTAAACCGTGGATCCCCGCCGACACGTTGAACAACTACGACGGCATGACCAACTGCACCTTCGGCGACCAGATCTTCTGCGTTCGCAACGACCTGGCCCAATTCGTGCTGTATTACAACAAGCCGCTCATGGACCAGTTCGGCTACCAGGTGCCCGCGACATGGGAGGATTACCAGGCCCTCAGCGACAAGGTCGCCGCGGAGCACCCGGGCTACCTGCTCGGCACACTCGGCGACGGCTGGAGCTGGCTCTCCTTCTTCGACCCCAGCAGCTGCCCGTCCCACTTGGTGGTGGACGACGCCACCCTCAAGATCAACATGGCGGACCCGAACTGCGTCCGCGCCGCGAAGCTGGTGGACCACATGATCGCGAACAAGACCCTGTGGAACACCGACTACTTCGATGCGACTTTCGTCCAGCAGCAGAACGACAACAAAGTTCTGATGGTCTCCATGGCGTCGTGGGCGTGGGGCGTCTTCAACGGCACCTACTACAAGACCCCCGATCATCAGCTCGGCGTTGCGGCTCCGCTCAAGTGGGCGAATGAAGACAAAGCGGTGAACGTGGCGATGGGCGGCGCGGCGTGGACTGTTTCGCGCCACACCAAGAACCCCAAGCTGGCCGCCGAACTGGTCGTCTGGCTCACCTCCAGCGCGGAACTGTGGGCGACCATTCCGAACTGGCCGGCCTACCGGCCCAACCAGGCTTTGTTCCAGACGCAGGTTTCCGGCAACGCCATCTTCGCCACCGATCCGTTCCCGGCGATGCAGGCGGCCGCGGGCCAGCTTGGTCCGCTGGATGTCTGGCCGCGCTTCGACCTGATCTCCCCGCTCACCCAGGTCGTCAAGGGAGCATATCAAGACAAAATGACGATCGAAGCGGCCCTGTCGAAGGTGTTCGACCTGCTCAATCCATTGGCGCAAACCGAAGGCTACGTCGTCACGCAGTAGCGGCGTAGTTCGGTTCATCTCCTATCTCCTTCTTTACGGCCCCCTTCCCGATGCAAGGCGACGGGAAGGGGGCGGAAGGGGGGGGCAAGCGGACCTGAGCCGCTCGACGGGAGAGAAGGCTGAGGGCAAAGGAGTTGTGGATGTCCAACCATATCGGGAAAGCCGCTCCGCGGATCAAATTGAAATGGCGCCGGAATCTCAGCGCTTATATGTTCACTTTGCCCTATCTTTTATTCTTGCTGGCCTTCGGTCTCGGGCCGGGGATCTATGCGTTTCTGATCAGTTTTGCCGATTTTAAAAAAGGGGTGCCGAACTATTTCGGGGCCGGAATAAAGAATTATATAACCGCCTTTAAGGACTTTCGCTTCGCCTTCACGATGACAAACATCGCGGAGTTCCTGGTGGTTTCGGTGCCGTTGGGGATCGCCCTGGTGGTGCTGATCGCACTGCTGTTGCACATGCGTCCCGGACGGCTTGCCTCCACTCTGCGCACGCTGTATTTTATCCCCGGGGCGGTAACGGGGCCGGCGCTCCTGCTGCTGGCTATTTTCATGTTTTCTTCCGCCATGAGTCCCTTCGGCCCATTGCTGAGTGCGATGGGCTATCCACGGTACGACGATCTGATCGCTCCATCGCGGCTTCCCGTGATCTTCACAATGATCGGATTCTTCTCCGGTGCGGGCATGTGGATCGCGATTCAGTACGGCGCCCTGGAAGGCGTTTCCACGGAAGTCCTGGAAGCCGCCAAGATCGACGGTTGTAACGCCTGGCAGCAGGCAATGTATATCAAATTCCCGCTGATCCGGCCGTACATCATCTACCAGTTCATCCTGATCTTCGCCGGCAATGTGCAGTTGTTTGTGGAGCCGCAGTTGCTGGGCACGACCTGGATCAACGCCAATGTGCCCAAACAATGGGCGCCCAACCAGCTGGCGTATTCCTTTGCTTTTGATATCGGAAATTTCGGCGCCGCCGCGGCGATGTCGCTTCTGATGCTGGTGATCGGACTGGGCGCCGCTTATATCGTCATCCGCTGGACCGGCTTTTTCGACATCAAATCCTGACGCAATGCGGATCTTTCGATCAAGGAGAAATGCGCTATGTCTGATACAACCCTTCCCATACCTGCTCCAACTGTTTTGCAGCGGTTGATAACATTCAACCGGCGGTTAATCAAGGATATCGGAGTGCTCGGCTTCTTCGTGTGGGCGGGGATACTGCTGATTTTCACTCTTTACTTCGGGCTGCCCCTCCTCTGGCTGCTGCTCGCGCCGTCCAAAGACCAGTCCGCGATCATCACGCTCCCGTCGCTGTCATTCGGATCGTTTCAAACGATTGTCGAATCCTGGAACAATGTAAACGCCTATGCCCACGGCGAGATCTGGGTGTGGTTTAGAAACTCGATCCTCTACGTGGCGTCGTCGCTGGCGATCGGCATGGCGATCAGCATTCCGGCGGGGTATATCCTGGCCGTGGCCCGCTTTCCCGGCCGGACCTTGCTGCTGTGGCTTACGCTCATCTCGATGCTCCTGCCCCCCTCCGCGATGGTTCTGCCGTTGTTCCTGGAATTGAATCTGGTGCATTTGGTCAATACCGCGTGGGCGGTCATTCTGCCGGCTTGTTTCTTCCCGTTCGGCGTGTATTTGACGTTCGTCTATTACAGCTCCAGCCTGCCGGTCGATCTGTTGGACGCGGCGCGGGTGGACGGCTGTTCGGAGTGGTCGTTGTTCCGTTTCATCGGCCTGCCGCTGGCCAAACCCCTGCTGGGGCTGCTCGCGTTCATCAGCTTCAACGCCAACTGGAACAACTTCTTCGGCCCGTATGTGATGTTGAACGACAACAAACTCTACAACCTGCCCGTAGGTCTGGCTTCGATGATCGCCAGCACCTCTGCCATCCGGCCCGGGTTCAACACCACCCCCGGAATGCTGAAATTCCAGCAGGCCGACGCGGCCATGGCCAGCCTGATCATGATCGTGCCGGTGGTGATCGTGTTCCTCCTCTCGCAGCGCTATGTCGTCGGTGGGGCGTTCACGGGCTCTGTCAAAGGTTGAGACAACCCCCGGGCACGTTTTCACCCTTCAGCCCCGGCAAGGCGCTCCATGAGTCTAAACACCGGTCCGTACGATATCGTCTTCATCGGACACATGTGTTTCGATGAAGTGCTGCCTTACCGCGGCCCGCAGCGCGTCGCGCCCGGAAGCGCCGTGCTGTGCGGCGCGCTGGCGGCGGCGCGGGCAGGAAAACAGGTAATGGTGGTGACCCGAATGGCACCGCGGGATCAGGCCGTCCTGGAGCCGTTGCGGCAAAACGGCGTTGCCGTCTACGTCATTCCCTCCGCCGAGACGACCTACGTCAAAACGGTGCATCCCACCGCCGACGTGGACGAACGGCGAATTTTCCACCCGGCCAACGCCGGCTGCTTCTCGCTGGCCGACCTGCCGCCGCTGAACGCGCGCCGGGTGCATCTGGCCGGCATTTCCGACCGGGAATTCGATGTGGAATTCATCGCCGGCCTGAAGGAAAAAGGCTGCCGGCTGTCGGCGGATATGCAGAGCTTTGTCCGTCAGTTGCAGCCGGCCGGGGGGGAGATCGCCTTCCGGGATGTACCCGAAAAGCTGGAAATCGTCCGCCGGTTGGAGATGGTCAAACTGGACGTCGTGGAAGCCAGGGTGTTGACCGGCACCGAGGATTTGCCTCAGGCGGCACGGATCATCGAAGCCTGGGGATGTCCCGAGGTCGTCATCACCCGGGTCGACGGCGTGTTGGCGCGGGTTGGAGGAAAGACGCACTATGAACGGTTCACTAACCGGAGCATGGCAGGCCGCACCGGGCGCGGCGACACCACCTTTGCGGCCTACCTGGCCCGCCGCATGGATCACGACGCCCCCGAAGCGCTGAAATTCGCCGCGGCGCTGGCGTCCATCAAAATGGAAACCCCGGGGCCGTTCGTCGGAACGTTGGACGACGTACTGGCCCGAATGCCATAGAGGAGCAGACCGGATGCATCTCCCCAAAACCCCCATGAAGTATTTTCAGGGCGACCCCTGGACGATCGTCGAGGAGGGATTTGACCCCGCCCGCCAGCGCGTGTCAGAATCCGTTTTCTCCGTGGCCAACGAGTTCATGGGAGTGCGCGGATATTTCGAAGAAGGCTACAGCGGCGATCATCTGCTGGGCAGTTACTTCAACCATCTGTACGAATTGATGGACATCCGCCACGACCAGGTGTTCAAGGGCTTCATCACCCGCGGCGCGGCGATGATCAACGCGGTCGATTGGCTCTATACGCGCCTGTGGGTGGACGGCGAGCCGCTCGACCTGGCCAAGTCGAAATTCTCGGGGTTTACCCGCCGGCTCGACATGCGCCGGGGTGTCGTCACCCGCGAATTGACGTGGGAAACGGCAGGCGGCAAACAGTTGCAGGTGACCTTCGAGCGCTTCACGAACATGCGCTCCACCCGCATCGGCTGCCAGCGCATCACGGTGAAACCGCTGAATTTCTCCGGCGAAGTAAAGATCCGCTGCGGCCTAGATTTTAATACTCATTACGAAATCGGAGCCGGCTGGGATCAGACGGCGCAGGGAGGGACCCGGCAGGGCGGTCAGATCATCAACTTCTGGACATGCGACCGCAAAGGTCCCGCCGGCGATGGGTGGGCCATCCAGGCCCACACCGCGCGCAGCGGGAATCGGTTATTTTCCAGCTTCCGGCTGCAGTCGAACCTGGCGTTGAATCCCTCCCAGGTGGATGGCGAGAAGTTCATCGGCGTGGATTTCGTCCTGCCGGTGAAGCAAGGCGTTTCTGCCGCCGTGGACAAAGTGGTGGTCAACGATTGGTGCAAGACCGAGGACGCAGAGGACCTTTGGAGCCGCGGCACGGAGGCGCTGACCCGGCAATACGCCGCCGTCACGTATGAAAGCGCGCTGGCGGAACACACGGCCTTCTGGGAAAAAGTATGGGGTGTGCTGGAGATCGAAATAGACGGCGACCCGGAAGTATTACAGGGCTTGCGCTTCTCCTGTTTCCAAACCTACCAGACCTATCACGGGGAAAACGTCGACCTCAACGCGTTGGGCAAGGGGATGACCGGCGAGGTGTACTTCGGGTGGGTGTGGTGGGACAGCGAAATCTACAGCCATCGCCTGATGATGTTTATTAACCCGCCGGCGGCCAAGAAATTGCTGCTCTACCGCCATCGCCATCTGGCTCAGGCGATGGAAAGGGCCAGGCAGCTGGATTGCGAGGGCGCGCGATTCCCGTTTGCCACCATCACCGGCACGGAAGACAGCGGCACTTGGCAGCATGTCGACCTGGAAATCCACGCCGATATGGCTGTGGCCTATGCCATATGGCATCACAACCGGATTTGCGGGGATAAGGAATTTCTATACCGCGAAGGCATTGAAATGCTGTTGCAGATTTGCCGTTTCCTGGCCAGCGCCGGCGGGTGGAGCCCGGTGCGCGGGGATTTCGGCTTCTACGGCGTGATGGGTCCGGATGAATTCCACATGATGGTCAATCACAACTGCTATACCAACGTCATGGGGAAGAAGGCGTTTGAATTCACGCTCGGCGTATTGGCCGAGATGCAGCGGGAAGCGCCCGACTTGTACCAGCAGGCGGTGGCGACAACGGGATTGAAACCGAAGGAGCCCGAGCAATGGAAGGAAATGGCCGCCAAGATGCGGGTTCCCAAAGATGAACGCACCGGGGTGTACGAGCAACACGACGGCTATTTTGACCTGCCGCATGTGGACCTTCAAAATTTCCCGCCGGATCAAATTCCGATCTACAAGCATTGGGCCTACATTAAAATTTTCCGGAACAATATCGTCAAGCAGCCGGATGTGCTGAACTTGATGTATTTCTACAGCCAGGATTACTCAGCGGAAGAGAAGCGCGCGAACTATGATTTTTATGAAGCCCGGACGATTCACGAATCGTCATTGTCGCCTTCCTTGCATGCCATTCTCGCGGTCGAGCTGGGCAAACTGGACGAAGCCTACGACTTCTTCCGCTACGGCGCGCGATTGGACCTGGACAACTACAACCGCAATACCGACCAGGGCCTGCATGTAACATCCGCGGCGGGTGTATGGGCCAGCATGATATTCGGCTTTGGCGGTATGCGCACCGACGGCGATGTGCTGGAGTTCAGGCCCGCGCTTCCTGCCCGTTGGAAATCGTACCGCTTCCGGGTATGGTATCAAGGCGCAATCCTCGAAGTCCGGATGGACGGCAAAGGGGCGGAATTCCGGGTCGTGAGCGGCCCGGCGGTGACGGTCCGGGTGTATGACAAGAAATACACACTGGATGCCAACCGGATCGTCATCCCGCAGCCGGCTGCCTAACAGGGTGGCATAACGGAACGAAAGAATTCAATAAGGAGCAAAACAGTGAACCCAACCAAGAATGCCACAGCCGTCGATTTTCTCCGGAAGGATGACCTGATCGTCATCGCCGGAGCCGGCGGATTTATTGCCGGAGCGTTGACGCGCTACTTCCACGATCAAGGGTTCACCCGCATCCGCGCCATTGACCGGAAGCCCCTGCCTCACTGGTATCAGCGCGTGCCCGGAGTGGAATGCCTGTCTATGGACCTGAGCGAGAAGGACAACTGCATCCGCGCCGTGGAAGGCGCTGTGGAGGTCTTCAATCTGGCGGCGGATATGGGCGGAATGGGGTTTATCGAGCACTTTCGAGTGGAATGCCTGCGCAGCATCCTGGTCAATACGCATTTGCTGGAAGCGGCCTATCGCGCGGGCGTGCAGCGGTATTTCTTTTCCTCTTCGGCTTGCGCTTATAACACCAATTTGCAGCAAGACCCGCATGTGCGCGCCTTGAAAGAGTCGGACGCCTATCCGGCCAT
>CAZFPL010000090.1:0-12176 GCA_964521085.1 uncultured Anaerolineales bacterium | reverse complement strand
CGGGAGGCGATGGCTTCGGGACCCTGGGCCGATCTGGCATGGGTATCCGCCGTCGACCGCCCCTTTTACCTGTGGGAGGCTCCCGACACGCCTCCGCCGCTCGACCCGGACCGGATCATCGAGCAGATCGCAATGCAGCTGGATCTTCCGGAAGACGTGATCAACATGGCCTTCGCGGATCGTCGAAACGCGGTGAAAGCAACGCTTTCCGCCAAACCATACCTGGTCGTCTTGGAGGATTTGGAGCCGGAACACCGTCCGAAGGATTTTCTGCCGAATCTGATCACCCCCACCGGCCCGACCCGCTTCATCCTGACCAGCCGCCAGCGGCTGCCGATGCATCCCGGGTGCGCCAACCTCTTCCTCCATGAATTGACGAGGGAAGGGTGTTTCGCGATCATGCGCTACGAAGCGCAGGAACGCAAACTGCAAATTTCCGTCGAGGAGATGGAAAAGGTTTACGCATTGGTGGGCGGAAATCCCATGGCGCTGAAACTGATCATCGGCCAGGCCGTAAGCCTGCCTCTGCACCGTGTTCTGGAAAACCTGCTTCCCGCCACGAAAGGCACCCCGGCGGGAAACATCCTGCAGCAGATCTACCGCCACTCGTGGAAACTTCTCCTGCCTTCCGCCCGGCAGGTGCTGTTCGCCATGGAACGGTTTTCACCGAACGGGACAAGTTACGAGGAACTGCAGACTGCGATCGGTCTCTCTGCGAAGGAATTGGATGCGGCGCTTCAACAGCTGGTGACGCATTCGCTCGTGGTATACAACCCGGCGCCGGTGGATCAATACACCATCCACCGGTTGACCTATCTGTTTCTCTGGACGCTGCAACGGGGAGGAGTGATCAGCCTGGTCGATACCAAACCCGCCGTTCCGCCGGAGAGGATAAGCAATCCTCAAAACGCCAAGAAGAAATAAATTCATCCGCCGGTCCCTACCGGCTGGATTCGCTCCCCCTGCCGCCCTGGATTGCCACGACGCTGATCCGGGCGGCTGCTTTTTCCGCCACGTCCTTCAAAGCATTGGATACCGGTGATTCGGGCGAAGCGATGACGACCGGTTTGCCGCTGTCGCCGCCGATGCGCACAGCCGGATCGATCGGGATCTCGCCCAGGAACGGCACCTTCGCCTGTTCGGCAATTGCCCGCCCCCCTCCGCGGCCGAACAAGTCGACCGGTTTGCCGTCCGGCCCGGTCCAATAACTCATATTCTCAATCACTCCGAGGATGGGAACGTCCATCATGCGGAACATTTCCAAGCCGCGCAGGGCGTCTTCCTGGGAGACTTTCTGCGGCAGCGTGACGATGATACCGCCGGAGAGACGGATCAACTGGCCGAGGCTGATTTGCACGTCTCCGGTCCCCGGCGGAAGATCGACAATCAGATAATCCAGGTTCCCCCACTCCACATCCGTCAGGAACTGCCGGATGACGGAGTGCAGCATCGGTCCGCGCCAGACAAGCGGCTGGCCGGGTTGAACCATCAGTCCGATCGAGATAACCTTCACCCCGTATGCCTCGGCAGGAAGGATTCGATCCTCCCGCGGGGCGGGAAGCTCGCTGATCCCCATCATCGTGGGAACGTTGGGTCCGTAAATATCCGCATCCAGCAGCCCCACACAACTCCCTTTTTGTGCCAGGCATACGGCGAGGTTCACCGCGATGGTGGTCTTTCCCACCCCGCCCTTCCCGGAAGCCACCGCCACCACGTTGCGCGCCACCGGTTTCAGCGGGCCGGTTGGGAATCCACCCGGGACCGCAGCATCCATGCGGATCTGGACTTCGCGCACGCCGGGAAGGGCTTCCACCGCCGCCCGCGCGTCGGCCGCAATCCGTTCCCGCAGCGGGCAGGCGGGCGTGGTCAGCATCAACGTGAACGAGACCCGCCCATCCTCCACTTTCAAATCGCGGATCATGTTCAAGGCGATGAGATCCTTGTGGAGTTCGGGATCCTCGACCCTGCCGAGTGCCTTGCGCAGATCCTCAATCGTCGGTCCGCTTCCGGAATTTTTCTCAGCCGGCACGAAAAATCTACCGCCCTTCTTTCGGTTTGGGATTGGCGTCGAGGTAGGATTGAATTTCCTTCCTCGACTTTTCATATAACCGCAGCAGTTCCTGGTCGTTCCCACGATAGCGCAGGATGGCCTGGCGGGCGCAGGCGGTGCATCCGCGCAACGCGCGGAATGAATCCGCCTGGCAGTTAAGGCACCCGCTGAGGCGGATCATCATCAATCCGAAAGCCAGCGCGTCGGAATCATCCTCCTCGAGTCCGGCAATCCGTGCCACCAGACGCTTCCAAGACGCCCCGCGCAAATCGCCCAGGGAGGGAACCACGCGCATTGGAAACAGCATTTCAGCGTCTTCGTGATACATCAGGCATCCTCGGTCCGGCGCGCCTGCTTGAGCGCCCGTGCGGACATTTCCCGCGCAAACGCAGCGGGATGGATGGCCGCGTGATAGGTTTCCGGTTTCAGCAGCATGGCTAGATTGTACAGGTGACCCGACCGATCCGGGGAAGCCAATTCGTACTGCCGATCCATCCGGATGGCGTCGAACGGACAGTACTCGGCGCAATAGCCGCAATTCATGCACCGATCTATGTCGATCGTAAACTCCGCCGGCGCCGCGACCGGCTTCCCGGTTGCCGAATCCCTGGAACGCACGATCCAGATGCATTGCGGCGGGCAGACCCGGGCGCAAATCCCGCAGGCGGTGCAACGCACTTGGCGTGCGCCTTGTCCATCCTCCGCGTAGACCAGGAACGGGAGCACCCGGAAGGATTCCGGGACGGGGAGCTTTTCCTCGGGATATTGGATGGTGAAAATCCCGCGCGTATCTTTGCTTCGCCGGCGGGCGATTCCTCCAGGCTGGAAATACCGGCGCCCCCACCAGCGCAAGTCCTCCCAGTAGGACTCCACCAGGTGGCGCAGCGTTATTCCCAAGCCTTTTAAAATACCTAATCCGAACATATGAGCAGACCTAAAACCTTTTCACCGCCAAGGCGCTAAGGGCGCTAAGAAATTTTTTAAATTAATCTTAGCGTTCTTTGCGCCTTTGCGGTAAGATTTTTTCGATCATCGGTCCGTTTCCCCCAGGATAATGTCGATGCTGCCTAAAACCGCAACGATATCGGCCACCTTTTGCCCGCGGCACATCTCGGCCATCGAGGTCAGGTTGATGAAGGACGGCGCACGCACATGATACCTCCAGGGATTGGCTTGGCCGCTGGAGACCACATAGAACCCTAATTCGCCCTTCGGCCCTTCCACGCGCCCGTAGGCCTCTCCAGGGGGCACCCGAGCCTGGTATTGCGGCTTACCGGTCATGACTTCCGGCCCACCGGGAAGAGCATGAAGCGCCTGCCGGATGATGCGCATGCTCTGCCGGATCTCGTCCAAACGCACCCGGTAGCGGTCATAGACGTCCCCCCCGTCGCGGCAGGCCACATCCCACTCGAACCGGTCGTACACGGAATACGGTTCGGCTTTGCGTACATCGTAAGCCACTCCCGATGCGCGCAGGACCGGCCCGGCGGCCGAATACGCGAGTGCTTTTTCGCGGGGCAGCAATCCGACTCCCACGCAACGCTGGACCAGTATCTCATTCCCGGTTAAATAGGCATCCAATTGGTCCACCTTGCCGGGAAGCCGATCCTCCACCAGGCCGCGGATCGCTTGCAGCGAATCCTCTCCGACGTCCCCTGCCAATCCGCCGAAGCGGAAGAAATTGCACATCATCCGCGATCCGGTAACGGATTCGAAGATGTCGAGGATCAATTCGCGTTCCTCGATCGCGTACAGCGCGGGGGTGAAAAAAGCACCCAGGTCGTTGAGGAGAAATCCGATCGACCATAAATGGCTTACGATGCGGGTCAGTTCCGCCAGGATGACCCGCAGATACTCGGCCCGCTCCGGCGGACGGATGCCCATGAGTTTTTCGACCGCCATGACGTAGCCGAAGTTATTGCTCAACGAGGCGAGGTAATCCAGCCGGTCGGTGTACGGGATGTTTCCGTGGAAGGTGTTCCGTTCGCCGATTTTCTCGTGGCACCGGTGCAGGTAGCCCATGACCGGTTTCAGGTTCACAACATTCTCGCCGTCGAGAAGCGCGGCGACTCGAAAAACTCCGTGGGTGGAGGGATGCTGCGGACCCAGATTGACAGTCAAGCATTCGGTTTGCAGCGCACCCGTCCGCCCGTCGCCGCTTTCTTCCAGCGCAGCGTATAACGCCCGGTCATCTTCCGATTCCCAGCCGTCGGGGGAAATCTCACCTGCCGGATGGACGAAGGGCGGTTCCGTCCGTGATCCCATGCGCCCCTCGGGCCAGCGGCTGGAGAACGGCTTGACGTCCGCCTCATACAGCGGTTCGCGCCAATCCTTTCGAAGCGGATGCCCGTCAAAGCCTTCCCAAAGCAGGATCCGGCGCAGATCGGGATGCCCTTCAAAGCGGATCCCAAACAGATCCCAAATCTCACGCTCCTGGAATTCAGCACCCGGGAAAATGGAAGTCAGACTGGGAAGAAAAGGATCCACGCGCGGCACCCGGGTTTTAAGGACGATTCCCGGACCGCCGCCGCTTTGGAAGAAATGGTAGACCGCTTCGAATTGACCTTCAGGGAGATAATCCACACCTGTCACCGAGGAGAGGTAATCAAACCCCTCCTCGTCGCGAAGGGCGCGCGCAATGTCCGGAAGCGCGCCTGAATCGACGATCCAGCCGGAGTAGCCCTGTCGTTCGTCTTTTTTGACGATGCCCGGGAATCGCTCGGAAAGGTTCACGCCCCCTGACCCTCCGAATTCTGAGAATCACTTTCGCGGGACGGGATGACCAGATCCGGCCCCAGCATCGGTACCGGCACTTCCCGGTCCGTTTTACGATACCACGGCGCCGTCCGTATGGATTGGCCGGAGATCACTTTTTGAAGTTGTATCAAACCATTCAGGAGAGCCTGCGGCGTGGGCGGGCATCCCGGGATGTAAATGTCCACGGGCAGGAAACGGTCGATCCCCGGAACCACGTTATACCCTTCCCGGAAAGGTCCGCCGCCCGATGCGCACGCGCCCATGGCGATCACGTATTTCGGTTCGGCCATCTGGTCGTACAACCGGACGATCGTCGGAGCCATTTTTTTGGTGACCGTCCCCGAGACGATCAGCAAATCGCTCTGGCGCGGGCTCGGTCGCATGATCTCCATCCCAAACCGCGACTTATCGAAACGGCTTGCCTGTGTGCAAATCATTTCGATGGCGCAGCAGGCCAAACCGAACATCATCGGCCAGACCGAGTTCCGCCTTCCCCAGTTATAGATACGGTCAAGGCTGGTGATGGCGATTCGCCCGATCAGATTATCGGGGAGGTTGAATTTCGGATCGTGCAACGGTTCGTCAGTCATTCGAGGGGACGATCTCATCCTATGTTATGGAACATATGTTCTTTGGTGAATTTCCACTACCCAGTCCGACCTTATTTCCCGCAGGAAGCCGCTATTTCTGTTGCTTCCGCATTAAATTCCGAACTGTAAAAACCTTGATCGGGATTATACCTCCCAAACCGCGGTTTTTTGGCATTTTTCAATTTTTCGTGTACCCAGTCCCCAAATAGAAGAACACCATGTCTGTTTTTTTGTTAAAAAGTTGTTGACAAATACGAAATCTTAATCTATTCTACCTAATGTGGAATAGTATGGGACAACCCATGAATACAAAAATAGATCCCTCGACCGAGCTTCTGATCAATTGGGAAGACGTCTATAAAAAAGGCCTTCTGACTTTCTGGCTTTTAATGTTCCTGCATGAACGTCCGGCTTACGCATATGAAGCGGGATCGGCGGTGGAACAACTCAGCCAGAACACCGTTTCGGTTGATGAAAACAGCATTTACCGGGCTCTCAATCGATTTGAAACGCTGGGATTGGTATGCAGCGAACTCCGCGAATCCGATATCGGCCCGAAACGCCGATATTACCGGCTGACCCGCACCGGTGCAGACCTGCTGGCCGCTTTCATCCGCCGCAATATTCTCGTATTTGAAAACGCCGCCGTGCGGGAGCGGATTCAGGCCGTCCTTAAGGATAATTCCTCACAAAAGGAGAATCTTCCATGATCCTCGAACAAATGGAAATCCATCTGGAGAAGTGGAAGCGTTTCGTATGGATTTGCTTCGGGGCATCCACTGCGCAAATTTTGGCCGCCGCCGCCGATTTGATTTTCAACCCGCGCCGGGCTGGAATGGAGCAGTATTCTTCCTGGCTTTTGGTGTGGATTCTCATTCAGATTGCGGCGGTGACGCCGGCAATTCTTCTCACGGCAAGCCGTGAATGGCGCAAGGTGCCAATGTCCATCCGGTTTAAGATAATTTTCGGTTCCCTGTCAGCCTCTTGGATCGCATTGTGTTCGTTCGGCTTGCGACTGCGCTTGCTGATAGACACCCCGTTCGAGGATATCCTCTTACCGCTAGTGATCCTCGGGTTGATCCTGGCGTAGATGTACTTCCATCTCAGAAAACAATTGCTGACCGCCCCGGAGTCCATGTTTCCATAAAATAAAAAGCCGGGTCGGCCGATCCCACCTCCGATTTGCGGGGAGTCTACATTTCCCCGGTCGGCTTGCCGTTGTCGAACTCGGGCCCGCCCTCCACCGGATCGGTCCAAGTACTGTAGGATTTATACGCGTCGACGTTGTTTTTATCGACGACAATGGAGGGTGTCACAAGGATATACGGAACCTCCAAATCGTCGATCAACACCTTTTTCATCTGCCGGATGACGGTTGCCCCGATCAGGAACGGATACACACCCAGCGTGGCGGTCGTCTCGCCGCGGTCGATCAGGTCGAGCGTGACCGGATTTCCGTCGATGCTGATGCACCAGACGTCGGTATTAACACTGCGCCCGAGTTTTTTAGCCGCGATGCAGGCCCCGATTCCCATCTCGTCGGAATTTCCATAGAAGAGATTGATCTCGGGGTGTTGCTGTAATGCGGCGGTGGCCACTTCCACCGCTTTCGTCCGGTCCCATTCCGCCGTCTGTTTGCCGATGATCTCCACTTCCGGACAGTATTTGGATATGCCCCACTCGTAACCCTGGGTTCTGCGGTTGGCGTGGAAACCCGGAATTCCCATCAGGATATAGACCTTCCCGCCGGCAATGTGGTTTTGGTTGAATAGATTGCATGTGTAGCGGGCGAGCTGGACCGCGCCGGCCCACTGGTCATATCCGATGTATTCGACCACCTCGCCCTCGTCAAGCGGGGTGATGGTGTTCTGCATGAATACGGGGATGTTGTGTTTGTTGGCGCTCTTGACCGCCGTGACGATCGCTTTCACGTCGATCGGATTGATGGCGATGGCGGAGATCCCCTTTTGCAGTTCCTGTTCCACCACGGCGACCTGTCCGGAGAAATCGTCTTCCTTTTCCGCCGCCACTGCATCCACCGCCCACCCAAGCAGCTCTGCTTCGCTTACGGCTCCCTCTTTGATGGCCACATGAAACGGGCTTCCAAATCCGGGCGGCACGATGGCGACGCGGATCTTTTTGGCGGAGGAGTCACTCCCGCCTTGCCAAAGCACAGCGGTCATGGCCAGGAGGACGATCAGGATCGCCGCTCTCAGACTCCAGCCGAAGATTCTCGGTTTATTCATCGATTTCGCTCCCAGGCGACGGCAGAAACGATCCGGCTTGCAGAAGAAACCGTATGAAATTCTACCATCGCAATATGGGTGAAAAGCCCTTGCCGGAAAGGCAAGGGCTTTTCAGTCGATTGTTCGAACTCCTGAGAAGCCGGTCTTACCGGATTCCCTGTTCGATTAGCGGTGCGATCAAGTCAATGTTATCGGGACGGACAGTGCCGACACCGGTATTGATATGCAGGCCCGGAATCAGGTAGTTCTTCGTCAACCAGACTTGCTGGACCGGGAAGTACCCCTGCAGGTAGAGCACCTGGTCGAAGCTGGCGCTGATCCAGCCGGCCTTGATGCCGTCGATCGTCGCGGGCGAAAGATCGATGCCGCCGACGATGATGTCACCGGGTTGCTTGCCCGCCGCCTCCAGAACCTTCGGCAAAGTCGCGGTGATGTTGCCGTGCTGGGTTCCAATCGCCTTGAGATTCGGGTGTGCCGAGATGTAGGCTGTCAGGACCGGGATGGCGAGAGAGGCATCCTTGTCCACGTCATCGGTGACATCGAGCTTCTCCACCGTGAGCCCGGCCGAGACGAGCGCGTCGTACACGCCCTGCGAGCTCTTGCTGCGGCCTTCCTGGTGCCAGATATCGTACACCAGAGCTTCATCGCCGGCCTTGAGGCCCGCCGCAACCATCGCCGTGCCCGTCAGGAAGCCGCCGGCATACAGGTCCGCTCCGGCGTATCCGAATCCATTAACCTGGTACTTGGCTTCGATATTCGGCAGCGGGTTGTTGCCGCTGGTAACGACGATGCCCATGCCGATCGCCTGTTCCACGAGCGGCCGCATCGCATCTTCCCCGGGATGGCCCATGATCACGATGCCGTCCGGATTGGCCGCGATGGCTTCCTTGAACTGATCGATCATCTTCTGGGAATCCCAGCCGGAGTATTGCTCGATCAGCTTGATCCCCAGCGCTTTGGCGGCGGCTTTGGCGCCGTTGGTCCGCGCCAGGGTGGAAGGATCGCCCTGATTCCCGCCCATTTGCATGTAGACGACGAGTTCTTTTCCGGCGGCGGATGCTTCAACCGTCACAGGAACTTCCACCGTTTGTTTCTCCGAGACGATCCTCGTGACCTCCACCGGATTGGCGGTTGCCGTTTGGCAGGCCGAGAGGACGAGGGTGGCCAACAGCAGGATGGCCAGTAGGTGAACGAAACGCTTCATGGTTTTCCTCCTTTTGGGTGTCGAAAGGGTTCTTTCGCAAATGACACGCGATGGTTCATTGGATTATGTAAATGCTTTTTACGGCACCTCCTTCTCCGACGGATTGGGCTTCGCGATGCGCCGGGGAGTGATCAGTTCCCTTCCGCATCGTCCGTTTTCTTTCCCGCAGCGGCGGATTTCGCGCGGCCCGGTAGGATCCACTGTCGGATCCGCGCGTATGCCGGACCGATGCGTCCGTCCCCGATGAGCACATTGATTACGATCGCGATGATGATGATGAGTCCCATCAACGATTGAACCCAATAACTTGTGACCCCGGTGGCGACTACCCCGGCCTGCAGCGAGCCGATGATGTACGCTCCGAAAAAGGTGCCGACCACGCTGCCCTTCCCGCCCGAGATCAGTGTTCCGCCGATGAAGACCGCGGCCATGGTCCACAGCATGAATCCCTGCCCTTGATTGGGAAAGAACACGTTGATTTCGATGGTCAAGAGCAGGCCGCCGAACGCGGCAATGATTCCCATCAAGGTGAATAATTGGATTTTGGTTGCTTCGACATCGATTCCCATCACCCGCGCCACGTTCGGGTTGTCGCCGATGAACATGATCGCCTCGCCGAATTTGTGCCGGTTTAAGATGAACCATAAGAGGATCGCCAGCCCGGCCGCCCAAAGGGCCTGGGCGGGGACGATGCCCAGGATCCGGCCGGTCAGCAGTTCGTGGGCGGCGGTGTCTTCCACCTCCGCGAGGTTGAGCTGCAATCCGTTCGCGATCAGGATCGTTATCCCGTACCAGAAGAACTGCGCGGCAAGGGTGGCCATGATCGACGGAACGCCAACCTTCGCGATCAGCAGCCCGTTGGTGTATCCGACCAGCGCGCCGGCGGCGAGCGCTAAAATGATTCCCAGCCATGGAGCCCAGGGAACATGGACGTGTTTAAGAACGTAGGCGAAGACAAATCCCGATAGGGCAACCACCGCGGGAAAGCTGAGATCGATCTCGCCGGCGGTGATCACCAGCGTGAGCCCCAGCGCGAGCACCAGCCAAGGCGGCACCGTTTGCAGGAAAGACATGTAGATCAACGGTTTGGTAAAGACGGTAGGCGCGGTGATTACGAAGCCGGCATAGAGGATAAGCAGCACCCCGACCACGGGAAGTCCCTCGATCCTTCCCAGGAAAGACCAAAACGAGCTGCGCGTTTTCATGACAGCACCTCGTCCATCCGGCCGTGGGCGTATTCCAGCATGAAATCATCCAGCGCCGTTAGGGAAATCTCCGCTTTGGGTTTATCCGCCACGATCTTTCCGCGGTCCATGATGACGAACCGGTCGGAAATTTCGTATACGTCGGCGAGGTTGTGGGAGATGTAAATGCACGCTTTTCCGGCCGCCTTGATCTTGTGCACGAAGTTCAGCACTTTGCGCACTTCCTTCAGCGAGAGGGCGACTGTGGGTTCGTCGAGGATGATGAGCTCCGCCTCGAAGTGCATGGCTCTCCCGATCGCCACTCCCTGGCGCTCTCCGCCGGACAGTTTACTGACGTTCGAATCCACCGTTATTCCCGCGCCCCGGAACCCGATCGTCTTGACCATGATTTCGCCCGCGATTTCTTTTTCCTTCTTTACGTTGATGAACCCAAGCGGATAGCAAATCTCTCGGCCGATGAAGAAATTCCGCCACAGCGGCTGCTTTTCCCCCAGCGATTTGTCCTGGTAGACCGTCTCGATCCCCAGCGCGTGCGCCCGTTTGACGCTGTACGCTCCGAGATCCACCTTCCGGCCGGCGATATACAACTCCCCGCTGGAGGGTGGGAATACACCGGTGAGAACCTTCACCATGGTCGATTTTCCCGCCCCGTTGTCCCCGATCAGGCCGACAATTTCATTCCGGCCGACTGTAAGATTGATATTCTTGAGGGCGCACACAAGTCCGAAATATTTTTCAATATCGACCATCTCCAGTGCATTGGCGGTGGATGGCATTTCCGCCTTGGAAGCGTTCCGTGCGCCCGGGGGAGAGGAAACTCTTTTGCGTCGATCGGATCGTGTTTTCTTCATTGGTTTTTCCTCGAATCGCAAGCATATTCGACCGCGCCGGATTTTCCGGTCCGGTCTATCTCCTCACGGTTGCCGAATCTCGTGCGGGTTAATGAATGGCGGAAGGCTGTTTTATATGCTAGCAAACGGATTGGGGGCGAGACAATACATTCAGCGCATACTTGATGCAAATTGAATGCAAATGAAGTGCAATCGTTTTGGAAAAGATGGGGGATTTTATTTCACAAGTGCAATCGGGGTGCAACGTCACTTCGGCGCCGGGGTAATCGACAATTTGACCCGCCGTTTTCCTGCTAATGTACCGGGTGATGGTTTCGAACCAGGGCGTCTACAAGCGCTTCGATCGCTCCCTTGAGGTCGTAGAAATATTGACGGCGGCTCATGTGCAATTCCCGTGATATTTGATCCACCGGACGTTGCTCCACATAGGTAAGCTGTAAAATCCGGTGGCCGCGTTTGGGGCGCGTGGAATCGCGGGTTTCTCCGGCCGGCGGGCGCAGACCGTCAATCGCGGTAAGCAGTACGTGGCGCAGTTCCTCCCCGCGATTCGGCGGTGCGGACTCTGCAGTAGCGCCCTTTGGCACAATAGCCCATTCGGCCAGCGGGCAGCGTCCCAGGTAATGATCATCCCAGAGATGCCGTAGCGCGTCACGCGTCTGCCGCATCAACCAGCCGCTTTCCAGAAGCCATGCGTCTTCCAGATTCGGAGTGACGGAGGACGCCACTCCTTCGAGGATCCCGATCGCTTCGTCGCGGAACGCATCCGGGATCGGGCTTTGGACTTCAAGCACTCCAACGATCCGTTTGTTTTGGATCAGCGGAAGAGCAACCGCGGATTGCGAATCCACGCCCATCGGCACCACCCCCGCACGGCGGCCGATATCCGGAACATACACCGGACGGCGGGTTTCTTTCGCCTCCTGCAGAATGCTGCCGCGCCCGGTAAGCGCCCTTCGCTCGGGGATGGCGGCCGACGGATCGTCCTGCGGCGGGGTTTGCGGCACCAATTCGCCCGTATCGCGGTCGGCGAGGTAGATCCGGCAATAGGCAAAACCAATCCGCTCCTCGACCGTCTGGGCGAGCCGGGTCAGCATTTCGTTCAGGTAGCGCCCGCTGAGGATCGAGGAGCTGACTTGCGGCTTGGAGACGGCCTGCCGGGCCCGGCGGCGCTCGACGTCGACCAGGACGGCCAGCAGGATGATCGCGCCGGTGATGGCATCCTTCCACCAGGGAAGCGCGTTCAGCATGATCATCCCGTTGGGGATGACGGTGA
>CAZFPL010000089.1:0-12628 GCA_964521085.1 uncultured Anaerolineales bacterium | reverse complement strand
CCGCTGATGATGTTCGGCATGGGCGGGACGATGGTGGAAGTAATGAAGGATGTTTCGTTCTACCTGGCGCCGCTCACCGCGGACGAAGCCAAACAGATGCTGATCAGCACGCGCACCTACAAGATGCTGCAGGGCGTGCGCGGCGAAGAGGGCGTGGATATCGAAGCCATCGCCGAAGGGCTGCAGCGGCTTTCGCAACTGGTGACGGAGTATCCCCAGATCCAGGAGCTGGACATCAACCCCTACGTGGTGGGACCCCGCGGGACGGTTCCGATTGCGGTCGATGCCCGCATGAGCGTGGAAAAAGAATAGGCGGGAGCGGCCCCCGCTGCGCATTCATGTTGCCATCATGAATCAGACCCGATGGCAACATGCTCCCACCACTCGCGAGATCATCGCATCGGAAGATCACCGATGCTCATCGCTCGGGTGGCGGGCGCGAGGGCAAACGCAAGGGTAGGCGCGAGGGCAGATGCTCGGCTTGACAACCTATTCAATGAGCGAAGGATAATGTCGGGTGTAGGAATGCAGACCTTCGATTGGAAAACCAAATACGCGGATAAGGTGGCGAGCGCCGCCAAGGCCATGCGCCTGGTTCAATCCGGCGACAGCGTGTTCATCGGCGGCGGTTGCGCCCAGCCGCAATACCTGGTCAACGCCATGGTGGAATACTGCGAAGAGGTCCGGGACGTGCGCATCGTCCACCTTCTCACCATGGGGAAAGCGCCCTACCTGGAGGAACGCTACCGGGACCGATTTAGCCTGAACACGTTCTTCATCGGCGATAACGTCCGCGAGACGATCGAACAGGGCATGGGCGATTACACGCCGATCTTCCTCTCGGAGATCCCCAACGAATTCGAGAGCGGACGGATTCCGATCGACGTCGCCTTGGTGAGCGTCTCCCCGCCCGACGCCGGCGGGTTGTGCAGCCTGGGCGTATCGGTGGACGTGGTCAAGGCGGCGGTGGCCAACGCCAAATACGTCATCGCCCAGGTCAATACCCGGATGCCGAAGACCTTCGGCGACAGTTTCATCAACATCAACGAGATCGAAGCCCTGGTGCCGTACGACGAGGATCTGATCGAAGTCTCCCTGCCGGATGTGGATGAGGTGATGCGCCGCATCGGGCAGAACATCGCCCGCCTGATCGAAGACGGAAGCACCATCGAGTGCGGCATCGGCCGGGTGCCCCAGGTGGTGGCGGAATGCCTGCGCGATAAGAAGGACCTCGGCGTTCACACCGAGATGTTCGGCGATTGGATCATCGACCTGGTGGAATGCGGGGCGATCAATTGCTCCAAGAAAAACCTCAACCGGGGGAAGGTGGTCGCCAGCTTTTGCATGGGTTCGAAGCGGCTGTACGAATACCTCAACGACAACCCCTTCTTCGAGTTCTACCCGACCGAATATGTGAACGACGTCAACATCATCGCCCAACACGAGAAGATGGTGGCGATCAATGTCGGCCTGGAGATCGATCTCACCGGGCAGGTGTGCGCGGATTCGCTCGGATACAAATTCTACAGCGGGATCGGCGGGCAGGTGGATTTCATCCGCGGCGCGGCCCGCAGCCGCGGCGGCAAGGCGATCATCGTCGTGCCCTCCACCGCCAAGGACGGCACCATCAGCCGGATTGTGCCGCATCTGGCCGAGGGCGCCGGCGTGGTCGTCACCCGCGGCGATGTGCACTACGTCGTTTCCGAGTACGGGGTGGCCTACCTGCACGGCAAGAGCATCCGCGAGCGGGTGCTTTCGCTGATCAACATCGCCCATCCGAAATTCCGCGCCGACCTGATCCAGGCCGCCAAAGCCCAGAAGTATCTGTTCGCGGATCAGATCGTGCTGGATACGAAACAGGTCATCTATCCGGAGGAATTGGAGATCTACCAAACCCTGAACGACGGGACCGAACTCTTCTTCCGCCCGGTCAAACCCACCGACGAAGCCTCGCTCTCGGAGATGCTCTATTCGCTCAGCCCGACCTCCCTGCGCACCCGCTACATGACCCACACGGTGACCTTTCCGCACAAGGACGTCCAGCAGCTGACCAACGTCGATTACATAAACAACCTGGCCATCGTCGGTACGGTCCCGGGAGTCTCCGGCGAAGAGATCGTCGCGATCGCCCAATACTTCCTGGACCCCAAGACCCAGGCGGCGGAAGTGGCGTTTATCGTCCAGGACGAATGGCAGCAGAAAGGCATGGGGACGGTGCTCCTGCAGTATCTCTGCCGCGTGGCCAAACAGCGTGGGATTAAAAAGTTCTACGCCAAGGTCCTGCCGACCAACAAGGCGATGCTGACCGTCTTCTACAATTCGGGATACAAGGTCAACACCGAGTTCGACGGGGACGTCTACAACATCGAGTTCGCCCTGGCGCCCGCCAAGGCGTGACGTCGATCCCCCATTACCGATAAAAAAAAGTTCTCACCGCAAAGCCGCAAAGGGCGCAAAGATTTTAAAAAAAATCTTCGTGTGCTTTGCGACTTCGGGGTGAGATTAAATTCTAGAAAAGACCCTTCTGAACCGCGAAATACACCAGGCTGATGATCAGGATCAAGACAACGAATAAGAGGATCGGGATGCCGGCCGTTTTCTTCTCGAGCGGTTTGGGCGGCTGGGTATAGGTGGATGGGGACGGTTTTGTCGTCGCAAACGACGATGCCGGAGGCGCGGCGCTTTGCGCCGGGGCGGCCGGCGCGCTGTCCGCCTGCGGTTTCCATTCCAACCGGCGCCGTTCCGTCGGAATGGCGCGGAAGTCGATGGGGTTCGTGGCTTCGGAGTCCACGGACAATCCGGGAATTTCCCCTGGTTCGACGGAAGGCATCTTTCCGGGAGCGAAGGAATCCCGCCGGGTGGGCGTGTCGTCGGTGCGGACGGGGGCGGATTGCGGCGCGCGCAGCGAATCGAACGACACGGCGCGCGCGGATTCGGTGTTGGGGAGGGAGCCGGCCGCCGGATTCGGGCTGAATCCCCATCCGCTCGCCGTCTCCTGCCGGCCGGATGGTGAGGCGGAGGAAATATTCCGCTCCACGTCTTTGGCCATCTCGCCCGTCGTGGCATAACGGTCGTTCGGGGATTTTGCCATGCCGCGGTCGATGACCGTTTGCAGCTCCGCGGGAAGATCCGGGGCCGTGTCCGTCAGGCGCGGGATGGGATCGGAGACATGTTTCATCAGGAGCGCCATGGCGTTGTTCGATTCGTACGGTTGGGAACCGGTGACCATATGGAAGAACATCGCCGTCAGGGAATAGACGTCGGCGCGCGCGTCGATGGTCTTTTCTCCCTGGCATTGTTCCGGGCTGGTGTAGGCCGGCGTGCCGAAGAATTCGCTGTGGGTCAGCTGCACGCTGGATTCGACCATCTTCACCAATCCGAAATCGGTGATGTAGGGATTGTCTTCCAGATCGAAGAGGATGTTGCCGGGTTTGATGTCCCGGTGGATCATCCCCATGGCGTGGGCTTTGTCGAGCGCCGAGGCGATGCGCCGGATGATGGTGGACGCGGCGGGAAGGGGAATCCGGCCGTGGGTCAGCCGGTCCTTCAGCGAACCGCCCTGCATATAGCGCATGACGAGGAACAATTGGTCGCCGTCTTCGCCGTAATCATAAACCGGGACGACGGCGGCATGCTCGAGGCTGGCGATGGCTTTGGCCTCACGCCGGAATCGTTCGCGGTTGTCCGGGTCCTGGCCGAGGTGGGTGGGCAGCACCTTGATCGCCACCTGGCGCTCGAACACCTCTTCCTGACCCAGATACACCACGGCCATTCCGCCGCTGCCGATTTTATCGAGGATCTGATATCGCCCGATGCTTTTGGGAAGCATGGGTTGATTATAGTACAGATGGTTGCCGGTAATAATAAATTACGCGGGGTTATTCCGCCTGCGTGCGCAGCAATTCGTTGGCCGCCAGGCGCATGGAAATCTGTTGGGATCGGGCCCGGTTTTGGATTTCCCGGTACGCTTCCTCCTCGGTTTTTCCCTGTTCCATCAGCCGTCCCTTCGCCCGCTCCACCGTTTTCCGGGATTCCAAATCGTAGCGAAGTTCCGCCGTTTCCTTGGCCTGGGTTTGGGATTCGCTGAACCGTGTCATTGCGACTTCGATCGCGGCCGCCAAGTCGCGTTCGTCGACCGGCTTGATCAGGTAACCCTGGATCGGCAGCGCGGCCGCGCTTTCGATCAGGTCCTGTTCCCCGAATGCGGTGAGGATCAGGATCGGGATCGGACGGTGCCGGTACATCGCCTGGGCCGCTTCGAGCCCGTCGGTGAACGGCATGCGGATATCGAGGATGGCCATGTCCGGGGTCCGGCTGTGGAAAAGGTTCAGGGCTTCGTGCCCGTCGGCGGCCGGCAGGACTTCGTGCCCGAGGGATGTAAGCATCGTTTTTAATCCCATCCGGATCAGCGATTCGTCATCGGCGATAAGGATTCTCAGCTTCTTCATTCTGCCTCCTGAAATGCTTCCGCGCGCGGAATGCGCACAACCGCCCGGGTCCCGGAGGGATCACTGTGAAACTCAATTTTCCCGCACAGGTCGTCGCGCACCAGGGTGTTCACGATTTCCAAACCTAGATGCGTTGGAGGCGCAGCCTCCGTAAATCCCACGCCGTTGTCCCGGATCTCCACCAGCGTGTCCTCCGGAGTCTGGGTCAGGAGGATTCGCACGCTGCCTTCGGAACGGCCGTCAAACGCGTGCTCCAGCGCGTTCTGCACCAGTTCGTTGATCACCAGCGCGAGCGACGTGGCCGGCCGCGAAGGCAGGAGCAGCGGTTCCCCCTCCACCGAGATCGCCGCCTTCAAGTCCGGCCGGACCATGTTTTGCGAGGTCAGGCGTACGATGCGCTCCGCCACCTGCCGGATGTCCACCAGGCGGAAGCCCTGGCGGGAGAGCACCTCGTGCACGGCCGCGATGCTCATGATCCGGCCGATGCTGGAGTGCAGCGCGTCGGCCGGCGAACCGCTGTTGCCGCCGTTCTGCTGCATCCGCAGGAGCATCGCCACCGTCTGCAGGTTGTTCTTGATGCGGTGGTGCATCTCGCGCACGATCGCGGCGCTGGTGGAGAGGCGCGCGTTCTCGATCGCCAGCGCGGTCTGGTTGGCCAGCGTGGAACACAGCGCGATCTGTTGCGGAGTGAACCCGACCGGGCGGCCGATATAGCAATTCATCACCCCGATCACTTTTTCACGCACCATCAGCGGAACCGAAAGCATCGATACCAGGCCCTCCTGCCGGGCCAGTTCCTTGAAGCGGTAGCGCGGGTCCTCTCGAACGTCCTCCACTGTCACCGGCTTGCCGCGGCGGATCACCTCGCCGACGATTCCCTCGTCGATTCGCAGCGGCGGGCGGCGGCGGTAGGCTTGGCTGCGGCTCCAGGCGGCGCGCATCACCAGCTCGCCGCGATCCTCGTCGATAAGTTGCAGCGAGCAAACGTCGGTGCCCAGCACTTCGGCGGCCATCTCCGCCACCAGCTCCAGCATTTCGTCCGGCACCATCGGCGAGGTGGCCATCTGGCTGACCTTGGCTAACGTGGTCAGTTCATCCAACCGCCGATTCATGCTGTCGTAGAGCATCGCCCGGTCCAGTGCGCCCGCCGCCAAATCGCCGATCAGCTGCAGAAGCTCCGTTTCGTCGCCGGAAAAATCGCGCGGCGCGGCGGTCTGGACGTTCATCGCGCCGATCACCCGCCCGCGGTTGGTGAGCGGGACGGCCAGCAGGGACCGCAATCCCTCTTCATCGGTCTCCGGAAGGAGTTTGAACCGCGGATCGAGTTGCGCCTCGCGTACGGCCACCGGTTTTCCATTCCGGGCCGCCCATCCGGTCAGACCCTCACCCAGGCGCAGGGAAGCGCGCCCAAGTGATTCACGCGCCAGGCGGGTGGATGCCCGCAGGCGCAGGATCTCCCCTTCGGATTCCAGAAGGTAAAGCGAACAGGAATCCGTTCCCATGACGTGGTTGGTGCGGCGTGCGATCAGGTCGAGCGTGGTGTCCAGGTCCCAGGCGGCCGAAAGCGCCTGGGCGATTTCGCGCAGGGAGGGGATCAGGAGATTGCTGGATGGCGGAGAGTCGGACATTTCGTCTGCCGTCGGCGCGAGCAAGGGCTTCAACCGGCCGGAACGAGGCCGGTGGTCATCGGTCTGGGAGAAGCCGAATGGGACGGCAGGAAAACAACGGCCTGAGCAAGGGCGGGGTCATGCTCAGGCCAAATGGCATACCGGAGCCTGTTCGGATCTTCTCGGTACACCGAAATCCGGATATTTCATCGTACAAGACCAGTGTATGTCAGGCTTTTCCGACTGTCGTCCTACGAGCGGGCCATTCGGGCATACCCCATATGGGGTATGGGCGGCGGGCAGCCGCAATCACCGATCGCTGCAACCAATTCAGAGAGAATACAGCCGCGATTGGCGATCGCGGCTGGAAGATCCCTTTCGAAGGCGGTTTAGGCCTCCGTCAGGCCATATCCTTTCCGCTCCACCGATTTAAAAATCCGGGAGAGGTCGACCCTGGCTTCATCGAACTCGATTTCCACCAGAGTTTTCGAATAACTCACGCGGACGCTGACGATCCCGTCCAATTCATCCTCCAGCCCCTCGATCTGCATCGCGCAATTAGGGCACTGCATGCCGGTCACGCGGAAAGTTCTTTTCAGCATCGGTTGCCTCAATCCTCGAAGATGATCCATCCGCTGTACATTCCCATCGAGCACGAGAAGTAAAGCGTTTTCCCGGCGCTCTGAGCGGGAAGATCGATCTGGACAGTGCCGGTTTCCGGCAGCAATTTCTGGATTTTCAACGACGGGATGACGAACGAACGCGAACAGGAGCGGTTGTTTACCGTCACCAGGGTCAGCGTCACGGGCACGCCGGCCTTGGCATACGACCGGCCCGGGAAGTACCCGTTGCTGCGGGCGGTCAGGGTCAATGCGCTGCTTGCGGCGGCGGGAACCGCTGGTGGCGCGGATTGGAACAAATTGGATACCGAAAGCGGCGAGCCGGCGAGGGTCAGGCCCGAATTGATGGAGACCAGCCCCAACGCCAATACGACGATCGCCGTTGCGCGCAGGAACCACTTTTCGAGCCGGGCTCCGAGCTGCGTCGCCAGGTACGCCACGGTAAAGAACACCGGGCTGGTGCCGAGCGTAAAGGCAAACATGACCGCTGCGGCTTGCAGCGGGTTTCCGGTTCCCATGGCCACCGCCATCATGGCTTGGGTCACCCCGCACGGGATGAACACCGTCAGGGCGCCGAGGAACAGCGGAGTTGCGTACGTGTCCCCGTTTTTGGCCGTTCGGCGGATGAAGCGGGTTAGGAAGCGCGGCGGCTGAATGACAAAATTCCGGAAGATCGGATGAACGTCCAACATTCGCAAGGCATTTCCCAGCATGAAGATGCCGATCCCGATGAACAGGACAGCCTGCATTATGGGCGTCAATTGAAGCATGGATCCCAACCAGCCAAGGAGCAATCCCAGGACGGTATACGCAGCCACTTTGGCGCCCAGGAAAAGCAATATCGGAAGCGCGGAATCCGGAGGCGGTGTGGATTTCGACCGCCCCTTCCCATGCCTGGGCCGGGGTTGGTATTCCTTTTCAATTTCTTGCGCGACCGAACTGGCCAGCAGACCGCCTTGAACCGCCAGGCAACTTAACCCGCCGGTTGTCAGGCCGGTAAGAAATGCGATTAAAAGATTAGGCATGGGGTCTCCATCAATTGGCAGATTATAACACTATATAGGCCGAAATAGTCTTATTAATCATTTATATATAAATCCTTCGACAAAAAATGACCGCATATTTTAAAAAATGAAGAGGTCGTCGAAATGCGCCGAAAATCCCGGCGCAGGGGATAAATGTAGGCGCAATCGCCGATCGCGCCTACAACCTTTTATTCCTTATCGATTTCCATCTCGCGCATCGGAACCATGGCCCAGATCCCGCTCGGGCAGGCCGCGGCGCAGAAGCCGCAACCGGTGCATAAATCCTCGTCCACCACAAAGGAGAGAGTCCCGTTCTCCTCCACGCGGCGGATCGCGCCCTGTCCGCAAATCGAAACACAAATGTCGCATTCGCGGCATGTGCCGCATGAGATGCAGCGGTCGGCTTCTTCGAGCGGGCGGGACGGTGCGCGGCCGCGTTGCGGGGTGAAGTAATCCAGGTGCAGCCGTTCGCGGGGGATGACTTCCTTCTGCTGGCGGAAGAACGGTTCGCCGACCGCATCCGCGTGCGCCGCCAGGGCGGCGATCCGCCCGCTGCCGATCGCATCGGCCAGCAGTCCGGGTTTGGCCGCGTCCCCAGCCGCGTACACTTTCGGGTCGCTTGTCCGCCCTTGCGGATCGGCGGCGAGATAGAAATTCTTTGCCCGCTCGATACCGTCCGGCAGCCAGTCCAGTTCGGGAATTTCCCCGATCGCGACGATGGCCACGTCGGCGGGCAGCGCGGGCTGACCGTCTTCGAAGGCAAGCATTCCGTCGCGGTACTCGCGGACCACGAGCGGCCAGAGAATGCGCGTTCCAAGCGCAAGCGCGGCGGCTCGTTCGCGGCTGGAGGACGCCGGCGGACGTATGTCGACCGCCGTTACTTTGCGCGCGCCGGATTTCCAGGCTATGGAGCACGCATCCATGCCCACATCTCCGGCTCCGATGACTACGACCTGTTTCCCGCGGATATCCACCGGGAGGTTTCTTTCATTCGCGGCATTGAGAAATTCAAGCGCCGAGAGGGTCAGCTCATTGCCCGGGAAGGCAAGCTTGCGCGGCTTGGTCGCGCCCGCGGCGACGATCACCCCGTCGTGTCGGCGGCGGAGGTCTTCGAAAAGCGGCCGATCGACCGGAACCCCGGTGCGCACTTCCACGCCCAGCCCCAGCAGCCGGTCGATCTCTTTGCGGACGATGTTCTTATCCAGCCGGTCGTGCGGGATGACCGAGAACAGCTTGCCGCCCAGGCTGGAATCCCGTTCATACAGGGTGACCTTGTGTCCGCGCAGCGCGAGCTGCCATGCGGCGGAAAGCCCGCCGGCGCCCGAACCGATGACCGCGAAGGATTTCCCCGAGGGGGTTGCTTTTTGGGGGGCTGTCAAATCCAACGAGTATTCTCCGAGCGGACCGGCGAGAACCGGAAAATCGATCATCCCGCGCGTGCACGCCGCCATGCATGGGTTGGGGCAGGCGGCGCCGCACACCGATCCGGGGAAGGGGCTGTACTGGAGCACCAGCTCGAGCGCTTCCCGGATCTTCCCCTGGCGGAGAAGGCGGATGCGGTCCTGGGTGGGAATTCCGTTCGGGCAGGCATACTCGCACGGCGCGGCAAAGACCGCGTTGTTCCAAAGCGGGACGGCTGCGCGGTATTTCCCGCGCGGGACGAGCGGGATCACTTCGCCGGCGTCTTCGAGCACGTCGCCGAAGATCCCGCCTTCTACCCAATGGGCGGCGCGGAATTCCGAGATCGTTGGCCGCGCTTTCCTATTTTTTAATTCCCGCGCGCTCTTGGGAATTATCTTGCGCCACTCGTCGCGGATCCGCAGCGTGTCCAGCAGATCCAAATGGACCGTGGCTTCAAGAAACTGCGGCAGGCCTTCGGAGAGAAAGCGCCAATCGTCCTCGTCGAGTTGTTCGACGAGCTTCACCTCGCCGGCCAGCCCCTCCACCGGGCCGCGCACATAGACGGTTCCCCCCACCATCCCCACGCAGGCGCGCTGTCCGAGAACCGAGGGCATCGAGTCGCAATCGTATCCGCACACGACCGCGATCCCGCCGCCCATGAATTCGAACGGGAAGGAGCCGGTGTTTTTGAGGATCCACAGCTGGGGCGGACTGTAGGCGGGATCGTGCTTCATCAGCGATCCGGTCCGCGCGCCGGCCCGCCCGCCGATGTAGATCACCCCGTCGGCGGCGCAGTGCCCGGTGGTATCGCCCCCGTCTCCGCGCACGACGATCCGCGCCCCGGCGTTAAGCCAGCCGACGTCGGCCGGCGCGGATCCTTCCACCACGATCTCGGTTCCCGGCATGCCCATCGAGCCCACCCGCTGGCCGGGGTTGGTCACCCGGAAATGCAGTTGGCGCCCGAGCGTATCCCAAAGCGGGCCGCCGATATCATGCTGGCCGGCGGCGTCGATGACGAAATCGGTTTCCCCCTTGGCCATGGCGGAATAAATCCATTGCAGGAGTTCCTGCGTGGAGGCGCGCTTATTTTCGGTGAAAGTCGTCAGGTGAAGCATAGGAAACCTTTTACTGTCCTAACCCCCTCTCCCCGACTTCGCCCGGGAAGAACACCCGAGCCAAGTCTCCCCTCTCCCCCTTCCCCGTAAGGGGAAGGGGGAGAGGGGACGGGGGAGAGGGAGTTAGGACAGGGTCAACACGCATACCCGATCTGCAGCCGGTCGGCGACCGCCTTGTCCATCGAGATCAGCGCATCGCTGCGCCCGACGGGCAGGCTGGAATTGCCGATCGGCGCCATCAGCTTCTTGAGCTCCTGGTCGGTGGCCAGGAAATAATCGACGATGTTTTGCGCGACCGCATCGACATCCAGGCGCGCCACCAGCGCCGGGTCCTGGGTGCAGATTCCGGTCGGGCACAGGCCGGTGTTGCAGGCGTTGCAGCGGCCCTTTTCGTCGCCGACGCATCCCGCCGCCTGCATAAAGATCTTGGCGGCGAACACGCCGCTCGCGCCGAGGCAGATGGCTTTGAACGCGTCCGCCGCGAGGTTGCCGGTCTGGCCGAATCCGCCGCCGACGAAAATCGGGATCTGCCCCTGGCGTCCCTGGGCGGCGGCGTCCAGGTAGCAATCCCGCAGCTTGCCCAGCACCGGGTGGCCGGAATGGTCGAGGTTCACCTCGTGCGCGGCGCCGGTCCCGCCCTGGATCCCGTCCATGAAGAAACCGCCGACGATGTGATACGGGTCGCGCACCAGGTTGTTGAACACCGAGACCGAGGTCGAGGAAGCCGCGACTTTGATCGCCACCGGGACGCGGAATTGAAATGCGGCGTTCATGCTCAGGAACATCTTCTGGACGCTTTCCTCGATGCTGTAGAGCCCCTGGTGATTGGGCGGGCTGAGCAGGTCGGCGTGCGGCACGCCGCGGATGGCCATGATGTGGTCCGCCACCTTCGCCGCCGGAAGCAATCCGCCGTCCCCGGGCTTGGCGCCCTGGCCGATCTTAATCAGGATCGCGGCCGGGTCGGTAACCATCATGGGCATCGCCTTGATGATCCGGTTCCAGCCGAAGTGACCGGAGGCGATCTGAAGGATCATGTATTGGAGGTGCTTGGAAGTAAGCAGCCTCACCGGCATGCCCCCTTCGCCGGAGCACATCCGCACCGGGAGGCCGCATTCCTCGTTGAGGTAGGCCGTCGCCAGCGCCAGCGCTTCCCACATCCGCCACGAGAGCGCGCCGATCGACATGTCGCTGATCAGGATCGGGTAGATCCAGCGCACGGGCGGCGCCCAACCGGCCGGAACGAGCTTGCCGTTTTCGACTTTCAACGGGAGCTTGTCGGCGGGAAGGCTGCGGCCGAGCGGGGTGAGCAGATCGAACGTGTGCCGGGCCGCGTCGAGCGAGGGGTCCGTCATCTGGCTGATCCGTCCGACCTTGATCGAATCCAGCACGCGCCCGGGGATCAGGTGCGCGCGCCCGCCGCGCTTGATCGGGACACCGCCTTTGCGCGCCACCACCGAAAAACGGTTGTGCACGTTGGCGATCGGCCGGATCGAAGCGGTCGGGCAGACTTTTTCGCACATCCCGCAGCCGCGGCAGGCATGCGCCAAATCGTTTGCCTGGCGGACGGCGAGAATGACTTCGGTTGTGTCCATCGGGCTGGGAAGCTGTCCCGCCGAAACGGTTTGCCCGCGCCGCTGGATCTGCGCATGCAGCGCGTCGAACGTGCAGGATGCGACGCATGCGCCGCAGCGGATGCACGTTTCGGAATTCCATCGGATCGTCCAGGGAAAATCGGATGCGTGCGTGTCCCTCACGTATACCGGGGCCGCCAGGGGAACCCGTTTTCCCGCCGCGCCGGCTTTCCCGGCTGCGGACGGCTGCACGGCGGGCGGTTTGTCCGCGATGGACGGGATTTCCTTGATCCGTTGCTGATCGACCTCCAAATCCGTCATTGCGGCCATCGCTGCACCTCCAGGTCCGAATCCACCATGACCAATTCCCGCTCGCCGGGGTAAACGTCCTCGTTGCTGTTGCGGCCGGGGAGAATTCGATTTAACCCGCAAACCTCGGAGGCGGCGACGACCATGCCCTCGTCCTTCCCGACCACCACCGGGCGCAGTTTCTTCGCGTCGCAGGCAATCCCCATCCGCCCGTCGGGGAGAACGAAGACCACCGTGTTCGGCCCGTTGATCTCGAGGTTTTGGCAGGACTGGCGGATCTCGTACAGGACGGGGGCGTCGGGCCGAATCGCCATCTCCTCAAAGGGGAGCGGCGTGATCACGTGTTTGTAATATTGGACCGGCCAGCCGAGCACCTCCGCGACGTAGTGCAGCGTGTAGAGGAACGTTTGGGTGTCGGATTCGAACCCCAGGTAGGCCGGGTTCAGAGTTTGCTGGAATTCCCGGTTCTTCTGGAAAAAGGTGTTTTCGCCGTTGCCCATCAGCGTGTATCCCTCGAGGAAGAACGGATGGG